>CANMJA010000016.1 GCA_947498055.1 uncultured Tenacibaculum sp.
AACTCCTCAACTCCTCAACTCCTCAACTCCTCAACTCCTCAACTCCTCAACTCCTCAACTCCTCAACTCCTCAACTCTTAGCTCTTTCAACCAGTTCAATTTTTTCTATAGAGGCTTTTGTAGTAAATAAACCATAGTTAATAAAAACATTCTTCTTTTCAACCTTGTCTATAGAACCAACAGCATTTCCATCAATTAATCGAACTCTATCACCAACTTTAAAAATGTATTCAGATTTAGCTTTGGCTATTTTCTTAGCTTCTATTTGTTTTTCAGCTCTTACTTTTACTACCTTTTGTAATACTTCTTCTTCTACTTTTTTAATAGCTGCTTTTTGTTTAATAGCTATTTCTTTATCTTTTGCTTTTTCTGTTTTTGTTTTCTTTTTAGGAGGGTTCCTTTTGGTATGTTTTGTTTTTTCGGCAGCTACCCATTTAAAGAAGTTAGCCGATAATTCTTTTTTATTATTTGTTTGAAAGTATTTATTTAATAATTCATTTAACTTTCTACCTATTCCCAACATACGTTGGTTATTGTCATACAATTCTTGAAAACCTTCTAGTTTTTCTCTAACTTTTAATTCCTTTTCTTGTAGGTTTTCTATATGTTCTTGCCCTTTAGATCTCTGTTTTTCTAAAGTGTCAGAAGTTTTTTGCAAGCGATTACGTTCTTTTTGAAGCTTTGAAATAGTTTTATCTAAACGAACTTTTTCACTTTCTACTCTTTTTTTAGCTCTATTAATTAAACTATATGGAATACCGTTTTTCTGAGCTACTTCAAATGTAAAAGAACTACCAGCTTGCCCTATAAATAGCTTATATTTTGGCTCTAAGGTACGCTCATCAAATTGCATATTCGCATTGGTTACATTTTCCAATTCATTTGCCAATACTTTTAAGTTAGCATAATGTGTGGTAATAATTCCAAATGATTTTTTATGATAAAACTCTTCTAAGAAAATCTCTGCCAAAGCACCTCCTAATTCAGGATCAGAACCTGTACCAAATTCATCAATTAAAAACAAGGTGTTTTCATCGCATTTTCTTAAAAAGTAACGCATGTTTTTTAATCGATAACTATAAGTACTCAACTGATTTTCGATGGATTGATTATCTCCTATATCGGTTAAAATACTACCAAATAACGAAGTTTCACTACGTTCATGTACAGGAATAAGTAAAGCACTTTGTAGCATTACTTGTAATAAACCAATAGTTTTTAATGTAATACTTTTTCCGCCTGCATTTGGACCAGAAATAACTATTATTTGCTGTTTTTCATTAAGTTCTATGGTTTGTGGTATGGTATGAATACCTTGCTCTGTATTTTTTTTCCATAAAACAGGATGGTAAGCATCTCGTAAATACACTTTTTTTTCTTTAGATATCTTCGGAAGTAATCCATTAATTTCCTGAGCATATTTAGCCTTAGCTCCAATGACATCTAAATGTGTTAAAAAGCCTAAATACTCATTAAGTAATGGTATTAAAGGACGAATTTCATCTGATAAAGCTCTTAAAATTTTAATAACTTCCTGTTTTTCTTCGTAGAGTAAATTTTGTAACTCTCTGCTATAAGCTAAAGTAGCTTGTGGTGCTATGTAAACAATGTTTCCAGATTTTGAAGTACCTAGCAAACTACCATTTACCTTTTTACGATGCATTGCTAAAACAGCTAATACACGTTGGTTATCTACAATAGATTCTTTAATATCATCTAAATATCCATTAGCAATATTTCTACTTAATGCTCTAGAAAAGCTTTCGCCTATTTTGCCTCTAACAGAGTTAATACCTTTTCTTACTTGTTTAAGAGTAGGAGAAGCATTGTCTGTTATTTCACCATAAGAGGTAATTATTTTTAAAATAGCATCTGATATAAAAGTAGTAAATTCTATACGATCACTTAATTTATAAAGAGAAGGATAGTATTCTTGAAATTTTTTTAAAAACTTTTTTAATTCATTTACCGTTTCTGTGACAGAAGCAATTTTTAAAAAAGCATCTGTTTCTAAATAACTATTTTCTATAGATAAGCGTTTAATAAAATCGGTAATATTATCAAAACCGTGATTTGGAATTCTATTTTCGTTTTCAAAAGAAGCTACATATTCATTTACTAATGCAAGTTCAAAATAAAGATTTTCTTCCTTATGTATAGGAGAGATATTTAAAACTTCTTTTTTACCTAATTCTGAAATACAAGAAATAGCAACTTGTTGTAAAACTGTTGAAAATTCTAAATCTTGTAACGTTTTTTCTGAGATGTTATGCTTCAATTTTCTATTTTTGAAAACAACAAAAATAAAAGAATGCAAGTAAATATCGCGGAAAGTTGGAAACATATTTTACAATCGGAATTTGAAAAGGATTATTTCTCAAATTTAATCGCATTTGTAAAAGAAGAATATCAAAATAATACGTGTTATCCTAGTGGGGAAAATATTTTTTCGGCTTTTGATTTTTGTGATTTTGATGCTACGAAAGTGGTTATTATAGGACAAGATCCTTACCATGGAGTAGGACAGGCAAATGGTTTGTGTTTTTCTGTTCAAGATGAGATAGCGCATCCACCATCATTAATAAATATCTTTAAAGAATTAGAAACTGATTTGGGAATTGCATATCCAGTTTCAGGAGATTTATCTCGTTGGGCAAAACAAGGTGTTTTACTTTTAAATGCAACACTAACAGTTAGAGCGCACGAAGCAGGAAGCCATCAAAAGAAAGGCTGGGAACAATTTACAGATGCTGTAATTAGCAAAATTTCTTCTGAAAAAGAAAATGTTGTTTTCTTATTATGGGGCGGTTATGCTAAGAAAAAAGGTGCTAAAATAGATAAGAAAAAACATCATGTTTTGGAATCTGGGCATCCATCACCATTAAGTGCCAATAGAGGCTATTGGTTTGGTAATAAACATTTTTCTAAAACCAATACCTTTTTAAAAGAAAAAAGTTTGTCTTTAATTCATTGGTAAATAATAGATTAATGTGTTAAAATAATTATCATGTAGTTAAGCTACATTGAAATGCTTTCTATTTTTTATTTAAGTTTGCTATTACTTCATATTATAAATAATCTGAAATATCTTTTAGCGAAAATTTACTTAAGTATAGCAATTATAACTTAAATATAGACACATCTTAAATATCATCTGATTATAATTATAAGTGTAAATATCTTTACTTAAAATTAAAAGATGAATAAAATAAATACAATAACTTATTTAGGTCTATTTGTAAATGCTTTAATTTTAGTTTATATAGGATGTTTAGAAACATATGAATTCCTTTTTATACCAGCAGTAATTGCATTTTTATTATGTATTATAGGTCTTGTATTATTAATAATAGATAAAATAAAAGCAGGAAGTATTCTATTTTTTATAGGAAGCATATTTTTTGTTCCGTTAGGTATGATTGCAGCTATGGGAATTGGAAAAACAATAAGTGATTTAAAAGAGCGAAAATTTAATAAAGAATTTTATGGAGACAGTAATTAAAGAAATTGGATTGAGTTGGAAGGGAAGAAATAAATCTTTTATTTTAGGAGGAATCATGATTTTTGGATCCTTTTTTTTGGCAGTAATGTTTAAAAAGTTACCATTAATGCCTTTAACTTTTGGTTTTGTAATCTTAATAATAGGTTTTTTTAATTCAAATGTTAAGATTTTTAAATTTTACTCAAAACATTTTGTTTTTCAGCCAGGAATTGCACACAAAAAAATGATATTAAATGAAAAACTTGAAAGTTTTGATATTCAAAAACGTACAATTATTATCTACTATAAGGATGCTGGGAAAAATAAAAAAGTTAAATTTTTAAAAGAAGTATTAACTGATGAAGATGTAGAAGTATTGAGAAATAGATTAAATGAAATAATAGTAAATAGGGTAGGAGTATAGTTAGTTTTTTAATTTGCTGTAAATGATTAACAATAAATCTATTCATTTTTATAGAAACCTAAGTTCTATTTATATTCAATTGCTAATGAGTTGCTTTAAAACTAAAATGTCACATGGAGACTCCCAATAAAAATTTTGAGAAACAGATGTTATGACACAAAATAGGATACTACTACTAATTGATATCTTTTTTAGTTGTTTCTATTTAAAAAAGTAGCTTATGAAGCTATAGTAACTTCAGAGAGTATAGTTTGGTTATAATACGGTAATATTATGGCATCTAAAAGGTCTTCTGTAACATCTGGATAATTTACTTTTACAATAGAGTTTGATTTTATCCATTTTTCAATTTTAGGAAGTTGTTTCTTGTTAAGTTTCTTTAAAACAGGTATTCCCATTTCTTTTAAAGCTAGTGCATTACATTGTTGTTCGTATTGGTTTTTCATAGGAATAACCATTAACTTTTTTTTCAAAAATAATGCTTCTGCCGGGGTTTCAAAACCTGCACCACATAAGACACCATTAGAAGAAGCAATACTTGTTATAAATTCTTTTCCATTTATAGGATGAATAGTAATGTTATTATGCAATTGAAATTGGTTTGTGTGTTTTGAAAATATCTGCCATTTAACAGTTTTAAAGTTAGACAGTATTTTAATTAATTTTTTGTCGCCATATGCTGGTAAATAAACAGTATAATGCCCTTTTTTTATACTGTTTTTATAACGGATTTCTTTACGTATTATAGGGAGGAAAGTAGCAGAAGAATAAGATTTAAAATGAAATCCAAATTTGTTTTTTGCAGGTGCATAATACTTAAGAAGTAATTTTTCAAATTTAAAACGATTATATTTAGGAGCACTATCATCGGCTACGGCATTTTGATGACTTAGTGATATAATAGGAACGTTTTTAAATTTACAAGCCCAAGCTGTTACAGGTTCAAAATCATTAATAATTAAATCATATTCTTGTACAGGCACGTTTTTTATTTCTCTCCAAAGTCGACTAAATTTAGATTTTTTTAGAGTTTGCCATATATCTACACCACCTTTTTTACCAAAAATAAAACTTAAACCTTTCAATTTATACTTTACTTCAAAAGGGAACTTTAATTCACATTGGTATCCACTTATTAATATATCTATTTCCGCACGTTTTTGTAAATGAGGAACAATTTCTAAAGCCCTACTTGCATGTCCGTTTCCAGTTCCTTGAATAGCGTATAAAATTTTCATAATTTATTAGAAGATTTTTGAAGGTTAAACTCTTGTAGTAAGTCGTCAAAAAGCTGACTATTACTTTGCGATGCTTTTATAGATTCTAGATCATTTACTTCTATGTCATTGATTGTTTTTTTAACCAATTCATCTTTTTCATACTCATACAACTTCCATTCTTTGTTATTGTATTCTAAAGCTGTTAAATTTTCTATCCAATCTCCAGAATTTAAATACATGGTTTTTCCTTTTTCATTTTCAATGATTTTCATTTCTGGTTGATGAATGTGACCACAAACAACATATTCATAATTATTATCTATAGCAATATCTGCTGCTGTTTTTTCAAAATCATTAATAAATTTTAGAGCACTTTTAACGCTGTTTTTAATTTTTTTACTGAATGAGAGTCTGTTGTATCCCAAAGTCTCACTAATCCAATTAACAGCAGTATTTAGCATAATTAAAGAATCGTAGCCAATACCACCTAGTTTAGCAAGCCATTTAGAATGTTGCATAGTAATATCAAAAACATCTCCATGAAAAAACCATCCTTTTTTGCCATCGATATCTAGTAATACTTTATTAACAATTTCAAAGCTTCCTAAACTAAAACCTTTAAAACGTCTTAATGTTTCATCATGATTTCCAGTTACGTAGTATACTTTAGTATCAGAAGTAATAAAAGACATTAATTGTTTAATTACTTTCATATGCGATTTAGGAAAATATCGCTTGTTAAATTGCCAAATATCTATGATATCTCCGTTTAAAATGAGTGTTTTAGGATGAATAGTTTTTAAGTAATTATGGAGTTCCTTTGCTCTACAACCAAAAGTACCTAAGTGTACATCAGAAATTACGACAATATCGAGTTTACGTCTTTTACTTTTTTTCATTACTAGTTATCTAACTTACTAGTCTTTTATTAGAATTTTAAAAACCAGTATAGTATCTCACTAAAATACTTTTTAAAGATCGTTTTTTAGTAAATGAAAAATTAATAGATTGTTATAGAAAGTTGAATTTTAAGTAAAAATTGTAAATTTTTTGTAAATAAAAAAACTCGGAAAATACTTTTCCGAGTTCTAATGTTTATGTTTTATTACTTTATTTATTGTGTAAAACCCAAGAGCCTTGTTCTAAAAGAGGTATTGCTTGTTTGTACTTCACCACTTTTTCTTCACCAGATAATACGTTTTTTATAGTAACTCTTTCGTTTCTACCTATTTTAGGTTGATCTCTTACAATGGTTTCTACTACTTGTTGTTCTTGTGTTTGTTGCTCACGAGCACTACTAAAAGCTTGTTGTGTAGAGTTTTGAGCTTCGTCTTTTCTTAAATCTAACTTTTCTCTTTTTTGTTCTCTAGCTTCAGAAATTTGAGATTCATCTTCTGTTGGTAGTTTTCCTTTGAATAAGAAAGATAAAACTTCTTTATTTATTATATCTATAGTTTCTTGAAAAAGTTCAAAGGCTTCAAATTTATAAACTAATAAAGGATCTTTTTGTTCGTAAGTAGCATTCTGAACAGTTTGTTTTAACTCGTCCATTTTACGTAGATGATCTTTCCAATTATCATCTATAATGGATAGTGTAATGTTTTTTTCAAAATCATTTACTAATGATTTTCCTTCGCTCTCGTAAGCTTCTTTTAAGTTAGTTACTACACGTATTGTTTTTGAACCGTCTGTAAAAGGAACTACAATACGTTCGTAGCGATCTCCTTCATTTTCAAAAACACCTTTAATAACAGGATATGCTTGTACTGCGTTTCTTTCGGCATCTTTTTTATAATGTTCAGAAACTATTTTGTACAATTCGTCTGTTAATTCTTGCTCTCCTTTAGTGTTAAAATCATCTTCTGTAAAAGGAGAAGTCATAGAAGAAAATCGAATTAATTCAAATTCAAAATTTTGAAAATCATTATTCAGTTTATTTTGTTTGATTACAATACTACACGTATCATAAATCATATTGGCAATATCTATTTGTAATCGTTTACCATCTAATGCATGGCGACGACGTTTGTAAACAAACTCACGCTGTGCATTCATAATATCATCGTATTCTAATAAACGTTTACGAATACCAAAATTATTTTCTTCTACTTTTTTCTGAGCTCTTTCTATAGTTCTCGTAATTAGTCTATCTTGAATAACCTCTCCATCTTTATGCCCTAATTTATCCATCATTTTGGCAATTCTTTCCGAACCAAATAAACGCATTAAATTATCATCTAAAGAAACATAAAACTGAGAAGAACCAACATCTCCTTGACGACCGGCACGACCACGTAATTGTCTATCTACACGACGAGAATCATGTCTTTCTGTACCAATAATAGCCAATCCGCCAGCAGCTTTTACCTCAGGAGAAAGCTTAATATCTGTACCACGCCCTGCCATATTGGTAGCAATAGTTACTTGCCCAGGTTTTCCAGCTTCTGCAACTACATCTGCCTCTTTTTTATGCAATTTAGCATTTAAGATATTATGAGATATTTTACGCATTTTAAGCATTCTACCTAATAATTCAGAAATTTCTACAGAAGTAGTACCTACTAATACAGGTCTACCATCATTAACTAGTTTTACTATTTCTTCAATTACGGCATTGTATTTTTCTCTTGTTGTTTTGTACAACATATCATTTCTATCATCACGAGCAATAGGTTTGTTAGTTGGTATTTCTACAACATCTAATTTGTAAATTTCTAAAAATTCTCCAGCTTCCGTAATTGCAGTACCTGTCATACCTGATAGTTTACGGTACATTCTAAAGTAATTTTGTAAAGTTACCGTAGCAAATGTTTGTGTTGCATCTTCAATCTTTACATTTTCCTTTGCTTCAATAGCTTGGTGTAATCCGTCAGAATAACGACGCCCATCCATAATACGCCCTGTTTGTTCATCAACAATCATTACTTTATTGTCAACAACTACATATTCTACATCTTTTTCAAACACAGTATATGCTTTTAAAAGCTGATTCATTGTATGAATTCGTTCGCTTTTAATGCTAAAATCACGATACAGATCTTCTTTCTGTGTTGCTTTTTCTTCAGGAGTTGTTTCGGCTTCTTCGATTTCAGCAATCTTTATGCTGATATCTGGTAAAACGAAGAAGGTGCTATTTTGAGTTTTATCAGATAAATGATTAACTCCTTTATCTGTTAAATTAATTTGATTGTTTTTTTCTTCAACAGTAAACCATAATTCTGCATCTACCTCAGGCATTAGCTTATTATTGTCTTGCATGTAAAAGTTTTCTGTTTTTTGCAAAACTTGTTTTACTCCTTCTTGAGATAAAAACTTAATAAGTGCTTTATTTTTCGGTAATCCTCTATAAACACGCAATAATAAAAAACCTCCTTCTTTAGAGTCACCAGATTTTATTAATTTTTTAGCCTCCGCTAAAACTCCTACTAAATATTTACTTTGAAGGTTTACAATATCTGCCACTAAAGGACGTAATTCGTTAAATTCATGTCGGTCACCTTGAGGTACAGGTCCAGATATGATTAAAGGTGTACGAGCATCATCTACCAAAACAGAATCTACCTCATCTATAATAGCATAATTAGGAGCACGTTGTACTAAATCTTCTTTAGAAGAAGCCATGTTATCACGTAAATAATCGAAACCAAACTCATTATTGGTACCATAAGTAATATCTGCGTTGTATGCTTTTCTTCTAGCTTCAGAGTTAGGTTGGTGAAAATCGATACAATCTGTAGATAGACCATGAAATTCGAAAATAGGAGCCATCCAAGCACGATCTCGTTTTGCTAAATAATCATTTACAGTAACTACGTGTACACCTTTACCCGTTAAGGCATTTAAATATACAGGAAGTGTAGAAACCAACGTTTTACCTTCTCCAGTCATCATTTCTGCAATTTTACCTTGATGTAATACAGAACCTCCAATTAGTTGTACATCGTAATGTATCATATCCCAAGTAACTTCTTTACCAGAAGCATCCCAAGAATTAGCCCAAAAAGCTTTGTCTTCCTCTAAAGAAATATGTTCTCTAGTACCAGAAAGTTCTCTATCAAAAGGAGTAGCTGTTACTTCAATTTCTTCGTTCGTTGCAAAACGTTTTGCTGTTTCTTTAACAACAGCAAAAGCTTCTGGCATAATGCTTTCTAAAACTTTTTCAGAAGCGTTGTATGCATCATCTCTAAGTTTGTCTATTTTCGAGTAAATTTCCTCTTGACTATCGATGTCAGCAGTTTTAACCTCTTTTTCTAAATTACTTATTTGAGTTTCAAATTCCTGTGTTGCCTCTTTAATCTTCGATTTGAACTCTATAGTTTTTGCTCTAAGTTCGTTATGATTTAGGTTAGCGATTTGATCTTCAAAAGATTTAACTTGATCAATTATTGGGCGTAATAATTTTAAATCTTTTTCCTGTTTTTCTCCTACAAATAATTTTATAATAGAGTTTAAAATGCTCATTCTGTGTACGTTTTAATCTAAAGTAAAACCTTAGTTTATAATTAGTTATATAGTGCTTAAAAGTAAGCAAAAAAAAAGCCTCTATGGAGAGACTTTTAAATTTTATTATTTTGTTTAATATTCATCTTCGTTCCAAAGATAATCTTCTTCGGTCGGGTAATCGGGCCATATCTCAATGATAGAATCATAAATCTCTCCTTCGTCTTCTATATCCTGTAAGTTTTCTACCACTTCTAGAGGAGCACCAGTACGAATTCCATAATCTATTAATTCGTCTTTAGTTGCAGGCCATGGTGCATCTGCTAAATAAGATGCTAATTCAAGTGTCCAATACATTTCTAAATCTGTTTTGTTTTTTGCAAAAATAAAATTTAAACTTAAAAAGTCAAGTTTTTTTGTAAAAATGTGTAATTAATAAAAAAAAGAACTTACTTAAAGCTTTTTAGGTATCCATTTTACCTCATTTGCTTGTAAATCTTTTGTCAACTTTCGTGCCAACACAAAAAGGTAGTCAGAAAGTCGGTTTAAATACATTAAAATATTTTCGTTTATGCTTTCCTCGTCATTTAAGGCAGCGCATAAGCGTTCAGCTCTTCTACATACGCAACGAGCTACGTGACAAAATGACACAGCTGTGTGTCCGCCAGGTAGAATGAAATGACTCATTGCAGGTAGTAAAGAATTAAAACGATCCATTTCTTCTTCTAAATACTGTATATATTCAGAATCAATTTTTGGAATATTTAATCTTTCTTTCCCATTTTTTAGAGTTTCTTTTTCTTGAGGAGTAGCTAACATAGCTCCTAAAGTAAATAACTCGTTCTGTATTTTTATTAAGCTCTCTTTAATTTGAGTATCTATTTCTTGATCTCTAATTAAACCTATGTATGAGTTTAATTCATCTACAGTTCCGTAACTTTCTATACGTAAATGATATTTAGGAACTCTTGTGCCTCCATAAAGAGCCGTTGTTCCTTTATCACCAGTTTTAGTATATATTTTCATTTTAAATGGAATTAGATATTTGATCTAATTTATTTTGTTTAATTTAATCTTCCATTTTTGTATAATTAAAAAATAGAAGATTGTTTAGCTATAAATGTAATAACAATAAATGATAATAATAAAATTATTTAATTAATTTTTTTAATAAGAATTCGGGACAACGAATTGGCTTTTTGGAATCTTTGTTTATAAATGCTAAAACTGTATTTCCTATACAAACTAATTCGTTATGTTGGTTTTTAATTTCATAATCAAATTCAATTTTAACACTAGGTGTTTTTTTTAAGAAAGTAACGATAGTTAATTCGTCGTCATACAAAGCAGATTTCTTAAAATTAAAATTTAACGAAATAACAGGTAACATAATTCCAGTTTTTTCCATACTTTTGTAAGTGACCCCCAATGAACGTAACCATTCAGTACGACCAATTTCAAGGTATTGCGCATAGTTTCCGTGATACACGACCCCCATCTGGTCAGTTTCGGCATATCGAACTCTAATAGTAGAATAATGTTTAAACAAGATTTAGTTTTTTAAATTTGACTTAATCTTACGTAAAAAATAAATAATAATCAATACCGTTTTGGTTTTTTTTTACTGAATTTTATTCACATTTTTGTCCGTCCGTAGTAAAGGGTATTTAACGCTGTTTTTTTTATAAGATAACGATAAAAAAAACTATAATTTTTCTGAAAAACTTAAATGAATAAAAATGCTGAATTAGTATGGTTGAAATGTTTATCTTTTATAGAAGATAATATAAAACCTCAAGCTTACAAGACATGGTTTGAACCTATAAAGCCTGTGAAATTATCGGGTGAGGCATTAACGATTCAAGTGCCAAGTAAGTTTTTTTATGAGTGGTTAGAAGAACACTACATAAAGTTACTTAGGGTTGCTTTGGTTAGAGAATTAGGGGAACATGCTAAATTAATTTATGATGTTCGAATGGAGAACACCTATAGCAGTAATAGCCCACAAACGGTAAAAATACCTAGTTCAAACAGAAATCCATTAAAGCCACAAAAAGTAACTTTACCTTTAGAGTCTAAAAGAGAATTAAAAAATCCTTTTATTATTCCAGGGTTGCAAAAGGTGAAAATTGAATCGCAATTAAATCCAAACTATAATTTTGATAATTTCATAGAAGGAGATTCGAATAGATTAGCAAGATCTGCGAGTATTGCAGTAGCTAATAAACCTGGAGGAACTTCTTTCAATCCATTGTTAATTTATGGAGGAGTAGGTTTAGGGAAAACGCATTTAGCACACGCCATAGGTGTAGATATAAAAGATAAATATCCAGATAAAACAGTTTTATATATATCTTCTGAAAAATTTACCCAGCAGTTTATTGATTCTGTAAAATCGAATACAAGAAATGATTTTATTCATTTTTATCAAATGATAGATGTATTAATTATTGATGATGTTCAATTTTTATCTGGTAAAGCAGGAACTCAAGATGTGTTTTTCCATATTTTTAATCATTTACATCAAAACGGAAAACAAGTAATTTTAACATCAGATAAGGCTCCTGTAGATATGCAAGATATTGAACAGCGTTTATTATCTAGATTTAAATGGGGATTGTCTGCAGAATTGCAAAGCCCTGACTATGAAACTCGTATATCTATATTGCAGAATAAATTGTTTAGAGATGGTGTAGAAATGCCTGAAGATATTGTTGAGTATATTGCAAAAAATGTAAAAACAAATGTTCGTGAGTTAGAAGGAGTTGTAATATCTATGATAGCACAAGCTTCTTTTAATAGAAAAGAATTTACATTAGAATTAGCTAGACAAATTGTTGATAAATTTGTAAAGAATACAAAGAAAGAAGTTTCTATAGATTATATTCAAAAAGTAGTATCTAAGTATTTTGATATGGATGTTGCTACACTTCAATCTAAAACTAGAAAAAGACACGTTGTTCAGGCTCGTCAATTAGCTATGTATTTTGCAAAAAGAATGACTAAATCGTCTTTGGCTAGTATAGGAAGTCAAATAGGACAAAGAGATCATGCAACCGTATTACATGCTTGTAAAACAGTAGATAATTTAACGGAGACAGATAAACAATTTAGAAAATATGTGGACGACTTAACTAAAAAGTTGACATTCTAAAAATAATCTTATGAAAATACTAATGGTTTGTTTGGGGAATATATGTCGTTCACCACTGGCCGAAGGTATTTTACAATCTAAAGTAAATTCGAAACATGTATTTGTTGATTCAGCAGGGACATCGGGTTTTCATGAAGGAGAATTACCAGACAATAGATCTATTGAAGTAGCTTTTAAAAATAATATTGATATTAAACAGCAACGTTCAAGGAAATTTGTAGCGGAGGATTTTGAAAATTTTGATTTGATTTATACGATGGATGAAAGTAATTATAAAGACATAATTAAACTTTCTGATAATGAAAACGACAAACAAAAAGTGAAAATGATTCTAAATGAATCTTATCCTAATCAAAATTTAAGTGTTCCTGATCCTTATTATGGAGGTGATGATGGATTTAAAAATGTATTTCAAATGTTAAATGATGCCTGTGAGGTAATCGCTTCTAAAATTAATAACGATGCTAGGTAAGTTATATTTAATTCCTACTACTTTAGGAGATACTGAACCGTTAGAGGTGATGCCTATTTCAGTTAAAAAAGTAATTGAAAGGTTAGACTATTTTGTGGTTGAAAATGAAAAAACTGCAAGAAGGTATATTAAAAAAATAACACCTAACAAATCACAATCGTCATTAAATTTTATGACTATAGATAAATATTCGCATGAATTAGAAACACGAAATTATTTAGATGTTTGTAAGGAAGGGATATCTGTAGGAATATTATCGGAAGCTGGTGTTCCTGGAGTTGCAGATCCTGGTGCGATGGTTGTTAAACAAGCCCATGAAAAAGGAATACAAGTTATTCCTTTAGTAGGACCATCTTCTATATTATTAGCAATGATGGCTTCTGGTATGAATGGACAAAATTTTGCTTTTAATGGTTATTTACCGATAGATAAATCGGAAAGAAAAAGAGCCTTAAAAGAGTTAGAAAGACTTTCTAGAGAAAAAGAGCAATCACAGATATTTATAGAAACGCCATATCGTAATGGAAAAATGTTAGATCATTTAAGGTTAACTTTAAATCCAAATACTAGTTTATGTGTAGCTTGCGATATTTCATTACCCACTGAGTATATAAGAACCTATACAATTTCTAAATGGAAATCTGAAAATCCTGATTTACATAAAAGGCCTGCTATATTTATTATACAAGCTTAGTGTTTTTCAGATGATCAAAAAATAGAAATGAACGTATTAAAAATTGTTTTTTATAATTTTAAAACATTCAGTGTTTGATTTTAATTCTACAGCCAAGCAATTGTGTTTTCTTTAATTTCAAATAACGTAGCGTAATTCCGATATTTGAATCCTATTCTTTATCCTTTTTCCTGATATTATTTACAATTGAATAGCAAAAACCAAATATACCTATGTTTGGAAAGGTTATATAAAAATTTTTGTCCAATTTTTATCAAGTATAAAATATATTTTTTGCACTTTTTTTAAACCTTTTCAGGTTTTTCATGTAGTATGAATATCTGAAGAATTTTTTAAAAACTTTCTTTTATTAACAAATAAAAAAGGAAGCTTTTACACTTCCTTTTTGTTTATATGTTTTTAACAAAATCTATAAATATTTTTTTATGAAGTTCAAGATCTAGGTTAGGAGAGAGAGAGGCACGAACAATATAATCCTTATCTCCTTCTTTAGTGGTTCCTTGTGTAGAAGTAGCAGGTACCGTCCAATAACAACCTTTCAATTGTCCGTAACTTACACAGAACTTACTTTCATTAGGAATTTCAGAAATCATCAAATGAATTAACTTTAAATTTAAGGCTCTTTTATAGCTTTCTTTTTCTTCATCAGTATTTCCTTTAGTAGGAAGATCTAATGAAAATACAGAAGGAGTGAAGCCTTGTTGTGCTAATTCTTCAGAAACAAAATTTATTTTTGCTTCAGGTAAAGTATCCTGAATAAAATTTACAAATTCACGTGTGTTTTTATAAGCATCATGAATTCTATTATTCATAGAAGGTAATTGTTTTGCTAAAATTTTATATTGAAGATTTGTAGCCTCGTTATCACAAATATTTAAATGCAATTCTATTTTATTCATTAATTCTTTTGTTATAGCATTTCCAACACAATAACCAGCAGTACATAAACCACCACTTGGAAATTTAGATCCACTAGCAAAAGAAATCGTTTTAACAGTAGATAATATTTCTCCTTCTCCTAGAAAGTGTACATTAGGACAAAAAGTTTGATCTAAAATAAAAACAGGATCTATAGCTGTATTTCCTTTTTCGGTAGTACGTTTTTTACTTAATACTTTCTCTAATTTTATAAGATCAGGAACTTCAACTCTAGGATTTGTAGGAATTTCGGCTATGATAAAAGGAACAGCATCATTTAAAGCTGTTTTAGATAAAACAAGATCTATACTTTTTACCATATCATTACCACCATCTACTGGTAAATCTATAATTTCAACATTATTAATACAAGCAGCTACACGTCTTGCTTGATCGTTAGTTCCACCATAACAATTCGGGGGAACTACAATTTTAATAGCTTTTCCTTTATGTTTTTCTAAAGCATGATTAACCAATCCCATTAAAATAGCATATTGAATAGATAATCCACTAGAAGCTACTAATGGTTTTGTTTGTACGCCAGTTACTTCTTTAATTGTTTTTAAAACCAGTGCTTTGTCTATTTCTAAATTATTTTTTTCATTTTCAGAGAAAGATTTATTTACTAGTATGTTTAAAGCAGAAAAACAATTTGCTGGAGTCATAGCTATAGTTTCTCTTCTTCGAACATGTTGAATTTCTGAAACATAGCTTTCGTTCTGTTCGCCATTTACAAATAAAACACTACCAAATTCTTCATGAATATTGATTAAAAAATCGGCATTAGAACTGGTATTAAAATTATAAATATCATTTTGTTGTGAAATATAAACGGTACTACCATCAAATTCAGAAACAGTAGATGTTTCCTCTGTATTTTTTATATCAAATTTATACCCATAAACATTTCGTAATATTTCTACATCTAATAGCTCAGATAATTTACCAGTATAAAGAATTTGTGTATTCTTATTTTCTAATAAATTTTTTCTTAAAACAGCCAAAACAGCAATTGTCTTGGATGAAAAACTTATTATATTCTCAGATTTTGTAGCATTTAAATGAGCAATTGTCCATTCTAAAATACATGATAAAGGATGACCTAGTCGAATATAATCAAAAGCTGTAGGTAATTCATTAAGTGTATCTAGATTAGAATTATCATTATGAAATAAAACTTCAAATTGATTTAAAAAATCTGTTTTAGCTAATTCTTCTTTATAAATATCTAGTCGATGTGTTGTTAATTTAATCCAGTCTTTAGGAGTATTTTCTAATACTGCTTTAATATAATTTAGCACTTTATTCATTTGCATAAGATTCACCTTTAAAAAGGTTAGCAAGTTACGCCAATTAAAGCTATTTTAAAAGAAGTAAAAAACGTTTTGTAGTAAGAAGTTAATTGCAATTTGTATAGTAAGTTATTGTTTTTTTAATTATAGTGGTCAATATTAATCTCATGCAATTGGTTTTAAATATTTGAAAAAGAAGCATGTTCTAATTTGTTATCATTTATATTTTCAGCATTACTATTTGATATAATAACATAAAAAGTAACAAGTGGTTTTTGTACTTTAAAAAGTATTGCTTAAAACAAAATGTTATTATTACTTTTTGTTATAAAGTTTTAATTTAGTTGGCATAACTATTGAAACTTATATATGAAATGGAGTTTTAGTAATTGTTATTTATTTGAAATACAGTATTTTACTTTGTTTTTTTTGAGGTGATAAAAAAGATTATAATATTTTAATGTCATAATGACAGATAAAAAAAGAATATGAGCAAATCGAAAATAATACATTTAGACAATTTGTCTCTTCATGATATGTTGAATGAAGATTCTGAGTTAATACCATTATTAACTCCTGAAGACGAGGAGATTATTAATAAAGAAGAAATTCCAAGCGAGTTACCAATATTACCGCTTAAAAATACGGTTCTTTTTCCTGGAGTTGTAATTCCTATTACAGCAGGTAGAGATAAATCTATACAATTAATAAAAGATGCTAATAAAGGAAATAAAACTATAGGTGTTGTTGCACAAAGAAATAGTGAAGTAGAAGACCCTACATTTGAAGATATATATCATACAGGGGTAGTTGCACAAATACTACGCGTTTTAAAAATGCCAGATGGTAATACAACGGTCATTATTCAAGGAAAAAAGCGTTTTGAAATAGATGAAGTAACACAAATAGAGCCTTATTTAAAGGCAAATGTAAGTGAAGCGAAAGAAGAAAGAGAAATAGATGATGAAAAAGAGTTTAGAGCTATTATAGATTCTATTAAAGAGCTTGCTTTAGAGGTAATAAAAGAGAACCCAATGTTACCGTCTGAAGCTTCTTTTGCTATTAAAAATATCCAATCAAATTCATTTTTAGTAAACTTTATTTCCTCAAATATGGATTTAAGTGTTTCTAAAAAGCAAGTATTACTAGAAAAGGATAATTTAAAAGAAAGAGCGTTATTAACGCTTAAAAATTTAGATAAAGAACTTCAAAAATTACAATTACGTAATGATATTCAATCTAAAACAAGATCTGATTTAGATAAACAACAAAGAGAATATTATTTAAATCAACAGCTTAAAACTATTCAAGACGAATTAGGTGGTGTTTCGCATGATCAAGAGTTAGATGAAATGCGTGCTAAAGCTAAAACTAAAAAATGGAATAAAGAAGTTGCTAAAAACTTTGAGAAAGAGTTAGCTCGTTTAAAACGTATGAATCCACAAATGGCTGAATACGGAGTGCAACGTAATTACTTAGAGTTAATGTTAGAGTTACCTTGGGGAGAATTTTCAAAAGATAAATTCGATTTAAAAAAGGGACAAAAAATATTAGATCGTGATCATTTTGGTTTAGAGAAAGTAAAAGAACGTATTATTGAACATTTAGCTGTTTTAAAGCTTAGAGGGGATATGAAATCACCAATTATTTGTTTGTATGGACCTCCAGGCGTTGGGAAAACGTCTTTAGGAAAATCTGTAGCAGAAGCTTTAGGAAGAAAATATGTTCGCATGTCTTTAGGTGGATTGCGTGATGAGGCAGAGATAAGAGGGCATCGTAAAACCTATATTGGTGCAATGCCAGGAAGGTTAATTCAAAATATAAAAAAAGCTGGAACGTCTAATCCTGTTTTTGTATTAGATGAGATAGATAAATTAGGACAGAGTCATCAAGGTGACCCTTCTTCTGCAATGTTAGAGGTTTTAGATCCTGAACAAAATACAGAGTTTTATGATAATTATTTAGAGGTTGGTTACGATTTATCTAAAGTATTGTTTATTGCTACAGCTAATAATATAAATCAAATTCCATGGGCATTACGTGACCGTATGGAAATTATAAATGTTACTGGATATACGATTGAAGAGAAAATAGAAATTGCTAAAAAATATTTACTACCAAAACAATTAGAAGAACACGGATTAAAAGAAAAACATTTAAAATTAGGTAAGTCTCAAATAGAAAAAGTAGTTGAGGGGTATACCAGAGAATCTGGAGTTAGAGGTTTGGAAAAACAAATTGCCAAAGTGGTAAGGTATGCTGCAAAATCTATAGCAATGGAGGAAGAGTATAACGTAACTCTTACGAATGAAGATATTGAAGATATTTTAGGTCCTGCTCGTTTAGAACGTGATAAGTATGAAAATAACGATACTGCAGGTGTAGTAACAGGTTTAGCTTGGACAAGTGTAGGAGGTGATATTTTATTTATAGAATCTATTTTATCTAAAGGAAAAGGAAACTTATCTATTACAGGTAATTTAGGAAAGGTGATGAAAGAATCTTCTACTATAGCAATGAAGTATATAAAATCTAATGCAGAAGACTTTGGGATAAATCCTGAGGTTTTAGATAATTATGATGTACATATACATGTGCCGGAAGGAGCTACTCCAAAAGATGGACCTAGTGCTGGTATAACCATGTTAACTTCTTTAGTTTCTGTTTTTACACAACGTAAAGTAAAGAATAAATTAGCAATGACTGGTGAAATTACACTTAGAGGAAAAGTGTTACCAGTAGGAGGGATTAAAGAGAAAATATTAGCAGCAAAAAGAGCTAATATTAAAGAAATTATACTTTGTGCAGATAATAAAAAAGATATTGATGAAATTAAGAAAAGTTACTTAAAAGGAATGAAATTTCATTATGTAACTGAAATGAGTGAAGTAGTAGATGTTGCATTAACAAAACAGAAAGTGAAAAATGCTAAGAAATTAGTATAAATAATAAGCAAAAAACTCCCAATTTTATTGGGAGTTTTTGTTTATTATAAAAAATGAAACTATTAATCTTTAGCAGAAAGTAGTCCTTTATTATTATTAGTGCTGTGAAAAGAGTTTGCAATCACATTTAGTTTAGCTTCTGTTAATTTCGAGGTGTTTCTTAATATTTCTACAAAATCATCTACACTTTCTTTGGTTGTAGGATATCCAATATTTTTATTATCTCTTAGAGAAGTTCCTACATAATTTCCAGAATCGTCTAGAATACACCAAAAAGGGAATTTCATTTCATTACAATTATTTTCTCCTATCGATTTGGCAGGGTTAGAACAATTAAAGTAATCGGATGTTTCTTCTTCCGGTATTACAATATTAACAACAATGTAATTAGAGTTAAATAATGGTTTAAAATCATCATTATTCATTTGCTTTTTCATTTTTTCGCTAAGTTCGCTAGAAGCAGATAAATAATTTATAAAAACATGTTTGTTTTCTTTTTTAGCTTTTACTAGAGCTTTATTTATTACCTCAGTGTCGCTCTCTTGAGCATAAGAAAAATGGAAAGCAATAAAAGTTAAGAGTAAATATATAGATTTACGCATATTGATTGGGGATGTTAAAATTACTTGTACTAAAGTACTTGAAATTTTGTTAAAATAAGAGTTAGTTCGTCTATATTTAATTGCATTTGAACGTAAGAAATCTTCAAAAGACTACCATAGTATGGAATTAGGAAAGGAGATAAAGTAAAAAAACGATTAATATTAGTGAAATATTAATCGTTTTTTAGATTTTAAAAGTATGAGATAATAGAGGTTAAAAGCAAGGTTTATTTCCCCATGGATTTTTTTCATGATCGATGGTGAATTCGAACTTTTTATTATCTTTTCCTCTTGTATATGTTACATAATCCCAATTACCAGAATGTGTAATCATGTATTTTCCATTTATTTTGCCTTCATAAAATTCATTATAATATGAAATTACGGAACGATCATTAAATTCAGTTTTCACATAATGCAAATCAATAGGGTTTTCTTGTCCTTTATATTTTATTTTTAAAGCTCTACCACCTTTAGTGTAACTAACCCATATATTTAAGTTTTTATTATTATTTTCTGTAAAACAAACATAACTATCATTGGTGTTAGATGTAGTAATTGGTTCTTTACAAATTTCTAAATAGTTTTTGTATACAAAATCACCACAACCTACATAACGCTTTGTTGCATCAAAATAAAAATCTAAAGAAGTGTTATGAGAATTACCACTCATATCATTACATTTTTCATTAACAATCTCAATCTTTAAAGGCAACTTGTTTTCTTTTTTATGAAGTAATAATTGAACTGTTTTTGAGTTCTTAATTTTGATTAATTCAGCTTTACCTGTTAAACTTATTGTATCAAAATCTAACTTTAGCTCATAATTTAAATCTTTCCCCTTTTTTTTAATAATAAGGTTCCAAGCTGGTTCATTGCCACTTGCTTTGTATAATACTTCTTCGGTAATATCTTTTAAAATGTTTTCTTTTTTTGTTTCTGTATTTGTGCTTTGGTTTTCTTTACTCTTTTGTTTGCAAGCTATTATAGAAATAAAGAATAGATATAATATAATGTTTTTCATGGTGTAAAAAATATAAGGATTACTTTTAAGTTTCTCAGGTAATAACGAGTGTAATAGTAGTTAGTGTATACCTTTAATCAGAATTATTTTAAAGATTGTAATATTATTTCCATTTAATATTACAACCAATACTAGGTTTTTGAAAAGTAATGTTTGGTTTTTTATGTAATAAAGCTTCAATAGCTTCTCTAAAATCTTTTCCAGTAACTGCAATACCATTTCCAGGTCTAGAAGCGTCTAATTGTCCATGATATACAGCTTTTAAATCTTTATCAAATAAATATAAATCAGGAGTACAAGCAGCATTATATGCTTTTGCTGTATTTTGCGTTTCATCATATAAATAAGGAAAGGGAAACTTTAATTTTTTAGCAACTTCTTTCATTAATTCAGGCCCGTCTTGAGGATAATTAATAATGTCGTTACTACTAATAGCAATACAATTAACACCTTTACTAGTATAATCACTAGCTAGTTTTACTAACTCTTCATTTATGTGTATAACGAATGGACAATGGTTGCAAATAAAAAAAATAGCAGTTCCGTTTTCTCCTTTTAAAGAAGAAAGATTAGTTAATTTGTCGTTGATAGTATTTATTAATTCAAAATCAGGAGCAACAGTTCCTATTTTAAATTCGTTTGATTCCGTTAAAGCCATGTTTTTTTTATTACAGAAATTATTAGGTATAAAATTAGTGCAAGTTTTATTGAAAAAACTGTTTAGATTCTTCCCAATAAATATCCATTTCAGATAAACTCATATCAGAAAGTGTTTTTCCTTCTTTTTTAGCCTTTTCTTCTAAAAATTGAAATCTATTTATAAATTTTTTATTGGTTCGTTCTAAGGCGTTTTCTGGATTTACTTTAATAAAACGAGCATAGTTTATCATAGAAAATAATACATCACCAAATTCTTTTTCTATGTTTTGCTGATTTCCTTTTTCTATTTCTTCATTTAATTCAGAAAGTTCTTCTTGTACTTTTTCCCAAACTTGTGCGGGGTTTTCCCAATCGAAACCAACGCCAGCAACTTTGTCTTGAATTCTATTTGCTTTTACTAAAGCAGGTAAACTTTTAGGAACTCCTTCTAAAACAGAATTTTTACCCTCTTTAAGTTTTAATTGCTCCCAATTTTGTTTTACTTGTTCTTTATTTTCAACAACTACATCTCCATATATGTGTGGATGCCTATCTATTAATTTATCAGAAATAGAATTTGCAATATCGGCAATATCAAAAGCTTCTTTTTCACTACCTATTTTTGCATAAAAAACGATGTGCAGAAGCACATCGCCTAATTCTTTTTTTAATTCTTCTAAGTCGTTGTTTAAAATTGCATCTCCTAACTCATAAACTTCTTCAATAGTTAAATGTCTTAAACTTTCTAAAGTTTGTTTTTTATCCCACGGACACTTTTCGCGAAGTTCATCCATAATATCTAACAAACGATTAAAAGCTTCTAGTTGCTGTTTACGAGTATTCGACATAATTTTTTATTCTTCTTCTTCCGATGAAACTGTTTCTTCTTTGTTAAGTGTAGCAAAATCAAATCCAGCATTCACCAATATATTATACCACTGCAATACTTTCTTAATATTAGAAGTATACACTCTATCTTCATCGTAATCAGGAAGTATTTCAGAAAAATAAGCAGTTAGTTTGTTGGCACTTTCTTTGTGAGAAATGGCTTCTTTACCAGCTTCTTTTTTAGCAATATTTTCAAAAATGTCCGCTAAAGGAACATCTTCTTCGTAGGTGAAAATTGCTATATTTTCTAATAAACTTACATTATGAGTTGCAGTAATAGGTGCTCTTTTACCATCTAGTAAAGATTTTACAATGACACCTGTTTTTGTTTGTGATAAAATTTCAAACAATCCTGGTTTACCAGAAACAGCTATTATTTTACTAAATTCCATATATAATTATCTTTTTGATTTAGGAAAACGCATTCTGTAGTCAGAATTTATTTTTCCTTTTGAAATATTTTCTAATTTTTTCTTAATTAATCGTTTCTTTAAAGAAGACAATTTATCTGTAAATAAAATTCCTTCTATATGATCGTATTCATGCTGAAAAACACGTGCAGCTAAACCAGATAAGGTTTCTGTATGTTTTTCAAAATTTTCATCATAATATTCAATTGTTATGTTTGGTTTTCTCCATACATCTTCTCTAACATCAGGAATACTTAAACATCCTTCATTAAAAACCCATTCTTCTCCTTCTTCTTCAATAATTTTAGCATTTATAAAAACGCGATTAAAATTTTTTAAAATAGTACGATCTTCTTCGCTTAAACTTTCGTCTTCTGCAAAAGGAGAAGCATCAATAAGAAACAAACGAATAGCTTTTCCTATTTGAGGGGCAGCTAAACCAACACCAGAGGCATTGTACATAGTTTCTTTCATGTTGGCAATTAATTCTTTAAGATTAGGATAATCTTTATCAATTTCAATTCCTACTTTTCTTAAAACCGAATCGCCATAGGCAACTATTGGTAAAATCATATTACTATTTTATTTTTAATGGATGCAAAAGTACAAATAAGGTTTTTTACTTTAAATTATTTAGCATATAAATATGTTTGTAAAATAATAGTAGCACTAATTTCGTCTACTAAAGCTTTGTTTCTACGTTGTTTTTTTTTCAGTCCACTATCTATCATTGTTTGAAAAGCCATCTTAGAAGTAAATCGTTCATCAATTCTTTTTACTGGTATTTCAGGAATTGCAGATGCTAAATTTTTTAAAAAATCTTGAATTAACACCTCACTTTCACTATCAGTATTATCCATTTGTTTCGGTTTTCCAATAATAAAAAGCTCTGTTTTTTCTTTTGAAACATATTCTTTTAAAAAGGGAATTAACTCTTTTGTTTCTACTGTGGTTAAACCAGATGCGATTATTTGTAATGCATCTGTAACGGCAAGTCCAGTTCTTTTTAAACCGTAATCTATAGCAAGTATTCTAGACAAATTATTTTATTTTGATGTAAAATTAATGAATTTAAACAAGGATTTTTTTTTTGTTTAAAAAATGTATTTTCGTGTTTACAAATATAGTACACTATTATATTTGCATAAAATATTTATTCAATGACAGAAATTCAATCTATTATAGAAAAAGCTTGGGAAGATAGAACCCTTTTACAACAAGAAGAAACTACATCGGCAATAAGAAAAGTTGTTGATTTATTAGATGCTGGTGAGCTTAGAGTTGCTGAGCCTACAAATAGTGGTTGGCAAGTAAATGAATGGGTAAAGAAAGCTGTTGTTTTATATTTTCCTATTCAAAAAATGGAAACATTAGAAGCTGGTATTTTTGAATACCATGATAAAATTCCATTAAAAAGAAATTATAAAGAAAGAGGAATTAGAGTAGTGCCAAATGCTGTTGCTCGTCATGGTGCATATATATCTTCAGGAACTATTTTAATGCCTAGTTATGTAAATATTGGAGCTTATGTAGATGAAGGTACTATGGTAGATACTTGGGCTACTGTTGGGTCTTGTGCACAAATTGGAAAAAATGTACACTTATCTGGAGGTGTAGGTATTGGAGGAGTTTTAGAGCCTTTGCAAGCTGCCCCTGTAATTATAGAAGATAATGCTTTTTTAGGTTCTCGTAGTATTGTAGTAGAAGGTGTTAGGGTAGAAACAGAAGCGGTTTTAGGAGCAAATGTAGTATTAACTGCTTCTACAAAAATAATAGATGTAACGGGGGATGAACCAGTTGAAATGAAAGGAAGAGTACCTGCTCGTTCTGTAGTAATACCAGGTAGTTATACAAAGAAATTTCCGGCAGGAGAA
Source organism: uncultured Tenacibaculum sp. (assembly GCA_947498055.1). Classification (GTDB taxonomy): domain Bacteria; phylum Bacteroidota; class Bacteroidia; order Flavobacteriales; family Flavobacteriaceae; genus Polaribacter. The sequence goes on from CANMJA010000016.1 coordinate 24,478, forward strand.
TTTAATGTTCCTTGTGCTTTAATTATTGGTAAGCGTAAAGAGAGTACCAATAAAAAAACATCTTTGAACGATGCGTTAAGGGAACATAATGTAGCCGTTTAATTTTTTGAAATAAGAAAATAAAGAATTTAGGATACAGACCAAATATAGTTTTATATTTGGTCTTTTTATATGAATAAAATAGTAGTATATACAGGAGCTTTTGGTGATGCGTATGGATTTGTGCCTCAAAAAAAAATAGAAGGAGTAGATTTTTTGTGTTTCACAGATAATATAAAGAAAGTTAAGTATCCTTGGAAACCGATAGAATTAAAGGCTGATCAAGAAAATGAAGTGCTAAGAAATAGACATCCTAAATTGTTACCTCATTTATATTTTCAAAATTATGATGTAAGTATTTATATAGATAGTAATTTTCTAATTATTGGAGATCTTTTTAGCTTGATAAATAAGTTAGGGAATTTTAAAATGGCTACTTTCGATCATGCACAAACAGATGATGCTCGTAATTGTATATATGAAGAATATGAAGCAATCTTAGAAATAGGAAAACAAAATGGGAATTATAAAGATGCCCCTTCTATAATGAAAGATCAAATAGACTTATTAAGGAAAGAAGGGTATCCTGAGAAAAACGGACTTATAAAAGGGGGCGTTTTAATACGAAAACATAATGATGCTAAGGTTATAAAAGTAATGGAAGATTGGTGGGAAATGGTTTCTACTAGAAGCAAAAGAGATCAATTAAGTTTTAATTATGTAGCTTGGAAAAATAATTTTAAATCAGCAATTATAGATGGAGATGTGAGAAGAGGAAATCCTTATTTTTATTTTCTTACTTCTGCACGTAAAAGTTATACAATGAAACTTTTAAAGTATAAAATAAAAAAGTTTTTTGGAATTAAAAAGCATCCATAAATGATTAAAATATCTATTATTATATCTTATTACAAAGCACTAGAAAATTTAAAATTAATATTAGCTGCTTTAAATAACCAGAGTAGTTTTGAGTTTGAAGCAATTGTTTCTGAAGATGATTATAATGAGGAAACTATTCGTTTTTTAGATTTAAATAGAAGAAAATATAGTTTTAATATTCTTCACGTAAATCAAGAATTAGATGATGGTTTTAGAAAAAATCAAATGCTAAATAAATCGATAAAAAAATCAACCGCAGATACATTAGTATTTATTGACGGAGATTGTATTCCTCACAAACATTTTGTGAAAGCTTACATTAATAATATTGAAGAAGGAGTAATGCTAAAAGGGAGAAGAGTAATGTTGGGAGAAAAAATTACAAATAAAATAACGAACACCAAATCTTTAAAATTACTATCAGGAATTAAAATATTATTTTCCGATTCTTCTAAAAAAAAGGAAACTATTTATTTAGGAAATAAAAGCTTAGCAATAACAATAAAAGCTAAAGGTTTATTGGGGTGTAATTGGGGAATTCAAAAGAAACATTTAATAGATGTTAATGGGTTTGACGAAGATTACATAAGAGCTGCTGTTGGAGAAGATACAGATATTGAATGGAGGCTGAAGAGAAGTGGTATTGGAAGTAAATCGATGAAAAATAAAGCGATTGTATACCATTTACATCACGAACGAGGATATTCTGAAGAAGGAGTAGAGATAAATAACGAGCTTTTAAAGAAAAAATTAAAAGCAGATAATTATTTTTGTTTAAACGGATTAGAAAAGCAATAAAAAATGAGAATAGGTTTTGATGCTAAAAGAGCTTTTCATAATACCACAGGATTAGGGAATTATAGTCGTGATTTAATACGGATTTTAGCAACTTATTATCCCAGCAATGAGTATTTTTTATATAATACGAAACCTAAAAAAACAGATAGATTACAGCTTCTTAAAAATATGAAAGAAGTTTTACCAAAGTCTGTTTTTTGGAAAAAATTTTCTTCTATTTGGAGGCAAGGCCCAATAACAAAACAGATTGTAAACGATGAAATAATTATTTATCATGGATTATCGGGTGAAATTCCACGAAATATTCACAAAAAAGGAGTAAAAACAGTAGTAACTATTCATGATTTAATTTTTGTTAGATATCCTGAGTTATATTCTTCTATTGATAGAAAAATATATCTTAAAAAATTTGAATATGCAGCTAATAATGCAGACATAATTATAGCAATTAGTGAACAAACAAAATTAGATATTGTTCGTTTTTTAAAAGTAGATGCTTCTAAAATAAAAGTTATTTATCAAGGTTGCCATGCAGTATTTAAAGAAAAATCAACAAAAGAAGAGATAAATTTATTAAAGAATAAATATAACCTTCCAGAAAGTTTTATTTTGAATGTTGGAACTATAGAGGAAAGAAAAAATGTTTTGAGTGCTGTTAAAGCAATTAAAAATGTAGATACTTCTTTAGTAATAGTTGGTAGAAAAACTAACTACTATAATGAAATAAAAGAATATATTACAGATAATAAAATGTTGGATAGAGTATTTTTTTTAGAAGGAGTATCTTTAAAAGAATTGTCGACATTATATCAGTTAGCTAGTATATTCGTGTACCCAAGCGTTTTTGAAGGTTTTGGTATTCCTATTATAGAAGCTTTGTATTCTAAAATACCTGTTATTACAACAAAAGGAGGCGTTTTTCCAGAAGCAGGAGGACCTAATTCAATATATGTAAATTCTACCGATACCTTAGAATTAAAAAGAGCTATTGTTTCTTTATTAAATTCAGAACAAGAAAGAAAAAAAATAAGTGCTTTAGGATTTGATTTTGTTCAGAAATTTAATGATGATTTCATAGCGAAAAATATAATTAATGTATATAAAACAATAGAATAATATGAAAAATGTTTGCTTTTTTATGAGTACAAAATTTTGGGGTGGTGGTTCTAAGTTACATTTAGAATATGCTTTAGAATTCAGAGAAAAAGGATACAATGTTTTTTTAATAGGAAATAAAAAAGGAATCCTCAAAGAAGGAATAGAAAATGGATTAAAAGTGTTTTCTGTTTCAGGAGGAAATAGAGCTTTTTTAAACCCTGTAAAAGTTAAAAAGTTAATTAATTTCTATAAAAAAAATAGTATTGATACGGTTGTTTTTTCTAATTCGGAAGATGTAAAACTAGGAGGTATATCAGCAAAAATGGCCAATGTTAGTAACATAGTATATTCAAGAGGTTTGGCTGTACCTATTAAGAATAGTTTTTTAAATCGTTATTTATTTACTAACGTATTAACACACATAGTAGCAAATTCAAAAGAAACAAAAAAAACAGTTCTAAAAAACTTATCTAATTTTTTAAAGGAAGATAAAGTAAAAGTTATTTATCATGGTATAGATATACATCATATAGATTATGATAAAAAATTGAAGGAGATCTCTAGAGAACCTGGAAAGATAATTTTAGGAAATGCAGGAAGACTTACTGAGCAAAAAGGCCAAAAATACTTAATAGAAGTAGCTAAAGAATTGAAAAAAAGAAAACTTGATTTTAATTTGTATATAGCAGGTACTGGTGTTATGGAGTTGGAAATAAAAGAGATGATAAAAAATAACAATCTAGAAAAAGAAGTTATTATGCTAGGGTTTGTTAAAGATATGGAAGCTTTTATGAATAGTATTGATGTTTTTTTATTAAGTTCAATTTGGGAAGGTTTTGGTTATGTAATTGTAGAAGCAATGATAAAATCTAAACCAGTAGTTGCATTTAATATATCTAGTAATCCAGAAATTATAGATCAAAATGAAACAGGGTTTATTGTAAATTATGATGATGTAACTATGTTTGCCGATAAAGCAGAACTGTTAATTAAGAATGGAGAATTAAGAGATAAAATGGGTAGTTTAGGAAAAGAAAATGTTATTAAACGATTTGAATTGAAAGAAAGAATTACAGAATTTGAAGAATATCTTTTAAAATAGTATTTGTTTAGTTAAAACTCTACATCTTTAGTGTAGAATAATTTGGTTATCTATTTTTACTCATTATTTTTTTTCTTCTGTATTAATTTTAAATATTTTAATACACTATACTCAGCAATATAACTACTCCAAACATATCCTTCATAACCATTTAAAAAATTACCTCTAATTATATATTCTTTTAAAAAGGCATACGGATATTTAAAAAGCAAAGAGAAGAGATTAATCTTTTTATCTCTTTTTAAATATTCATCAGAAACCAAAGTAGCATATCTATTTTTTTTATAATTAATTTGTTCTACTGAAGTTGCTGTGTAGTGATAAAAAAAGTTTTTAAATTTACCTTTCTTTCCATGGTAAATAACAGTTTCGTGTACTTTTTTATTAGAAAATGCAGCTTTTTTCTTATGAAATAATCTTAAAATAGGAGTGTTTTTTAAATATCCATATTTAAAAACTTTTCCTAAATAAACATGTTTTCTGTTCAGTAAATAGGCATTATATGGAATTTTCTCTTTAGAAAACTCTAACTGTATTTCATTAATTAAATTATCAGAAAGCACTTCATCAGCATCGATAGATAAAATCCAATTAAAAGTACATTTTTCTACTAAAAAACGTTTTTGTTCTCCATAACCATTAAATTTTTTCGAATAAATTTTAGCATTGTATGATTTACAAATTTCAACAGTTTTATCGGTACTAAAAGAATCAACAATTATAATTTCATCACACCAAGTAAGTTTGTTTAAAGTTCTTGCAATATTAAGTTCTTCATTAAAAGTAATAATTGCTGCACTTATTTTGTGTTTATGCATTTGGTAGTGGTTTCTAAAAGCAAACATACTATAAAATACCTATATTTATACCCCTGTTTATAGTTAGTTTATGATACAAAATATTTTAGAAATCTTAGATAAAGGCAAAACAATTCTGTATCCAACAGATACTGTTTGGGGCTTAGGGTGTGATGCAACAAATAAAAAAGCAGTGATTAAAATTTATGAAATAAAAAAGAGAGAAGAAAGTAAGAGTTTAATTGTTTTAGTAAGCTCTTTACATATGTTAAAAAAATATGTTTCTGTACCTAAAAAGGCTGTCGAAATTATAAAAACAACCACGAAACCGACTACAATTATATATAAAAATCCAAAAAACATAGCAAAAAACATTATAAACAAAGAAGATAATACATTGGCTATAAGAATTGTAAATGATGATTTTTGTAGAAAAATGATTAAACGATTTGGGAAACCAATTGTATCTACTTCTGCTAATATAAGTGGATTTCCTACGCCAAAATCATTTGCTGAAATATCATCACCTATTTTGAGTAGCGTAGATTATGTAGTAAGTTTGCATAAAAATAAAATTTCAACCAAATCTTCCACAATACTAAAAATAGAAGGAGAAGATATTATTGTGATACGAGAATAATTTTTATGCAAGAACAATTTTTTAAAGAAGCACTATCTAATAAAGTTTTTAAATATATTACACAAGCTACAAAAGAATTAAACTTAGAAAGTTATGTAATAGGAGGGTTTGTACGTGATTTTATTTTAAAAAGAGGAACAGCAAAAGATATAGATATAGTAACTGTTGGAAGCGGAATAGAATTAGCTGAAAAAGTAGCTGATTTATTGCCAACTAAGCCTAAAGTACAAGTTTTTAAAACTTACGGAACAGCAATGTTACGTTATTTAGATGTAGAAGTTGAATTTGTTGGTGCTAGAAAAGAATCTTATACAGAGAATAGTAGAAACCCAGAGGTATCAGAAGGGAATTTACAAGATGATCAAGATCGTCGAGATTTTACGATAAATGCATTGGCGTTAAGTTTAAATGAAGAGTCTTTTGGTAAATTATTAGATCCGTTTAATGGAATAGAGGATTTATTAAAAAATAAAATTATCAGAACACCTTTAAATCCAGATATTACCTATTCTGACGATCCTCTAAGAATGATGAGAGCCATTCGTTTTGCTACACAACTTCATTTTAAAATAGAAGAATCTTCATTACAAGCAATTACAAAGAATGTACATAGAATAGACATTATTACAAGAGAAAGAATTGTAGATGAATTGCATAAAATAATGGCATCTCCTAAACCTTCTATTGGTTTTTTATTACTTGAAAAAACAGGACTTCTTAAAAAAATAATGCCAGAATTAATTGCTTTAAAAGGAGTAGAAGAAGTAGAAGGACAAAAACATAAAGATAATTTTTATCATACCTTAGAGGTAGTAGATAATATTTCTGAAAACACTAAGGATGTTTGGTTGCGTTGGGCAGCGTTATTGCATGATATTGGTAAAGCACCTACTAAAAAATTTCATAAAAAAATTGGTTGGACCTTTCATTCTCATGAGTTTGTTGGTTCTAAAATGGTGTTTAAATTATTTAAACGCTTAAAAATGCCACTAAATAACAAAATGAAGTTTGTACAAAAAATGGTATTATTAAGTTCTCGTCCTATTGTATTGGCTTCAGAAGTAACAGATTCGGCCGTTCGTCGTTTAATTTTTGATGCAGGAGATGATATTGATAGTTTAATGACTTTATGTGAGGCAGATATTACTACTAAAAATCCTAAAAAATTTAAGCGTTATCATAAAAATTTTGAATTAGTTCGAAGTAAAATAAAAGAAGTTGAAGAACGAGATAGAGTGCGTAATTTTCAACCTCCAATAACTGGGGAAGAAATTATGAAAACTTTCAATTTAAAGCCTTGTAGAGAAATTGGTCAAATAAAAGAAGCAATAAAAGAAGCTATTTTAGAAGGAGTTATCCCTAATGAACACGAAGCTTCTTATAAATTTATGATTGAAAAAGGAGAACAATTAGGGCTTCTTCAAGTGAAGAAATAATTGATCAATTTTTTTAGAACAATTTATCCAAGAATATTCTAATACAGTTTCTCTTATATTAGTATTTAAATTACTTGCTTTTTTTATTAGTGAAATAACTTCATTATAATCAGCATCTATATCAAATAGAAACCCATTAACTCCATGTTTTATAACATCAGGGCAAAATCCTGTTTTTGATGCTATTGGTACACAATTGGAAAGCATGGCTTCTAATACAGGAACTGGTCCACCTTCTAAAATAGAAGGAGAAATAAAAATATCTATTTTGTTATACAAACCAGGAAACTCATTATAATCTTTGTTGTTGTAATAAGTAAAATTAGAGAAAGCACTTAGTTCTTTAAATTTAGAGAAATTTTCCCACCCTTTTCCAATAATATGGAAATGTTTCTCTGGCATATTTTTTATAATTTGATAAGTTAACTCAGGGTTTTTTCGTTCTCCAAAATTAGAACAGAATCCAACATCTCCTGAATTTCTGTCGTGTGGATAAAAAAACTCTGGATCCGATCCGATATGAATGATTTCTAATTTTTCTGATTGTACTCCTATCTCAATTAAATCTTTTTTTACTTGAGAGTTTAAACAGATAATTTTATCGGCTAAATTTAAACACCAAGAAATATGTGTTTTTGAATAATAAGAAGAATATTTCGCATGTGTAAACATAACAATATTGTTCTTTTTTAATATTTCAGGATTATATCTAATAGCTTTACAAAAATAATATTGGTGTATAAAATAGTAGCCATCTGATTTAGGTAAGTTTTTTAACTTGTTATGAAAATAAGTGGATGCATTTAAAGATGAAAATTTAGAAAGTCTTCTAACTTTAGCTCCAAAAATCCAATTTATATCTTCTTCACGAGCAACGTAAGTTAATTTTTTTATAGAAGAAGATTTTTTTGAAATCATAAATTTAGATTTCAAAATAGGAAATAAGTATTTCCATTTATTAATCAAATGAAATAATAATTTTTCTTTCATTATATGGCTTAATTTTGATTGGTTAACTCAAAATATTGTTGAAGTACTCTAATAGAAATTAATTTTTCTAATTTTTTATTTTGAAATTGCTGTACCCAATGATTGGCGTTTTTAATAATTTCAAGAGCTTTATCTTCATTTTCTAAATAGTAATTCCTTTTTTCAATTAAATCAGAATAATCGTCTTTTAAATGTACATAGTGGTAATTTGGAATTAACTTACCTTCCATAAACCAAGTTTCGTATTTTGGAGTAGGCATAAAACATAAAGAGTTAGAACCCATAATCCATTTTAAATTAGTAGCAACATCTATACCTTCTGCAGAGATTATAAACTTATATTTTAGCTGTTCTTTGGGGGTTTTAAAGTCTTTAGACCATTCATTAGGAAACCTATTGTATTGACTTACAATACCAATATTACAAAGAGGGTGATCATAGAATTTTTGAACAAGAATTTTTCTATTTTCATTATGAATTTCACCACGCCAAACGATATGATCACTTTTGTTCTTAAAATTAAGATCATCTGCTATAAAATTAAAATGCCTTAAAGCATCTAGTTTCATAATTACAGAATTTCCATTATGGTTAATCGGTCTACTTTTTACTATAGTAGGAACCTCAAAATTCTTTGTTACATCTCCGAATTTGTATTTTATTTTTTTATTTTTTGAAAAATATTTTACGTACTTAAGTAAATCAAAAAAATATTTGCTTCCTTTTTTAGGTAATTTGTATTCTTTTAAAGGAATCCAATCCTCTTGTACTTTAGTGTTTATTAGAGGAGAAATATAATAGGAAACTCTTTTGCTAATCATCTCTTGATCAAAAGAAGTGTCTTTTAACCAATTTTTTAGCCAAATACTAAAGAAAAAATTAGGTGTAATAAGCCTTATAATATTCTTAGAATAGAAAAAAAAGTTATCCAGTTTAAATTTTTTCGGCTTTTTCATTTAATCTAAAGATTGCATCGTTACCAATTTATAATATTCACCTTTTTTAGTAATTAATTCTTCATGCTTCCCTTGTTCTATAATCTTTCCTTTTTTCATTACTAAAATTAAATCTGCATTCTGAATAGTAGATAATCTATGTGCTATTACAATAGAGGTTCTATTTTGCATTATTTTTTCTAATGCATCTTGTACTAATTTTTCAGACTCGGTATCTAAAGCAGAAGTAGCTTCATCTAAAATCATAATTGGAGGGTTCTTTAATACAGCCCTAGCAATCGATAAACGCTGTTTTTGCCCGCCAGATAAAGAACCACCACCATCTCCAATATTGGTGTCGTATTTTTGTGGTAAATCATTAATAAACTCATGGGCATTGGCAATCTTAGAAGCTTTTTTAACTTCTTCTAGCGTTGCATCAGGTTTTGCTAATGAAATATTATTATAAGCACTATCGTTAAATAAAATTGCATCTTGGGTAACCAATCCCATTAGAGATCGTAAAGATGTTTTGGTAATGTTTTTAATATTAACGCCATCTATTGTGATAGTTCCTTCATTTACATCATAAAACCTAGGAATTAAATTGGCTAAAGTTGATTTTCCACTACCAGATTGCCCAACTAAAGCAACAGTCATCCCTTTTTCTATAGTTAACGAAAAGTTTTTTAAAACATAATCATCTTTATATTTAAAAGAAATATTCTCCATTTTTATTTCAGAGATTACGTCTTCTTTATGAATAGAATTAGTGTTTTCATCGATAGGATTTTTTGTTTCTAAAATATCAGATATTCTATCTACAGATGCGCCTGCTCTCTTAATGCTATACATAGCGGTAGAAATATTTTTAGCAGGAGTTAAAATATTATACGCTAAAAGCATAAAACCAATAAAAGTACCACCATCTATCGATTTGTCAATTAATACCATTTTACCACCATACCATAAAATTACAGTAATAACAGTAACCCCTAATAATTCGCTAAGTGGTGTTGCAATGCTTTGCCTAAACATTAATTTATTAGAAAACTTAAAAATATTATTAGTGGTAGAAAAAAATTTATTTTTAAAAATATCTTCAGCTACAAAGCCTTTTACAATTTTTAAACCAGACAAAGTTTCTTCTACATGCGATAAAAATTGGCCATTTTCTCTTTGAACTTTATCAGAAGATGCGCGTAGTTTTTTTCCGATTAAAGCAATAATAAGTCCAGAAATAGGAATAAAAACGAAAATAAATAAGGTAAGTTTAAAACTTAATGCCAGCATCATTATTAAGGTGAAAAGAATAATTAATGGTTGTTTTACTAACATTTCTAAAACACTTAAAAAAGACCATTGAATTTCGCTAACATCGTTTGTTATTCTCGAAATAACATCTCCTTTTCGTTTTTCTGTATAAAAAGAGATAGGAAGGTTAATAATTTTTGAGTATACTTCATTTCTCATATCTCTAATTACACCGTTTCTAATGATGGTCATAAAGTATAAAGCAGCATAATTTGCTAGGTTTTTAAAGAAAAATAAGACTACTATAAGTACAGCTAGGTAAGCTAAAACCAGCGTTTCTCCATTGGTTTTAGATTCGATTTGTTGTGTTAAAAAGTAATTAATACTATTTTCTAAATAAGGTTTAATTTCAGATAAACCTTGATAAATAGGTTTCACATAAACTCTTTGATTATTTTCAAATAGCACATTTAGCATAGGTATAGATGCTATTAAGCTTAAGGTACTAAACAACGCATAAAAAATATTACATATAATATTAATTATTACATACTTCTTATATGGAAAAATAAATCGTACTACTTTTTTTAAATCCTTCATAATACATGGTTATTCAAACCAGTCTAAAAATTTTTTAGTTTGATTGTGTTTTAATTTAGGGTGCTCATCGTTTAAATAATGAGCATTCAAAACTTGTTCATATTTACGAATATATGAGATAGCCATTTTTTTAGAGTTAAATAACTCCAAAGCATATTCATGACACTTTTGGTTAGAGAAATCAGAAACGTTTTTTACTGCATTAGTTAGTTCTTTTCTTTTATTGGATAAAAAACCTATTTCACTATTAATTAGTTCAGGTAATGATCCATATGGAGTACCAAAAACAGGACATCCATAAAATAAACTTTCTGTAATTGCTAAACCAAATGGTTCGTGCCAAAGAACAGGAAAAACCAAACCTTTTGATTGATCTAATAAATCATATTTTTGTTTACCACCAACCATACCATAAAAGGAAGCTTTATGAGTTAAGGTAAAACGAAATCCCATGGTTAAATTTAATCTTTTACCACCTAAAACTTTTAGGTATTCATTTTTAGATTTTTTAATAACATTAATAGCACCTTTTACGTTTTTTATTCGCCAAGCAGCTTTTCCTAAAAAATGAAAATAATTCTTTTTATTAAAAGTAGGTTTGGTGTAATCATCCCAGTCTAAACCATTGTGTACGTAACTGTTGGAATTATATCTTTGCGCATGATTTTGTGAAACAAAAATAGTATTCTTATCAAGTGAGGCACTAGAGTTTCCATGCATTGTAACTACATAAGGAAAGCTAGTATCTCTTTGTTTTGGAGGTGTTTGATGAAAATGAACAATATCAGTATCTTTTGGTATTTGAGTCCAAAGATTTTTTTCTTTATTCATAAAAACTACATCAGCAAAATCACAAAAAGATTTTTCTTCTACTAAAAAAGTTATTTTATGTCCTAGTTTAGATAGTTCTTTTCCCAAGTACCATATTACTCGTTGAGTTCCTCCATATAAGTTTACAGGAATAATTCCATCATACACAATAGTTATATTCATTAAACTCCTAATTGTTTTACAATTTGTTGAATTCTATGATCTAATTTACCTTCAATTTCATCAGCATTTTTAACTGAATCTAAAGAATCTTTAACACTAATATAAAACTTTATTTTAGGTTCTGTACCACTAGGTCTACATGCTACTTTTGTTCCTTTTTCCGTTTCATAAATTAAAACATTAGATGTAGGAATATCTATAGAAGTTACATCACCAGTAATTATATTAGTTCTAGTAGAAAATTTATAATCATTTATATAGATAACTTTTTCTCCGTTTATTTCAGAAAAAGGGTTCTCTCGTAAATCAATTAGCATTTGTTTTATTTCAGCTGCACCATCCATTCCTTTTTTTACTAAAGAAACTAAATGTTCTTTATAAAAATTATTATTAACATAAATATTTAATAATTCTTTATAAAAAGAACTTGCATTATTTTTTGCGTAGGTGGCAATTTCACAGGCAAGTAGAGTAGAAGTAACTGCATCTTTATCGCGAACAAAATCGCCTACCATATAGCCAAAACTTTCTTCGCCACCACCTATAAAATCAAGTTCAGGATAGTCTTTTATCATTTTAGCTATCCACTTAAAACCAGTTAAAGCCACCTTAGTTTCTACACCATAACCTTTTGCTATTTCATTTACCAAATTGGTAGAAACAATGGTAGAACCCACAAACTGTTTGCCATTTAATAGTCCTTTTTTCTGCCATTGTTTAATTAGAAAATCTGTCATAACACTCATGGTTTGATTTCCGTTTAACAATTTCATGTTTCCATCTAAATCTCTTACAGCAATACCCAAACGGTCGCTATCCGGATCTGTTCCAATTACAATATCAGCATGTACTTTGTTAGCTAAATCTATAGCCATTTTTAAAGCTTCTGGCTCTTCAGGATTTGGCGATTTTACTGTAGGGAAATCACCATTAGGTTCCGCTTGTTCTTCAACAATATGTACTTTTGTATAGCCTGCTTGTTTTAAAACATTAGGAATGGATGTTATAGAAGTACCATGTAAAGAAGTAAAAACTATTTTTAAGTCTTCTCTATTTTTAACATTAAAAGATCCATTTTTAACAGAAGCTTTAGAAAAAGCATCGTCTACTTCTTTTCCTATATAAGATATTAGAACTTCTTTTTTGTTAAAATTAATATCAGAAAAATCTAGGGAATTTACTTCCTCAATAATTCCTTTATCTTGTGGAGGAACTATTTGCCCACCATCTGTCCAATATACTTTATAACCATTATATTCTGGTGGATTGTGTGAAGCAGTTAGTACAATTCCTGCATGGCAATTTAAATGATTCACGGCAAACGATAACTCAGGAGTAGGACGTAAGTCTTCAAATACGAAAGCTTGAATATTGTTGGCAGATAAAACATCTGCAACTAGTTTAGAAAACTCTTTGCTATTATGCCTACAATCGTAAGCAATTACTACTTTTATTTGTTCTTTGGGGTATGTTTTGTTTAAAAAATTACTTAAACCTTGTGTAGCTTTCCCCAACGTATATTTATTAATTCTATTAGTACCAGCACCCATAATACCACGCATACCACCTGTACCAAACTCAGTATCTTTATAAAATCGATCCGTTAAAGCTTTAGGATTATGATCGATTAATTCTTTGATTTCATTTTGCGTATTTGCATCAAAAGTTTCTGTTAACCAAAGGGTTGCTTTTTTTAGAATTTCTTCCATTGTTAGATTTTAAAATAAATAAAGATTAAAAATTTACATTTTCTTTAATTGTATAATGTTTTTGATTTGGATTACTTTTTAGAATCATTTCACCTAAAAAACCAGCTAAGAACAACAAAGTACCTAGTACCATTGAGGTGAGTGCTATGTAAAACCAAGGATTATTAGTAATTAAAATGGTTTTAATATGATAAGCAACTCTATAAAGTTTCATAACTCCTAAATAAAAAGCAGATAGAAAACCAAATAAAAACATTAAAGTTCCCCATAATCCAAAAAAATGCATAGGTCTTTTACCAAATTTTGATAAAAAAGAAATGGTAATTAAATCTAAAAAACCATTTACAAAACGATCTATACCAAATTTAGTTTCGCCATATTTTCTTGCTTGGTGTTTTACTACTTTTTCACCTATTTTTTCATACCCTTCATTCTTCGCTAATACAGGAATATATCGATGCATTTCTCCACTAACTTTTACAGATTTAATAACTTCATTTTTATAAGCTTTTAAACCGCAGTTAAAATCATTTAGTTGAAGGCCAGATGTTTTTCTAGCAGCCCAATTAAACAATTTAGAAGGAATGTTTTTGGTAATTACATTATCATAACGTTTTTTCTTCCAACCAGAAACTAAATCAAAATCGTCTGATATAATTAATTTGTACAATTCTGGTATTTCTTCAGGATTATCCTGTAAATCGGCATCCATGGTAATAACTACTTCTCCTTTTGCCAAATTAAAACCGGCATCTAAAGCTTGAGATTTTCCATAATTTTTCTGAAAACGAATACCTTTTACAGGAGTGTGTTTTGCTGCTAAATTTGTAATAATTTCCCAAGAATTATCTGTACTTCCATCATCAATAAAGATAATTTCATATAAAAATTGATTGGATTGCATAACAGATGCAATCCAATCATATAATTCTTGTAAAGATTCTTCTTCGTTTAAAAGTGGTATTACTACCGATATATTCATAATTAATTAGTGCCTAAATTTTAGAACTGTAAAGTTACAATTAATTTAAGTTTTAATGAATATGGATATTTAAAAAGTATCTTCTTCTCTTTTTTGCATAATAGCTCCAATAATTGCAGAAACAACAAAACCAACAAAAGCAAAAAATAAAATTCCTAAAGCAGAAGAAATAAATGGGCCAGACATTTTTTTCTGCATAGCTATTTGCATTTCTATTTGTTCATCACTAAAACCAGCATCAATTAAAGTTTCTTCTGTTTTTAAAAGAATTTGATTCATAAAATCTGGTTCTATAAAATTAATAAATATCTGATTATAAATAATACTTAATAATGTACCTAATACAGCGATACCTACACCTATTTTAATTGCTTGTCCAAAATTTAAAAACTCGTTATTATTTGTTTTAAATTTTTTGATTCCTAAAAAAATAGTAGTTATTATTACTATTGCAGTAATAACAATACCAGTATAACCTCCATCAAGGTGTTTTCCCATCGCATAGGTGATTAAGCTAAATAAAATAAGTGCTGCCCCATACAATAAGCCATAATTTATAATAATTCCTTTACTGTCTGTTTGATTTTCCATTTGAAATTTGAATTTGATTAGTTAAAATTAATAAAAATGTGTGTAACATTTTATTAGTATTCAATGTTTTAAAAATGTTACAAAAAAATCATGTAAATTTATTGTTAATGATTAAAAAAAAGGTTGTAAATTTGCCGCGGCAAGTTCTACACAACTAGCTCCCTTTGAATCCCCCAGGGCGGGAACGCAGCAAGGGTATTAGGTTGTAGCAGTGTGATGTAGGTAGCTTGCCTTTTTTTGTACCCTATAATTTCCTACTTCTTGGATGAAATTTTTCTACAACTTCTTGTAAATATTCATTATCTAAATGTACATATATCTCTGTCGTAGTAATACTCTCATGTCCTAATAATTGTTGTATTACTCTTAAGTTGACATCTTGTTTTAAAAGAAAAGTAGCAAACGAGTGTCTTAGAGTATGTGGACTTATTTTCTTATTTAATTTTGCTTTTAGCGCTAATTCTTTTAAAATAGTAAAAATCATTTGACGTGTTAATTTTTTACCCCTTCTATTTAAAAAAACAATATCAGAATCTTCCTTATTTGGGGTAATTTTATTCCTAATACTATGAATATATAAATTTAAATATTTAATAGTAACTTCATGTATAGGTATTAAACGATATTTATTTCCTTTACCTAATACACGAATATAACCTTCCTCAAAAAATAAGTCCGATAACTTTAAATTGATTAACTCACTTACACGTAAGCCACAACCATATATTGTTTCAATAATAGTTCTGTTTCTTTCTCCTTGTGGGTGACTTAAATCTATGGTACTTATTAGTAAATCAATTTCACCGTCTGTTAAAGTATCAGGTAAAGTTCTTCCAGTTTTAGGGGATTCTATAAGGTCTAATGGGTTGTCTTCTCTATAATTCTCAAAAACAAGGTAATCAAAAAAACTACGTAGGCCAGAAATTATTCTAGCCTGTGTTTTAGGGCTTACAATTTTAGCAATTTCATAAATAAATAATTGAATACTCTCTTTTTGAATAGAGTTTGGATTCTCATTTACTTCGAATTCTTTAATGTAATTTACTAATTTATTCACATCTCTAGTGTAGCTATCTATAGAATTAGAAGAAAGTCCTCTCTCTAATTGAAGATATTCACAGTAATCCACTATTTTTTGTTCCCAGTCCATATATATAGGTATTTTAATACCAAAAGTTTTGATAATACAAAAATAAGTTTACATTTGTTTGACAAACATATAATTATAAAATTTAAGAATTATGAAAAAATTATTTTTAGCAATTGTAATGTTAACTTTTGGAATTGCATTAAACGCACAAGATGGTAAATTTAATGTCGGAGCTAATATAGCTTTACCAATAGGAGATTCTTCTAATGCTTTTTCATTTGGTTTTTCTGCGGAGGCAAATTATTTATTTGAAGTTTCTGATGATTTTCAGGTTGGACCTTCTGCTAGCTTAGTATACTACTTTGGTAAGTCTGAAAATGGATTTGAGGTTAGTGATGCTTCATTTTTACCATTAGCAGCAGCTGGTAGATTTAATGTTTCTGATGAATTTACTTTAGGAGCAGACTTAGGGTATGCAATTGGTATTAGCCCAGACGGTAATGATGGAGGTTTTTATTACAGACCATTAGTAGGGTATAATATTTCAGAAGATATGATGGTGCAAGCTTCTTATTCAGGAGTAAGTTCTAATGGAGCTACTTTTTCAAATATTTCTTTGGGAGTAGTTTTTGGATTATAAAACTGATTCACATAACAATAGAAAAGGAAGCTGAAAAGGCTTCCTTTTTTATTACAAAAAAATGCAATTTTATCAAAAAAAAAGACTTAGAAAAAAAAGATTTTAATAACTGTTAAAAGTCTTTGTCATTTATAAAATAAGTTTACTTTTGCCGGACAAACTTAATAATTAATTAAAATTAAAAAATTATGAAAAAATTATTTTTAGCAATAGCTATGGTAACTTTCGGTATGGCTTTAAATGCACAAAAAGGAACTTTTAACGTAGGTGCTAATATTGGTTTACCAGTAGGAGATGTTAGTGATGTTTCTTCTTTCTCTTATGGAGGTGAAGTAAACTACTTATTCGAAGTATCTGAAGGGTTTGAATTAGGAGCTTCTTTTTCTTACATCCAATTTTTAGGTAAAGAAGTAAACGGTTTTGATTTCCCAAGTAATGCTTTTTTACCTATAGCAGCAGCTGGTCGTTACAATGTTTCTGAAGAATTCGTTGTAGGAGCAGATTTAGGATATGCTATTGGAGTAGATACTGGACTTGAAAGCGGTTTTTACTACAGACCTATGGTAGGATATAAGATAATGGAAAACATTACTTTACAAGCTACTTACTCAGGTATTAGTTTAGATGGAGGTACTGCATCTGTAATTGGATTAGGTGGATATTACTCTTTCTAAATCGTAATTACATTTTTAAACATATAAAAAAAGAAGCTAGAAATAGCTTCTTTTTTTATATGTTTAAAATATTTATATATTCGTGCACAAATAATAAAATAATGAAGAAAATAGTATTTATAATTTTTATTTTGTTCTCTGTGGTTAGTTTTTCACAGGATAATGAATTTAATATTGGAGTTAATGGAGGAATAACTACAGGGAATTTAGAAGATATTTCTTCTTCTGCCTTTGGAGTAGATGCAAATTATTTATTTGATATTTTCGAAAATATTAAATTTGGACCTTCTTTAAATTTAATATATTTCTTAACAGAAGAATTTAACGGTGTAAAACCAGATGCATTTATTTATTTACCAATAGGAGGAGCTATTAGGTTTAATTCTATCGGAGAAAAGTTTTATGTAGGAGCGGATGCTGGTTATGCTATTGGTATATCACCTAGTGGAGATAATGGAGGTATTTTTGTTAAGCCTATGTTAGGATATCATATTAATGATAAAATAGGTTTAAATATTTTTTATTCTGGTGTTAAAAAGAAAAGACCTACTTATGGTTATGTTGGTATTGGCGTAACTTATAATGTTTTTGGAAGTAATAATTATAACTAATTATTGATTATGAAGTTATTAATTATTAATGGTCCAAATTTAAACCTTTTAGGAAAAAGAGAACCAGATGTATATGGTAATATGTCTTTCGAAGTTTTTTTTGAAAGTCTAAAAGAAAAATTTCAAAATATAGAGTTAGCATATTATCAATCTAATTTAGAAGGAGATATTATTAACAAACTTCATGAAGTAGGTTTTACTTATGATGGTATTGTATTAAATGCAGCAGCATACACACATACATCTGTAGCTATAGGTGATGCTGTAAAAGCTATTAATACACCAGTAATAGAAATACATATTTCAAATGTACATGCTCGTGAAAGCTATAGACATTCAAGTTTTATTGCTAAAAACGCAAAAGGAGTAATTTCAGGTTTCGGTTTACAGAGTTATATTTTAGGGATTCAAAGTTTTTTATTGTAAAATAATGAGTGCTATTTTAAATATTTAAGAAAAAGATAATTATTAGATTTTCACAGATAAAATTAAAAGGTTTAAATTTTTAAACTTTTTTTTGTACATGATTGTAAAGAAAAAGGTATCTCACAAATAATAACATAATTAATGGTATTATTGGATAAGTAAATTTTTGAATACCTAAAATAGATACTAAAGGTAATAGTAATAACAATAGTAATACGATTAAAATATATATTTTAAACCATTTCTTTAATTGTTTATTTAATAAGACAAAGGCAATAAAAAAATTAGGAGCCAATCCCCATAAGAAATTAAAATTATTAGGAGCAGTTGAATGATTTGTGAAAAATGATAAGAATACAATTAATAAACCAACTAATCCGGTAGTAATAAAAATAATAAAATCTAAAACCTTAGTTCTTTTTTTATTTTTATAATCTTTATACGTAATAAATAGAGTTACGAGCAGTAAAACAACAAAGGTAATAAGAGGATTATAGGTGTCTCCTTTAATTACTTTAGTTTTATGATTGAGCAAATTTGTTGTTGTTTTTATTAGATTTTCTTCTTTTTTTTCTCTTTTTATTTTTGAATTTTTTAATATTTCGAATAAAAATTCAGGCAAATAAGCATGTTCGTTTACAGAAGCTACTTTATCTAAACGATTACCTAAAGCTGTATTTATACCAAAACTACCCCACGTATTCCAATGAATTCTTTCATTCATTAAAGTTCGCAAAGATTTAGAAGTTTTTACTGCTTTTTCATCAATAATTAAATTCTTTCCAATTATTTTTTGAATAATATCTCTTGGTCTTGTTGCGCAATTATCAAAAAAAGGATCGTATAAATAATTTGCATTTACAGGTTTAGCATTGTTTTCTAAAAAGTAAAAAAAAGCAGTCTTTTCTTCTTGATTTAAATTTAAAACTTGCTGTTTTACCCATCTTTCATCACTGTTAGCACTTTTTAAAGAGTAATGAAAAGGATATTTAGCAAGTTTATAATTCATAAAACCTTTTACAAAGTTCATGTAAAAATTAGGGTCATTAAAATCAAAAATTCCGTAATTATATAATAAATCAATATCTAAAATAGGATCTTTTACTCGAATAGCTGTATGGCCAAATTTTTCATATAAACTATCTCCAGGACCAGAAGTGATAATGCTTATTTCTGAAGATGCAGATAGTTTTACATTTTGCGAGTATCCTACAAAAGCTAAAAATAAAATTATAATAAGTGACTTTATACGCATAATTACCTGTAAAAACTATAATCTAATTTAATAGAAAAAACATTAGAAAATAAAGCATTTCCAATGCTTCCTATATTAGTTAAAGCATAATCTATTTGAATGCCTTTATATTTAAAGCCTAAACCAAAATTAGGTTGTATAGATAGTGAGGTACTATTATCAAACTCTAATGTGTTTTGAAAGTTTCCAGCACCTAATCTTAAAAAAACGATCTCATCATAATCTAACTGAAAGCCAAAAGCAGGATCTATACTTAAAAAAGAAGAAGAAATAATATCATTTGTTTCTGCAAAACGCATGTTTAGATCTATTTCAGCTAACAAATTAAAATACCTACCAAATTTAAAATCTTTAGCAACTCCAACTTGTAATTTAGGTTTGGTGATTTCTGTAGTTTCAGGTAGTTCTTGATTTTGACCTGGTATAGCATTTCTTATTTTCTCAAATTCCGTTTCATTAATTGCCCAAGTATTAAATGTTGTTGTAATATCTCTAGCCATTGCTCCGAATTTCCAACCATTTTTTTCGAACTGTATTCCTAAATCGAATCCAAACCCCCAAGAAGTAGCAAAATCCCCAATAATTCGTCTAACTATTTTAGCATTACCACCAATCGAGAATCCATCTAAAAGTAATTTTTTGGCATAACCAATATTAAAAGCATAATCTGCGGCAGAAAATAAATTTACTCTATTAAAATCGATATTTCCTTCGCTATCTATTAGTTCGGTTGTGTTTAAAATATCATCGACACCAAATCGTATTATAGAAATTGCTAAAGCACTTTGTTTATCAATAGGCATGGCAAAAGAAGCAAAATTATATGTAGCTATGCCAGAGAAGTAAGAGGCATGCATTAAACTACCTTGATAGTCTTCTATGTTTACTAACCCTGCTGGGTTCCAATACGATGCATTTACGCCATTCGTAGAAGCTACAACAGCTTTACTCATACCTAGAGAAGCTGCATCTACACCGATATTTAAAAATTCATTAGAATAGTTTCTAAATTGTGCGTTTGTACATATGGTAAATACTAATGAAAAGTAAAATAATTTTTGTTTCAAAATCTAATCTTTCAATTCCAACAAATATCCTAATTCCTTATTAAATAACCCTACTTTTTTATTGTTATTGTTTCTTAGGAGAATATATTTAGTTGGTTTTGGATAAAACTGACAATTTGTGTTTCAATCCAACGTGATTCATTTTTAAAAGAAGAAACAAAACCAACATGCCCACCATACTTTGGTGTCATTAAAAAGAAATTATCAGAGTTTTCTGCAATTTCATAAGGATAACACTCATTAGATAAAAACGTATCATCTTTGGCATTAATTAATAAAGCTTTATGTTTTATTTTTTCCAAATAAGGTTTACTACTAGCTTTTTTGTAATAATCTTCTGGGCTTTCAAACCCAAAAACAGGAGCAGTATATAATTCTTCAAAATCTCGAAAAGTAGACGTTTTTAAAATCTGTTTTCTATCTGGATTATAATCAGGAAATTTTTCTGCTTTTGCAATAATTTTAGCTCTTAATGTTCTCAAAAATTCCTTTCGATACATTTTATTTTTAAGCTTACTTAATTCTATTTGAGAACTAGTTAAATCGATAGGAACAGAAATAGCAATACCTCCTTTGACTGTGGTTGGTATTTTGTGAGCATATTCGCCTAAATATTTAAGCGTTAAGTTACCTCCTAAACTAAACCCACAAAGAATAATATTTTTATAATCGTAAGTAGTATTTAAATGGTTTATAATAAAATCTACATCATCTGTTTTTCCACTGTGGTAAGTTTGTAACAAATTATTATCTTCTCCGCTACAACTTCTTAAATTAATGCAAACTACATCGTATCCTTTATTATGTAAGTAGTTGGCAGTAGATAACATATAACTAGATTTAGAACTTCCTTCTAGTCCATGAATTAATACAACTAAAGAGAAAGAATCAGCTGTAAGAAAATCTAAATCAATAAAATCATTGTCCCAAGTATCTAATCTTTTTCTAGTATAATTTAGAGTATCTTTTGTAAAAAAATACCTATAAATGGTATTAATATGAGCATTTTTAAAGGGAAAAGTAGTCGTAAGTTGATCTTTTAGTAATGGCATTTTTTAAACTATTTATTTATTCTTAATCATAAAAACAATCAATATTCCTATTTTCGTGTAAAATGTAAAAATATGAACATCAAGAAGCAAATTCCAAATATTATTACACTAGGTAACCTTTTCTGTGGCACTTTAGCAACCATTTTTGCAGTTAAAGGCGATTTTTATGTTACTGCTATGTTGGTAGTTTTAGGAATTGTCTTCGATTTCTTAGACGGTTTTGTTGCACGTTTGTTACAAGTACAAGGAGAATTAGGGAAACAATTAGATAGTTTGGCAGATATGGTTACTAGTGGAGTAGTACCAGGAATTGTAATGATGCAGTTTATGATTCACAGTAATTCTTTTAATGATTTAGGTATTTCTTCTTGGGATGCTGCTTTAGATATGGGGTTGCATATAGATAATTGGTACTCGTACGAGTTATTAGGATTGTTACTAACACTTTTTGCTTGTTACAGATTAGCGAAGTTTAATATTGATGAAAGACAATCAGACAGTTTTATAGGGTTACCAACACCAGCAATGAATTTATTTGTACTTTCTTTACCCTTAATAGCTCAGTATACCTCTAATTCATTTGTGTTAAGTATTATTCACAATAAATTTTTCTTACTTAGTACCACCTTATTATTATCTATTTTAATGGTTTCAGAATTGCCTTTATTTTCTTTAAAATTTAAAACAACCTCTTTTAAAGATAATACCATGAAATATTTATTTTTAATACTTTCTATTGTTTTATTAGTAGTATTAAAGTTTGTGGCATTACCAATCGTTATTTTATTATATGTGTTTTTATCTATTTTTAATAATATAATTAAAAAGAAAAATGAAAATAGTAGTTTGTGATAGTAGAGAAGAAGGAGAAATTGTTATAAATGGAATTAATGCTTATAATGATAGTAAAACAAAAAGAATTCTTTCATTTGTACATGAAAGTATTCGTTTACTAGCTAAAAACGAGGAAGGAGAAATAATTGGAGGAATTTTTGGATCGGTAGGTTATTATGCAGGTTTTAATATTTCTACACTTTGGGTGAAAGATAATGAGAGAGATAAAAAAGTAGGATCTACTTTATTAAAAGAAGCGGAAAAATCAGCAAAAAAACTCGGAGCTAAATTGGCTATATTAGATACATTTTCTTTTCAAGCAAAAGATTTTTATATTAAAAATGGATACGAAGTATTTGGAAAGATAAAAGACTATCCTAAAGAGGAAGAAACTCTTTTCTACATGAAAAAGAAATTATAATGTAATATCTACATTAAGAATATCGTTTGTTAGTATATATTTTGTTGTCAAAATAATTTTAGCTTCAAAATAGCTTAAAACTATGCATTACAAAGTAGTTAAAACATAACAAAAAAACATTTTTATATAAAAGAGACTAAACTTTTAAATTTAAAGAGTAGTTTTGAATTTAAGTTACATAAACAAAAAAGAGATATTTTATTTTGAATTCTAACGAGCATAGTACAAAAACTCTTCAATCATTAAACGATTTAATAACAACACTTTCCAAAGGAGACAAGACAACTTATAACAATATAATTCAATCTATAAAATTTCAGAAAAATACTTTTGATGAGTATGTTTCTTGGTCAGAAGAATGTTACACTAGAAATTGTATTGTAGATAATGAAGAGTATGAATTAATTTTAATTTGTTGGTGTAAAGGGCATAAAACGTCTATACACGACCATGGAGGAGAAGAATGTTGGGTAAAAGTTATAGAAGGTGAATTTAAAGAAACGATTTATAAGAAAAATGAAAAAGGAGAACTTACTGCTGTAAAATCTACTATTTCAAAGCAGAATGAAGTAACCTATATGAAAGACTTTATGGGGTTTCATAAGTTAGAAAATGTATCTAATAACAGAAGTATGTCACTTCATCTTTATGCGAAACCAATTAGAAAGTGTAATGTGTTTGATGAGAATTCAAAATCTTTTGTAAGTAAAGATTTGACATATAATACGACTGCATAATTAATAATAATTTAAAAGGGGAAAACAGCATGTCTAATATTACTAAAGATTTAAGTTTATTTAACGAACTAGTCGAAATTTTAATTAATGAAGAGTCGAAAAGTCCTGTCGCAGAAAGAATAGATGCAAGTAAATTATATGATACTATAGATCTTTCTTTAGACCATTCTCCAATGATTGATGAAGAATTTAAATCATTACTTAGTACTATCCTTGTTTCTACACCAAAAACAGCAACTAATTTGTTTTTTAATCAGCTTTTTGGAGGAAGACAAAGTAAAGCAGTTTTAGGAGATTTATTAGCTGTTTTACTTAATAACAGCATGTATACTTATAAAGTTGCTGGTCCGCAAGTAGGAATAGAACAAGAAATTATTAGAAAGTCTTGTGATTTAGTTGGATATGGTTCTCAAAGTAACGGAACATTTCCAACCGGAGGTTCTATGAGTAATTATATGGCGCTAGTTATGGCTCGTGATGCTAAAGATCCGAGTTCTAGATTAGATGGAGTAACAGAACCAATGGTAATCTATACCTCAAAAGAATCTCATTATTCAAATGCTAAGAACGCTAGTTTTGTAGGAATTGGAAGAAATAATATTCGTTATATAGAAGCAGATTCTTATGGAAGAATGATTCCAGAAAAACTAGAACAACAAATAAAAGAAGATATAGAAAATGGAGGTATTCCTACCTACGTTAATGCTACTGCAGGAACCACGGTTTTAGGAGCTTTTGATCCTGTTGATAAAATTGCAGATATTACAGAGAAATATAATATATGGCTTCATATAGATGGCGCATATTGTGGAAGTGTATTATTTAGTGAAAAATACAAACATTTATTAAAAGGAGTAGAAAGGTCTAATTCATTTAGTTACAATGCTCATAAAATGCTAGGAACTCCGTTAACTTGTTCAATTATCTTAGTAAAAGATAAAAGGCATTTGTATAATTCGTTTAGTAATGATGCCGATTATTTGTATCAAACAGACGGAGATGATTTTAATTTAGGAAAAACTTCTTTTCAATGCGGAAGAAGAAATGATGCTTTAAAATTCTGGACTCTATGGAAATCTATAGGTACTAATGGATTAAAAAAGATAGTAGAAAAACAGTTTGATTTAGCTAATGTAGCTTTAAATTATATTAAAAATAATTCCGATTATACATTGTATAGCTTTGATGATTCAATTTCTATTTGTTTTAATTATAAAGACATTGATCCAACAGTACTTTGTACTGCTTTGTATGAACATCAAATAACAGTCGTAGGGTTTGGATCTTTTAAAGAGAATACTTTTGTTAGGTTGGTAACCATAAATGCAAATAATGAGCAACAAGATATCTTAAATTTCTTTAACGTTTTAGAAGAGTTTGTAGCAAAAAACCCAAAGCTATCAAGAATAAAAGAAAAGAGTATGTAAAGAAAAATAGAATGTATTTTATGTTGTCATTAATTTTGTAATTAATTACTTTAGTTGCTTAATAATTTAAAATTTATGATACCTACAACAGAATACGCCCCTTATTTTTCACCTTATATAAATTTATTAAATAGTAAAAAATCTGTTACAGATAATTTAAGATTAATACAAGATGATTTTGAAACTACTTTAAAAAATATTTCTATTGAAAAACAAAATTTTAAGTATGCAGAGGATAAGTGGACAATTAAAGAATTAATTCAACATTTAATAGATTCTGAACGTGTTTTTTGTTACAGAGCTTTATGTTTTTCTAGAGGAGAAACAATAGATTTACCAGGTTTTGATCAAGATATGTTTGTGGAAAACTCAATAGCACAACAACGTAATTATAATGAATTACTTGAAGAAATGAATGTATTACGAAAAGGAACTATTCAATTATTTAAAAGTTTTAGAAAAGAAGATTTGTTAAAAATAGGAACAGGTTCTGGAAATAAAATATCGGTAAGAGCTTTGGGGATGGTTATTGGAGGACACCAAAAGCATCACTTAGAGGTTATTAAAGAAAGATATTTATAAATAAAGAAAACGATTTTGTAATTATTTCTCTTTAGAATTAGGTTAATTATTGGCGGTATTAATAAACAAAATTGAAAAGAAAACCATAAAAAACTTTTAAAAAGTTTATAAAATGAAAAAGTATATTTTATTGATGTCAATTTTAATACTTGGTTGCAAAAACGCAAAAAATAATAGTAGTAAAAACGTTGAAATTGATATATCAGTAAAAGAAGTCAAATATATAACAGCCAAATCAGGATTAATTTACAGAGATAAACCCAAAGGAAAACGACTTGGAACATTTGATTTTAATGAGAAAATAAACGTCACATCACATACTAGCATTTTTGAAGAAATAAGAAACGGAAATAAAATTACAAAAGGCGAATGGGTTGGTGTTCATTTAGGTAATAAAGTTGTTTATATTTTTAATGGATACTTGTCAGATACCAAATCTAAAATTAATGTAGAAGATGTGAAAAGTTTTATGGGAGATGATGTTTGGGTTTCGCAAGATTTTAAAAATATTTTGGAAGAAACAAAATCACATCAAAAAGCTTTTTATTATGGTTTCTCATTGCAATTAAAACTTAACAAAGATAAAAAGAAATCAATTCTAGAAGGTTATTTGCCTAAAGCACAAGATGATGTTATATATTCGATAGAATCTCTATTAAAGGAAGAAGACCCTAAATTAATTGAAATCAATAATAAAACATTAACAATTAAGACTAAGGGAAAAAAACACCTGTTTTACAAGAGTAATTATGGCAGTGCAAATAGTGTTTTTGAACAATGGTTTCAAGGAAACTATACGCTAAAAAATGAAAATGGAACTAAAAACTATACTTCAAAAAAAATAAACTATACTTCAGAATTACAAAACGATTTTATGTTTATAGATAATAAAATATATAGAGTCGATGGAAATAAGGAAAATACATATGTTTTATCTGAAATAAAGTTTACAGAAAGTAAAAAAGAGGATGAAAAATGGGAATTTGGAGGTGATTTTGAATATGATATAGTTTATATTACTCCTACAGGTAAGAAAGCAACATTAACAAAGTTATAAATACAAAAGTTTAAAGCACTTGTGAATTAGTGTTTTTTGAATGTCAACTTGTAATTCAACCTTACTTAATTTAAGTAAGGTTGAATAATTAATATTCTATTTTATCATTTTTTTCTGTCCATTTTTGAAAAGGCTCTAAAGCAATATCTCGACCAACTTGCTCAAACGGAATACTACGTTTTTCATACGGTAATGGAATTTCCTTATAAATAAATTCATCATCAAAACCAATATTTGCTGCATCTACCTGATTACTTCCGTAATATACTTTATCTGGGCGCGCCCAATAAATAGCGCCTAAACACATAGGACAAGGTTCACAAGAAGTATATATAATACATCCTTCTAATTGAAATGAGTTTAAATTTTTACAAGCATCTCTAATAGCAGTTACTTCTGCATGTGCAGTAGGATCATTTGTAGAAGTAACTTTATTATTGCCACGACCTATAACTTCACCATCTTTTACAATAATGCAACCAAATGGGCCACCTTCATTGTTTTGCATTCCTTTTAGAGCAGCCTTAACAGCTTCACTCATAAATGTTTCGTGTGTATTCATATTTATTGTTTTTATAGGATAAAAAAAGCTACAAAATGAATTGTAGCTTAATTCCTGGTTTTAATATTATATTTATTTTAAACTTCCAGTCATATCAGCAGGTATCACCCAATCATCATATTCTTCTGGAGTAACATATCCTAAACGTACAGCTTCTTCTTTTAAAGTAGTACCATTAGTATGTGCAGTATTTGCAATTTCTGCAGCTTTGTAATACCCGATTTTAGTATTTAAAGCGGTAACTAACATTAAAGAGTTATTTACTAATTCATTAATTCTATTATGATTTGGTTCAATACCGGCAGCACAATTTTCATCAAAAGATTTACAAGCGTCTCCTATTAATTGAGCAGATTGTAACACATTAGCGGCCATCATAGGTTTAAATACATTTAATTCGTAATGACCTTGCGTTCCACCCACTGTTACTGCAACATCATTTCCCATTACTTGTGCACAAACCATTGTAATTGCTTCTGCTTGTGTTGGGTTTACTTTACCTGGCATAATAGAAGAACCTGGCTCATTTGCAGGAATAATTAATTCTCCAATACCAGAACGAGGGCCAGAAGCCATTAAACGAATATCATTGGCTATTTTATTTAAAGAAACAGCTAATTGCTTTAAAGAACCATGTGTTTCAACTAAAGCATCATGTGCAGCTAAAGCTTCAAATTTATTTTCTGCTGTTATAAAAGGTAATTCTGTAAAATCTGCAATATATTTTGCAACTAAAACGTCATATCCTTTAGGCGTATTTAATCCAGTACCTACTGCTGTACCACCTAAAGCTAATTGACTTAAATGTGCTAATGAATTTTTTAAGGCTTTTAAACCAAAATTTAATTGTGCAACATAACCAGAAAATTCTTGTCCTAAGGTTAGGGGAGTGGCATCCATTAAATGCGTACGTCCAATTTTTACAACATCTTTAAAAGCTTCTGATTTTGCTTGTAAAGTATCTCGTAGTTGTTCTACTCCAGGAATGGTTATTTCTACAATTTTTTTGTAGGCAGCAATATGCATTCCTGTAGGAAACGTATCGTTTGAAGATTGTGATTTATTAACATCATCATTAGGTTGAATTGTTTTTTCCCCTTCGCCAATTTTTTTTCCTGCAATCTCATGAGCTCTATTTGCGATTACCTCATTTACGTTCATGTTACTTTGCGTACCAGAACCTGTTTGCCAAATAACTAATGGAAATTGATTGTCTAATTTACCTGCTAAAATTTCATCACAAACTTTTGCTATTAAATCACGTTTTTCTTCTGTTAAAACACCTAATTCAGTATTCGTATATGCAGCAGCTTTTTTTAAATAAGCAAAACCATAAACTACTTCTAAAGGCATTGTACCAGCCGGACCAATTTTAAAATTATTTCTAGAACGCTCTGTTTGCGCTCCCCAATATTTATCGGCAGGTACTTTTACCTCACCCATAGTATCTTTCTCAATTCTATATTCCATTGTATATGTTATTAATTTTAAAGAGTTTTCAAATTTAAGAAAACTAGTAGACTTGTTTGTTTAAATAATGATGGAAATATTTTTATAAAAACTATAAAAAAAAAGAAAATATGTGCTATTTTTGCAAACAGTATAATTTTTCAAAAGAAATACATGTTAGATTTTTCACAATTTTCAGGATTAGTATTGTTCATGTTCATATTTACAATCGGTTTTTGGTTGTTAATATTTTTATTAACGTTTGTAGTTCCTTATTGGATTGGTGGAACTATTTGGGAAAATTTAAAACTAAAGAAAGAAGCTAAAAAAGCTACTCAAGGAAAGTAGTTTTTATAAAATATATTTTGAAAGCCCGCTTTATGCGGGCTTTTTTTGTTTGTGGTAAAAAGGAATAGAAATAAAAGAATAGAAATTCCTGTATGTACGTATTTTATAAGAGCGAATACTTTTAGTAAACCGCCAATTTCATTTTATAAGAATGTTTGACTTTCTTATTGATGTATCTGAAACAACCAAGAAGGTAAGTGTAGTAATTAAGGAAGTAAATTTTTAAGATGGAATCTTGAGAAATTCTTTTCTTTCTTTTTAATAAAGTATGCATTTAATTTGCTAAATGAATGTTCGTGTTAAGAATCGTTTTTACTTTTTATTCAAATTACTATTCTAGATTATTTGAAAAAGATATATAAAGAATCTATACATAATTAGCTACTATGAATAGAATTTCAAAATGAAAGAAAAATATAGAGAAGCAAAAATAGAGGTACTTTTACACTTTTTAAGCCTTAAAAAGCTAAAAAAGAATATAATTATACTAAAAATGAGGTATTTTTTACTATAATCTGTTCTGTGTTATGTAACTTTGCATTCTCAATAATGTGAAATTTATAATAGTTTAGCTAATATTATAAATTTTTCAAGTATAATATTTATTTTAAAACAAGCGAATGGCAAAATCACAACAAACCTTTAATAAAAATGAAAAAGAAAAAAAACGCTTAAAAAAACGTGAAGATAAAAGAAAAAAGAAAGAAGCTAAAAAAGCAGAAAAAATACCAGGACAAGGAATTCAGTTTGTTTATGTAGACCATTATGGAAACTTAACAGATACTCCACCAGATCCTGCTATGAAAGTTGATGTAGATGCAGAAAGTATTGTAATAGGTATTCCTAAAAAAGAAGAAGCTGAAGAAGAAGATCCAGTAAGAAAAGGAAAAGTTTCCTTTTTCGATCCATCAAAAGGGTTTGGTTTTATTATAGATTCTGAGAATCAAGAAAAATATTTTACACACGTAAGTGGTATTATAGACGAAATTACGGAAAATGATAAAGTATCTTTTGAACTTGAAAAAGGATTAAAAGGTATGAATGCAGTTAAAGTGAAAAAAATATAACTATATATAAAGAATATAGTTTTTTCATATATAAAAACTTACGTACCGTTTTATAATGGCATGTAAGTTTTTTAGTTATAAGACTAAATTTTCCAAGTAAAATTAATAGTAGTTCCAATACCTTTTTCAGATTCTACAGTTATTGCACCTTTATTCGCAGAAACTATTTTCTTCACTATAGAAAGACCAATACCAGTACTTTCTATTTCATCATTAACATTTAGTTTACTAAACATTTCAAAAATTTTAGAATGATATTTAGAATCAATTCCAGATCCATTATCCTGAACAGAAAATAGATATTCTTTCTCTAATTTGGTAGCAGTAATATTAATGATACCTTTTTCTTTATCATTATACTTTATAGCATTACTAATTAGATTTTGAAAAACATGTTCTAACTCTATTTTACTTGCATAAATTTCTAAATTTTTATTGGGAAAATGGATGCTGTTTTTTTCTTGATTATTGATTACATCTACTACTTCTTTTAACAAGTCGTTCAAATGAAATAGCTCTTTGTTTTTTTTGCCTTTGGCTACTTTAGAATATTCTAAAAGACCATTAATTAAAGCATTCATTTTTGAAATTTTACCTTTTAATAAGTTAAAGTGATTTTTTGCATTGTCATCTAAAATAGTACCTAAATCTTCTTCAATAAAAGAAACTAAGGTGTGCATAGCTACTAAGGGAGCTTTTAAATCGTGAGAAACAATATGATTAAAACTATCTAGTTCTGTATTATAATTTTTTAATTGTTTTACATTTTCTTCTAATTCAAAGTTTAATTTAGATAATTCATTAGACTTTATAAAAATTTCTTTTTTCTGTTCAAGAGCAAACTCTTTTGCTATTTCAAGTTCTTTAAATGAATTGGAAAATCGAATCATTAAAAGCATGGATAGTAATAAAAAAACTAATATATATCCAAAATTGACATATATAATTGCATCTCCTTTTTTACCTAAAAAAACAAAAATATGGACATAAAAAACAATAGAACCTAAGAACATACTGATTAATAATAAAAGAGAATCGTGTCGTTTTCCTATAAAGGCTCTTATTATTATATATGTTACATAAACTAAATTGATAATCATTAAGATTAAAAAGGGAAAAACTAACTTTGTAAAATAAGGAGCAGGTAAAAGAATTACTAAGATAGAAAGTGTCCAAAAACTAAAAACTAATATTCTAGAATAGGTTTTATGTGTAAAGTTCGAGAATATGGTATAAAAAAATAGACTTGCAGTAGTTCCTGCTAAAAAAAGAGAAATATATTCAATCTTTGTTAAAAAAATCCAACTTATCGATTCAAAAATTTCAGTAAAAGGAGCATACCGATCGCTTAGCGCCATATATGCTAAGGAAACACAAGCGATACCAAAATATAGAATTGCCTTGTCTTTATTCCAATAAAATAAAAAGAATAATAGAAAGAAAGTTCCTATAAAACCAAGACACCCAATAAAAATCATATCAGCGATTGTTTTTCTTTTTTTAATACTATAAAGATGATTGGTTTCCGCTAACAATAATGGCTGATCTATTCCTCCTTTGTTGTGGTAAAAATTGGCTACTTGAATAACTATTTCAAAATCAGTATCGTGTGTGTTTAAAGGAATGATTTGAGTGAATCTCCTATGTTGTACTTTAGGTTTAGAAATGGCTACACGACCTATTTCTGAAATTAATTTTCCATTAATCCATGTTTTTGAAGAAGAATATGCAGCCGGAATATATAAAGAAACATGGGGTCTTTCTTTAGGAATAGAAAAATGTAATCTATAAGTTGCATAACCAAAAGAGGGTAATTTTTTTTCATTAGAAAGAGAAAGTTCGGTCCAACTATGAAGAGATATCTTTTCAGGTTTTTTTTCACTATCAAAGTATCCTGGTTTTATTAATTCATTCCAATAAAAATCCCATCCAGAGTCAAGCAGTATTTCTTTGTGCTTAGAAATGGGAGTTTTCTGAAAATCTACTATAATAGTATTCTTATTTTCTTGCTGAATACCAAACAAACGGTTTGTAGATAGCAATAAAATAAGGATGCAGTATATAAATTTTAAATATTTATTATAATTCTTTTTAAAAAGAATGGGTATTTGTACAATCATATATTAAACAACCAAATTAGTTAATATATATGACTTTCAAAAATTGTATTATCTAGGTAGGTATTCAAAATACATTTTAATCTGATTTCGATTATATTCATTTGATAATGAATTGTTTTAAAACTAAAATACACATAGAATAATTTTCAGATTAAAAGAAAGATAAATTGTATAGAGATGCTATCGAACTATTCTCGATACATTTTCTTATAGTCAATAATTAATCTGATTATCAATAATTTAAGGTTTAATTTTTCTCATGATAATCAAACTTAGGTTTCTAAAGTTTTTCTAAATAAGATATAAAAACGAATTCTAGTTTAACTATAACGGATTCTAAAAGCACTTAAAAATAATAGGATTCCTCTTTTAGATTTGGCAAAAAAATAACCATCTAAAAAACATAATCATGAAATATTTAATAACGCTTTTACTCGTTTTTTCTATCTCTTTAAGTTTTTCGCAAAAAACAGATAGTCCCTATTTGCTAGTTTCTACTAAAGATGCAGTAATTCCATTAAAATCATCTAAAACAAAAGTAGAAATTTCAGGAACCATTGCTCATGTACAATTAACGCAAGTATATCAAAATAAAGGAAAAGAGGCTATAGAAGCTACATATGTTTTTCCATTATCTACACAAGCTGCAGTTCATAAAATGCAAATGACTATTGGAGATCGTATTATAAATGCTAAAATATTTGAAAAACAGAAAGCAAAAGAAGTATATACAAATGCTATAAATGAAGGAAAAAGAGCTGCCAAATTAGAACAAAGTAGACCTAATGTTTTTCAAATGAATGTAGGTAATATTATGCCTGAAGATGAAATAACTATTACTATTTATTATACAGAAATGGTTGTACCTATCAACGGTGCTTATCAATTTGTAGCTCCAGCAGTAGTAGGACCAAGGTTTACAGGAGAAAGTAGAAGTAATGAACAAGTTTTTAATACGGCTCATACCTCAAAAGGAACAGCTAGCACTTTTCATTACGATATAAAGGTAACCCTGAATTCAAGTATTATGATTCAAAATATAAACAGTACCAGTCATCAAATAAATGTTACCTATCCAACTACAAAAACTGCCAATATATTTTTATCTAAAAGCAATGAAAATGCAGGAAATAGAGATTTTATATTAAATTATCATCTACGAGGAAATAATATTGAATCGGGTTTATTATTATACGAACATGAAGATGAAAATTTCTTTGCCTTTCAAATGGAACCAACCAAAAAAATTAAGTTAAAAGACATTCCATCTAGAGAATACCTTTTTATAGTAGATGTTTCGGGCTCTATGAATGGGTATCCATTAGATGTTTCTAAAGAATTAATGCGTAACTTACTTTTTAACCTTAGAGAAACAGATACTTTTAACGTACAATTGTTTGCTTCTAGTTCTACAATTTTTAGTAGCCAACCTTTAAAAGTAAACGAGAAAAACATAGAAAATGCAATTAAATTTCTTTCGGAAGGACAAGGTGGTGGCGGAACTAGGTTGTTAAATGCTTTAGAAACGGCGTATAAATTGCCTAGAAAAAACCTTGGTAGTGCTCGTTCTATGGTAGTTATAACAGATGGGTATATTAGTGTAGAAAAAGAAGCTTTTGAACTTATAAAAAAGAATTTAGGGCAAGCAAACGTATTTACTTTTGGTATTGGTTCTAGTGTAAATAGGTATTTAATAGAAGGAATGGCAAAAGTATCTAATAGCGAATCTTTTATAGCAACCTCTAAAGAAGAGGCTGAAAAGGTAGCGAAAACTTTTAAAAATTATATAGCAAGCCCACTATTAACACAAGTAAAAATTAAAGCAAAAGGTTTTAAGGTTTACGATGTAGCTCCTGGCAGTATTCCTGATGTTTTTGCAGCAAGACCAGTGCTTGTTTATGGAAAATATAAAGGAAAACCAGAAGGAAGCATAATAATTACTGGATACCAAGGTAAAAAAAGGTTTAAACAAAAATTTAAAATAACGCCCGCTAATGTTAGTAAAAAAAATAAAGCCTTACGTTATTTATGGGCCAGAAAAAAAATTGAAGAATTAGATGATTATGGTAAATTATTTAGAGAAGATGTAAAAGAACAAGTTATAAATTTAGGATTAAAATACAATTTAGCAACCAATTATACTTCTTTTGTTGCTGTAGATGAGAGTGTGGTAAATAAAAAAGGGATTTTAAAAACAGTAAAACAACCATTACCAATGCCTAAGAATGTAAGTAATTTGGCAGTAGGAGCAGAGGCTAAAGTATTTAAGAAAACTAAATTTAAGAAATCTTTTACTATACATATTAAGGAGAATATAGTAAAAACTGATAGAAGAAAAATTAAGATGGAATTTAAAGCATTGTACTCAAAATTAGTAACTAAGTATTTAAAACAATATGAAAGTTTGCGTGTTCGATTTAATGCAGAAGGTAAAGTGATTAGAGTAGAAGTATTAGAGAACGGGAAATGGATGTATGCATATCCAATCATTAAAGAATTTTCAAAAACAACGATAAAAACAGTGGCTATTAATAGAGGTATTACGTTAATTATAAATAGATAAAAATACCATTAGGATTAAGTTATTTTTTAGATACAAAAAGCATTAAATAGTAAAAGGGAATGCTTTCAATTAAATTATAATGAGAGAAAAGGGAGGAAACCTGTGAAGCTTAAAAACTTTGCGGGTTTTTCATTTTAAATTTTACTTACGATATGATAGCTAAAAGTTAATTTTCCTGACATAGAGAAAATCTTGCTTGTATATAAACACCAAAACTCTACTTAAAACGAATTCTAGTTTAAATAGAACGAATTCTAAAAGCACTCCAATTTGCCCATACTTACCTTGTAATTTTGAAGTAAATAAAGAACAATCTAAAAAAGAATATCATGAAAAATATAATCATCACTTTCTTATTAATAATTACATTTCAGTATACCAACGCTCAAAAATTTATAAAAACGAATAAATATACCATTGTAAATAAAAAAGGAACAAAACAACAAGAATACACAATGTTATTTGATGTAGTAACAACAGATAGTACTGCTAAAAAAGTAGGAACGATACAAGTTTCTGATGTAGATTCATTAGACGATGTTCGCATTCGTATTTTATCTAGTCCTAACTTAGAAGAAGTGAAAGAGGTAATTCGAATAGATACAGATTATAGTGGATGTTGTGCGTATACCAATACTTTTTACTTTTTAGCAACAGATAAAAACGACTTTATTTCGTTGCCAAATATTGAAAACACGTATTGTGAAGAAACAATTTCACAAATTAAATATCTATTTCCTGCACAAAAATTTGGCAAAGAAAATATGATCTTAAAAGCAAAAATAACATACTCAGAGAATATAGAAACGATTAAAAAGAGACAAATCATTCAAAGTTTAGTATGGAAGGATGATACTTTTAACACGAACGAGTCAATAACAAGTGTGGATATTGATAAAAGTTATTAAGAGTTATAGTTAGAATATAAAACTTCACAGATTATCTAAATCTGTAAGGTTTTAAAATTAAATTTAAAAACTATAAAAACCTTTTAGCATTAATACTAATTATTATGAAATATCAGTTAATCATTTTTCTACTATTAATTATAGGATGCAAAAAGCCATTACCAATAGTAATTAAAACCTTAGAGTCGGCTACAGAATCTATTGTATTTATAGCTGGTTATGATGAAGGAGAAAACAGCTATTATAAGAATGCTAAAAATTACTTTGAAGCGCAAAAAATAAAGGTGATAGATAATTTATTTTCGATAGATGAAATTATAAACTATCTTAATAAAGATGCTACTAAAATGTATGATGATATACATATTGTTAGTCATAGTAATTCTTGGTTAGGAATGTCTTTAAAAATTAAAAAGAATGGAGAGCGCATTACATTTAAAAGTTTAACTAAAGCTAAAGATAAAAAAACTTTAAATACTGTAAGTAAGGTAATTAATAGTAAGTCGAGAATAATATTTCATTCTTGTGGATTAGGAGAAAACAAAGAATTATTACAAGCTTTAAAACAAGTATTTACAAACGAAATAGCACCAAAAATAATAGCATCTTCTTTTTTTAATGTGTTTGGTGGTAGGTATGCGGGACATTATTTAGCGAAACCATATTATGGTCATTATCCAACTGCAGAATCTCCAGGCCCTATTGCATTATCTAAAGAATTTAAAACTGCCTATCCAAAAACAAAAATTAACTGGTTAAAGGCATTAAAAACCAGAAAAGAAACCACTTTAGGAGAAGTATATAGTTATAAATTTAATATACCTATAGATTGGGAGTTTACCTTTGATACTGTTTCTGAAATACCAAAACTAAAAGATAGAGAAGCTATTATGGATTGGGTTTCAGAATCACCAGAAATGGCTGAAATAATATATAATTTAAAAATTCCGATAGAAAAATATCGTTGGAGAAGTAAAATAAAAGGAAACACACTTTACATTAAAGGTAAAACAACTGTATTGTGTGTTTTAGAGCCAATTTTAGAAGAAAACGATGCTACAGAGTATAAAACTACAATGTTTAATGATAAAAGTTTGTATCAAATTTTATAAAATAAAGCAAGGAAACTTATAAACATGTTTATTTATATTTGCTTGTGGCAGTAAGTTTATAAATATATAAACTATTTAAACCAAAAATTCTTTTGAATAAATATACTACATACTTTTTTCTATTACTAATTTTTATCAATATCCAACTTACTGCACAAAACAGTCAGTTGCGATCGTATTCAATAGAAGACGGTTTGCCACAATCTCAAGTATATGATATTGTACAAGATGACATTGGTTATTTATGGTTAGGTACACAAGGAGGTGGGCTTTCTAATTTCGATGGTACTAATTTTTCTGTTTGGAATGAAAATAATGGACTACTTTCCAACTATATTCATGCGTTACACACGAGTAATGATAGTTTGTATATTGGAACAGACCGAGGGTTGTCAATTAAAGTAAAAGATAGTTTTTCTAACTATAAATCTCCAGAAATTAATCATTTTTTTGCTTCAGAATATGGTTTGTATTTAGGAACTAAAAAAGGTATTTATACGTATTCTCACACTAAAAAAACACAGTTACTAGGGTTGCACTCAGAAATAGATAACAGTAACGTGAATCAAATTATGTTCGATGGTACTTTTTATTGGATAGCAACCAGTAAAGGATTATGGAAAACAGTTAGTTTAAAAAATTCAAACCAAATAATAAAAGTAGCAATAGGTAATTATAGAGCTGTTGTTTATTTTAATAATAAAATATTTGCAGCAACATTTAATAAAGGAATTTTAATATTAGATATAAAAGATAGTAAAGCAGATATTTTTTTATCAAACCCACTTCGTATTAATGCGATGTCTATTCATAATAAAAAGGAATTATGGATTGCTACTGATAACGATGGTGTTATTGTTTTAGATACAGAAAATTATTTAGAGAAAAGACGTATAAATAAAGCAAAAGGATTGGTGGTTTCTCATATTAGAAAAATAGTTACAGATGAACAGTCTAATATTTGGATAGCAACTTCTGGTGGTGGTTTTTATAAATATTTTCAAAACAACTTTCAACATTTCGATGCTGTTTCTGGTTTAAAAGGAAATCGTATATATGCCGTACATAAGGCAAAAAATAGTATCTGGATTTCTAGTTCAGAAGCTGGTTTAACCCAAATAGATTCTTTAGGAATTCATCATATTCCTAAAATAGATCGTTTTTCGGGAGTAAAAATAAAAACAATAACAAGCGATACAAATGGAACTATTTGGGCAGGATCTGAAGGTCGTGGTGTACTTTTAAGAAGTACCAAGCAAATAGATAGTGTTGCTATAGATACTTCAGATTCTTTACACATAACTACAAAAGTATATCCTAAAATAATTACTCAAAATAGAGTGTTAAATGAAAGAAACGGTTTCCCTTCTAATTGGATTCGAAAATTAGTTAAAGGACCTAATTCAATTTGGGCTGCAACATATTCTAGTGGTATTGTAAAATTTAATTATAACATAGAAAAAGACAGTTTAATTGTACAAAAAGTATATGGTAAAAGAAGTGGAATAGTCGATTTATTAATAAAAGACATTGCTTTAGATACTAAAAATAGACTATGGTATGCCACTCAAACGGGTCGTTTAGGATATCTTAAAAACGGAAAGCATCAATCACTAGGAGATGTTTTAAATCAGAAAACAACCATTAGAACCTTATTGTTTCATCAAAATAAATTGTTTTTAGGTACAGCAGGTAAAGGTATTTGGTGTGCTAATTTAGATACTAAAGTTCCTGTGTTTAATCCTTTAAAAGGTACTAAACAATTATTTTCAAAAAACATTTATCAACTTATATTTGATAATCAAGGGTATTTGTGGGCTGGTACAGAAAAAGGAGTAGATAAAATACAATTAAATAAAGAAAATGAAATTGAAGATATTTATCACTTTGGTAGAAATGATGGTTTTTTAGGCATAGAAACATGTTTAAATGCGGTAGATAAAGATGCTAAAGGGAATTTATGGTTTGGAGCGCTCTATGGTTTAACAAAATATACGCCAAGTTTAGATAGTAAAGTTACTATACAGCCCAAAATTTATTTTAAAGATGTTCAAGTAGCTTATAAAAGTGTAGATACGATTCAGTTAAAAGCATGGACAAACTCAAATAAAATATTGCAATTAACTCCAACTCAAAGACAACTTAGTTTTGCTTATAGAAGCATAGACATAGATCATCCTAACCGAATAGAATATCGATCTAAACTAAATAAAAACGAATGGAGTCCTTGGTCTAAAGAAAACAAACAAAATTTTGCAGGACTTGCTTATGGTTTGCATCAATTTTCTGTACAATCTAGAAATCATCGATGGGAGCAAAGCGAACCCATTAAATTTAATTTTTTTATTGATAGTCCGATATATGAAAAAACATGGTTTCAATGGTTGGTAATAACAGCAGTACTTTTGTTTTTGCTAATTTTAGGATGGTTATATATTCGTAGAATACAATTAAAAATAAAAGCAGATAAAGAACAATTAGAATTACAAAACCATTTACTTACACTAGAACATAAAGCATTACAATTACAAATGAATCCGCATTTTATTTTTAATGTTTTAAATGGCGTAAAAGCAATGGCAATTAACAAGCCAGAAAAAATGAACGCAACCATTAATAGTTTTGCTGTTTTGTTAAGAGAAACATTAAATAATTCTAGAAAAGAACATATTACTTTAGCACAAGAAATAAAAACCCTACAGCATTATATTATTTTAGAGCAGTTAATGGCTACTAAACCTTTTACGTTTACTATTAATAGTACTTGTGATATAGATGACGAAGAAATTTTAATACCTCCCATGCTTATTCAGCCCTTTGTTGAAAATGCTATACGACATGGTATTTTAAAAGGAAATAAAGAAGGAAAACTTCAAATTGAATTTAATACTTCAGAAAACTATTTACATTGTAAAGTAATAGATAATGGTATGGGAATTTTTAAATCGCAAGAAACAAAAGAAAAAACAGACCATCAATCTATGGCACTTACGGTTACAAGAGAACGATTAGCCTCTATTTCAGGAAAAAAAGCCTTAGAAATTACAGAAATTAAAAATGAAAACGGTACTATTGGTGGAACAAATATTTCCTTTAAAATACCTTTATTAACAGATTATTAGAAAAACGTATGCTTACAGCCATTATTGTAGAAGACATGATAGATGCCTTACAACTTTTAAAAAACGATTTAAAAACAAGGCATCCAGAAATTGAAATTATTGCAACTGCACAAAGTGTGGTAGAAGCTGCTAAGGTTTTACGAAAAAAACAAGCAGATATTCTTTTTTTAGATATTATGCTAGGAGATGGTACTGGATTTGATATTCTAGAGATTTTTCCAGATTTAAAATCAAAAATCATTTTTGTTACAGCTAGTGATGAATATGCTATTAGGGCTTTTAAATTTGCTGCTATAGATTATGTTTTAAAACCTTATTCTTATGATGATTTAGATTTAGCTATTACAAGAGCTAAAGAACAAATACAACCCAATAAAGAGCGATTAACTATTTTAAAAGAAACACTCTCTGCACCAGAACAAAAACCAGATAAAATATCATTACATACACTCGATAAAATTATAATTGTAAGCTTAAATGATATTATTAGATGTGAATCAGATAGTAATAATACCATCTTTTATCTACAAGACAAGCGAAAAATATTTGTAACCAAAACTTTAAAGTATTTTTCAGATATGCTAAAGAGTTATGATTTTTTACGCATACACCAAAGCCATTTAGTAAACTTACAATGTATTAGTGCTTACATAAAAACAGATGGAGGCTATTTAATGCTTAAAAACGGAGAAAATGTACCTGTTTCTGTTCGTAAAAAAACAGAAGTTATCGAAATTTTAGACAAAATGCATCGTTGATGTTTCTATAACACAATACTTTTTTTGGCATATTATTTGATTTTAGGTTCGGAAATACATCTAAAAAACATAACTATTATGAAAAAACAAATAGTATTATCCGTACTTTTTTTTAGTCTTTTTTCATCTACTATCTTTAGTCAAATACGAATAGGAGGTGATATTTCTATTGAGATTAAATTACCTATTCCAGAAGTTGTTACCGTAGATAGGTCACCAAGAAGAGTTCCTGCTCCACAACCAGAGCAATGTCCTACACCTAGAAGACGCCGTCATCATTGCAATAGTTACTGTAATCACAATAATTTATTTAATTATGGAGAAATACAAAATCAAAATGGTCCGCTTGGTAATGAAATATATAGTGTACTAAATGCACATATTGTTTCTCTCCAAAATAGAGAAGAAATAATAACTTATGAATTAGATTCGGGTGATGTTTTAGAGTTATTTATAGTAACAGTAAATCCTAATGATTATAATTATCATACCTATTCTAATAGATATAAGTGTAATAAAAACAATCATATAGCCAAAGTAACATTAAACGGTGAATATATAGGTCTTAGAGACAGTAGTTTATCTTTACAACCAAGAGGAAGTAATAGATTTCATTCAATATTAAATATACACAGTGTATATGAAGGTGATTTTAATGGAACAGTAAATTTTTAATGATAGAATTATAACTCATTAAAAATAATAAAATAAATTATGCCCTACAAAAAAAGATAAGTTGATTAAATTCTATTTTTTGTCTTATAAAAAAACGATAAAACTGAATACATAGTTTGAAATTTAACTTTAAATATATATAGTATAAGTTATCTTTAACAACATATTTCTAGTTGCAAAATATGAGACAATTTCAGAACACAAAATCAAAAGATGGTAAATCTAACTTTACTTTAAAAAAAGCTTTTAAAACTATTATCTGGCCACGTCGTAAAATGGTTTTTATTGGTTTAATTTTAATTGTAATTAGTCGTATTGCTAGTTTAATATTGCCTTGGCAGTCTAAAATTTTGTTAGATGAAGTAATACCCACTAAAAACACAAACAAACTGTATGAATTATTATTACTTGTAGGAATTGCTTTATTGGTACAGGCAATCACTTCGTTTTTATTAACTCGTATTTTAAGTGTACAAGCACAATATGTTATTTCAGAATTACGTGCGCAAGTTCAAAAAAAAGTATTGTCTTTACCTATTCGTTTTTTTGATAATGCAAAGTCTGGTGCTTTGGTGTCTCGTATTATGAGTGATGTAGAAGGAGTCCGTAATTTAATTGGCACTGGGTTGGTACAATTGGTAGGAGGGACTATTACTGCTATAGTTTCTGTAGTATTATTAATACAAATAAACCCTTGGATGACCTTATTTGTATTTCTTCCTGTAACTATTTTTGGTTTTGTAGCTTTAAAAGCCTTCAAATACATTCGTCCTATTTTTAGAAATAGAGGAAAAATTAATGCCGAAGTAAAAGGAAGATTAACAGAAACATTAGCAGGTGTTCGTGTAATAAAAGGATTTAATGCAGAAAATCAAGAAAATAAAATTTTTGAAAAAGGAGTGGCCCTTTTATTCAAAAATGTAAAGAAAAGTTTAACAGCTACTGCAATTATTTCTAGTTCTTCTACTTTCTTATTAGGTCTAGCTTCTTTAGGAATTATGGGAATAGGAGGTTATTTTATGATTCAAGGAAGTCTTACTACGGGAGAGTTTTTATCGTTTACCTTATACTTAGGCTTAATGATTGCTCCAATTATTCAAATGAGTAATATAGGAAGTCAGTTTACAGAAG
Organism: uncultured Tenacibaculum sp.; assembly: GCA_947498055.1. Classification (GTDB taxonomy): domain Bacteria; phylum Bacteroidota; class Bacteroidia; order Flavobacteriales; family Flavobacteriaceae; genus Polaribacter. Next base: position 67,009 of record CANMJA010000016.1, read on the forward strand.
CATTGGCAGGGTTAGATCGTACGGAAGAACTAATGAATATGACTCCAGAAGAAGCATTAGGTAATCGTACAGAAGAATTAACTAATCTAAAAGGAGATTTGGCTTTTGAAAATGTTTCTTTTGCTTATGAGAAAGGAAAAAACGTAATTCATAATGTTAGTTTTCAAGCTTCTGCTGGTTCTGTAATAGCATTAGTAGGAAGTTCAGGTTCTGGTAAATCTACCATTGCAGGATTAAGCGCTTCCTTTTTAAATCCGCAATCTGGAACGATTTCAATCGATGGTAAAGATCTTGCTACTTTAAAACTTAGCAGTTTTAGAAAGCATTTAGGAGTAGTATTACAAGATGAATTTTTGTTTGAAGGAACTATACGAGAGAATATTTTATTTCCAAGACCTAATGCAAGTGAAGAACAATTGCAACGTGCTGTAAAAGCAGGTTATGTAAATGAATTTACAGATCGTTTTGAAAAAGGTTTAGATACTTTGATAGGTGAGAGAGGAGTAAAATTGTCTGGCGGACAAAGACAGCGTATCGCAATTGCTAGGGCTATTCTAGCAAACCCTAAAATTATAATTTTAGATGAAGCTACTTCTAATTTAGATACCGAGAGTGAAGCACTTATTCAAAAATCATTAGCAACACTTGTTAAAAACAGAACAACAATCGTAATTGCACATCGTTTAAGTACCATTAAAAAAGCAGATCAAATCTTAGTAATAGAATCTGGCAGAATAAAGGAACAGGGAACACATGAAGAATTAATAACTCAAAAAGGAAGGTATTTTGATTTGTATACCTATCAAGCTAAAATATAATTTCATTATTTATCGCTTATTAACCAACCCTTTTGTAAAATCATTTAATATTTCTACTTTTTCTTGAAAATTACCTTTAATAGTTTTTCTAAACTCATTCAAGTTTTTTACAAGATCATCAATATTATCTGGAATAACATCTTCAAAAAACTGTCTAAGTCGTTTTGCTGTTGTTGGTGACTTTCCGTTAGTAGAAATAGCTATTTTTACATTTCCTTTTGTAACAATACCTCCCATGTAAAAATCACAAAAAGGAGGATTGTCAGCAACATTTACTAAAATGTTACGCATTTTACAATCGTAATACACTTGTTCGTTTACAGATACATTATCTGTTGTAGCAATTACAATATGCTTTCCTTCTAAATAACACTCATGGTATGCGTCTTCTATCATTTCTATATTAAATTGTTTGGCAAGAGTAATCGTTTCTTCTCTAAACATTTTTGAAACTATTTGTACACGAGCATTTGTACTAGACTTTAATAGGAAGCTTAATTTTTCAAAAGAAACATTTCCTCCACCAACTATTAAAATAGAAAGGTCAGATACTTTTAAAAAAATAGGGTACAATTCGTTTCGTTCTATATTATTCATCTTTATAATGTCTTTTTTTAGATGTTTTAAATGCAATTCTATATAAAAATAAGTAATAATACTTAATTTTATATAAGTATTATTAAATAAATTACGTATTTTTGAAATTATTACGTATTAATTTAATTTTCAAATGTTAGTAATATAAGTAAATTAAAAAGGAAAATAGATTAAAAATTACTTAGTTATTCTATATGAAAATTAAATATAAGATAAGCAAAAACAAGTATTTATGAAAAAAATTATTGTAGTTGGAAATGGTATGGTCGGGTATAAATTTTGCGAAAAATTTATCAATCTAACAAAAGATAATGCTTTTAAGTTAATTGTTTTTGGAGAAGAACCAAGACCAGCATACGATAGGGTTCATTTAAGTGAATTTTTTGAAAATAGAAATGCCAAAGCACTAGAAATGGCACCAATAGAATGGTATGAATCTAATAATATAGATTTAATAACAAACACTAGGGTGGTAAGTATTCATAATTCATCTAAAACTATTGAAACCATTCATGGAGAGACTTATGAATACGATTATTTAGTATTGGCTACAGGTTCTTCTGCGTTTGTTCCTCCTATTAAAGGAGTAGAAAAAGATGGCGTTTTTGTGTATAGAACAATAGAAGATTTAGAAGATACTTTAGCGTACGCCGAAACATTGAAGAAAAATAAAAATGGCATTATAAAAGCAGCTGTTCTTGGTGGAGGGTTATTAGGCTTAGAAGCAGCAAAAGCAGTAAAAGATATGGGATTTGAACCGCATGTTGTAGAGTTTGCTCCTAAATTAATGCCAAGACAACTAGATTCTAGAGGAAGTAAAGTTTTAAAAGAAAAAATAGAGTCATTAGGTATACATGTACACCTATCTAAAGCTACAAATAAAATTCTAGGAGAAGATTTTATTACAGGAATGGAATTTGGAGAGTATGATAAAATTAATGTAGATATGTTAGTAATTTCTGCAGGAATTAGACCTAGAGATGAACTTGCGAAAACATGCAATTTAGAAACAGGTACTCGTGGAGGAATTACAGTAAATAATAAAATGCAAACCTCAGACCCTAATATCTATGCCATTGGAGAAGTAGCTCTTTATAATGAAATGATTTACGGACTTGTAGCTCCTGGATACGAAATGGCAGAAGTGGCAGTAAACCAAATCATAGGAAATGAAGATGCTGTTATGGGAGAAGACATAGATATGTCTACCAAACTAAAATTAATAGGTGTAGATGTAGCAAGTTACGGAGAACCTTTTATGCCTGTTGAAAAAGGATATTCGATTATTTATGAAAATAAAACGAAAAACTTATATAAAAGAATTAATATAAGTCATGATGGTAAAAAACTATTAGGAGGTATTTTAATAGGAGATGCTTCAGATTACAATATGTTTCATCAAATTTATCTGAATAGTTTACCAATACCAGAAGATGCAGAAGAGCTAATTTTAGGAAGTAGAGGAAAAGAAGGTTCTTCTTTAGGTAGTGTTATGGATATTCCAGATGCTGCGCAAGTTTGTTCTTGTGAAAGTATTACTAAAGGAGATATTTGTAGTGCTATTACGGAAGGTGGCTGTAATAATTTAGGAGATGTTATTACTAAAACAAAAGCAACATCAGGTTGTGGTGGTTGTAAACCAATGGTAGTAGATTTAGTAAATGAAACGCTAAAATCTATGGGTAAAAGTGTAAAAGTAACACTTTGCGAACATTTTAATTATAACAGACAAGAATTATATGATCTTATTAAAGTAAATAAAGTAGAAAATTATAATGAAGCTCTTAGTTTGTTTGGTAAAGGATTTGGTTGCGAAATATGTAAACCTACAATAGCCTCTATATTTGCTTCTATAAATATGGAAACCGCAAACAAACAAGTGGCAATTCAAGATACCAATGATCGTTTTTTAGCAAATATTCAACGAAATGGTACTTATTCGGTGGTTCCTAGAATTCCGGGAGGTGAAATAACACCTGATAAATTAATTACAATAGGACAAATAGGTAAAAAATACGATCTGTATACAAAAATAACAGGAGGGCAACGTATTGACTTGTTTGGAGCACAATTACATGAATTACCAAAAATCTGGAAAGAGCTAATAGATGCTGGTTTTGAAAGCGGACATGCCTATGGGAAATCGTTAAGAACCGTTAAAAGTTGTGTAGGTTCTACATGGTGTAGATATGGTATGCACGAAAGCGTAACATTTGCTATTGAAATAGAAAATAGATACAGAGGTTTACGTTCTCCTCATAAATTTAAAGGAGGGGTTTCTGGTTGTATTAGAGAGTGTGCAGAAGCCAGAGGAAAAGATTTTGGACTCATAGCTGTAGAAGGTGGATGGAATTTATATATCTGTGGTAATGGAGGGGCAACGCCAAGGCATGCTGTATTATTTGCGGAACAATTAGACAATGAAACTGCCATAAAATATTTAGATAGATTTTTAATGTTTTATATAAGAACGGCTGGGCCATTAGTAAGAACTGCTCCTTGGTTAGATAAATTAGATGGTGGCTTAGAATATGTAAAAGAAGTAGTAATTGAAGATTCTTTAGGAATAGCAGAACAATTAGAGCAAGAAATGCAAGAATTAGTAGATAAATACCAGTGTGAATGGAAACAAGCTATTGAAGATCCGAATATGAAAAAACGTTTTAAGCATTTTATCAACTCAGAAGATACAGACGATAGTTTAGTGTTTGTTCCAATGCGTGGTCAAAAAATGCCAAAACCTTGGTAGAATAAAAAAATAAAACAATGCAGAACTTAATAGACCAATACCAAACCGTATCTAAAAACAATGTTAAAACATGGTTTAAAGTAGGTAAAACGGACGATTTTCCAGTAAATAGTGGCGCTTGTATTAAATATAAAACAAAACAAGTTGCTGTATTTAATTTTACAGTAAACAATAAATGGTATGCCTGCCAAAACTTATGTCCGCATAAAATGGAAATGGTATTATCATTAGGCTTAATAGGCGATAAAGAAGGAATTCCTAAAGTAGCATGTCCTTTACATAAAAAGAATTTTTCATTAGAAGATGGTTCTAATATAAATGGAGATGATTTAAAGATTGCTATTTACCCAGTTAAAATTGAAAATGAAAATGTTTATATTGGCTTCGAAGATTAGTAAAAACTACAGAAATGAAACCAACAAAATTTGAAATAGCATTAGCATTAATAGATGAAAAAAACAAAGAAGATATTCACACTTATAGCACTCATAATTTAAGTTTTTCGAAAGAGTTATTATATGCGAAACGAATGTCTCAAAAATTATTACAATTTAAACCAACTGCTTCTGAAGAATTACAAATAGCAGCTAGAGCTCAGCATATTGGTAGATGGAAAATTAAAAGAGAGGAATTTCCAATGGATAGAGTTGGGTATTTAAAATGGAGAGAGACATTAAAAAAAATGCATGCAGATTTAACGGCAGAAATTTTAGAAGAAGTAGGTTATGAAAAAACGTTTATAGATAGAGTTGCTTTTCTAATTAATAAAAAAAAGATTAAAAAAGACGAAGAAAGTCAAACAATAGAAGATGTTATTTGTTTGGTTTTTTTAGAGTATTATTTTGAAGAATTTGCAAGTAAACACGAAGAAGAAAAAATAATTAATATCCTTCAAAAAACATGGAAAAAAATGTCTGAAGAAGGACATGAGTTTGCTTTAAAAATTAATTTTTCTGAAAAAGAATTAGAATTAATTAAAAAAGCAATTAATTAATAGATTTTAAATGGAATATGACTAATAAAAGTAATTCTTTAGATATACGAACATTCAAAAAGCTAAGACGCTTATACATTATTGCATTAAGTGCTATAGCTTTGTCTGTTGTTATTAGTCAGTTTTTAATAAGAAAACATCTTAACAATCAACAGAGTGATTCTACAGTTATTAATATAGCAGGTAGGCAACGAATGTTAAGTCAAAAATTAGCTAAAGAAGTAGTGTTGCTTTCTACAGCTAATAATGTAGAAAACAGACTTTCCATTAGAAAAAAACTCGAAAGCACGCTTTTGTTATGGGAAACCTCTCATAGTTCACTTCAAAAAGGAAATATAAATCTTGGTTTGCCTAATGAAAATAGCACTATCGTAAAAGGTTTATTTACAAAGTTAAATCCTATTTTTAAAACAATAAAAGATGCTTCTGTAAAAATTATACAAAAAATTGAAGAATCGCCTAATACATCTGTTGAGAATTTTACAGCTAATATTGAAAAAATAAAAGAAAATGAAAGTCATTTTCTTGATATAATGGATCAAATAGTAAATCAATATGATTCGGAGGCAGAAAAAAAAGTAAGCTGGCTAAGAGTGTTAGAATTACTATTAATGACATTTACATTACTTATTTTATTAGGAGAGCTTCTTTTTATATTTTGGCCTACAGCAAGAACCGTAAAAAATAGCATTTCAAAATTATTAGAAGCCGAAAAAAAAGCAAAGAAAATGGCTTTTGATGCAGATGAATTAAGTGCTACCAAAGAAAAATCTATCAAAGAATTAAGTGCTTTAACAAGAGCAATGGATGAAACACTTTTGTTTGCTCGAATAAATTCTAATGGAACCATTGTTCAAATAGGAAGCAAGTTTTCTAGACTTTTTAAGTTTAACAAATTTAATGCAAATACCAATTTTTCAGAATTCATTAGTGTTCATGAAAACGAGAGATTAGTATTGGAAGATTTAATTGTAAGGTATAAAAAAACAGGGTGGCAAGGAGAATTAAAAGCAACAACTTCTAATAATATTGGAGTGTGGTTAGAAATGTCTATGATTCCTTTTAACACCAATAAAAACAGCTCTGAACTTCTTATTATTGCTTCAGATATTACTAAAAAGAAAGAGGCACAATTAGAAATTGAGAGGCTAACTAAAGATAATTTTGAAGAAAAAATGAATCAACAGAAAATCATTTCGAGCAAAATTATTGAAAATCAAGAAAAAGAACAAAATCGTATTGCTAAAGATGTTCATGATGGTATTGGACAAATGTTAACAGGTTTAAAATATAATTTAGAAAGTATTAACCTGAAAGACATAGAAAAAGCAACATTAAAAATAGAACTATTAAAAGAACAAGCAGCCAACATTATAAAAGGAGTACGAGCAGCAACATTTAATTTAACTCCTCCTGAATTAACAGACCATGGAATCGTTCCTGCCATTTCTAAACTAACTCAAGAATTATCTAAGCTTACTGGTAAGAATATTTTAATGTACAATAAAACAGATTTTAACCAACGGTTAGATTCTCTTGTAGAAATAAATATCTATAGAATTACACAAGAAGCTATTAATAATGCTATAAAGTATGCAGAATCAACACATATTATTGTAACCATTACTTATACAGAAAAGATATTAAGTATTGTTATTGATGATAATGGTAAAGGTTTTGATATTACCAAAGTAAAGAGTGAAAAAAATGGCGATGGAGGTATGGGATTAACATTTATGCGAGAACGTATTAAATATATTAATGGTAGACTTTTTATAAACTCTGTACCTAATAAAAATACAAGAATTACTTTAAATGTTCCTTTATAAAATTAAGTAATATTACGTAACATTTTGTACTTTAGCGTTAAATCAATTCATTAAAATGAGTATCGTAAAAATTATTCTAGTAGATGACCATGTATTGGTTAGAGATGGTATAAAAGCACTTTTAGAAGATGAACAAGATATCAAAGTTATTGAGGAAGCTTCCGATGGTGTTAAAGCACTATCAATCTTAAAAAAAGGCACGCCAAACTTAATGATTATAGATATTCGTATGCCAAATATGAATGGTATAGAATTGGTTAAAACGATAAAACATACTTACAAAGATGTAAATACATTAGTTTTATCAATGCACGATTCTGAAGAGTATGTTATAAAATCTATTAAAGCGGGAGCAGATGGTTATTTGCTGAAAGGAGCTAGTAAAGATGAATTTTTAAAAGCAATTCGTACCATTGCTTCAGGAGGAAAGTATTTTACAGGAGATGTTTCATCGATTATTATGAATAATTTCGTAAACGGTACTACAAATGACGCACCTTTAGAGAAAAAATCAATAACAGAAAACCCTTTTAAGCTAACAAAAAGACAAAAACAAATACTTGGCCTTGTTTTACAACTTAAAAATAATAAAGAAATTGCAGAAGAATTAAATATAAGTAGAAGAACTACAGAGGTTCATCGATTTAATTTAATGAAAAAATTAGAAGTGAAAAACATTAAAGAACTGTCTGAAAAAGCACAAGAATACCAACTTATTTAAAATATCTTTAATATTCACAGGTTTTATCTGTTAAATTACTAAAATATTTTTCAATAAATGATTATTTAGTATTTATCATTACAAATACTTAATTTTTAAGTAAAAAATAAGTAATTATACTTATTTTTGTAATTAAAATACTTAATCATTCATATTATGACTTCTTCAAAAGCAACTAAGATTAATTTATTAGATTTTAAAAGTATTCCTATTCGTACCTTCTGGATTACTTCCATATCTTTTTTTATGTGCTTCTTTGCATGGTTCGGTATTGTTCCTTTTATGCCAGATGTTGTAAAAGACTTAGGGCTAACACCAGATCAAAAATGGAATTCAATAATTTTAGCTGTTTCAGGAACCGTTTTTGCTCGATTATTAATTGGTAAACTATGCGATAAATACGGGCCTAGGTTGTGTTATACTTGGTTGTTAATGCTAGGTGCCATTCCTGTAGTTTTATGTGGTTTGGTACAAACACCTATGCAATTTCTTATTTGTAGATTGTTTATTGGTTTTATAGGAGCATCTTTTGTTATCACGCAGGTGCATACATCTTTAATGTTTGCCCCTAATATTGTAGGTACTGCTAATGCAACTTCTGCTGGTTGGGGAAATCTTGGAGGAGGAGCGAATCGTTTAGGAATGCCATTAATTGCTGCTTTGGTTATTAGTTTCGGAGTTGCAGAAGGGGAAGCATGGAGATATTCTATGATAGTTGCCGGAGCAATTTGTTTTTGTATGGGATTGGTATATTACTTTTTTACACAAGATACTCCAGAAGGAAATTTTAAAGAAATTAAAAAAATAAGTACTACCACTGAAAATAAAAAAACAGAACAAGTTCCTTTTGTTACGGTACTTAAAGATTACAGAGTATGGATTCTTTTTTTCGTATATGCAGCTTGTTTTGGTATAGAGCTAACGGTGTATGGAACTATGGATGACTATCTTCAAAACACCTTTCAATTAGAAAGAGTTACAGCAGGTAATATTGTATTATCTTTTGCTTTAATGAATATTTTTGCCCGTACATTAGGAGGGTTTTTCGGAGATAAATTTGGTAAATTAAAAGGTTTAAGAGGTCGTGTGCTGTTTTTAACATTTATGTTAGTAACCCAAGGCATTGTTTTAACCATATTTTCTAGTGCTACGAGTATAGTTTTTGGAATTGTGTTTTTAATCATGTTTAGTTTAAGTGTGCAAATGGCAGAAGGGGCTACTTTTTCTGTGGTACCATTTATAAATAAAAAAGCAATAGGAGCAATTTCTGGTATTGTAGGTGCAGGTGGTAACGTAGGAGCTTTTTTAGCTGCTTTATTGCTTAAATACAAATCGGCAACAGCAGAAAAAATGGCTATTGCTGCAAATCAAGGATTAGAACAAGAGGTAATTACGAATGCACAAGCAACAGCTTCTTCTTTAGCAGTTTCGAGTGGTTATTTTCAAATAGGACTTATTGTTATTTTTATTGGAGGGCTTTCCTTACTTATCAAATTTTCAACTAAAGATGAAATGGCAGAAAAAAACGCATCTAATGATATATTAGACACCTTAGAACCTGTTATAGTATAAAAGTTAATTTCTAATAATAATTATCACTCTAATTTAGTGATAGAATCTTTAAAATTTACTAGATTCATATAATTATTAGTAGTTTATCAAATAAATTTATTTAATACTTAAATGATACTTAAAATATGTTTAAAAACGAAGTAAAAACTACTTGTTCTTATTGTGGTGTAGGTTGTGGTATCATTGTAAAAAAAGATAATAACAATAAAGTTTTTGTAGAAGGAGATAAAGACCATCCTGTTAATAAAGGAATGTTGTGCTCTAAAGGAATGAATCTTCATTATGTTGCAAATAATACTTCTGATAGGCTATTATATCCTGAAATGCGATGGAGTAGATCGCATCCAAGAGAAAGAGTATCTTGGGAAGACGCACTAGATAGAGCTAGTAGTGTTTTTAAATCTATTATTAAAAAGTATGGACCAGATAGTGTTGGTTTTTATGTTTCTGGTCAATGTTTAACAGAAGAATACTATATAGCTAATAAGTTAACCAAAGGCTTTTTAGGAACCAATAATATAGATACAAATTCTAGGTTATGTATGAGTTCTGCGGTTGTTGGTTATAAAAAAACTTTTGGAGAGGATAGTGTGCCTATTTCTTATGAAGATATTGAATTAGCAGATTGTTTTTTAATTACAGGAGCAAACCCAGCTTGGTGTCATCCTATTCTTTTTAGAAGAATAGAGAAACATAAAGAAGAAAATCCGAATGTAAAAATCATTGTCATAGATCCAAGGAAAACAGATTCTGCAAATTTTGCAGATTTGCATTTACAGCTAATTCCTGGAACAGATATAATTCTTTATAATGCTATAGCAAGACGTATTTTAGAGTTAGGTTTAATAGATAAAAACTTTATAAAAAACAATACAGAAGGCTACGAAAAATACAAAGAACAAATACTTTCTTTATCTCTAAAAAAAGCATCTACCTTATGTGGTGTTTCTGTGAGTGATATAAAAGAAGCTGCTAAATATATAGGAAAATCTAATGGATTTATAAGTATGTGGGCTATGGGACTTAATCAAAGTTCTATTGGAACCAACAAAAACTTTGCTCTTTTAAATCTTTCGTTAATTACAGGACAAGTAGGTAAACCAGGATCTGGACCATTTTCTTTAACAGGACAACCAAATGCAATGGGTGGTAGAGAAGTAGGAGGAATGGCGAATCTTTTAGCTGTACATAAAAATTTATTTAATGAAGAAGACAGAAGAGATGTTGCACAGTTTTGGGGAGTAGAAAAAATTTCTGACAGAGCAGGATATACAGCCACAGAAATGTTTGAAGCTTTAGAAACGGGGAAACTAAAAGCAGTTTGGATTATTTGTACCAATCCGTTAGTTAGCATGCCTAATTTACATAAAGTAGAAAAGGCTATGAAAAACGCAAAATTTGTAGTAGTACAAGATATTTCTAATAAATCGGATACAGTTGCATATGCAGATTTAGTACTTCCTGCTGCTGGATGGTTAGAGAAAGAAGGTACTATGACCAATTCTGAGCGTCGTATTTCTTATTTACCAAAAGAAATAAATCCTCCAGGAGAAGCAAAACCTGATGTGGAGATTTTATGTGAATTTGCACAAAAAATGGGCTTTAGAGGTTTTAATTATACAAATACAGAAGAAATTTATAACGAATATTGTTCGATGACTAAAGGAACAAATATTGATATTTCCTTTTTAAATTATGATCGATTAAAGAATGAAGGTACCTTTCAATGGCCTGTTTCAGAATATAGACATGCAGGAACTCCAAGGTTATTTGAAGATAAAAAATTTTACACGCCTTCACAAAAAGCAATATTTAATATTCCAGATACGATTCTTAGCAATGCACTTGTAAAAAACGAACTTTTTCCAATGATTCTTACTACTGGTAGAGTTCGAGATCAATGGCATACCATGACGAAAACAGGTAAAGTATCTAGATTAAAAGCACATTACCCGAAACCTGTATTAGAAATTAATACCGTAGATGCTTATTTAAATAAAATAAAGAATGATGATATTGTAGAAGTAAAAAGTGAAAATGGCGTAGTTAGGGTACGAGCAAATGTAACAGATAACGTAAGAGAAGGGGTTGTTTTTTTACCAATGCACTGGGGAAAACAATTAAAAAATGATTTAAACAGAGCAAACAATTTAACAAACACTATTGTAGATCCTATATCTAAAGAACCTGATTTTAAATTTACTTATGTTTCTGTTAAAAAATACAAAAAACCTATTGAAAAAATTGTTATGGTTGGTGCAGGTGCAGCTTCTTTCAGATTTATTCAGAATTATAGAGAAAAAAACCAACAAGATGAAATCCATGTATTCTCCAAAGAATCTAACTTATTTTATAATCGAGTACTTTTACCAGAATACATTACAGAAGAATTAACTTGGGAACAGTTATTAAAAATAAAAGAAAAGGCTCTTAAAGAGTTAAATATTGTAGTACACTCTGAAACATTAATATCTAAAATAGATAAAGAAAAGAAAATAGTTATAGATAGTAATGCAAAAACACATACTTACGATAAACTTATTATAGCAACAGGAAGTAGAGCATTTATACCTAAAGATGTTCAAATTGATTTACCTGGAAGATTCACTATGCGTAATAAGGTAGATGCAGATAACTTTAAATTACATTTAGATGCCACAAATTTAAAACCAGAAGAGCAACATGTTGTGATTGTTGGTGGAGGCTTGTTAGGTTTAGAAATGGCTGCAGCTTTAAAGCATCAGAATGTTAAAATAACTATTGTACAAAGAGCATCTAGATTAATGGAACGCCAATTAGATAAGGTTTCTAGTAAATTACTAGCTTTAGATGTAAAAGAAAGAGGAATTCAAATTTATTTTGATAATGAGGTGAGTACTGTTTTTGATGATTTAGATTCAAAAACATTAAATATAAACTTAAAAAGTGGTAAACTAATTACAGCACATGCTATTATTTATGCAATAGGAACCATTCCTAATATAGAAATAGCCAAACAAAATGGTATTATATGTGGTAGTGGGGTAAAAGTTAACCAACATTTACAAACTTCTGATCCTAATATTTTTGCTATTGGAGAAATAGCAGAATACAATAATCAATTATTCGGAATAACTTCTGCAGCAGAGGAGCAAGCTGGTATTTTAGCAAGCTATATAGAAGGAGACATAAGTAGTAGTTATAACGGCTCTGTGCTTATGAATATTTTAAAATTTAATGATTTAAATTTATGTAGTATTGGTGAAATAAATGTTCCTGATAATGATGATAGTTATGAAGAAGTAGTTTTTACAGATATTTCTAAACGATATTACAAAAAATGTATTGTTAAAGATGATTTGCTAGTAGGAGCAGTTTTAATGGGCGATAAAAGTGAATTTGCTGAATTTAAAACCATGATAGAAGGCAAGGTAGAAATGTCGGACAAAAGGAATACATTACTACGAGGTTCTTCTAACAATAAGCCTATAATAGGAAAATTAGTTTGTTCTTGTAGCCAGGTAGGAGAAGGAAATATTGAAGAAGCTATTAAAAATGGATGTACCAACTTTACAGAATTATGCAATTTAACAGGTGCTGGCTTAGGTTGTGGTAGTTGTAAAACTCAAGTAAGAGAAATTCTTTTTAAAGTTTAAAAACGAACTAGATATGAACAACTTAAGTAGATTGATAGTAAATGGTGGTGTTTTATCTCCTGGAGAATTAAAGTACATTTGTGAATCCGCAGAAAGTTTAGGGTTAAAAACAATATCTTTTGGATCTAGACAAGATATTTTGTTTCCTACGCTTATAGATGCATCAAGAATTAAAGATTTTGACAAACTTCATATTATTCAACCAGAAAGTCATGATGGAGAAAATATAATATCTTCTTATGTTTCTACAGATATTTTTCCTACCACATCATGGCTTACCAGCGATCGTTACTTATATATTTTAGAGCAATTTAGACAACAACCTAAATTAAAAGTAAATATTTCAGATCCCAAACAACGATTAGTTCCATTATTTACAGGTCATATAAATTTTATTGCTTCGGAACATGAAGATTATTGGTATTTGTATATAAGATTACCAGAATGGGAAAAAATGATCGTATACCCAGCTCTTATTTATAGTTGGGATATTGATAAAATAGTAGGGGCTATTGAAGCTATTTTGCAAGAAGAACCAGAATCTATAGATATGATTTTTGAGTTGGTTAATGATGCAATTAGTACAAATAATAGAACAATAGATAAACTATTAGAAGTACCTTTTTATCCTTTTCCTTATTATGAAGGAATGAATAGGATAGGAGTAGATAAATACTGGCTTGGCTTGTATTGGAGAAATAATAAATATGATCTTAATTTTTTAAAAGCTATGTGCGATCTCTGCGCAGAAGCTAAAATTGGAAAAATATCTATTACACCATGGAAATCGTTTATTATTAAAGGAATTCCTGTAAAAGCAAAACTACAATGGGAAAAGTTTTTAGGGAAAAACGGAATTAATGTTCGTCATTCTATGCTAGAACTTAACTGGCATTTACCTGTAGCTAATAAAGAAGCACTTAAATTAAAAAAGTATTTAGTTAAAAACTTTGATAAAAATGATATAAGTACTTATGGATTAACTTTTGGAATTACAGATCATCACAGAAAAGCCTATTATTTTACCTCTATAGTAATTGAAAAAGTACAGAAACCAGAAGCTTTAAAAGAAATAGGAATTAAGGAAACGTATAATCTTTTGTATGCTAAAAATTTCGATCCAAATACAAGGAAATATATTTCTTATGTACAAAATGTTGATAAAACAGAACTTCCAAATTTATTAATGGAATTAAGTCAAATGTATTTTAATGATTTAGGAACTAAAAAAGAGGTAGATACAAGTTCTAAAGAATCGAAACATACTGTAAAAAAAGAAGTGTATCAGTGTAAAGAATGTTTAACTATTTACAATCATGTGTATGGAGATATTACTCAAAATATAGCACCAAATACTACTTTTGAAAGTCTTCCTGATAGCTATGTTTGCTCACTTTGTGAAGCTCCTAAAACAAGTTTTGAGAAAAAAGTTCGAACTCAATAACTTCTTTTTAACATTTTAAAAGCATTTAAAACAGCAGGAAATATAGCATCCATAGATTCTTTTGCACCATTAGTAGAACCAGGTATAGCCAAAATTAATGTGTTTTCTATAGTTCCTGCAACGCTTCTAGATAGCATAGAATAAGGGGTTCTATCTTGACCGTAATTGCGTATAGTTTCTTCTATTCCTGGAATTCTCCTATCTAACAATGGCAATATAGCATCAGGAGTGACATCGCTAACCGATAATCCAGTACCACCAGTAAAAATAATTAGATCCATATTTTCCTGTTGATATTTTAGAGTCTTTTCTTGTATAAGCTCTTTTTCATCAGGAATAAGAATATAATCTATAATTTGAACTTCGCATTCGTTTAGCTTTTCTACTACTGCTTTTCCTGCCTTATCTTCTTTTTTTCCTGCAAAAATAGTATCCGAACACACTATTACCGCAGCTTTTAAATCTTTCTTAAAACGGTTTTTAAAGTGATGTTTCTTCTCTTTTTTTTCTATTAATTTAATGTTTTTAATTTCAATTCCTTTATCTATTGGCTTTAACATATCATACATGTTAAGAGCAACGATACTAGCTCCGTGCATTGCTGCAATTTCTACTCCAGTTTTATAAATAGTTTTTACCGTTAAGAGAATTTTAATTTCTAGTTCATGAATTTCATACGTTATTTCAGTAAATTCAATAGGCAACGAATAACTATTAGGAAATATGAAAGGTGTTTTTTTAACTCCTAATAAACCAGCGGCTTTACTCATAGCAAATACATTTCCTTTTGGAACTTCATCATTCTGTATAGCTTTAATTGTTTTTAAGTTGCTAACTTTTATCATAGCTTTTGCAGTAGCTACTTTTAAAGAAGGGTTTTTATTAGTAATATCTACCATAACCAACGGATACGTTTTTAGTTCTATGCCTTGTTTTAAAAGGATTATTTCGTTATAAATTTAAACGTTTATATTCTTCAGGAGTATTAATATTTCTGGTATAAATATCATCTTCAGCTTCTAAAATAATATTTTTAAGATTACATTGCTTAATAGCAAAATACATACGTCTTTCTTGTTGTTGTAATAGTTTTAAAAAAACTTTTTCGCATTTCTTTTTGTATAAAGCAATAAGAGGCATAGCTTTCCCTTGACTAACTATTTGTATGATATCAGTTGAAACATCTATACCGTTTAAAAGCTTTTTCAAAACTTTAGTATTAATTAAAGGAATATCGCAACTTAATACCAAATTGTATACTGTTTTAGAAGCTTTTAATCCGGAATAAACACCAGATAAAGGTCCTGCATTTTTTATTTCATCTTCAACACATTGTACTCCCAAGCGATTATAATCATTGTTATCTGACACTATAATGATTTCTCCTACCAACGATTCTAAAGCCTTAATAATACGATTTATAAACAACTCATTATGTAATGTTAAAAAGCCTTTATCTGTTCCCATTCGAGAACTTTTACCTCCAGCAAGAATAATTCCTGTAACCTGTTTTTTAGTGATCATTTTTCAAAAAAATAGAAATTTTTATATTATTTACTTTGTATTAAAGTACTCTATTTATATTTAAACGGGAAGTAAAATAACTTCTACAACATCATTTATACAAACTTCTTCTTTATTTTCTGGTACTAAAACTAAAGCATTAGAAAGTGCAAATGTTTTTAGCATAGCAGAACTTTGACCTTCTAAAATAGTCACTTTTCCATCTTCAAATATTGCTTTTAAAAATTGAGAAGTACCTTTTTTTCTTTTAAAAGTAGAATTAGACTTGGCATGTACCTTAGGAAGTGTTGTTATTTCTCGGTGCATCATTCTTTGTAAAGCAGTATACACATACATGTAAAAACAAGTTAATGCAGCAGCAGGATTTCCTGGTAGAGCAAATATAATAGTCTCCTTTTTTTTTCCGAAGTATAAAGGTTTACCTGGTTTTTGCTTTACTTTATAAAATAATTGATTTACTTCTAATGCTTTTAATGCTTTTCCTACAAAATCATAATCTCCGACAGAAATTCCACCAGAAATTATGATTAAATCTTTAGTGTTTATAAGTGTTTGTAAAGTAGTGTATGTTTTATCATAATCATCTTTTACGTTATGTATGGTAATATCATAAAACTTTAAACCATATAATGCATTTTGTAGCATTTTAGAATTACTTTCGTATATTTTTCCATATGTTAAAGGTTCATTCGCTTCTATTAATTCATTTCCGGTATTCACAATTGCTATAGATGGTTTTTTATAAACAGGAACTTCTGTAATACCTAAACTACTTAAATACCCTATTGCAGCAGCAGTTAACTTGGTGTCTTTTTTTAAGGCTATATTTCCTTTTTCAATTTCTTCTCCTTTGAAACGAATGTTACGATTCATCTCTATGCCAGTAAGCAATCGAATACCTTCTTTTTCTATACTTACTTTTTCTTGAGGAATAACTGTATTCGCTGTATCGGGAACAGGAGCTCCAGTAAATATTCTCACTGCCTCTCCAACTTGTAAAATAGGCATGCTATTAGTACCCGCTTTAATTTCTTGTATTATTTTATAATGTACGTTTTTATGTAAATTTAAAGCATATCCATCCATAGCAGATTGATTAAAAGGAGGCATACTTATTGGGGAATAAATATCTTTATATAAATGATAATTTCCAGATTTACTGATGGGTTTTACCACCTCTTTTAAAAGTGGTTTACAATTTTTTATAACTAAATCGATGGCCTGTTTAACAGAAATCATTTTATTCTCATATTTCTTCAAATATAACGATAAATGAAGCTTAAAAAAGAATAAACTACGTATTTGTATATAAAAAATACGTATTAATACTTATATTTGTATGATAACACATTAAAATTGGCCATACAATTTCAACATTCTACATCAAAAAAATATTCATTGTCAGGTACATCATGTCAAACTTGCAGCAATGAAAACTGCTTGATTAAAAGAAATTTAAAATCTAGTTTTACATTAGAACTAGCAAAAACAAAAAATGAAATTAAGTGTAAAAAAGGACAACAGTTTATTTTAGAAGGTGCTCCTGTTATTGGTCTTTTCTTTATATTACAAGGAAAAGTTAAGGTACTTAGAACTGGAATAAATGGGCGAGAGCAAATTGTTCGTTTTGCAAATACAGGAGAAATTATTGGACATAGAGGTTTTGGAACTGAAGAGTATTATTCTATAGGAGCTGTGGCTTTGGAAGATACTACTTTGTGTTATTTTTCGAAAGATAGTTTACAAAGTACATTACTTAAAGATTCTAAATTTACCTATGATATGATGCTTTTTTATGCCAATGAGCTTAATAAAAGTGAATCTAAAGTAAAAACACTATCTCAAATGACTGTTAGAGAAAGAGTTGTTGATGCTCTTTTGTATATAAATAGAAAGTTTAAACAAGAGAATAATTACTTAGGTTTGGTTTTAAGTAGGAGAGAGTATGCCGATTTTGTTGGTACCAGTGAAGAACAAGTAATACGAGTGTTATCTTCTTTAAAAAAGGAAAAACTTATTATTAGTAGCGGAAAAAGAATTAGAATTCCAGATGTTGCTAAACTTCAAAAAGAAATTTCTGAACATAATTATTACTTACACTGTTAAGAATTCTTATACAATTTACCCTTTACTTCACATAAAATACTTAGGTTATTAATATTATATTTTATAAGTATATAATATTGTATTTCAGTTTGTTATTTAAAAAACCTGTTTTTTGTCAGTTTTTTATATAGTATAAAAAGAGGTTTTTTGTATTGCAAAAAACATATTCTAAAAGAATCAATACTTATACATTTACAAAAAAATAAGTAATAATACTTAGTAAATCAATTAAACTGATTCTATATGAAACTACAATTAACAAGAATAGTATACACAATATCACTTTCATTATTGCTGTTTGCATGTGGTGGTAATACTAAAAAAGAGACTAAAAGCACGAATACAGAGGTTAAAGAAACACCAGTAACTACTTCTGCTATTGAGAAACCACAGTTAACATTTGGTTTTATTAAGTTAACCGATATGGCTCCATTAGCCATTGCAAAAGAAAAAGGTTTTTTTAAAGAAGAAGGTTTATTTGTTTCTGTAAAAGCACAATCTAATTGGAAAAATGTGTTAGATCGTGTTATAGATGGACAGTTAGATGGTTCGCACATGTTAGCTGGACAACCTATTGCTGCTGGAGCAGGTTTTGGTAGACAAGCTAAACTAGTGACTCCTTTTTCTATGGATTTAAACGGAAATGGTATTACCGTTTCTAATGATGTATGGGCAAAAATGAAACCAAATGTACCAAAAGATAAAGATGGTAAAACAATACATCCTATTAAGGCAGATGTGTTAAAGCCAGTAATACAAGGATACAAAAGAGACAATATTCCTTTCAAAATGGGAATGGTATTTCCAGTATCTACACACAATTATGAAATTAGATATTGGTTGGCAGCTGCAGGAATTCATCCGGGAATGTATACTGCAGATAATGTTCATGGGCAAATTGATGCTGAAGTACTATTATCTGTAACACCACCACCACAAATGCCAGCTACTTTACAATCGGGAACTATACATGGGTATTGTGTAGGAGAGCCTTGGAATCAACAAGCAGTTTTTAAAAGAATAGGAGTACCAGTAGTAACCAACTATGATATTTGGAAAAACAATCCAGAAAAGGTATTTGTTATGACTAAAAAGTTTGTAGATGAAAACCCGAATACAGCAATAGCAGTAACAAAAGCTTTAATTAGAGCAGGAAAATGGTTAGATGAACCAGGTAATAGAAAGGAAGCTGTAAAAATACTATCTATGTCTCAATACGTTGGTGCACCAGAAGAAGTTTTAGCTAATTCTATGACAGGAACTTTCGAATTTGAAAAAGGAGACAAAAGAAGCATGCCAGATTTCAACGTTTTTTACAAATACAATGCTACGTATCCTTTTTATTCAGATGGAATATGGTTTTTAACGCAAATGCGTAGATGGGGACAAATACCAGAAGCGAAACCAGCTACTTGGTACGAAAAAACAATTAAAGAAATCTACCGTCCTGATATTTGGAAAAAAGCAGCAGATATTTTAGTTACCGAAGGAAAAATACCAAGTACTGATATACCAAAAACAGATGGTTATAAACCAGCTACAAAAGATTTTATTGATGGTACTACTTATGATGCTAAAGACCCTATTGGGTATATAAATAGTTTTTCTATTGGTAATAAAAATTAATTCAAAGTAAAAAAGTATAAAATGGCACAAGATATTGTACTTAAAGAAAATAAAAAAAGTATGGTTTTTTTAAAACCAATAACTACTATTTTTAAAGGAAAATTATCTAAAGAAAAATGGTTGCTTTCTGCAAAGAAAACAGGAATTACTTTAGCTTCCGTCTTGTTATTTTTAATTTTATGGCATTTTGGTTCTCAGGCTCTTTACAACAAAGAAGCTAATTACAAAATAAATAAAACGTTAAAAGAGCAAGGTGCTGCTGCGGCAGAGGCTGAGAGAGCTTGTATTTATTCAGGAGAAAATAACTGTCAGCCTAATACATTACCGTCTCCTTTACAAGTATGGCAATCGTTACAATTATTAATTGCAGATCATTATGTTATTAAGGCAGATAAAAAAGCTTTTGAAGAGAAAATGTTTGCTACCAATGAAGCGTTAGCAGCAAAAGGGAAAAAGAAAATAACATATACTGGTAGACCTTCGTTTATAGATATTGTTTTAACAAGTATTAAAACTGTTTTTGCCGGATTTTTACTAGCATTATTAATAGCAGTGCCTATCGGAATTGTTATTGGATTAAGTCCGTTTTTAAAAAGTGCCTTTAATTGGTTTATACAAATTTTTAAACCAGTTTCTCCAGTAGTTTGGTATTTATTGGTTTTTATGATTGTTAAAACATTGTATATAGGAAATAGTTCCGATAATTCGTTTGTAATTTCTTTTATAAGTGTTGGTTTATGTGCTATGTGGGCAACACTAGTGAATACAGCTATGGGAGTTGCTTCTGTAGATAAAGATTATATAAACGTAGCTAAAGTGCTAAAATTAGGAACTTTTCAAAAAATATTTAAAATAATACTTCCTTCTTCTTTACCATTAATTTTTACAGGACTTCGAATCACACTTTCGGTTGCTTGGATGGTTTTAATTGCCATAGAATTACTAGCACAAAGTCCTGGTTTAGGGTTATTTGTTTGGGAAGAATTTCAAAATGGAGCTAACGATTCTAATTCAAAAATAATCGTAGCCATGTTTGTAATTGGAATTATAGGGTTTTTATTAGATAGAATTATGCTTTCTGTGCAGCAAATGGTTTCTTTTAATAAAAATGAAGCTATCTAATTAATCTATAAAAAAGAATTATGGCGTATTTAGAATTAAAGAATATATATAAGAACTATGGTTCAGGAGATGCTACTACAGAAGTACTTTCCGATATAAACTTAACCATTGAAGAAGGAGAATTTGTTGCAATTGTAGGTTTTACAGGAAGTGGAAAAACGACTTTAGTGAATCTTATTAATGGGTTAATAACTCCTACTAGCGGACAAGTTATATGTAAAGGGAAAGAAGTGAAAGAAACGAGTCATGAACGTGGTGTTATATTTCAAAATTACTCCTTATTGCCATGGTTAACAGTTGGTCAAAATATATTTATGGCTGTTAAAGAAGCTTTTCCTAAAAAAACAAAAGAAGCACTTAACACAATAGTAGAAGAATATGTAGAAATGGTTCGCTTAACACCAGCAATAAACAAAAGACCAAAAGAATTATCAGGTGGTATGAGACAAAGAGTAGCGGTAGCTAGAGCTTTAGCAATGAAACCTGAAATGATTATTATGGATGAACCTTTGGGTGCTTTAGATGCTTTAACTCGTGGAGACTTACAAGACGAAATTTTAAATATTTGGGGAAAAGATAAAAGAACTGCTTTGCTAATTACAAACGATGTTGATGAAGGAATTTATATGGCAGATAGAATTATTCCTTTACGTCCTGGTCCTAAAGCAACATTAGGACCAGAATTTAAAATTGACATTCCGAGGCCAAGAGATAAAACGGCTCTAAATGATGATAAGAATTTTAAAGATACTCGAAATGCTATTATAGAATATTTAATGGATATAGGAGATGCCAGAAAATCAGAAATTCAAGAGCAAATAATATTACCTGAGTTAGAACCAAAAAGTTTTGTTGGATATTTTAAAAGCTAAAAAAATGAATGTAAGTACAATTTTAAAAGAAACAGAAAACGGACTTTTTCCTCCTTCTAAAATAATGTTAGATTTAAAAGATTTAAAAAAAGTATATCCAACACCAAAAGGAGATTATGTGGTGTTAGAAAATTTAAATCTTCAAATTCTAAAAGAAGAATTCATTACTATTATTGGGCATTCAGGCTGTGGTAAAACAACCATGCTTTCTATGATTGCTGGTTTAAATGAAATCTCTGGAGGTAACATCGCTGTTTTAGGTAAACATATTAAAGGGCCTGGACCAGATAGAGGTGTTATTTTTCAATCTCCTAGTTTAATGCCTTGGATGACGTCTTTACAAAATGTATTACTTGGTGTAAAGCAAGTTTTTCCGCATGCAACAAAATCGCAAAGAAATGATATTGCAAAATATTATTTACAAAAAGTAGGTTTAGAAAATGCTTTCTATAAAAAAGCTAGTGAATTATCTCAAGGAATGCAACAAAGGGTTGGTATTGCCAGGGCATTTGCTATAAAACCCAAAGTATTATTGTTAGATGAACCTTTTGGTATGTTAGATTCATTAACTAGGGGAGAACTACAAGATATTCTTATAGAAATATGGAATAAAGAAAAAATTACGGCTGTTATGATTACGCACGACGTAGATGAAGCTATTTTCTTAGCAGACAGAGTGGTAATGATGACTAGTGGTCCTAGAGCTAAAATAGGTAGCATATTAAATGTAGACTTTGAAAGGCCTAGAACGCGTAAAACAGTATTAGAACATACCAATTATTATGACTATAGAAAACAATTAATTGACTTTTTAGAACATTAAAAATAATTCAAATAAGATCTTCACATGAAAAATAATTTTATACTATTTATACTTTTAGCACTAGTAACACAATTTGTGCAAGCACAATTTACTTTAGATGGAGAATTTCGTCCAAGAACCGAATATAGAAATGGCTATGGAAATATTATAGCTGAAGATGCAAACGCAGGTTTTGGCTTATCTACAAGAGTTAGAGTTAATGCAGGCTACAAAATAGATGCGTACACATTTTATCTAAGTATGCAAGATGTATTAACTTGGGGAGAAAATAGACAATTACTAATACAAGATGCAAATAATTCTTTTAGCATTTTTCAAGCTTGGGCAGAAATTAATATTGGTAATGGTTGGACTACAAAAATTGGTAGACAAACAATAGATTATGATGATCAACGTATTATGGGAAGCGTTGGATGGGCGCAACAAGCTCGTAATCATGATGCTGCATTAATCAAATACAAAAAAAATAAATTTTTATTAGATATTGGTTTAGCTTTCAATCAAGATAAATCAAATATTTCAGGGTTTTCTTCTGTGGGAACAGATTTTACTACTGCTGGCTTTTTTACTTATAAAGCAATGCAATATTTGTATTTAAAACAAAAATGGGATCATTTTTCTGCTAGCTTATTAGCTCTTAATACTACTTTTCAAGATTTATTAACAGATGGTAGCTCTGCAGGAACAACTAGTGATTTAGTTACTATAGGATCGCATATAAAATATAAAAAAGACAAATTCAGTTTGCATTCTAATTTATTTTATCAAACAGGAAAAAGGCAAGGAGGAGTAGATGTAGGTGCTTATTTGGGTAGTTTAGATTTGAATTATAAAATTGCTCCAAAAGTTGGTCTTGGTATTGGTGCTGAAATTATTAGCGGAAGAAAAGATGATTCAGCTGCATTTTTTCCTTTATATGGTACAAATCATAAGTTTAATGGTTTTATGGATTATTTTTATGTAGGAAATCATGCAAACTCAATAGGTTTAGTAGATATTCATGCTAGTGCTAAGTTTAATTTAAGTAAGAAATCATCTCTTTTAGTAAAAGCACTTAATTTTAGTGGTGCTGAAGCATTAGCTAGTGGAGAAAAATCGTTAGGTACAGAAATGGATTTTGTTTATACTACTAAAATAAAAGGGGCTAAGTTACAAGTAGGATATTCACATATGTTTTTATCAGATGGAATGTATGAACTTAAAGGAGTTGCAGAAAATGTAGCTGCAGATGTACAAAATTGGGCTTGGGTTATGCTTACTATAAAACCAAAGTTTTTAAACTAGTTAGTAGTAGATTGTAAATATTTTATTAATCATTTTAACATATTTTGAGAGTTATTTATCTATAACTCTCAAAATATGTTTTTTGTATTATAAGCATACTATTATTTTATTTTTTTGTGAAATTAATGTTAAAAAAATCAATTATTTATATAAAAAAGTGATTTGTTCAGTTTTAGTGCAGTATTAAAAAAACCAGTAAACTATGGTATTTGTAAATTTATGGTGTTGTTTTTTTATAAATAATAAAAATGATGTTGAATAATTGAATAATTGAAAAAATCAACACACAAACCTCAAATTAACCTTAAATTAAAACAAATGAAGAAATTACTATTATTATGTCTTATGCTATTTTTAAGTATAGGAATGGACGCTCAATATGATTGGGATAATATTGCTATTCCAGCAAACGCAGGCAATGGTAAAAAATGGCAATTACAAGAAACACCATCTGATGACTTTAACTATAATTTTAATGCAACGTCTCAAAATAAAGATTTTGGACCTGCAGGAAATAATTTAAAATGGAATAATTTTTATCATAATAGTTGGACAGGTCCTGGAGCAACTGTATGGAAAAGAAACCATGTATCTGTTAAAAATGGAAAGCTGAATATATGGGCCTCTAGAAGATTTAAAGCTAATGGAGAACCCTATACAAAAACATTTGAATTTGGAGGTAATAATATTACCAAACCAGAAACTATGTCAGGATGCATAACCTCTAAAACACGTGTAAAATTCCCTGTGTTTATAGAAGCTAGTATCGATATAATGAAATCTTCTTTGGCAACAGATATTTGGTTACTAAGTCCAGATGACAAAGAAGAAATAGATATTATTGAGTGCTATGGAGGAAAAGGAAATGATAATAGAAATGCATTTTTTGCAGAAAGAATTCATTTAAGCCATCATGTATTCAATAGACCTCAAAATTTTAGAGATTATCAACCAAGAGATAACAACAGTTGGTTTAGAAGAAATGGTGTAACCGAATGGGGTGGTAGAACTGTTAGAATTGGAGTAAACTGGAAATCGGCTAATGTTATTGAGTATTATATTGATGGAAGATTAGAAAGAGTTTTAGATGATAAAGCGATAGCAACTAGACTACCAAATGGCACATGGCAGTACACATATCCAGATGGTTTTACAGGTAGCGGTATAAATAGGGTAGTAGCCCTAGAAAATGGATTTCAAAAAATGAAAGTAGCTTCCACTTCTAGTAACTTTAATCAAAACAATTTAAATCAAGCCAAAAATCTTTCTAGATTAGGAGTTATAGATCCTTTTAATTATTTAGGAACTAACGGTAGGCTTTCTAGAGAACTAGATATCATAATAAATGTAGAAGATCAATCATGGCAAGCAGCAGCAGATAGATCTGCAAATGATCAAGAGATAAAAAATCGTGCGAATAATACATTAAAGGTTGATTGGATTAGAGTTTACAAGCCTGTGAATGTTTCAGGTGGTGGAGGCAGTAGCAACAATTCCTTTTTTTATATTGAAAATAGGAGAACAAGAAAGTTTATACGTCCACGAATTGATGCAGAAAATAGTCAGGTAGTACAAGCTCCTAGATCTTTTACTGGCGCTTATACACAATGGGAAATGGTTTCTGTTGATAATACTTATTTTCATTTAAAAAACAAAAAAACTGGTAAATATTTAAGACCTGAAACTACAGCTAATAATTCACCTTTAATACAAACTAACACTGCAACAAAGTACAATTGGATAACACAATGGGAAAAAGTTAATACCAATAATGGTTATTTTCATTTAAGAAGTAGATGGACTTATAAATATTTTAAACCCAGAGGAAATGACGATTTAGGAAATCAAACGGGAAATAATTATGGCCTTCAACTGGTTCCTAATTCATCTTTAGACACTCAATGGAAATTCAATAATGTATCTTCAAGAAGATCTGTAACTGAAATAGTAAATACAGGAGATTCTAAAATTGAAACAGCAAATCAAAATGAGTTTCATTTTTATCCTAACCCAGCTTCAGATATCATTACTATTAAAACAGGAACTAGCAATAGTCATATAACTATAAAAGATGTAACAGGAAAATTAGTAAAATCTGCAGATCTACCCAAAAATAGTACTCAAGAAATCTCTGTTTCTAATTTGGATTCTGGTATTTATCTAATAGAATATAAAGTAGATGGAAAAAGAGTTACTAAAAAAATGGCAATAAAATAAACATTCTATTTTTATTATTTTAAAAAAAACAAAAAAAACTCCTTAGTAAGAATTTATTAAGGAGTTTTTATTAAAGCGAAATTGCCAAGTGGCAATTTTACATAATGTTTAATTATAGCTACAAATTAATAGTTCGAATGTTTATTGAGAATCGTTTATTTCAAAAAAGTTGAACCATTGTACAGAATATTAAATTCTCGCGAATGCTAAAAAATGAATGTTTAATTACCCAAGTCTACAGTTTATATAGAAACGAGAACATTCTGAGATATTTTACATAATATAGAATTATAACTCACAAACTATATTATCAAGGCTAAAGCGTAAACACAATACAGTTTGTACTATAATGTTCTGCGTATGTAAGTCTGCTTGGGTAAAAAGCTTTTTACGACTCTAATTTTCTTTAATTTTTTTCTTCTCAAATGTTTCTTTAAAAATGTAATGGAATACGCTTTGCCCAAAGCGACGATAGGAGAGAGGTGGGAATGTGTATGTAATGGGAATATAATATTTAATTTTTAATTGATTACGGAAAACCGTAGAAAGTTACTTGTTAAAATTCTTTATATTGTGTGGTGGAATTATAGACTTCTTCCTATCTACAAATTCCGATTAAATATTATAACTAAAGAATCATCCAATCATTATATGTATTTATCTAAATTAAAAATTAAAAATTTCAGAGGAATAAAACAGATAGAATTAGATTTTCATAAAGGATTAAATGTTCTAATTGGAGAAAATAATTCTGGCAAAACTGCTATAATTGACGCATTAAGAATAGGTTTAGGATATGGGAAATCAAACAATAATATTTACATAAATGAAACTGACATACATTTAAACAGGAATGACATAAATGAAGATAATGATGAAATTCAATTTGATTTCATTTTTGAATTAGAAGATGTTAAAGAAAGAGAATGTTTTTTTGATTTCTTATCTCAAGATGCAGAGAATCCTTTAAAACAGACAATACAAATTCATATCAAGTTTAAATATGAAAAAAGAGGAAGTAGAAACTTCTTTAAAAGAACTGTATGGGGTGGAGATAATGAAGGACAGAATGTTCCATATGATGCTTTAGAAGAAATCTTCTTTATATACCTAGACCCATTAAGAGATGCTGTACAGAGTCTTAAACCATACTCATATGCGAATAAGGTTGGAAATTTGTTTAATGAATTAACAAAATATAAAAAGGGAGGAGCTGATATTCCCCTAAATGAAGAAAAAAAGAATGAATTAGCATCAGACTTATACAGCATATTTGAAGGTAACGATAGTGATTGGGAATCAATTCTACAGACAGGTAATGAAAAAGTAAATGATCACTTAGAAGGAACTGGTATTTCTACAAAGTATCCAAATATTAGAATGAAATATGTTGGTAGAAAGTATTCAGATGTTGTTAAGGGAATAGAACTTAAAAGGCCTGTTTATGAACCAGAACCAGAGAATGGACAAAAATACTTTGAGATACATCAAAATGGGCTTGGGGAAAATAATTTAATAGAGGTAAACATTTAGTTACCTATCAATTTTGAATGATTAATGTTATCAGCTTCAACCATTCTACATATTAGATT
>CANMJA010000017.1 GCA_947498055.1 uncultured Tenacibaculum sp.
CCTAATAAAACTTGTATGTATCGTAAATCTATTCCTTGCTCTAGGAGATGTGTAGCAAAACTATGCCTTAAAATATGCGGATATACCGTTTGTTTAATTCCAGCTCTTTTAGCAGCTTGTTTAACAACTTTAAAAACACTAGTAGTGCTGTATTTTTTTTCTGATTCTATGGCTTCAAATAAGTATAATTTCGGTTTGTATAATTTATAGTACTCTCTAAGATTATTAAGAGTTGATTGGTTAAGAACCGTATAACGATCGTTATTTCCTTTAGCTTGTTTTACCTTAATAAGCATGTTTTTACTATCAATATCTACCAGTTGTAGTTCTACTAATTCACTTCTTCGTAACCCTGAAGAGTATAGTAAGCTAATAATACATTTATGCTTTATGTTTTTTGTAAGATGAATCATTTTTACAATATCTTGCTTAGCTAGAACACTTGGAAGTTTCTTTTGTTTTCTTGGTCTTTCTATGCTATAAAATCGATTAGGCATTCCCATAACAACTTCATAATAAAATTTAATACTATTGATGGATTGGTTAATATAACTATTAGATTTTTTTTGTTGAATAAGTAGTTGTAAATATGCCCTTATTTCTTGTTCAGATAGTTCTACTATATTCTTGTTAGGATAATGATTTATAAATTTTTCAAATTGAGATATGTATATTTTGCAGGTATTTAAGGCATACCTTTTAAGTTCTAATTTAATAAGAAACTCTTCTGGCACGTATTTATAATTAGGAATCTTCTTCCTTTTACGATACCAATTTATATTAATAGGCTGATTATTCGCTATAGTTTTCTTTGTAAAGAATGAACTGCTATTTATAAAGGCCACTCCTTTAAAGGTATCAAATACTTTATTCAGATTTTCTTTAGTATTAATGATATATGCCATATCAAATTGGTTACTCCATTTAGGGTTTGGGAGTTCTTTAATCAATGCTTGAATCACTTTATTAGGATAAAACTGTAATCCTATCATTTTTCTGTTATTAATGAAAAGATGTTTTAAAGTAATGTACTTTTTAATTTCCATGAACTAAAAATGGGAAGAGTTTTGATAATAGTAGTATATTAACCGTATATTATTCGAATAAAATTTGTTTAAACAATTGCACTATGAAATTATGTCTGTATTGTTCTTCTAAAATAACAGGAAGATCAGATAAAAAATACTGTTCAATATATTGTAAATCGGCATATCAATATGAAAAAAATAAGTTGGAAGAAAATTTATATTATACGATAGATAAGCAGTTAAAAAGAAATAGAAAACTGTTAAAAGCATATAATAAATCGGGATTTTCTACAGTCAGAAAAAATAAATTAAAAGAGGAAGGTTTTAATAGTACTTATTTTACACATTATTGGAAAAATAAAAAGAAAGATGTATATCTCTTTTGTTATGAATATGGTTTTTTAGATAAAGGAGAAAAATATGTATTAATAAAATGGCAAGAATATATGGGAAAATAAAAAGTGACCCTACTTTAGTAAGATCACTTCTTTAATTTATGAGAGCAATATTGTTTACTACATATTACGTCTATATTGTCCACCCACTTTAAATAAAGCTTCTGTAATTTGACCTAAAGAACAAAATTTGGTAGCTTCCATTAATTTATCAAATAAGTTTTCATTTTGAACAGCTGCTTTTTGTAAAATAGCTAATTGTTCTTTAACTTTATTTTCATTGGCTTTATTCAATAATTCTTTTGTTTGAATTTGGAATTGTTTTTCTTCTTCCGTAGCACGAATAACTTCCGCAGGTTGTACGGTTGGAGAACCTTTAGAACTTAAGAAAGTGTTTACACCAATAATAGGAAACTCTCCAGTATGTTTTAACGTTTCATAATACAAACTTTCTTCTTGTATTTTAGAACGTTGATACATGGTTTCCATAGCACCTAAAACACCCCCACGTTCGGTAATTCTATCAAACTCCGTTAATACAGCTTCTTCCACTAAATCGGTTAGCTCTTCAATAATAAAAGCTCCCTGAATTGGGTTTTCATTTTTAGCTAAACCTAATTCTTTATTAATAATTAACTGAATAGCCATTGCTCTTCGAACACTTTCTTCGGTAGGTGTGGTAATCGCCTCATCGTACGCATTGGTATGTAAAGAATTACAGTTGTCGTTAATTGCATATAAAGCTTGTAATGTGGTACGAATATCATTAAAGTCAATTTCCTGAGCATGTAACGAACGCCCGGAAGTTTGAATGTGATATTTTAACATTTGTGCTCTTGGGTTGGCTCCGTATTTATATTTTAATGCTTTTGCCCAAATTTTACGAGCAACACGACCAATTACAGAGTATTCAGGATCTATACCATTAGAAAAGAAGAAAGATAAATTTGGACCAAATTTATTAATATCCATTCCACGAGATAAGTAATACTCCACATAAGTAAACCCGTTAGATAATGTTAGGGCTAATTGCGTAATTGGATTCGCGCCCGCTTCTGCAATATGGTATCCAGAAATGGAAACGGAATAAAAATTACGAACTTGTTTCTCTATAAAATATTCTTGTACATCTCCCATTAAACGCAACGCAAATTCAGTAGAAAATATGCAAGTATTTTGTGCTTGGTCTTCTTTTAAAATATCTGCTTGTACGGTACCACGAACTTGTGCTAAAGTAGTTGCTTTAATTTCTGCATATACTTCCGCAGGTAAAACTAAATCACCTGTTAAGCCTAAAAGTAGTAACCCTAAACCATCATTTCCTTCTGGTAAATCACCTTGATATTTAGGTCTTTCTAAGCCTTTAGCATCGTAAACTTCTTTAAAGGTAGCTTCAACCTCATTTTCTAGGTTGTGTTCTTTAATATATTTTTCACAATTCTGATCGATGGCAGCATTCATAAAAAAACCTAATAACATAGGAGCTGGACCATTAATGGTCATAGAAACCGAAGTCATTGCGTGACTTAAATCGAACCCAGAATATAATTTTTTAGCATCATCTAAACAACAGATAGAAACACCAGCATTTCCAATTTTACCATAAATATCAGGTCTCAATCCAGGATCATTACCATATAAGGTAACACTATCAAAAGCAGTAGATAAACGCTTTGCAGGCATTCCTAAACTTACATAATGAAAACGTCTGTTAGTACGTTCAGGGCCGCCTTCACCTGCAAACATTCGTGTAGGATCTTCACCAGTACGCTTAAAAGGATACAAACCTGAGGTATACGGGAATTCTCCAGGAACATTTTCTTGTAAATTCCAACGTAATAAATCTCCCCAAGCTTCATATTTTGGTAAAGATACTTTCGGTATTTGAGAGTGTGAAAGTGATTCGGTATGCGTGGCTATTTTTATTTCTTTATCACGTACTTTAAATGTGTAAATAGGATCTTTATATTTTTGAACTTTTTCTTTCCAGTTTAAAATAACTTCCCAATTATGTGGATCTAAATTTAGCTTTACTTTATCAAATTGAGCAAAAAGTAATTTTAAAAACTCTTGGTCATCTTTTGCGGTATCTAAAGAAAGAATTTCATCTTCATTCAGTCCTGTTTTAGAAATAAAAGAAGTCTCGACTGCGCTCGACGTGGCATTTGCCACAGATAAAATAGTTTGATAAATACCATATAATTTTTGAGCTACAATAACTTGTGAGTCTACCTTTTTATCATACGCTCTATTGCTTTCAGATATTTCAGATAAATAACGAACTCTACTTGGTGGAATTACAAAGATCTTTTCAGACATCTCTTTGGTAATTTCCATATTCGATTTTAAATCTACACCTGTCTTTTCAACTAACTTTTCCATAATACGTTTGTATAACGTATTCATTCCAGGATCGTTAAATTGAGAAGCAATCGTACCAAAAACAGGCATGTCATCCATAGGAACATCCCATAAGTTATTATTACGCATGTATTGTTTTTTAACATCGCGTATGGCATCTAAAGCACCACGTTTGTCAAACTTATTAATGGCTACTAAATCAGCAAAATCTAACATATCAATTTTCTCTAATTGCGTAGCAGCTCCAAATTCAGGAGTCATTACATATAAAGAAGTGTCAGAGTGTTCTATAATTTCAGTATCAGATTGTCCAATACCAGAGGTTTCTAAAATAATTAAATCAAATTCCGCAGCTTTTAATACTTCAACGGCTTCATTTACATATTTAGATAAGGCTAAATTAGACTGACGAGTAGCCAAAGAACGCATATACACGCGTTCGTTATTAATGGCATTCATACGAATACGATCTCCTAATAAAGCACCACCAGTTTTACGTTTAGAAGGATCTACAGAAATTAAACCGATGGTTTTATTTGGAAAATCAATTAAAAAACGACGAACTAATTCATCTACTAAACTCGATTTTCCTGCTCCACCAGTTCCTGTAATTCCTAAAACAGGTGTTTTTGAATTTTTATTTTTTTCATGAATAGTATCTAAAGTTTCTTTAGCTACTTCAGGAAAATTTTCTGCGGAAGAAATAATACGAGCAATACTTCCTATTTCTTTTTTTGCTAAATGATTAATTTCTCCGTTTAAAACATCTCCAATAGCAAAATCAGAAGTTTTTACTAAATCATTAATCATTCCTTGTAAACCTAGTTCACGACCGTCATCTGGAGAATAAATACGAGTAATACCATAATCCATTAATTCCTTAATTTCTTCTGGAAGAATTACACCGCCACCGCCGCCAAAGATTTTGATATGACTTGCACCTTTTTCTTTCAGTAAATCATACATGTATTTAAAGTACTCTGTATGGCCACCCTGATAAGAAGTCATAGCTATGGCATTTGCATCTTCTTGAATAGCACAATTTACTACTTCTTCTACACTTCTATCATGACCTAAATGAATTACTTCTACTCCTGTAGATTGAATAATTCGACGCATAATATTTATAGCTGCATCATGACCATCGAATAAAGAAGCTGCGGTAACAATTCTAACTTTGTGTTTAGGTTTATATGGTGGTGTTTGTTTCATTCGTAAATTTAGTTGTTTATCTTGTTTGCAATTTACGAAAAACTTAAAAAAATACGGGTCTATTTATAAAAACCTTAAGGTTTGTAGTTTAATATTTTGGTGTTAACTCCATTTACATAATTTTTAACCATATCAATCTCTTTTGCAAATCTCGATCCTTCAAAACCTTTAATGTTTTGGTTGTTAATGTGTTCGTTGTAGTATTTAAGGTATATAGAAGAAAGTGGCGTGTAAGACCAATGCCATTTTTCTTCATTATATCCTGTTCTTCCATTTTTTTTAGAAGTATAAGCTTGGTAAAAACCGAATTTATTAGCATTATTTAGAAGCCAATTATACTCTTTTTTTCCTTGACCTTTTAAAAAGTATTCGTCTTCTAAATTGTTAATGTCTATATCGGTTCCCCAATGGTGTCTGGAGGTGCCAGGCATAGAACTATATTCTAAAATTTTTAAAGCACGTTTATTTTCAGGATATTTTTTGTATTTATCATTCCATTTATAATTCCAAATACGTTTTTGATGTGCAAAATTTCTTGTGGCAGAAACAATTTTTAATGTAATTCCTTCTTTTTTAGCTTTGGTAGCCATTTTATGAAACATATCGAAAACTTCTCTTCTAAGATATCTTGTTTTTGAAGAAAATTCTTTTGGAATTTTAATAAAATCTGAATGTTTGGTATAATCAAATTTTCCTAGAACATATTCTTTATTTAAATAGGTAGGATATATAGGTTTTGTTACCAAAACAACTGTATCTTTTTCTATAGAGATATTCTCATTTTCTGTAGGAAGAGCCTCTTTCTTTTGCTTTGTTTTTTGTTGCGTAGAACAACTCAAAAAATGTCCAAATAACAACAATGTTATACCTAATTTTATGTACTGTTTATAAAATCTCAATTTCTCTAGTTTTTAATTCTAATAAGCAATATAACTATTCTATTTACAATTGGTGTTTTTTTAAGAAAAAAGGAAACTTTTATAAAGTACAACCGATGGTAGTTTTTAGTTAAAGTGTAGTGATTAAAAATCATTATTACTAGGTATTTACTTGTTTACCTAAAAATAAGAGTTTTGAAATCAATAAACTAAACATAAAATAAGATGAAAAAAATAATAAAAATTCAAGTAATACTATTTGCTTTTGTACTAGCTAGTTGTTCTGATGATGTAGATGGAGTTAAAGAATTTGATGGTTCTTTAACTTCGGTAGAAGATTTTTTAACGCCTAAAGCTGTTGAAGCAATGAAACAGTTAGGTTTTGTGATAAATGCCGGAGATACTCCACCAAATATAGAAGGAGTGTATTTAGTAGAAAATCCTACATTAGAAAACACAACAGTAGTACCAGATTATTTTATAGGAAAAGAATTTTCAGATATTAAAATGACGTTTAAAAATCAGGAGGGTTTACAGATTGATTATGAATCGGTACAATCTATTCAAAACTCAGTAGGAAACGGATCTTTAATTTCAGGTGAAGGAGATAAGTTTTCAATTTATTTAAAAATTAAATCACAAATAGGAGATGCAGAGCCAGCAGATACCGCTTTGGCTATTTCAGGAACATATACAAATGATGGAATAAGAGATTTGGTATACATTACATTAATGCTAGATAATAAAGGAAACCCAGGTGGAGTTTATATTGAAAATAATACAGGAAGACTGTTAGAAGATAAAGACGGATTTTCACCAAAACAATAATTAAAACCTTTTATTGAAATACGAAATCACTACTTGTGAATTGTATTATAATTAGTTGAATTGGTTACAAAAAGTGTTAGCTATACTGGTTAGCACTTTTTATAGATAATGAAGAAAAGCCCAATATTTTCTTTTTTTAATATAGTTTAAATTAGCTTCATTTTTATAAGCCTCTCGTTCAAAACTTAAATTTTTATAAGCAATATAGCCATTTTTATATTTCATGCATTTTACAAACCACTCTAATCCGTAAAAAAGGTAAAAAAATACAATTAGTAATTCCAATTGTTGTTTTAAATGAATTTTCTCATGATTAATAAGCTGTTCGTCTTCTTTTAATTCTTTTTGTTTTAAAAAAATAAAAGGATACAAAGTGAGGCCTACAAAACCTTTAGGAACCATATGTTTTGAAATGATAATCACAAGAGTTTTCTAATTTTGAATGCAAAATTAGTGTTTTGTAAATGATTCCTAAGAGATATTAATGAAATCAAGTTAATTAGTATAATTAAATTATCAAGTTTACATTGTGTATTTGTTTTAAAAGAGATGTTAAAATAGGATTTCTATTATTTTTATTCCAAACTATAGACAACGTAGTACGTTGTGAAATTTCAGTAAGTTCAATAAACTGAACATCTAAATTGTATCCGTTTTGCAAAGATTTAGGTACAATAGATAATCCGAAGTTATTTTCAACTAATTTATATATAGAAGCAGCATGAATGGTATTGTGAGAAATTATAGGAGAAAAACCACTATCATCAAAAATTTGCATTACTTTTTCATAATAAGAAGGACTGTAGGAAGGATCAAATAGTATAAAAGATTCTTCCTTTAGTTGATTTAAATTCTCGAAATTAGTAGCATTTATAGAATGGTTTTTGGGCAAAACTAAGCAGAAAGATTCTTTTAAAATAGGTTGCATAGCAATACCTCTAGGAACTCTATCTAATCTAACAAAACCAATATCAATATTTTGAGAAAGTAAAGAAGTAATCTGTTTTTTGTTATCCATTTCTTGTAAACCAAACTTTACATTAGGATGTTCTTTTTTAAAGTTTACTAAAATATTGGGTATAATGTTTTGCATTGCGGAACCTACATAGCCAAATTTTAATGCGCCATTTTTTCCTTCTTGTATAAGTTTAGCATGACTTATAATACGTTCTAGATTTTGTAAATTTTGCGTAACTTCATTTTTAAGATATTCACCTGCAGTGGTTAAAACAACTTTTCTGTTATGTCTAACAAATAATTGAATTTCTAAATCGTCCTCCATTTGTTTTATTTGTCGACTTAATCCTGGTTGAGAAATAAATAATCGCTCGGCTGCTTTTCTAAAATGCAAATTTTCAGCAACGGCTAAGAAATATTTTAAATGACGAAAGTCTATTTGATAACCCATAGTTATTAAATATTGTTTTTATTGGTATTGTTGGTTATCAAAAGTAAAGATAACTTTGTTTAAATAAAACAATTAAGATGTTTAAGTACGGTATAGATGTATTAACGGTAGATAAAGTTATAGCAATAGCCAAAGGTTCGTTGAAAGCTTTTATAGATGCGGAAGCAAAAGAAAAAGTAGAAAGATGTAGAGAAAAAGTAGATAAAATGGCAAATTCCGACCGTGCTGTTTATGGAATAAATACAGGTTTTGGTCCTTTGTGTGATGTGCAAATAACACCAGAGGAAACCAGTAAATTACAAGAAAATTTGTTAATAACACATGCCGTAGGTGTAGGAAAACCCATAGATAAATTCTTGTCTAAATTGATGATGATTTGTAAAGTGCATGCACTTTGTCAAGGATATTCCGGAGTGCGGTTAGAGATGATAGAACGAATACTTTTCTTTATTGAAAACGATTTGTTACCAGTAGTGCCAGAACAAGGATCTGTTGGGGCTTCAGGAGATTTAGCACCATTATCTCATCTTTTTTTACCATTATTAGGAGAAGGAGAATTTTGGGTTGCTAATAAAATAGTAAAAGCAAAAGAAGTGTTAGATAAACACTATCTATCTCCATTAAAATTAGAAGCAAAAGAAGGTTTAGGATTAATAAATGGTACACAATTTATTTTAGCACATGCTATTTTAGGTTTAAAAAAGATGGAATACCTTTTAGATGTGGCTGATTTGGCTGGAGTAATGAGTTTAGAAGGGTTTCAAGGAAGTGCTTCTCCATTTAGAGAAGAATTACACAATATTCGTCCGTTTAAAGGGAATATAAAAGTTGCAGAACGCATACGTATGTTTTTAAAAGATTCTCAAAATGTGGAAAATCATTTTGAGTGCGATCGGGTACAAGATCCATATTCCATTCGTTGTATGCCTCAAGTACATGGAGCGTCTAGAAATGCATACAACCATTTAAAAGAATTAGCAGAAATAGAGCTAAATTCTGTTACAGATAACCCTATTGTGTTAAGTGAAACTGAAGCAATTTCTGGAGGTAATTTTCACGGACAACCTTTGGCAATGGCTTTAGATTATGCATCAATAGCAGCTTCAGAGTTAGGAAATATTTCAGATAGGCGTTGTTATTTATTGTTAGAAGGAAAGTATGGTTTACCAAGATTATTAACGGAAGCAGGTGGCTTAAATTCTGGCTTCATGATTCCACAATATACCACAGCAGCATTGGTTACAGAAAACAAGTCATTATGTTTTCCTCCGTCAGCAGATAGTGTTCCTACTTCTTTAGGGCAAGAAGATCATGTTTCTATGGGAAGTATTTCAGGTAGAAAATTCAATCAAATTTTGGGAAACATAGAAAAAATATTTGCAATTGAGTTTATGTATGCAGCACAAGCAATGGAGTTTAGGAGACCCAACACTTTTTCAGAAATTATTGAGCGTAATTTTAAATTAATAAGAGAAAAAGTAGCTAAATTAGAGGAGGATAGAGTTTTAAAAGACGATATTAATGTATTAATAAAAATGGTAGGTAATCAGGAATTTATAGTTAATGTTACGTAATTTTTTATAGTAGTAAGAAGTGAGAGAAAAATGATAATTGAATAACTGATCATTGAAATATGGGCGTTCCCCAAGGGTCGGGCTTTACACTATATCTTTTTTAAACAATTTTTTGCAGAGGCAAAAATTATTTAAAAAAGGATGTCGTTGCAATCCCTAACGCAAAAAAAGGAATCAATAGTAAATAACCTAAGTGCAAGCCCACGAGGTATTTTAAGAAATATATTTTCTAGTATCGATTTGTAAATTAATTAAACCATTTATTATTAGTATGTTATTTAAAAAAAAAGGTAATAGAAAAACAAAAAGCAAATTATAACAGTTTAGTTGCAAAGACCTCACAGGTTTTAAAAATTTGTGAGGTCTGGAAACTCAAATAGCACAAATTAAAAATGACATTCAAAGAACAAATACAACAAGGAATTTCAGATGTTTTACCAATAAAAAAGGAATACGATACTACCATAAATCACGCACCAAAGCGTAAAGACATTTTATCTACTGAAGAAAAAAAACTAGCATTAAAAAATGCCTTACGTTATTTTGATAAAAAACATCATAAAGAATTATTAGTAGAGTTTTCAGAAGAGCTAGAGAAATACGGACGTATTTACATGCATCGTTTTCGTCCTGATTATAAAATGTATGCTCGCCCAATTAAAGAATATCCAGGGAAATCATTACAAGCAAAATCGATTATGCTAATGATTCAAAATAATTTAGATCATGCAGTAGCGCAACATCCACATGAATTAATTACATATGGAGGTAATGGTAGTGTTTTTCAAAATTGGGCACAGTATTTATTAACGTTGCAATATTTATCAGAGATGAATGATGAGCAAACTTTGGTAATGTATTCTGGGCATCCAATGGGATTGTTTCCTTCTCATAAAAAAGCACCACGAGTAGTGGTTACCAACGGTATGATGATTCCGAATTATTCGAAACCAGATGATTGGGAAAAGTTTAATGCATTGGGAGTTACGCAGTACGGACAAATGACAGCAGGTAGTTATATGTATATTGGCCCGCAAGGAATTGTGCATGGCACGACAATTACGGTATTAAACGGATTTAGAAAAATAGGTAAATCACCCAAAGGAAATGTGTTTTTAACAGCTGGTTTAGGAGGAATGAGTGGAGCACAACCCAAAGCAGGAAACATAGCAGGTTGTATTACCGTGTGTGCAGAAGTAAACCCTAAAATGGTGAAAGTACGATTAGAGCAAGGATGGATTGATGAGAAAATAACGGATATAAATATTTTAGTAACAAGAGTAAAAGAAGCAAAAGAAAATAAAGAAACTGTTTCTATTGCGTATCTTGGTAATGTAGTAGAAGTTTGGGAAAAGTTTGCAACTGAAGAGGTACATATAGCTTTAGGTTCCGATCAAACATCACTACACAATCCTTGGGCAGGAGGTTATTATCCGGTAGATTTAACTTTTGAAGAAGCAAATGTAATGATGGCAGAAAATCCGATACTTTTTAAAGAAAAAGTACAAGAAACCTTACGTCGTCATGCAACAGCAATTAATAAACATACTATTAAAGGTACTTATTTTTTTGATTATGGAAATGCTTTTTTATTAGAAGCAAGTAGGGCAGGAGCCGAGGTTCATAAAGATAATAAAGGAATTTTTTGTGCAGCTAGTAACTCAAAATTGGTTAGCGAAGCTTTCGCCTACCCAAGTTATGTACAAGACATTATGGGACCTATGTGTTTCGATTATGGTTTCGGACCTTTTCGTTGGGTATGTGCATCAGGAAGTGCTGAGGATTTAGAGAAAACGGATAAAATAGCATGCAAAGTTTTAGAAAAGATAAAGAAAAATTCACCGAAAGAAATTCAGCAACAAATGGCAGATAACA
This sequence comes from uncultured Tenacibaculum sp., assembly GCA_947498055.1. GTDB lineage: Bacteria > Bacteroidota > Bacteroidia > Flavobacteriales > Flavobacteriaceae > Polaribacter. The sequence goes on from CANMJA010000017.1 coordinate 11,560, forward strand.
TCCAGTGGATTCAAGGTGCGCAAGAGAATAAATTAGTCGTGGGTTCTCAGGCAAGAATTTTATATGCAGATGCAGAAGGAAGAATGAAATTAGCTGAAGCGTTTAATAAAGCGATAAAAAAAGGAAAAATAGGACCTGTAGTATTAGGAAGAGATCATCATGATGTTTCTGGAACTGATTCTCCATACAGAGAAACTTCTAATATTTACGATGGTTCTAGTTTTACAGCAGATATGGCTATTCAAAACGTAATAGGCGATAGTTTTAGAGGTGCTACTTGGGTATCTATTCATAATGGTGGTGGTGTAGGATGGGGAGAAGTGATTAATGGTGGGTTTGGCATGCTTCTTGATGGTAGTAAAGAAGCATCAAAACGTTTAAAATCAATGCTTTTCTGGGATGTAAATAACGGAATTGCAAGGCGAAGTTGGGCAAGAAATGAAGAGGCTAATTTTGCTATTAAACGAGCTATGCAGGTAGAAAAAAAATTAAAAGTAACTTTGCCTAATATCGTGGATGATGCTTTGTTTAATTAAAATTTAATACAATGAAAATAACTAGACTCTTTTTTTTACCACTCGCAGTTTTACTAATTACCTCTTGTAGCTCTGTTAGAGTGAATACAGATTATGATACAAAAGCAGATTTTAATAGTTATAAAACATTTGCTTTTTATAAACCAGGAATAGATAAAGCAGAAATTTCTGATTTAGATAAGAAAAGAATTATGAGAGCTATTCAATCAGAATTAATAGCAAAAGGAATGCAAAAATCTACTAATCCAGATGTATTAGTGAGTTTATTTACAAAATCGAGAGAACGATTAAATGTAAATGACAATTTTGGTTGGGGTTTTGGTTATGGTTGGGGATGGAATCCTTGGATGTGGGGCGGAGCTAGTCGTTTAAATGTAAATCAATATACAGAAGGAACTTTGTTTATAGATATTATAGATGCAAAAAAGAAAGAAATGGTATGGCAAGGTATAGGATCTGGAGCATTATCTACAAGAACAAGTGTTGAAAAGAAAGAAGCTCGTATAAGGAAGTTTGTAAAAGATATACTTGCAAAGTATCCTCCTGGATGGGATAAGAAATAAGAATTAAAAAAGGCTTGGAATTTTCCAAGCCTTTTTTGTTTAAAAGCGAACGGGGTCAATAGAAACATTATTGGATATAAGAAATGATATAGTTTTAGAGTGTGTATTACCACTACAATCATTTGCAATCATTTCTAAAGTATATTCATTAGGCTGTATTGGTGTCGATCCATTTAGTCCTATATGCATAGAAAACGTAGATTTTAAATCAACAACAAATCCATCAATGCTATTATTTAAATTACTAACAGTTTCCTGTATTCCAGTTCGAACTTCAGTTAATTTTAAACTGTAAGTTTTTAGTCCTGTTGATAAAATTGGATTAAAGGTTATTTTTTCATTAGGTAGAAAATGCGTAGTAATATAATGATTAAAATTACTATTGGAATGCGTATAATAATCAGATGATTTTGTTAAAGAAAAATCGAGATTACTTTTATCAGTATTGTGTAAAAAAGCATTTAATTGAATACTAGCTGTTGTGTTAATACCAAAATAGGTACTGATGTTATAAAAAGGAATATGAGTACTAGAAAAATTAAATTCAAGGTAATAATGTGTTCCATTAGGAATAGGATTTGTATCGTTGTAGATTAAAAAATCATTTGTAGGATTAAAAGTTAAAGTTCCTGTTGCAGTAGAAGCGTGAGCATTGTAACAAGCCTTTGTAACACCCGATGAATTTTTTAATTTAATACTAGAAATATTGTTACGAAAATAATAATCAGGTAAAAGACTATTTCCTGTTGTATTATCTATTAAAGTAAGTTTTACATTATTAGTATTATTAGAACCATTGCTACAAGTTTGTGTACTCATTACTACTACATTTGTTTTAGAACTTGCAGGTGGATTAAAATTTTTTATAAGTGAACTGTTTATACTAAAAAATAATTTAGGATATTTTTCTAAAATAGAATTTAAACTAGTTCTATCTTCAGGGTATAGTTTTTTGAAAGTAGTGTTAAAAAGATCTTCAAAAGTTATTTTATTACCTGAATCAATAAATTCAGGTAATACATCATCCTTAATAATAGAAGCTTTCATAATTATATTATCCTCAATAACAATATCTTTAGAAAGCATAGCTATATTGTCTTCAAAAATATAACTAGAAAGAACTATTATATCATCTCCAAAAATAGATTCATTTGGAAATGAAAAATCAGCTTCTTTTATAGTACTATTTGTAAGCATTATTAGATGGTCTTCAAAAACATAATCTGTTAACATAATAAAATGATCTTCAAAAACAGAGTATCTTAAAGAAACGCCTTCAAGCATCATAATATCATCTTGAATAATCGTAGATAAACTTTCTTTTACGCCTTTTGTTAATAGCATTTCATTAAAAGTAGCTGCTGCTTTTTGTGTTAAAGAAACTTCTTTTTTAGAATTTTTCTTTCTTAGGACAGATTGATTTTCTGCTGGTGGATCAATAATTTCATTCTCATTACAGCTAATCATTAGCGTAATAAACATAATGGTAAGTAGAAATAATTTTTTCATAATAGTTAAATTTTATTTGTTGTTAAATATGTAAAGAATGGAAGTGTTTGTTGATGAATTCTTTCCGATTGAAGTAAAATTGTTTCCGAAAAGAAAAAAAGTCTGTAACAAATTAGTATTTAAATCAACTAACTAAGAAATCCAATGTGCAATTAAAAACAAATTAAGATGAGATTAGTTATTGAAAACTTAGCAAAAACCTATAAAAATGGGGTAAAAGCAATAGATGATTTAAGTATAGAAATAGGTACTGGAATGTTTGGACTTTTAGGACCAAATGGAGCAGGAAAATCATCTTTAATGAGAACAATAGCAACTTTACAAAGTCCGGATCAAGGAACCATTACTTTTGACGGAGTTAATGTCTTAGAAAATCCTATGGAATTTAGAAAAATATTGGGGTATTTACCACAATCTTTTGGGGTGTATCCGAAAATGTCGGCAGAGGATTTATTAGATTATTTTGCTACTTTAAAAGGAATCAGCAGTAAAGTTGATAGGCAAAAAATAACCAAAGAGGTTTTAGAAATAACCAATCTTTATGAAGTAAGAAAAAAGTATGTAGCTGGATATTCTGGAGGAATGAAACAGCGATTTGGAATCGCACAATTATTATTGAACAATCCGAAACTAATTATTGTAGATGAACCAACCGCAGGATTAGACCCTGCAGAACGTCATCGTTTCTTAAATGTATTACGAGAAGTAGGAACAAATTCGACGGTAATATTTTCAACACATATTGTAGAAGATGTTAAAGAATTATGTAATGAAATGGCAATACTAAATGGGGGACGAATTTTAAAACATACTACACCAATAGAATCAACAAAAGAAATTGAAGGTAAAATTTGGACTAAAATTATAGAAAGAGACGATTTAGAAAGTGTAGAAGCTACACACAATCTGTTGTCATCAAATTATAATCAAGATAATACTTTAAATGTTCGTGTGTATGCAGAAGAAAAACCTTCAGAAGAATTTATAGCAGCAGCACCGCAATTAGACGATGTATATTTTATTGCACTTAAGCAAGATCAACCAATTGAAGCTTAGGTTTTACTAATTATTAAAAATAAAATATATGTTTTCTACAATATTCAAGCATGAAATAAATTATTGGTTTAAGAAACCAGCTTTTTATATTTACTTAGGAATCTTTTTTGTTATTTCTATCTTTTTTTCGGCAGCATCAGCAGGTATTTTAGATAGTGTTACTGTTACTACGGGAGGAAATCAAATTGTAAATTCTCCAATTAGAGTTAATGGGGCATTTAATGTGATGAATTTTTTAATGTTTTTTCTTTTTCCATCTATAATTGGTGTTACTATTTTTAGAGACTATAAAAGCGAAATGCATTCTATTTTATATTCATATCCATTTACAAAAGCTAGTTATTTATTTGCAAAGCTTTTAAGTGGTTTAACAATAGTAACTTTAATTATTTTTACTATTGGTTTGGGTATTATTATTGGTTATAGATTACCAGGAACAAACTCTGAAATTGTAAGTGCATTTAATTTTAGCTCCTATTTACATGCTTATTTAGTATATGTAATACCAAATACATTGTTATTTGGAACGATTGTGTTTGCAATAGTTACTTTTACTAGAAATATAGCTGCAGGTTTTATAAGTGTTATTGTTTTAATGTTTTTTCAAGGATTAATAGAAGGACTATTGTCTGAAGAAGGAAACCGTTTATTAGCAGGTTTATTAGATCCATATGGAGGAGCATCTTTAGGTTATTATACAAGATATTGGACACTAGCAGAGCAAAATGAGGCATCTTTACCATTAAAGGGAATTATCATTTACAATAGATTGATATGGCTAGGGGTAACTACCTTAATTTTCGGATTGGTTTACAGAAAATTTTCATTTAGTCAAAGTGCTGTAACGTTCTCTTTTTTCAAGAAAGAAAAAGGAAGTAGAGTTATAAAGAAGAATTTTGGAGGTATTACTAGAGTTTCCTTACCAAAAGTACATTATAATTTTTCCTTCTTTCAAAACCTAAAAAATACTTGGAAATTTTCTAACATAGATTTCAAATATATTGTAAAGGCATTGCCATTTGTAGCAATTGTTTTAGTAGGTTTAATAATAACATTAATAGCTTTATCTGAGGTAGGTTTATTGTTAGGAACAAAAACATTACCTGTAACATGGAAAATGTTGGAAAATGGAAAAGGAGCCTTTACTTTATCGATAAATATCGTAACTTTTTTATATGCTGGAATGTTGGTGCATAGAGGAAGAATGGCAAAAGTAAATCATTTAATAGATGTTACGCCAACTCCAAATTGGGTATTATGGTTGTCTAAATTAATAGCTTTATTAAAAGTACAATTAGTGATGCTTTCTATAGTAATGATCTCAGGTATTATATACCAAACATATAAAGGGTTTTATCATTATGAAATAGGGCATTACATTTACGAGCTATTTGTATTAGAATTTTTCAGGTATGCAATATGGGCATTTTTAGCACTTTTTATTCAAACATTAGTAGGAAACCCTTATGTAGGGTTATTTATATTGATTGTAATTAATTGGGGACTTCCATTTTTGTCTTTAGCGGGTATAGAGCAAGCTATTTTTAAGTACAATCAAGGTCCTAATTATAGGTATTCAGATATGAATGGCTATGGTTCTTCATTAAGAAATTACTTAACTTATAAGTGGTATTGGACATTTGCAGGATTGATTTTATTGGTATTAACAGGATTATTTTGGGTTCGCGGAATACCACATTCGTTTAAAGAAAGATTACGATTATTTAAAGAGAGATTAAATGTAAAAACGATTGGAGCTTTATTGCTCTTTTTAGTTGCATTTTTGGGCTTAGGAGGAAGAATTTATTACGAGAATAACATTAAAAATAAACGAACTTCAAGTAAAGAAAGAGAAGAATCTAGAGTAACTTGGGAGAAAAAATATAAAAAATACGAAGGAAAAGCACAACCAAGAATTGTAGCGGTAAATGTGCAAATGCATATTTATCCTAAAACGTATGATTTTAAATCTTCTGGTACTTATAAAATGGTAAATAAAACAAAGGAACCAATAGATAGTTTATTTTTAAATCACAATAACTACCCTAGTACTTTTGTTTTTAATAAACCAACAGATTTGATTGTAGAAGACACTGTTCATAATTTTGATATTTATCAATTAAAATCGCCATTACAGCCAGGTGATAGCTTAGAGCTGCAATTTACAGTGAAGAACAAGCCTAATAATTTTTTTAGAAAAAATTCTCCAGTTCGTAGTAATGGAACTTTTATGAATAGTGGAATTTATCCGTCTTTTGGGTATGCATCTTCAAGTGAATTAACAGATAATAAAACACGTAAAAAATATGGGTTATCTAAGAATGATTTAAAACCACATCCTTCAGATAGCACTGCTTTAGGAAACACGTATATTTCTAATGATAGTGATTGGGTAGATTTTGAAGCAACAGTTTCTACTTCAGAAGATCAAATAGCAATAGCGCCTGGGTATTTACAAAAAGAATGGGTAAAAGAAGGTAGAAGGTATTTTCATTATAAAATGGATAGTAAAATATTAAATTTCTATGCATTTAATTCTGCTAAATATGAGGTTAAAAAAGACAAATGGAAAGATGTTAATTTAGAAATTTATTACCAAAAAGGGCACGAGTATAATTTAGATAGAATGATGAATGGGATAAAAGCTTCATTAGAGTATAATTCAAAAAACTTTAGCCCATACCAACATAAACAAGTTCGTGTTATAGAATTTCCAAGGACAGGCGGAAGTTTTGCGCAATCATTTCCAAATACAATTCCATTTTCTGAAGGAGTTGGTTTTATTGCAGATGTAGATGAAAAAGATGAAGGGGTGGATTATCCTTTTGCTATAACAGTGCATGAATTGGCACATCAATGGTGGGCACATCAAGTTATTGGAGCAGATGTTTTAGGAGCAACCATGCTTTCAGAAAGTTTATCAGAATATGTTTCTTTAAAAGTATTAGAGCATAAACTAGGAAAAAAAGAAATGCATAAATTTCTTAAAAAAGCTTTAGATGAATATTTAACAAGAAGATCGTTTGAAAGAAAAAGAGAAAAACCATTAATGTATAATGACGGACAAGGATATATTCGTTATCAAAAAGGATCATTGGTTTTTTATGCATTAAGTGATTATATAGGAGAAGAAAAATTAAATGGCGCTTTAAAAAAGTATGTAGAGAAAGTGAAGTTTCAAGAAGCTCCTTATACGACCTCTATAGAAATGGTGAATGCTATAAGAAAGGTTACACCAGATAGTTTACAATATGTAATTAAAGACATGTTTGAAACCATTACATTGTATAGAAATAGAATTACAGACGTTACTTCTAAAAAATTAGAGAATGGTAAATATCAAGTAGATATTGAATTTAATGTTAGTAAATATAGAAACAATGATAAAGGGAAGCGTTATTATGGAGAGCAAGTAGGAGATACTATTTCTTATAAAACAGAGAAAATGAAAAAACCTATTTTATCTGTTTCTTTACAAGATTATGTAGATATTGGAATTTTTGGAGAAGAGGAAATAGATGGGAAAAAGAAAGAAATAGAATTGTATTTGAAAAAACATAAAGTGACTCAAATAAACAATAGAATTTCGATTATTGTGGATAAAAAACCTGTAGAGGTTGGAGTAGATCCTTACAATAAATTAATTGATACACAGTCGGGAGATAATCGACGAAAGTTGTAGTTGTTAAAACTCACTTTCCTACTAATTTTCAAAATCCGTTTGTTGCAAACGGATTTTGTTGTAGTATGTCTTTGTAATTTTTTTAATTAAGTTGCACCTTAAAACAATTATATTTGTAGTATGGTAAACAAAATACTAAAACCTACTCCAGATGAGTATTATGTAAATGAGCAAGGATATCGGGTTTTTAAAGAAGAGTATCATTTAAGAAGAGGGTATTGTTGCAAAAGTGGATGTAAACATTGCCCGTATGGGTATGATAAGAAAACGGATAGTTTTAAGTAATTTGTGACTTATCTATATAAAAAAGTATCAAAAGAGTAAATAAAGATTCAAAATGATAAAAAAGATAATAATAGCGTTTATAGCATTTCAGTTTGTTGGTTGTGCAGAATTACAGAAAATAGCAAGTCAATTACCTCAAGCTGGAGGAGCATTAACACAAGGGCAAATTGGAGCAGGCTTACGAGAGGCCTTAGATAATGGAATTAAACACCAGGTATCTAAACTAACAGCAAGAGATGGGTTTTATAGAAATGCATTGGTGAAAATTTTGTTGCCTAAAGAATTACAAGCTGTAGATAAAGGTTTACGAAAAATAGGATTAAGTAAGTTAGCAGATGAAGGAATAAGATCGTTAAACAGAGCAGCAGAAGATGCAGTAAAAACGGCAACTCCTATTTTTGTTAATGCGGTTAAAAATATTAGTTTTAATGATGCTAAAAATATTTTATTAGGAAATGATAATGCAGCAACTAGTTACCTTCAAGGAAGAACAAACTCGGCGTTATATTCAAAATTTAACCCAGTAATTAAAAAATCTTTTGGTAGAGTTGGGGCAGATAAGGTTTGGAGTAACTTAATATCTAAATATAATTCTATTCCTTTTGTAAATAAAGTGAATCCAGATTTAACAGATTATGTAACGAATCAGGCCTTAAAAGGAGTTTTTAAAATGATTGGAGTAGAAGAAAAAGGAATTAGAAACAAAATAGGATTGAGAAACACAAATTTATTAAAAAGAGTATTTGCTTTACAAGATAATAAATAAGCTTATAATTTATTATTATTGATAGTTTCAAAAAAGAGCTTTTTGTAGGTGTTCCCTATTGGAAGCTCTTTTTTTTGTATCCATACAGAATCATTATCTATTTTATCAATATGTTTAATAGATATAATGTAAGACTTATGTGTTTGAATAAATTTTGAAGCAGGTAAGTTTTCTTTGATGTTTTTTAAAGTGCTGTAGGTAATAATTCTTTCGTTTTGTAGATAAATAGAAACATAATTTTTTAACCCTTCTACATATAGAATATCCTCTAGAAATACTTTTGAAAACTTATTTTTTCCGTCTGTTTTAAAAAAGAAAAACTCCTCTTCCTTGTAAGTTTTTATAGGAGAATTAGTTTCTTTTTCTTGAACTTTTAAAACAGCTTTATAAAAACGTTGGAATTCTATGGGTTTTAATAAGTAATCTGTAGCAGTAACTTCATAGCTTTCTAAAGCAAATTGAGGATATGCTGTGGTAAAAATAATATTCGTTTTCTGATGAATAATTTTAGATAATTGAATACCTGTTATTTCTGGCATTTGTATATCTAAAAAAATTAAATCGATACCTCCTTTTTCAATATATTGCAGCGCTTCTAAAGGTTTTGTGTAAGTTCCTTTTAATTCTAGAAAAGAAATTTGATTTACATATTTCTCTAACAAACGAATTGCGGGTGGCTCATCGTCTACAATTATACAGGTTAGTTGCTTGTTCATAGTGGTAATTTTAAGTAGGCTTTAAAAATAGTGTTATTTTCTTCGTATTTTAAAATAAAATTACTTTTAAAAAGAACTTCTAATCGTTTTTGAATATTTTCACTACCTATTCCAGGTTCTGTATATTTTTCTGAGATATTGATCGTGTTTTCTGTAATTACTTCAATATACTTTTCTTGAATATTAATTTCAATTTTTGCTGGTTTTTCTAGATCGTTTATAATTCCATGTTTACAAACATTTTCAATAAAATGAATTAAAATTAAAGAAGGAATTCTTTGCTGTATAATTTCTCCATGAATATTTAAATATACTTGAAAATGATCTTCATATCTACGTTTATAAAAATAGAGATAATCTTTAATGAATTGAATTTCTTTTTCTAAAAGAACAAAATTATCGGAAGATTCATAGGTTACGTATCTCAGAAGTTGTGATAGTTTTAAAATACCCTTGGCTGTTTTTGGTTTGTCATCATGTAATTCAATATAAAAATTATTTAAAGTGTTAAATAGAAAATGCGGACTTATTTGTGCTTTTAAAGCAGTTAATTGTGCTTGTTGGTTTTTTAATTTTAATTGATGAAGTTTATCCTTATTCTCATGGTATTTAAATAATAAATAAACAACGGTACTATATAAACAAGCTTTAAAAGCATAAATAAAACTATCTGTTAAATAGGTAAGGAGAATACCTTCTTGTTGAAGATTATAATTGTTAATATTAAATAAATAAAGTAAAGTTATCTCTTCTAGAAAAAAACGAATACCAGCAAAAACGAAAATCATTAAAGTAATTGAAATAGTAAATAAAAAATACTTTTTAGTATCTAGTAGTTTTGGTAACAAAAAATAATAATTAAGACTATAAACGGAGAAAAAACTGATGCTGTAGGTGAAGGTAAGAAGAGAAGCATGAAATAAAGTAATAGTGTTTTTTTGTGAGATAAATATATTCCAAGCAAAATCTACAAGCACTAAAATTAAAACAATAAGTAAATTATACCTTAATTCTTTAGTTAGTTTCAAATTCATATTTCAAAAATAAACGGAATCTTATCGGATAAATAAAAAATAGGATGAAATATATCTTTTTTTATACAAACAATCTTTTTAATACAACAAAAAAGAAAGTTAGGTGAACTTTACTATTTGTATACATAAAGTATTGAGTGGTGTAATAAAAAAAATGGAATAATATTTCTTATGTATTCTTGTAAAGCGAATTAAAATATTTAAATAAAATGAAAGGATACGTAATAATATTAATGGCGGTATCAACAATAATATCATGTCAAAAAAAGGAAAAAGAATCATTAAATGAAAAAGAAACAAGGTTAAAACCGTTTTCTTCTTATTACCCTAAAGAGAAAACCAAAATCTTAGTAGTAGGAACATTTCATTTTTCTTACCCAGGGTTAGATGTTATCAAAACAAAGGAAACAGATAAGGTGGATGTTTTAAAAGAACCTAAAAAATCTGAAGTAAAAGAATTGGTAGCATATATAAAAAAATTTAAACCAACTAAAGTAGCTGTTGAGGCTAAAGTAAATTGGGATATTAATGAAAAATATAAAGAATATAGAAAAGGAAAATATAGAAATGTACGAAATGAAACATATCAATTAGGAATGTGTATTGCAAATGATTTTAATTTAGATAGTATTTATCCTGTTGACACAAAGTCTTTTAGTGATGACTTATTTAAGTTAAACCCTAAATTAATGGAGGATTTATCTAAAGATTATGATTTTAATTCAGAAGATCCGTTTAATAAAATGATTGAAAAATCTTTTAATGAAGCAGGAAAACTTCCATCTAAAATAAACCTATTAGAATATTTTAAATATACCAATAGTATTGAAGGACACCAAAATAATTACGGTGCTTATTTTACAGGAGATTTTAAATTAGATAACAATCGAGGAGCAGATTTTTTATCGGTATGGTGGTATAATAGAAATCTTAGAATCTTCAGAAATATTCAAAAAATTGATCAAACAAAAGAAGATAGAATCTTGGTAATTATGGGAAATGGACATGCATCAGTTTTAAGACATATGATAGAGTATTCACCAGAATATGAGTTTGTAGAATTTAATAATTTATAAAAAAGCATGAAGAGAAAAAGCGGCAAAATATTATCAAAGAAATTTACGAATGTTTGCTAATATAAATAAGGTTTCAATGACTAAAGATGATAGGGTTTTAATAATCTCTGGAGGGTCTCATGCTGCCTTTTTTAATATGTTTATGAAACGAAGTCCTATTTATGAAATAAGAGAATTAAAAGAATATTTAAAATAGTTTGTTAATTTATTGAATTTCAGTTTTTTATTTATTATATTTAAAACTGAAATTCAATAAATTATGTCTCAACTAAAACAACTTTTTAGATATAGAAGACATCTTGAAGATCGATATAGAAAGTTACTAGAACGCTCTAACGATTATAGATATATAGATGAAGCTAAAAGTGATATTGCATCCTTTAAAGCAATGAAACTACAAGAGAAAATAAATAGAGTAAAATACCTAGATAATTCTTTGGTGTAACTTTTTAAAATAATCAAAAGATTTCAAGAGTCTACTTCCATACCAAGAAAACAGTTCTCCATTAATAAAAACAGTTTTTGCATGGTGTGTATGTCTACCTATTTCAAAAGCATGTTCTTCTTTAAAAGGAAAGGGTTCTGAGGATAAAAAAACGAAATCAGGATCTCCTTCTAAGCGTATTTTTTTTAATTCAATTTCAGGATAACGATCTTTATTTTTATAAATATTGTCAAACTTGTTAAGTTGTAAAAGGTGATTTATGAATGTGTTATTACCAGCTACCATCCAAGGATTTCTCCAAATAAAATAAGCGACCTTTTTAGTAGGGATTTCTTTGGTGAATTCTTTAAAGTCTGAAAGTTTAAAATTTAATTTTTGAATTATTTTGTTAGCTTCAGTTCTGCAAGAAAACAACAAGCCATATTGTTGAATAAGATGAAATACATCTGCTAATGTAAAAATATTAGAAACATGAACTAATGTGATCTTATTGCACTCAGTTACTATGCTTTCTGTGTTCTCTTCTTTATTACACAGTATTATATCTGGTTTTAGATCTTTTATTTTATCTATTTTTATATTCTTAGTTCCTCCAACAATTGTTTTCGTTTGCTTTAAGTGGTATGGGTGAACACAAAATTTAGTAATACCAACAATAAATTTTTCTAAACCTAAATCACACAATAATTCCGTTAAACTAGGAACTAAACAAATAATACGTTTAGGCGTGTTAGGAATATTAATTTCTCGTTGAAGTTGATCTTTAAGTATCAAAATAATTTATTTACAAACACAAAAATAAAACTATTTTACTCCCATTAATTCTTGAAATTCTTTTTTATACCCTTTGCTTACTCTAAAAGTAGGTTTTATATCTATTATTTTAACATCTGTTTCACCATAGTTAGAAGTAATTATTTCTTCAATAAAATCAGAATTAATAATAGTAGATCTATGTATACGAATAAATCTATTCGAATTTAACCTCTTAATAATACTAGATAAAGACTCTCTTAATAAATGTCTTTTATTGTCTTTAGTGAAAATCTCAATATAATAACCAGAAGCTGAAATGTATTTAATAACATCTAAGTTTAAGAAGAATATTTTATTCCCAGATTTTATATTTATTTTTTTATTCTCTATTGTTTCCTTATTTTGAACAATAGATAAGATATTATTTAAACTAGATTGAAGGTTTACTAATCCTTCTTTTCTTTTATATTCTGTGATTTTATCAATTGTTTGATAAAAACGTGAGTCTTCATAAGGTTTTATAATATAGTCAAAAGCAAAATAATCAAAAGCTTTATAAGCAAATTCATTATGTTTTGTAATAAAAACAAATAAAGGTTTCACAATGTCAGGTGAAATTTTTTCAATAATATCAAAACCAGAAATCTCTTGTATTTTAATATCAAGAAAAACAACATCAGGTTTTAAATAATTAATATAATTAATGGCTTCTATAGCGTTTGAAAAACTTCCAACAATATCGATAGTTTCATAACCTTTTAATAAATTTTCTATTCTTTTTATAGCAATATTTTGGTCATCAACTATAATGGATTTAATATGCATTATATATAGGGATGTTTATGTTGATTTATATTTGCTAATGTAGAAAAGAAAACTTTCTAAACACGATTTCTTCTACTTTTTAACAAGGAAATAACTAGAATTTAACACTATTGTTGTTTGCTTCTAAAAACATATTTTCTACATCAAAAATAAGGTCTTTTACATCAAAATGATGTTAAGAGTAAATTACTGGAAATATATTTAGCCCCTTACTAATCAATTTAAATTAAATAATTTATGAATTTACATTTTAAAAATGCAATGTATTTGCTGTTTTTCTTAGGTATTATACTTAAGATAAATGCGCAAGAAAAAATTGTTACTGGAGTTGTTTCAGATAATTCAGGACCATTACCAGGAGTTAATGTAATTATTAAAGGAACTACTAAGGGAGTAGAAACAGATTTTGATGGAGCTTATAAGATTAAAACAAAAGTAGGAGATGTTTTAATGTTTAGTTTTATTGGAATGACAACTACAGAGAAAACTATAGGATCATCTAGTATTATAAATATAGTTATGACAGATGACTCTAATGTTTTAGAAGAAATAGTAGTAGTAGGATACGGTTCTGCTAGAAAAGTAGGTTCAATAGTAGGATCGATATCGAGTGTTTCTGGAAAGGAAATAGAAGGGAAACCTTCAGCAAATGTAATGGATGGACTTCAAGGTAGAGTTCCTGGATTACAGGTTTTAACTTCTTCAGGAGAACCTTCAGCAACCCCTACATTTAGATTACATGGTACAGGGTCATTAGGTGGAGGATCTACACCTTTGGTTGTAGTAGATGGTGTTCCTGTAAATTCATCATCATTAGTTTCTTTAAATTCAAATGATTTCGAAAGTGTTACTGTCCTAAAAGATGCATCAGCAACTTCTATTTATGGATCAAGAGCTGCTAACGGGGTTATTTATATAACTTCAAAAAAAGGAAAACGTAACTCAGATCCAACAATTACATTTAGAACTCAGTATAGTGTTTCTAACCTTGCTAATACAGATTTTTTTGATGGTGTTTTAAACAGTAGAGAACTTGCAGATTTTCAAGTTGAAACTGGTTTTAGAACTCGTGCTGAAGCAGACGATGTTTTGAGAAATTTCCCAAATGATACTAAATGGTATGAAGTATACTATAAAGATAATGTTGGGTTAACTCAAAATGATTTATCAATTGCAGGAGGTGGAGAAAAAACAGCATATTACATTTCTGCGAATTATACAGACCAAGAAGGTTTAGCATTTCAATCAGATTTTGAAAGATATACATTTAGAACTAATATAAATTCTAAATTAAAAAACTGGTTAAAAGTTGGAGTGAATTTATCGATGGCTTATGATGAAAGAGAAGGGAATCCTTCAGGAGCGAATAGTACAAATAGAGGGTTGTTTTGGTTAGCGCAACCTTGGTTTTCTCCTACAGATGAAAATGGAGAAAGGTTTGATCTTATTCCTGGTTGGAATAGATTTCATCCAGAATATAGAGAAGAGAAAATTAAGAATAATGGGGAAAGAATACAGTTTAATCCTTCAGGATATGTTGAAGTTGAACCGATAAAGAACTTAAAAATAAAAACACAAGCAGGTTTAGATTTTTTTGACTTTACGCAGAATAATATTGTATTGCCATCATTTGCGGGTAGTTTAGGTAATGGGTCAATATCTAGAAGGTCGGATAGATCTACAAGTTTAACCGTAACTAATACGGCGGAATATAAGTGGAAGTTAAACGATAAAAATAGTTTTGTGTTTTTAGCGGGACATGAAATTTTTGAAAATAAATTTAAATCTTTTGGAGCTAGCTCGAATGGACTTACTGATGATAGGCTATTAGAGTTAGATTTAGGGCCAGATAATAGAAACGTTTTTGAAGATAATTCAGAATTTGTATTCGAATCGTTTTTTGGAAGGCTAGAATATGATTATGATAGCAAATACTTCTTTGACTTTTCTGTTAGACAAGATGGGTCTTCTAGGTTTGGTTTAAATAATCGAAAAGCTACTTTTTGGTCAGTTGGTGGATTGTGGAAACTTAAAAAAGAGAATTTTCTTTCAGATGTTGATTGGTTAAACGATCTTTCAATTAGAGGAAGTTATGGAACTAGTGGGAATTCAGGAAGTACAGAGGTAGATTTAACTAATATAGCACCATCTTTAGTAGTCAATTTTGAATCTATAGCAACTGCTGGAGCTAATCAATATAATGGGCAAACTGGTTTTGAAATTCGTAACCCAGGGAACCCAAACCTTACATGGGAGAATCAATCAAAACTTTCTATAGGTATGAATATAGAAATGTTTAATAGAGTGCGTTTAGGTTTGGAATATTATAATAGAAAAACTAGAGATATGCTTCTTGATGTTCCTGTTCCTCTTACTGTAGGGCTATCAGACCCTAATATAAGATCAAATGTAGGGGAATTAACAAATCAAGGAATAGATGTTAACTTAAGTTTTGATGTCTTTAAAAATAGAGATTTTTACTTTAGTCCTTATGTAAACTTAAATTATAATAAAGAAGAAGTTACAGAACTTTTTGACGGTAACGATTTTTGGATTATTCCTAATACAGGAGTAGCATGGGCAGTAGGTCAGCCGGTTACATATTTTTATCCAATTCACGCTGGTGTAAATTCTCAAACAGGATTATCTGAATGGTTTGTGCCTAATGCAGATCCAAATCAAGTAGTTAATACTAATAAGGATAGGAATAATGTTACCGATAGTTTTAATGCAACAGATTTACAACAGAGTACAGGTATAAAAAGGAACGCTCCTTTAAATGGAGGTTTTGGTTTTTCTTCTGGATATAAAGGTTTTAGCTTACAAGCAGATTTTTCTTTCTCTAGTGGTAAATATTTAATTAATAATGATCGTTTTTTCTCAGAAAATCCAAATTTATTTACAGGGTTTAATCAATCATCTAGAGTCTTAGATTATTGGAAGCAACCAGGAGATGTTACTACCTTTCCAAAATTTGACGGGCCTAGATTTACACAGTTTGATTCGACATTAATAGAGGATGCTTCTTTTATTAGAATGAAAAATATCACATTATCTTACAGTTTACCAAGTGAGATTGTTGAGCGTGTAAAATTGAAGAATGTAAGGTTGTTTACGGTAGGTAGAAATTTATTAACCTTTACAGATTATTTAGGGGTTGACCCAGAAATTGATTCTAATATAGCATTAGGTTCAAATCCTAATACGAAACAAATTTCTTTTGGTGTAGAAATTAAATTTTAAATTATGAAACTTAATAAAATAATAATATATTCTTTACTGAGTTTAAGCATTGGCTTTTTCTCATGTGACGATTTAGATAGATTCCCAGTGAATGAAATAGCTATAGGAGAGAGCTTTCAATCAATTCAAGATGCGCGTGCATGGAGTAATGGGATGTACAGTACTCTTAGAAATAACGTATACGGTAATAAAATGTTTACTACCGATGTTCAGGCAGACCAATTAAATGCCTCTTTAACTTATGGAAATAGAAATGGTGCCCCTCATAGATGGGTGGAGTTTTTAGCTAACACTGGAGTTTTAGAAGAATTTTGGGGAGATGCTTATAATGGAATTTCAAATATAAATTTGGCTCTTGTAGAATTTGATAAAATTCAATTAGAAGAACAGTCAGAAAAAGAAGAGCTTAATCAATTAAAAGGAGAAGCATATTTAGCTAGAGCTTTTTATTACCATAGGTTAGTAGTTAGATTTGCAAAAATCTATAACTCTTCTTCGGCATCTACTGACTTGGGAGTGCCTATTGAATTAGAGTTTAGTGTAGATCAAATTTCTAAACCTTCTAGAGGAACTGTAGAAATGGTATACGAACAAATTTTAGAAGATATTTCTAAAGCAAAATCATTATTGTCAGGTGTCGAAGGAAGTGCAGGAGCACTAAAATTTAACATTGATGCGGTAAAGGCATTAGAAGCTAGGGTTTTATTTTATAAGGGAGATTATGATAAAGCAAAAATAGTAGCAGAAGAATTAATTAATGGAAATAAATATCCATTAATTACTGATGCAACTCAATTAAGTAACATGTGGACGAATGATTTTCATCAAGAAGTTATATCGGCTTTATTTGTTGCGGCGCCTAATGAATTAGCAAGTGCTAACAATATTTATTTAGGTTTTATAGGAGCAACAGGTAATTACCAACCAGATTTTATCCCTTCTCAATGGGTGATAGATAAATATGAAGATGCTGATTACAGAAAAAGCGTATACTTCTCACCTAAAAACGTTGAGCAAGAAGGAGTAGTATATCCAAATGTATGGTTAGTAAATAAGTATCCAGGAAATCCTAACCTATTTACTGGAGCGAATAGTAATTTTCAGCATGCTCCTATTTTATTTAGAATTGCTGAAATGTATTTAATATCGGCAGAGTCAGATTTAAATACTGGAGGAGATCCTTTAGTAAGATTAAATCAGTTAAGACAAGCAAGAAACGCTTCAACATTAGCAGGTTTATCTGGTAATGCCTTAACTGAAGCAGTTAGAGATGAGAGATCTAGAGAATTAGCTTTTGAAGGTTTCAGATTAGATGACTTAAGAAGATGGAATTTAGGCTTTAATCGTTCAAGCCCTCAGAATTTATCTTTAATTAATGAAGGGCCTCAATTTGATAAATTGTCTCAACCAGCAGGAGCTGACAAATTTACATGGGGTATTCCTACACGTGATATTACTGTGAATCCAAATTTAAGAGATCAACAAAATCCAGGATGGTAATGAATAAGATCATCTTTTAAGGTTTTAAAAATAAGGCTGCCATTTTTTGGTAGTCTTTTTTTTGCTTTTAATTCAAAAATAAGAGTGTTCGCATCAAATCACATTAGTCAAAAGGAAGTAATGCTTAAGTTTGTGAAGAACAACTTATCAAGTATTTAAAATTGTACAGTTGTTTGAATTAATCAGATAAGTCAAGGGAGTTGTTAACCTTGACTTTTTTTAGTTTTTAAAAAATACAATCAATTTAATTTGAGGTTGTTTACATTGTTTTTTTATCAGTTTGTTAACTTAATTTTTTTACGTTTAATAATTTACATGTAAGAAACTGTATTTTATTGAAATTAAAAAGAATGTTAACTTTATATTAATTATATTAGTGTAAATTTTAATCAAATAATTTATGAATTTACATTTTAAAAATGCAATGTATTTGTTGTTTTTTTTAGGTATCATACTTAAAATTAATGCACAAGAAAAGGTAGTTAGGGGAACTATATCTGATACTTCAGGGCCTTTGCCTGGAGTTAATGTCATTGTTAAGGGGACAAACAAAGGGGTAGAAACAGATTTTAATGGAAAGTATAGTATTAAAGCTGCTAAAGGAAAAACATTGATTTTTTCTTTTGTAGGAATGAAAACTATGGAGAAAATAATTGGAGACTCAAATACTATGAATATAGTAATGGAAGAGGATTCTGATTTATTAGAAGAGGTAGTCGTTGTAGCTTATGGTACAACTACAAAAGAAGCTTTTACAGGAGCTGCTAATGTGGTTGGAGTAAAGGATTTAGCTACAAGAAATGTTACCTCTCCAATAGCTGCAATTGAAGGTAGAGCTACTGGGGTACAATTTACTTCTGCGGCAGGACCTGGAGGTTCACCAAATATTGTAATACGTGGTGTCGGAACTCTTAATGGAGATACGGATCCACTTTATATAGTAGATGGTGTTCAGTATGAAGGATCTTTGAATACAATTAATCAAGAAGACATTCAGTCGTTTACAATTCTTAAAGACGCAGCTTCTACATCTTTATATGGTTCTAGAGCAGCTAATGGAGTTGTAATTATAACTACCAAAAAGGGTTCTAAAGGAGGAGTAAAGTTAAATTTCTCAGTACAATCTGGTATTGTTACAAATGGAGTTCAAAGATATGATCAATTGTCTCCAGGTCAGTATTATGAAACTATGTGGGAAGCTCTAAAAAATTCTGCAGCGGGTAATGGAGACCCAGCATTTGCAAGTGCCAATATTTACAATCAATTAGGGTATAATCCTTTTAATGTTCCTAACGATCAAATAGTGGGAATCGATGGTAAATTAAATCCAAATGCAAAAGTAATTTATCAAAGTTTGGATTGGTTTGATGAACTTCAACAACAAGGAATTAGAAATAATTATAATGTTAATGTTTCTGCTGGAGGAGAAGACCATAGAGTGTTTTTTTCCGCTTCTTATTTAGAGGAAGAAAGTTATGTAGTAACTTCTGGCTTTGATCGTTTAACAGCAAGGCTTAATGCTGATTTTGATGTTAATGAGAAATTAAAAATTGGAGGTAGTGCTAATATAGCTATTACAGAAGCAAGAGGGCCAAGTTCTGCAGGTACAGGAAGTATTGTAAATCCTTTTGCTTTTGCTTTAGGTATAGGGTCTATTTACCCTGTATTTGTAAATGATTTACAAGGTAATATAGTAAAAGATGCTTTTGGAGAGCCTGTATTCGATTCTGGAGAAGGGTTTTCTGAGTTTAATATTGGTTCTAGACCAACGAATCAAGGTAGACATGCATTACAGGAACTTCTTTTAAATAATGAAAGTGATAGAGATAATACCTATGGATTTAGATTTTTTGCAGATTATAAAATTTTAGATGGTCTAACTTTAAAACTAAATTATGGTAGAGATATTAACGAATTGTTTGAAAGAGAATATGAAAACGCAATAATTGGTGATGCGAATCCAGACGGAAGATTAAGTGAAAGAAGAGCTAGAAGAGATGTTAAAAACTTTAATCAAGTTTTAACGTATGCTAAAAGTTTTGGAAAACATAATTTAGATTTTACTGCCGGTCATGAAAGTTACGAGAGAGCTATTTCAAGAATAGATGGTCTCGCAACGGTTCAAGCTGCGAATGGTATTTTCGAATTTGCTAATTTTTCAAATGTGGTAGATTTAGATGGGTTTACTACCGATAAAGCGATAGAAAGTTACTTTTTTAGAGCTAATTACAATTTTGATAATAAATACTATTTAAGTGGGTCTGTAAGACGTGATGGAACTTCAGTATTTGAAAGAGACAAGAGATGGGGTAATTTTTATTCTGTAGGAGGATCTTGGCGTATTGACCAAGAAGAGTTTATGGAAAATGTGTCTTTTATTAATAAATTGAAATTAAGAGCTTCGTATGGAGAAGTTGGGAATGATGATTTATTAGATGACTATTTATCGCAAGCAAGATTTTCAATTACATCAAACGCAGCTAGACCAGGGGTTATTTTTACAGACATAGGAAATCCTAATCTAGTATGGGAGACTACCGAAAATTTTGATGTGGCTTTAGAATTCTCTTTATTTAATAATTTTTTAGATGGTTCTGTTGAATATTATAAAAAAAATGGAACAGAACTATTATACCTTTTACCTATTGCTCCTAGTAATGGATTAAACGAAGTTCCTGTTAATTCAGGAGACATGTTTAATTCAGGTTTAGAGTTAGGTTTAACAGCACACCTTGTTAATAAAGAAAATTTTAAATGGGATTTAACATTGCAGGCTTCTACATTTAAAAATGAAATCACAAACTTACCAGATCCATTTATTAATGGAACAAAACGTTGGGCAGAAGGAAGATCAAGATTCGATTTCTTTTTACGAAAAACAGCAGGTGTAGATCCAGCTAATGGTGATCAGTTGTTTTATTTGTATGAGCAAGATGCCAATGGAGAAAGTGTACCTGTTTTAGATGCAAATGGGAATCAAGAAACAACCAATGATTGGCAAGAAACGGAGAGAGCATATACAGGAGATTCTTCTATTCCAGATTTATTAGGTTCCGTTTCAAATAGTTTAAGTTATAAAGGACTTTCATTAGATTTCTTAATCACTTATGGTATAGGAGGTAAAATATTAGACAATGCATATTCTTCTTTAATGCATAGTGGAACCTATGGTCGATCTCTGCATCCAGATATTTTAAATGCATGGAGACAACCTGGAGATATAACAGATGTACCAAGATTAGAAAATGGAAATCCTGATTTAGTTAGAGGTTTGTCAGATAGATTTTTAACAGATGCTTCTTTCTGGGCTTTAAAAAATGTTAATATAGGATATACATTAAATGAGAAAGTTACAAAAGCGTTGAATGTGGATAATTTAAGATTAAGCTTATCAGGTGAAAACCTATTTTTACAAAGTGAAAGGAAAGGGTTAGATCCTCAGTATAATTTAGGAGGAACTCCTCCTGGTGATGATTTTTCTCCGCCAAGAATAGTTTCTCTAGGTTTAAATGTATCATTTTAAAAAGAATAATTATGTTAAATAAATTAAAATATTTATTCACAGCACTTATTGTTGTTTCGATGGTGTCTTGTGAAGACGATTTTCTAGACAGAACTCCTACAGATGCTATTGCTGCTTCTGAAGCTTTAGCCAACGAAGATAATATGCAGCTAATACTTAATGGGGTGCATAGAGGTTTATTTTCGCAATCTCAGGATATATTCCCAGGAGGGAGTACTCAAAGAGCAAATAATCATTATTGGATACCACTTGGAGATAATTTATCGGGTGGTTTAATTCATAGTGCGAATGCGAATAATTTAGGATGGAGAACTGAGATGCAATGGAATTCTCATACCATAGCAACATCGCTTACATGTGAGTTATTGTGGTATCACCGATACAATATTATTCTACATGCGAATTTATTAATCAATGAAATTACAAATGGAAGTTTTGTAGATACACCTAAGTTAAATTTTATTTTAGGGCAAGCGTATACGTATAGAGCGTATGCTTATCTTTCTTTAATTCAACATTACGCGAAAGGATATTTAATAGGAAATCCAACAACAGATCCTGGAGTGCCTTTACTTTTTTCTTCAGAGTTGCCATTTACAAGTGAACCTAGATCTTCTGTTCAGGTGATTTACGATCAAATAGGATTAGATTTAGAAGAGGCTATTAAAGCTTTTATAAATGCTGGAGGATCATCTTCTGCTGGAGGATCATCTTCCGATAAATCTCAATTAAATATAGATGTAGCAAATGGTCTTAAAGCTAGATGGGCACTTTCTAAAGGAGATTGGCAAACCGCAGCAGATGCAGCTGTCGCTGCACGTCAACGTTATCCTTTATTAAAAGAAGCTGATTGGAAATCAGGTTTTAATACTACAGATCTTTCAGAAGTTATTTGGGGAAGTAAAGTCATTGAGACAGAGACAACATTTTTCCGTTCTTACTTTTATTTAGCGAGTAATACTTTTAATGGAAGTCAGATTAGAAATAATCCAAAAATAGCAGATAGAAGATTGGTAGATGCTATTCCAGATACAGATTACAGAAAAGATGTATTTATTATTGATGCACCAAATACAAATAGTTCAGCAGCAAATGGACAGGGTGGTTTTGGTAACGATCCTAACTATACAGATGAAAAAGCTTTTGATGAAAGAAGAGCAGAAATAAATGCAAAGTATGGTATAACTAACAGGTTTAACCAGCATCCTTACATGCATTTTAAATTAAAGAATAAAAACCCTGGTTCTATCGATCCAGATGATGTAATTTATATGCGTTCTTCTGAAATGTATTTAATTGAAGCGGAAGCAAAAGCAATGATGGGTGACATACCAGGTGCGCAGGCTGCTTTAAGAACTTTAGGAGAAGAAAGAGATAGTGCATACGATGTAACTGCCTTTAATACACAAACATCTTTAATGGATCAGATTAAGTTTCAGAGAAGATTAGAATTGTGGGGAGAAGGATTTGGATATACAGATAAAATACGTTGGGATGAAGGAATTGACCATGGAGCTAATGGAGGTTCTGGGGCTTCTGTAGTACTTTATCAAGACGCTTTTGTTGTAGAGAAACCATCTCTTAATAACGATTGGATTTTTAAAATTCCGCAGGCAGAAATAAATGCGAATCCAAATATAACTCCTGCAGATCAAAATTAAATGATATAAGATATAATCAAATGATTTAATTATTTAAATTAATTAGAGCCAAGGTTTTTTAACCTTGGCTTTTTTTATTCAAAATAAGTTCCATTTGTTGTTGTAATTCTTCCGCTTTTATAGCAGCATTATTAGCAAAGTTTTCGTCATTACCAGCATAAATAATGCCACGAGAAGAATTAATTAATAGACCTATATTATTTGTCATTCCATACTTACAAACATCTTGTAGATTACCACCTTGTGCACCAACACCAGGAACTAGTAAAAAACTATCTGGAATGATTTTTCTAATCTCAGAAAAATATGCAGCTTTGGTAGCTCCTACCACATACATTAAGTTTTCTGAATTTTTCCAACCCTTAGAAGTTTCTAAAACTTTTTTATATAGCTCCTTGTTATTTATTTTTTGAGTTTGAAAATCAAAAGCACCTTGGTTAGAAGTTAAAGCCAATAAAATAGTATGTTTATTATTAAAAGCTAAAAAAGGCTCTACAGAATCTTTTCCCATATACGGAGCTACAGTTACAGAATCAAAAGCTAAATCTTCTAAAAAAGCTTTTGCATACATAGTAGACGTGTTTCCTATATCGCCACGTTTAGCATCAGCAATAGTAAAAATTTCAGGATGCTTTTCATTAATATAATTAATAGTTTTTTCTAAAGCCTTCCATCCTTTAATTCCATATGCTTCATAAAAAGCAGTATTAGGCTTGTAAGCAACACATAAATGATGTGTAGCATCAATAATAGCTTTGTTAAAAGAAAAAATAGGATCTTCTTCTTTTAATAAATGTTTTGGAATTTTTTGTAAATCTACATCTAAACCAATACATAAAAACGATTTCTTTCTCTTAATTTCAGTTACTAATTGTTGTGTTGTCATTGTAAGTGTTATAGTTGTACAAAAGTAAATATTATATTTGCTTAATAAGAAGAACATTAATGAAAAACTTCCATCAAAATTTATTATACAAAAAATGGTTTTTAATAGCTGTTTTTTTATTAATAGTGAATGATTTTTTTCTAAAGCATCAATTTCATAATGTGTTAACAGGAAAACTCTCAGATTTTGTTGGGTTATTCGCTTTTCCTTATTTTATAAGTTTGTTTTCGAAAAGAATTAAGTTAATTTATTTTTTAACAGCACTATTTTTTATGTACTGGAAAATAGAAGCATCGCAACCATTAATTGATTATTTAAATAATGTAGGCTTTAATTTGTATAGAGTAGTAGACTATACAGATTTTATGGCGCTTTTAATACTACCTATATCTTATAAATACAGACAAGAATTAATACTTTTAAAAACCAGTAGAGTTACTAATACTTTAATTATTTTAGTTTCGTGCTTTTCTTTTGTGGCAACAACACAGAGAAGAATTCATAGACCACCGCATGTAGAGAAACTAGGAATGAAGTCAGAAAAGAAAATAGAAGTTTCTTTGAGAAAAGAACATTTATGGGATGGATTAGGGTATGAACCACTATATCTAAACAATGGCTATTATATTATTTTAGAAGATTCAATTGGAATGGAAACATATTATAAAACTACTATACATGAAAAAAATGATTCATTGATAACTATACAAATAGATAGTATTTTAGAATATAGGTATTCTTATTTTTTATATAATATAGATTCTCTTACTAGAGCTAAAGCATTAGATAGATATAGAAGTATGAATAGTAAAGACTTTGAAAAAATATTTGAAGAAAGAATAAAAGGTATAGAATAATGATCCGATTTTTTTTTAGTAAACTAGCTTATGGTGGTATAACTCTTTTTGGAGTGATAACAGTTATTTTCTTTTTATTTAATGTGTTGCCAGGAGATCCTGCTAGAATGTTAATGGGGCAAAGAGAAGATAGCGAGCAACTAAAAAACATCAGAAAAAAATATGGTTTCGATCAGCCTTTAACTACACAATATTTGTACTATTTAAATGATTTATCTCCTGTGTCATTTCACAGTACCAATAAAGAAGATTATACATTCTTAACTTCAGAAAAATACATAGCTACCAAGATTTTAAGTGTGGGAGCTACAGAAGTGGTCGTAAAATATCCTTATTTAAGAGAATCTTTTCAGAAAAACGGAAAAAGTGTGTTAGAAGTAATCAAGGAAACATTACCGAATACAGCCGTTTTAGCAATAGTTTCCATTATAATTGCATTGGTTTTTGGAATTGTACTTGGAATATTTTCCGCATTATATAAAGATACTTTTTTTGATAGGATAATTGCAGTAATTAGTACTCTAGGAATGAGTATTCCTTCTTTTTTCTCTGCAATTTTAATGGCATGGGTATTTGGCTTTCTTTTACATGAGTATACTAATTTAGAAATGACAGGCAGTTTATATGAAATAGATGATTTTGGAGAAGAAATAAAGATACAATGGAAAAACCTCTTACTACCAGCAATAGTGTTAGGTATTCGTCCTTTAGCTGTTGTCGTGCAATTAATGCGTAATTCATTATTAGAAACATTAAATCAAGACTATATTAGAACGGCTAAATCAAAAGGATTAAATAAATACCAAATAATAAAAAATCATGCGCTTAAAAATTCTTTAAATCCAGTAATAACTGCTATTTCTGGGTGGTTTGCATCTATGTTAGCAGGAGCAGTTTTTGTGGAATATATTTTTAATTGGAATGGTTTAGGAAAAGAAATTGTAAGTGCTTTAAATACACTCGATTTGCCAGTAATTATGGGAAGTGTTTTAGTAGTTGCTACGTTATTTATAATTATTAATATATTAGTAGATGTAATGTATAGTTGGTTAGATCCTCGAGTAAAATTAAATTAAGATGAAACAGTTTGTTTTTTATATATTAAGTAGCTTTTTTTTGATAAGTTGTGGTGTCTTTCAGCCAAAAGTATTTACAGAAAAAGCATTAGAAGAAAAACTCGTAACTATAGAAAGAGATTCTATTACGTTTAAAGAAATCTTGAATAAGAATAAAGATAAAGAAATTTTTGCTCAAATTTTTGCAACATATTGTCCTGTTAGCCAAGATAGTTTCGAAGATGTAATAGCTTTTCAAAAAGAAAATAATAATAAAGAGTATGTTTTTTTATCTGTAGACCATAGTTATCATGATTGGAAAAACGGATTAAAAAGAATGAAGGTAAAAGGACAATTTTATTACATTCCTAAAAAAGGAAAAGGAGCCTTAGGAAAGTTTTTAAAATTGAAGAGTATTCCTAGGTTTTTAAAAATAGATAAAAATGGGGTTATTTCTGTGTTCAAAACTTCTAAAGTTACCGATAAATTAAAATAAATGAAGTATCTAAAAATACTATTGCTAATTTTATTAATAGGATGTGCTAATAAAAACGAAACGAAGTTTTCAGAAAAAGCATTAAATGAAACATTTGTTTCTTTAGATGGAGTGTCTATAAAATTTAAAGAAATTGTTAATAAATATAAAGGGAAAAAGATTTTAATAGATGTTTGGGCGTCTTGGTGTGGAGATTGTATAAAAGGAATGCCAACTATTGTAAAGATGCAAGAAGAGTATAAAGAAATAACATTTCTTTTTTTATCTATAGATAATTCTCTAGAAGATTTAAAATACGGTATTGAAAAATACAATGTAACTGGAGAACATTATTTACTGCCTTCTAAATGGGATGGAGAATTTGCTGATTTTCTAGGTTTATCGTGGATTCCTAGATACTTAGTTGTTGATGAAAAAGGAGAAATAAGTGTGTTTAATGCAGTAAAAGCAAATGATAAAAGAATAATATCTTCTTTAAATTAATATTAGAAACCTGATTTATTTTCAATTACTAAATAAGTCGTTTTAAAACAAAAAATGTCACATCGAGTGATTTTCAGACTAAAAGGAAGGAAAATTGTATCGAGATGTTATCGAACGGTTCTTGATATATCTGTGTTTAATACAATCTATTGATAATAAATGATTTAAAAATTAATTTTATTCATAATAATAATCAAACTCAGGTTAGAATTACAGAATCTAAACTTAAAAAGAGTTAAGTATTTAAATAAAATAGATATATCTCTTTATTACTATGATAATAAAATAGCTATAATTTCTAATAGTTTAATATTACGATTTCGTAAAAAAAGGAGTAGATAATTTAAAAACTTCATCATTAAAAAAGTAATTTTGTATAGAGCAGTTCTATTTTAAATAGTGAGCAAAGCTAAAAGTATAACATTAAGTAAATTAACAATGAGAAAAAATATTGTAGCAGGTAACTGGAAAATGAATAATTCGTTAAATCAAACAAAAACACTTATTGGAGATTTAATTGTAGAGTTAAAAGGAGTAGAATTGGTAAATACTAGAGTTATTATAGCTCCTTCTTTTGTAAATTTACAAGAAGCAATAAAAGGCACAGAGAATAATGAAATAGAAGTAGTAGCTCAAAATATGCATTATGCTGAAAATGGTGCTTATACAGGGGAGGTATCTGCAGAAATGTTATCTTCAATAGGAATAAAAACAGTAATTCTTGGACATTCAGAAAGAAGAGCTTATTTTAATGAAACAGATGAAATCTTAACACAAAAAGTAACCGCAGCATTAGCTAATAATTTAGATGTTATTTTTTGTTTTGGAGAGCAATTAGAAGACAGAGAATCAGAAAATCATTTTAATATTGTTGAAGCGCAACTAAAAAATGTATTATTCGAGTTACCTACAAATGCTTTTAAAAATATTATTTTAGCGTACGAACCAGTATGGGCTATAGGTACAGGTAAAACAGCAAGTGCAGATCAAGCACAAGAAATGCACTCTTTTATAAGAAAAACATTGTCTGAAAAATATAATGCTGAATTAGCAGAAAGTGTGTCTATACTTTACGGAGGAAGTGTGAAACCAAATAATGCAGAAGAAATTTTTTCTAAGCCAGATGTAGATGGAGGACTAATAGGAGGAGCATCTTTAAAAGCGAAAGATTTTTCAGCAATAGTAAAGGCAATTTAATTGGATAATATATACATACAATATAATTTTATAGTAGAGCCTAAGGAGCCTGCCACTGAAATATTAATTGCAGAATTAGGTTCGGCAGGCTTTGAAAGTTTTGTAGAGGGTGAGCATGGAGTAACTGCTTATGTTCAAAAAGGAGATTGGAACGAAACTATTTTAAACGATATTTTTATTCTAAATTCAGAGGAATTTAAAATAAGTTATGAGCAAACAGAAGTTGCTCAAACGAATTGGAATGAAGAGTGGGAGAAAAATTTTAACCCTATAGAGGTTGACAATTTAGTAAGTATTAGAGCGCCATTTCATAATAATCCGAATTTAAAATATGATATTGTAATAGAGCCTAAAATGAGTTTTGGTACCGGACATCATGAAACAACTCATATGATGGTACAACATCTTTTGGAAATAGATGTTAATGGAAAAGCAGTTTTAGATATGGGATGTGGAACTGGTATTTTAGCAATATTTGCCGAAATGAGAGGAGCAAAACAAACAGACGCTATTGATATAGATAACTGGTGTTATTTAAATTCGTTAGAAAATGTAGAAAGAAATGCATGTAAAAATATTTCAGTTTATGAAGGGGATGCCTCTTTATTGGGAAAGAAAAAATATGATGTAATTATAGCAAATATTAATAGGAATATATTGTTAACAGACATGAAAAAATATGCTAGTTGTTTAAATGAAAAAGGAATATTACTTTTAAGCGGGTTTTATAAAGAAGATATTACCTTAATTAAAGAAGAAATTAATAAATACAATTTAAGTATAGATAAAATTATAGAAAGAAATAATTGGACAGCTCTTAAATGTATAAAATAAATGAAGATGAGTACCATAGAAAAAATACAAGAAGAATTAGATGTATTAGTACAAGAAACTAGAAAACATGAAATTATTTTACACAATGACGATGTAAATACATTTGATTTTGTAATTGAAAGTTTAATTAATGTATGCGAACATACACCTGAGCAAGCTGAGCAATGCACCATATTGGTACACTATAAAGGTAAATGCGCTGTTAAAACAGGAGAATATAAAGAGCTAGAGTCTAGGTGTGTTAAATTATTAGACCTCGGGTTATCAGCAGAAATAGTTTAAAAGTGGAAAATGTTTTAAAATATTATGAGTTTTCAGATTTCTTCGAAGATAAATCGGAAGCTTTTTTAGGAAACCACATAGCTTTTTCAGAACTAAATGAAGAACATTTTTTAATTTTTGAAAAAAAAGAATCCAATTATAATTTATACGTATCAAGATTTTCTTCAAAGAAAGAAATAGGGGTAAAACCTCCAGAAATACTTGAATTGCTGGTTAAAGGATATGATAAGTCACTTCCTGAACACCGTGTTGTTCTTAGAAAATATTTATATTAAAAACTCGAAAAAAACTTTTTTTGAGTTTTTTTTTGACCTAATGTGACTAATTAAAAAATAAAGTGTCTTAAATAATGTAACAACGAAATAAGTTCATTTAAATATATAAATCCCAGAAATAGATTTCTTTATATAATCCCAAAAAAAGAAATCAAATTATTTTAAGAAGATAGTTAAGAATAGTAGTAGTTAGTTTTTATACTAAGTTTGGTTAGACAAGATGACCTCGAGTGAAAACTCGAGGTTTCTTTAAAAAAATGATTGGGTTTAAAATAAAAAAACATTATCTAATTTAGATAATTCAAAATAGTAGTAGTTAGTTTTTATACTAAGTTTGGTTAGACTAAAAGATCGTGAGCATTGTTTACGATCTTTTTATTTTTTCAACGTTGGATAATAAAAAATGTAACTAATAAAAAAATAAAGTGTCAAAATAAATAGTGATTAATAATATATAGTTAAATAAAAAAATAGAAGTTTCCTTTATTTATATAATTCAAAATAGTAGTAGTTAGTTTTTATACTAAGTTTGGTTAAAATGCCTCAAACGAAAGTTTGAGGTTTTTTTATGATTTAAATGTGACTAATTAAAAAATAATGTGTCTTAATAAGTGAGTAAAGTAATTAAGATAAGTTCATTACAAATAATATATTTTATAATCCCTATAAAAATAATCCCAAAATTAGAGCTTCTTTTTGGAGGAATAAAAAGAAGTTCTTTTTAATTTAAAATAATAAAAGTAGTAGTCGATTTTATGGTTTAAATGTGACTAATTAAAAAATAAAGTGTCTTAATAAATGAGTAGAGTAATTAAGATGAGTTTATTGCAGATAGTATGTTTTATAATCCCTATAAATATAATCCCTAAAATTAGAACTTCTTTTTAGAAGATTAAAGAGAAGTTCTTTTTCATAAGTAGTAAATAGTTTAAGATAGTAGTAGTTAGTTTTTATACTAAATTTGGTTAATTAAAAAGAGATTTTCATTAGAAAATCTCTTTTTTACTTTTTGTAATTCACAGTTTTTTTGATTAAAATTCCGCGAATTTTTTTCCAATAGGTTTTATGGTTAGTAGTAGGGTATTCGGATTCTTTGCTTCTAAAAGCAAATATGTTTATACTAATTTTTATGAGTTGTAAATTACAAAATGTTTTAAATAAGTGTTAAATGTTTTAAATTAACATTAAATGTTTGTAATTAAACTTTTAAAGAAAAAATGGTAAAATTTTAAATTTATGTTAAAAAAATGTAAAAAATGATCTATTTTTGTTAAAAATCAATTATTAATCAATAAAAACAAATTAAAGATGAAAAAAATGAAATTCTCCCGAGTTGCTTTATTATTAGTAGGTGCTAGCTTTTTTGCTTGTCAGTCTGAAAAAAACGAACCATTAGATACTGCTGCAGTAAATGATGTTTCTCCAGAAGTTGTAGCTAAATTAGCTGACTTTAACATTAATACAAATGATGTTAAGAAAGTAGATTTTTTACTTCCTGATGGAACTACTACTCCAATGATTCAAGTAGAAGGTGATATTCACATGACAGAAGAGCAAGCTTTAGATTTACCTAATTTGCAAGGTGTAACTGGTAAAAATTTCCATACTAATAATTTAGTTTCTCAAAATAGAGTTATTAATATTATAGGTTTTACTGGTGGTAATCAAGGTCTTTCTCAACGTGGAAGAACAGGATTACAATGGGCTGTAAACAATTATAATAGATTAAATTTATCTATTAGATTTAATTTAACGTTTGGTACCGATTATCAAGATAAAGATATGGTGGTATATAACAACCCGAACATAAATGGAGCAGGAGGGTCTGCTGGTTTTCCTACAGGAGGAAATCCTCATAAATTTGTTCAAATTCATGGTTTAAATGGATCTAGTAATAATGTTAATGAGCATGTAATTACTCATGAGATTGGTCATTCAATAGGTTTCCGTCATAGTGATTATACTACAAGAAGAAGTTGTGGGCAAAATACTAATGAAGGAACTGCAGGAGTTGGAGCAAATCCAATTCCAGGAACTCCTAATGGTTATGATCCAACTTCTATTATGTTAGCTTGTTTCTCTAATAATACTGATGGAGAATTTAATAACAATGATATTACAGCATTAAGATTCTTGTACTAAGAATTAAAAACTGATTTTAGAAATAAAAAAACCGAGTATTTTACTCGGTTTTTTACTTTTAATAAAATACTTTTTGAGAATAATCAATAACTCTCAATAGTTTATCCATTAGTTTTACATTTATTTGTGGATAATTTATATCGTTGTACTCATTCTTTAAAGTTAGATTGATATTTTCAGGATGTACTCGTTTTTCTTCATCTTTAAAACTAAGATAATATTTTCCTTTTCTTAAAATTAACTGCGCAATATCTGAAGCTAATTCAACTTTGTCTTCATTAACAAGTTCTACCTTAATATATTCTATTCTTCCTACTTCAAAAATGTCTACATTAATCTTATATTCAGTATCGGTTTTTTCTACATCCGAATAAAAAAGAGAACCTTCTCTATTCTGAGAAAAAAGACTGTTAGATAGTAGTATAAAATAAGCGATTAGTGTAATTTTTTTCATATTATAACTGTTGTATTAGGGGCGCAATTTACAAAAGATTATAAATTGGGGTTTAAATTATGGTGAATATTAATTTCAACTAATAATATACTAAATTCATGCCAAACTATTTTGTCACTGTTGTTTTTTTATTGAAAAAAAGAGATAAAACACTTACATGTAATATCTCTTTTTAAAAACTATTTGAAAAATAAAGTTACTTTTTCAATATATTTATTCAAAAGCGCGTTTTTATTGTACAGCTTTAAGAGCATTTATGTTTCCATATCCAAATTTAGAATTTTTATTAGGATAAAATTCTCCAGCAGTTTTCATCTTATTTAACACTTGAGAACGAGTCCAAGTAGGATTTTTAGCCCAAACCAATGCTGCAATACCAGCTGTAGTTGCAGTAGCAACAGAAGAACCACCAACATACCTAGAGGCATTGTTATAGTAACTTAAAACAGGAACAAAACTTCCTGAGCTACGTTCCATTTGAATAGTAAAATCGATCTTAGAACCAGAATGACAGTTACCACATCTTACATATTCACCTTCTTTTACCCCTGTAACTGCCACAGTTTCATTCATGCTGGCAGGAAAAATAACACCAAACCAATTAGTGAAAGAAGTAGAAGTGCCACCAGCTGCAATAATCATTTTACCTCTATTATAGGCATATTTTATTGCGTCTTTAACCCTAGAAATACTAAAAGGAGAGCCTATAGACATGGAAATAACTTTCACATCATTCCTTTTTCCTAATGCTATTAGAGCTTCAGAGACACCTCTTTTTTCGTGATAATCATCTATTAATACATTAGCAGTACCTCTATAAGTTACTAAGTTAGCGTTATAAGCTACTCCCATAGGTAAATTATTATTGTTTCTTGGAGCAGTTGCTACAGAGGCCATGCTAGTACCATGTGCACATTTGTCATCTACACCATCATAATTATTAGACCATGGCCATATAGAATCTACATAAGTGCCATATTTTTGAACCCTCCTTCCAGAAGAATATCCGTCGTTAAAATCTTGATTCATTAATCTCTGCTCTGGTGATAAACCAGAATCTATAACAGCAACTGTAACACCTTTACCAGTACTATAATTCCATGCTGCAGGAATATTATGTTTGTCAAAATTCCAAGGAACTCTTGCTCCAGGGGCTATAGTTCTATAATCGGCAGATGAAATAGTAACAGATTTGTAACCACAACCAGAACCACTAGATGACAATTTAGCTTGTGCATTATTGTCAGATAGTAAATAAGAAGCAGGCTCTAAATAACGAACTCTAGAGTCGTTTAATAAGGTTTTAATAGTTTCTATATTCGCTACTTTTATATCTATTACATTTATGTTGTCATCAACATATAATTGATCTTTACTTTTGGCAGCGCCAGAATTATTGTTTTCAATGTTTCTTACTAGTTTAATTAAATTATCTTTAATAGACTCTGTGCTATTATTTCTTTGGTATTGATCAGGAGAAGTTCCGTATCCAATAGTTAGTAAATTGTCTCCATGTTTAACAGCGCTCCATATAGTTCTTGCATCTGTTTTCATCCAATCGAAATCTCCAGTATTATCTATAGAACTTTGAATTTTTTTGTTAATTTCTTCTTTTGTGAGTAATTCATTTTGTAATTCTACTTGTTGATCAATTTGAGGAGTTTCTTCGTTTTTCGAACAAGAAATAATTAAAGAAGCAATAGCTACACTAAGTATTAGTTTTTTCATTTTTTGAGGGTTTTAAGTTGAAAAAACGAATATATTAAAAATTATATTAAAATTTAATAAATAATGTATTTATTAGTATATTTAAATGTGTTTTTTGTAAAATTAATATTAATTTGTGTTAAAATAAAAAATGAATAAATAATTTTATTGTTATTTGGTAAATAAAACATTGTGTCCCGTCCTGAAATAACGTTACAGAGAAATGTTATTTTATGGAATCTACAAATTCAAATTACGTAAAGCGTACCCAGAAGGATTACAGTTTATCCTTTAAACTACAAGTTGTTCAAGAAATAGAACAAGGATTATTAACCAGAACTCAGGCTTTAGATAAGTATGGTATTCAAGCAAGATCAACGATTCGAACTTGGTTAAAAAAATATGGTAACTTTGATTATAACTTTACCATAAATCACTCCATGTCAAAAACACCAGAACAACGTATTTTAGAATTAGAACAACAAGTAAAGCTCTTAGAAAAACAAAAGGCAAGAGCTGAGTTTTTAGCAGAACGTGCTGACAAGAAATTAATTATTTTTGATATGATGATTGATATTGCAGAAGAGGAGTTTAATATTCCAATCAGAAAAAAGCACGTACCCGAGTTATCAAAAAATATAGTCAAGAAAAACAAGAAAGCATAACAGCTACCTGTGATTTACTCGGGGAGAATAGACAGGTCTATTATAGAGCTATTAAGTCCTATAAATACAAGCAAAAACTAAGTAAGAAAGTGATTGATTTGGTGAATTCAATTCGAATATCAATGCCAAGAATAGGCACAAGAAAATTATACTACCTTTTAGAATCACAATTAAAAGGGCTTCGAGTTGGTCGAGATAAGTTGTTTCAAATATTAAAAGCTAATAATTTATTGATTATTCCCAAAAGAAAATATCATATTACTACAGATTCTCATCATAGATTTAGAAAATATAAAAATCAGATTAAAGAATTGAATTTCAACAGACCAGAATAGGTATGGGTAAGTGATATTACTTATATAGGAAATAGAAAAACTCCTTGCTATTTAGCTTTAGTTACAGATGCTTACTCTAAAAAAATAATGGGCTTTGATGTTTCTAATAGTTTAAATGTTAATGGGGCATTAAGGGCTTTAGAAATGGCTATTGGCAATAGAAAATATAAGAAAGAACCTATAATTCATCATTCTGATAGAGGCTTACAATATTGCTCTAATGAATACCAGAAAATATTATCTAGTAATAATATACTTCCTAGTATGACTGAAAAATATGATCCTTATGAAAATGCTATCGCAGAAAGAATTAATGGAATTTTAAAACAAGAGTTTGCTATAGACAAGCATAATGTATCAATTGATATTAAAAATCAATTAGTCAAAAATGCTGTAGAAGTTTATAATAAAATGAGACCTCATTGGTCTAATTATATGTTAACTCCTAACCAAATGCATATTCAAAATAGGTTAGAAAGGAAACAATACAAAAGTAAAAAAGGTAGTAATATAAAATCACTACCTTTAATTTATTAATTTTTGTAACCCTATTTCAGGACGTCACATTGATACAATAAAAAAACGCTATCTAAATTTTAAGATGCGTTTTTTTTAAGTGTATTTTTTGTAAATCTATAATTTATTTTATAACAACTCTAGTTGGGGTATCTACACCATTAATAATAGAGGTCGTTCCTTTTGCTACAGCTTTAACTGTCTCTGTTAAAACACCAACATCTAAAGTTTCTGCTTCATCAGATACTTTATGATAATCAGGATCTATATCTATAGGTGTTGTAGAGAAAGTATGAGAAGGAACTCCTAGTTTAGCTAAAGAAGCATTATCAGAACGAAAGAATAAGTTAAACTTTACATAAGGGTCTGGAAATAATTTGTAACCAGTTCCCTTTAGGTTCTTTTGAATGATTTTACCAAAATTTGATCTATCAAAACCAGTTAACCAAGCGGTTTTTGGACCTGTTTTAGGTTCTTTACCAATTAACTCTAAATTAATACCAGCAACGAATTTATCAGCATCAATATCTTTTCCAAAATGCTTAGAGCCTATTAATCCCATTTCTTCCGCAGTAAAAGCTACGAATAAAATGCTACGTTCATTGGTGTTTTTTTTAGCAAAGTGTTCTGCTAAAGCTAACACACCTACAACACCAGATGCATCATCATTAGCACCATTGTAAATACGATCGCCTTCTCCACTTTTTTTAACACCTAAATGATCATAGTGAGCAGATACAATTACAAATTCATCTTTTTTACTTTTTCCTTCTAAAACGCCCAAAACATTAAACATTTTTATACCCCTATAGTCAAAATTCTGTCTAAAAGTAGGAAGGTCTTTAAACGTTTTTAAACCAATTCTTTTAAACTCATTTTCTATATATTTTGCAGCTTTTTCAATTCCTTCTGTACCAGGCTTCCTTCCTTGCATATCATCTGAAGAAAGCGTATATAAATGTTTGCGCACGGTTGCGGTATCTATATCTATAGTCTGTGTAGTAGTTTTTTGATGGTAGGCTAAAGTGGAAGAAGTTTTAGGGGTTTCCTTTTTTACTTCTTTACAAGAAAAAAGAGCTAAAGAAACAAGTAATATCGTGGTTATTGTTTTCATTTTAAAATGGATTTAATTTGCTAAATATAGCTAATTTTAATTCGTATTTTTGCATTAAAATTTAAAAATGGATTTATCTCTTATACCAAATATAAAACATACAAAATCTAACAACTTTTTTTTACTAGCCGGGCCTTGTGCTATTGAAGGAGAAGATATGGCATTGCGAATTGCAGAAAAAGTAGTTAAGGTTACTGATAAACTAGAAATTCCGTATGTTTTTAAAGGGAGTTTTAAAAAAGCAAACAGAAGTAGAATAGATAGTTTTACAGGAATAGGAGATGAAAAAGCACTGAAAATATTAAGAAAAGTTTCTGAAACATTTCAAGTGCCTACAGTTACAGATATTCATGAGGTTTCTGATGCTGAAAAAGCTGCTGCTTATGTAGATGTATTACAAATTCCAGCTTTTTTAGTACGACAAACAGATTTGGTAGTTGCTGCTGCTAAAACAAATAAGGTCGTTAATTTAAAGAAAGGACAATTTATGAGTCCGGAAGCAATGCAGCATGCGGTTAAAAAAGTAAAAGATTCTGGAAATGAGAAAGCATGGATTACGGAAAGAGGAACGATGTTTGGGTATCAAGATATGTTGGTAGATTTTAGAGGAATTCCTACCATGCAACAATATGCACCTACGGTTTTAGATGTAACCCATTCTTTACAACAACCCAATCAAAATTCAGGAGTTACAGGAGGAAGACCAGATATGATTGAAACTATTGCGAGAGCTGGTGTGGTTAATAATGTAGATGGTTTGTTTATAGAAACGCATTTCGATCCTGCAAACGCAAAATCAGATGGAGCGAATATGTTAGATATAAGTTATTTGGAGAAATTATTAACCAATTTGGTTGCTATTAGAAAAGTAATAAGTACTTTTTAATGCATTTTTCAATTAGATCTTCTAAACAATTATCGAAGTTAGTAAGAGAACTAAGAATAAATGATTGGAATGATTTGGTACATTATGTTCAAAACCTTCCGTATGGAAGAAATAAAAATAGAACCGATTTATCATTAGTATTAAAAGAAAATCAAGGAAGTTGTAGTTCTAAACATGCTTTTTTGAGTGAAGTTGCTAGGGAAAATGCAATAGAGGAGGTAGAATTGATTTTAGCAATTTATAAAATGAATGCTGAAAACACGAATATAGGAAATACATTAGAAGGTTCTGGTTTAAAATATGTGCCAGAAGCACATTGTTATTTAAAGATAAAAGGAGAAAGAGTAGATGTAACTTCTAATAATGCAAACTTCGAAAAAATAGAGAAAGAAATTATTTCAGAACAAAATATTTTACCATACCAAGTTGCCGATTTTAAAGTGGATTATCACCAAAATTCTTAAAAAATTGGGTTTTAGAAAATAAGATTGAAAAAACGTTTGAGGAAGTTTGGAAAGTAAGAGAAGCGTGTATTCGGTATTTGTCTGAGAATTAAAAGAAATGGTAGAGAAGTTATTGAAAAGTAAAAATTGAATAATTTATATAAAAATGTAAACCCTATTAAATGTAGGGTTAACTCTTTGTAAATTGGTTTTAAAATGTCAGTAGAGTAATTTTTTGGAGTAAAACAGAAGAAAAATTGTATCGAGAACAGTTCGATTACTTCTCGATAGTTCTGCTGAGCGGCAGTTGATGTACAAAATTATTTGTTTTTCAATCACTTAAAAATCATAGTTTCTATCTTCTTTGTCTTGATGCAAAGAAGCAAAAATCAAGACCGATGCTAAAAATTTAAAAAATGCTATGGCACCACCAGCCACAGATAAAAAGAACTCGCTGACGCTCAAACAGCTTTTTATCTCTATGCCAACGCTGCTGCCTTGATTTTCAAATTTTTTAGCAATAAGTCGAGTTATAACTATATTTTTACTTTCTAATTAAAATATCATTATCTTTTTTATGTCACAACATCCGTTTCACAAAATTTTTGTTGAGGATCTCGAAGTGACATTTGAGTTTAAGAAAGTTATTTCAGAAAAAAAACATGAATCAAATTATATTAATATCACTTATCGTGTGTTTATCAATAATCGCATACCAAGATTTTAAAGAAAGAAAAGTATCGGTACTTCTTTTTGTTTTAGCAACGGTTTTCGGGTGTAGTTTGTTTTATATAAATACCTATCTGCATTTTCTATTTATAAATATAGGACTGAATATGTTAGTTGTTGCTATAATAACCTTTGTTTTATATGGATACGCAAAGTTTAAAATGAAGAAGAAACTAACAGAA
This sequence comes from uncultured Tenacibaculum sp., assembly GCA_947498055.1. GTDB lineage: Bacteria > Bacteroidota > Bacteroidia > Flavobacteriales > Flavobacteriaceae > Polaribacter. Next base: position 50,274 of record CANMJA010000017.1, read on the forward strand.
ACTATTGGTATTGGAGACCTTTTTTTCTTCTTTCTTTTAGCATTTAGTTTTTCAACCATAACGTTTTTAGTCTTATTTTCTACCTCGTTGTTTTTTTCGCTATTTTTGTATCTGATTTTAAAGCCTGATTTAAAGGATAAAACAGTTCCATTAGCCGGATTACAGGCGCTATTTTTAGGAATTGTTTTAGCAATAAATGAGTTATTTACTATTATTAATTTATACGCTATTTAATTGAAAAAAGAAGAATTAGAATTAACAACAGAAATTGTTCAAACAATAACCGCCGAACAAGCATACAATTATAGGATGATTCCTGTAGAAAAAAATCCAGCATTAAAATTTTTAGTAGATACAGACGAACTAGAAAGTTTACAGCAAGAACTACAAATTATTTTAAATAAGGAAGTTGTTTTAGAAAAAACAGCGAAAGAAACGATCGATTTTTTATTAAGAAAAAACTATCGTAAAAAAGATAAAAAACTAACTAGAGCCGCACTAAAATATTCAGATGATTTTTTGTTGAGTATGATTCACGAAGCCAAAAATATTGGAAGTAGTGATATTCATTTTGAAACTTTTGAAAAGAAAAACTTAGTGCGTTTTAGAATAGATGGAAAACTGATAGAGCGTTACACCATTAATCATTCTGAATACCCAAAAATTGTAAATAGAATTAAAATTATGGGTGGTTTAGATATTTCTGAAAAACGATTGCCACAAGATGGGCGTATAAATATAGAAACCAATGAAGAAGATTTTGATATTCGTGTTTCTTCATTACCTACTTTGCATGGTGAAAAATTAGTACTTCGTATTTTATCTAAAAATAATGTAAATATTCAGTTAGATAATTTAGGATTTACAGAAGCGGAATTAAATACCTATAAATCGGCAGTAAAAAAGCCAAACGGAATTGTGTTAATTTCTGGGCCAACAGGTTCTGGTAAAACAACGACTTTATATGCCACGTTAAAACTATTGAATACGAGCGATACGAATATTTTAACGATAGAAGATCCTGTAGAATATACCTTAGAAGGAATTAACCAAGTACAATTAAAAGAAAGTATTGGGTTAAATTTTGCAAGTACATTACGAACTTTCTTACGTCAAGATCCTGATATAATAATGGTAGGAGAAATTAGAGATGTAGATACCGCAAATATGGCAATTAGAGCATCTTTAACAGGGCATTTAGTACTTTCTACTATTCATACTAACTCTGCTTGGGCTACGGTATCTCGATTAATAGATATGGGAGTTCCTCCGTTTTTAATTGCCAGTACCTTAAATGTTAGTGTGGCACAACGATTGGTTCGTAAATTATGTAGTTCTTGCAAAAAAGAAGAAAAAATTACTAATGAAAAACTTCCGAAAGAGTATACCAATGCAGTAGAAACACATTATGTAGCCAAAGGATGTTCCGAATGTTATCATACAGGATATAGAGGAAGAAAGGCGATTTATGAAATAATTCCGATTACCAAAGAACTGGTAAAATGTATTGAAGAACAAAAATCAGATGTGTCTGAATATCTAGCAAAAAATAAAATAGCAACGTTAAAAGACAATGCAATTTCATTAGTAGCAAACGGCACTACTTCTATAGAAGAAATTTACCCTTTATTAATTTCATAGGAATGACAAAGCAACAAAAAACATACGTTCTTTTAGCAGCAGTAATAGCGGTATGGGGAATTATAGGATACCAAATTTTTAGTAAACTGAATAGTAATGTAGAAATTGCTGCAAAAAATTCTGTTATTGAAAAATACGAACCTAAAAACATTGAAAAAAGAGTAGCGTATTCTGTTAATGAAACGTATCGAGATCCTTTTTTAGGAACGATTAAAACAAAAAAGAAGGCTATTAAAAGAAAAAAATCAATAAAAAAAACAGACCCAACAAAACCTTTTCCGAATATTATTTATAATGGAGTTGTAAATGGAGGAGGAGCACAATCGTATGTTGTAACGATTAACGGCAAGCAAGAATTGTTTAAACTAAGAGAAACCATTAAAGGAATAAAATTAGTAAAAGCGACTACCGAAAAAATCACCGTACAATTTAATAACGAGTCAAAATCATTTGATTTAAAATAAATGAATGTTTTTAAAAAAGTAAAAGCAAGTGCATTACAATATGTATTAATTATATCGGTAATTATTGCATTGGTTGTTTTTGCTTTTATCGGTTTGGTTTCTTTACAACAACGGCTGCAATCTAAAAACACAGTATATAAAGAAGCAATTCGGAATGTACAAAGTGCTTTTCAATATCTCGAACATACTAAGATAGATTATAACGAAGAAAAAGAAATACAACTATCAGATATTGCGTTAGAAAATACAATCATCTCTAAAAAACATTGGGGGGCTTTCGATATGGTTACCATTACATGTACCATAAACAACGAATCGTTTACTAAAGTTGCTTTGGTAGGAAACAATAATCAGAAACAAGACGCATTACATCTTCAAGAAAATAATACGCCTTTGGTAGTTGTAGGAAAAACAAAAATTGTAGGAAATGCTTCTTTGCCTAAACAAGGTGTAAAAACAGGAAACATAGCAGGAACTTCTTTTTATGGAAATCAATTACTTTATGGCAGAACAAAAAGGAGTAGTTCTTCCTTACCATCTATTCAAAATTTAAGTTATTTAAAATCATTAAAAAATAGTATCGTAGGAAAAGACGAAAACCTTTTTTTTGAATTAGAAGAAGGCATGTTAAAAGAACAAACTTTTTTAGAAGAAACTATTTTTACTGCTTCTAATGCAACTGTTTTTTTAAGAAATATTACGCTACGAGGAAATATAATTGTGTATTCTTCTACTAAAATTAAAGTAGATAAATCAGCAATATTGGAAGATGTGCTATTAATTGCTCCGATAATAGAAATAGGAAAAAACACAGTAGGAAATTTTCAAGCATTTGCAACTAAAGAATTAAAAGTAGGAGAGCAATGCGATTTAAAATATCCGAGTGCCTTAGTATTGCTTTCCAATAAAAGTCAGAAGAATATTGCAAACACTCCAGAAGCTTCCTTTTTTATAAAAAAAGGAGCAAAAATAAAAGGAATCGTGCTTTTCGAAAATGAAGATACCCAAAAGATTAATTTTAATCAGCAAGTAGTTATTGCAGAAAACACGATGATTACAGGAGAAGTATATTGCAATCAGAATTTAGAATTGTTAGGTACGGTGTATGGTTCGGTATATACCAATAAATTTATTACCAAACAGTTTGGTAGTGTGTATGTAAATCATCTTTACAACGCAGAAATTAATCGTACTAAACTACCAGTTTCTTATTGCGGATTAGCAATAGAAGGGAACACTCAAAAAGTAGCGAAATGGGTGTATTAAAAAACATAAAAAAGAGAATAGGAAAAAAGGTAAAAGCCTCTTCTTTAACAGAAGTACTAACAGCTACCGTAATTATTGCTGTTGTTTTCGGAGTAACAGTAACTGTATTAAGCACTATTTTACAATCGATAACCAAGAAAGATAAACAGTTTATAGAGAATGAAATAAATGAAATACAGTATTTAATTCAGCATAAACAATTAAAAATTCCTTTAGAAGATAGTGTAAACGACTGGAATATTGTAGTAGAAAAAGAAGGAGAGAACTCTAATTTTATTATTATAAATGCTTCTAATATAAAGACAAAGAAAAAAGTACAACGAAAATTGGTTCGCAATGAAAATTAACACCAAAATAAAAGCTTTTACATTAAGCGAAATGTTGGTAGTACTTGTAATATCGAGTATTGTTATTTCTATTGCTTTTTTAACCTTGTCGATGGTACAAAAACAAATAGGAACGATTCGAAAGAATATGGCAAATAAACAAGAAATACAGTTTTTTGAACGTATTTTATGGAACGATTTTAATTCTTATGCAATAACCTATTTTGAAAAAGAAGATAAATTACTATTTAAAAATCCAATAGAAGCATTGGAATATGAATTTAACGAAGAATATATTTTAAGAAAACAAGACTCATTTTTGGTAAAAATAAATGAAAAACAGTTTTTTTTAGACGGAAAAGAAGTAAAAACAGGTGCTGTAGATGCTGTTAAAATACAAACTTCTCCTGCTTATGGAAACACCAGTTTTTTTATTTTTACAACAAAAGATGCCTCTTTTTACATGAATGAATAATGGCTTTTCAATTAGATAATACCAATAAAACAAAAAAGAAAGAAAGTTCTTTTGATATCGATACGCTTTTAAAGAAAGAAATTAATGTATTCGGATCGTCTTTTTCTAATAAAAAGAAAGAGGCATTTTATATAGAATTAAGTGTATTGTTAAACGCGGGATTAGAGCTTAAAGATGCTTTAGAGTTAATAGGAGCAGAGCAGCGAAAGGAAGTAGATAAAAAAATATTTCAAAGTATTGTAGAGGAGTTAATTAGCGGTAAAAATTTATCGGAAGCCATAAAAGCGCAAAAACATTTTTCTGAATACGAATATTATTCGTTACAAATAGGAGAAAAAACAGGAACTTTAAAGAAGGTTTCTGAAGAATTAGGTGTCTTTTATCAGCGTAAAAATGAGCAAAGGCGATTGGTAATGAATGCACTTTCGTATCCTATTGTAGTTATTTGTACTGCAATTTTAGCGGTTTTTTTTATGTTGCGTTTTGTAGTGCCAATGTTTGCCGATATTTTTAAACAAAATAAGGTAGAGTTACCTTGGATAACGCAACAGATTATTGCATTGTCTAATACTTTTGAAAAGTATTATTGGGTAGTGTTGCTTTTTATTATTGGAATGTTTGTTTTTGTTCTAGTTTTTAAAAATAAAGATTGGTATAAGAAAATATACACTTCTTTTTTGTTGAAAATTCCGTTTGTAGGTAATTTTGTTAGAAAAATTAAAATAGCACAATTTACACAAGCCATCACTTTATTAGTAAGTGCCAAAGTACCTTTGCTAAACGGAATTCAAATAACAGAAAAAATGATCGATTTTTATCCGTTACAAAAAGCGTTAAAAAAAGTAGAGGAGAGTATTTTACAAGGAAAAAGTTTACATCAAAGTATTAAAAGTGAATCTATTTTCGATCCTAAAATGAGTTCTTTAATAAAAGTAGCAGAAGAAACCAACCAAGTAGAAACAATTTTTAATAGATTAACGTATCAATACACCAAAGAGATAGAACACCAATCGAAAATGCTAAGTGCTACGGTAGAGCCTTTAATTATTTTGGTATTGGGTAGTATTGTAGCGGTTATTTTAGTAGCAATGTATTTACCAATGTTTAAATTAAGTACGGTTATTGGGTAGTTAGTAATAATTATGGATAAAAAAATTAAGATTAAGAAAAATGAATGATGTTTTATTTAAAACAAATCCGAGATTAATTATTATTGGAACATTTTTTACTGGATTTATTTTCTTTTTACTAATTGCTCTTTTAGCTTTACAAAAAGCAAATGGTGAATATGCAATTTTTGGCTATTCTTTTTTTGGACTATTTACAGTATTAGCATTTTTTTGCTTCTATTATTTATTGAAGGTTAAAATTCTAATAATGAAGAAAAAAGAGATAATTGTTGAAGATTTTTTACTACCTAAAAAAAGACAAATTAAATTAGAGGAAATAAAAAATATTAAACAGAAAGAAGAATTAATAAAATTCTATTTAGGGACTAATATTTTTAAAAAACCAAGTTTATTTGTTAATTATAAAACTAATCTGGAATTGATGAATGGAGAAAAAATTGAATTGATAAGTGTTACTCCTTTACAATTTATTAGTTTGGAAAAAATTTTTTTTAAACTAAAAATGGGTAAAGAAAATATTAAAAGGCAGAGACAAGAGTTTACTCTTTATATTTTAGAAAACGGATTAGCAATAATTGGATTATTTTTTTTGAACCTTCTGAATATTGCTTTATTTTACGGAATAATTTCATCCTAGAATAGGGTAAGTAATTTAAAATGAAATCGAAATTAAGTAAAGAATACAAACAGCTATTTAAGGAGTTAAGAACTATTGTTAATTCATGGGAATTAATACCTAGTTCTCCAATAGATGAGTTTGATTCTATAAATCAGTTGTTTTTGAGTTTGCTATATAAAGGTGCGAATGAAATTGAGATTTCGAAAAAAATTCAAATGGAATTGAATACTAATTATGGGTTTTCTATTGAAGATTTTCATATTAAAGAGATGACTAGGCAAGTAATAGAATGGTGGAATAATAAAAATAGTTAGCGTTATAAGAAGAGAGATTAGATGAATGGAGATTATTTTATAAATAGTAAATTAGAACGAGAAAGAATTCAAATCAAAAATAAATTGTAATATTTATGAAACAAGTTGTATCACTGTTATTTACTCTTTTAAATTTTATTGTTTTTTCTCAAAGTTATAACCCTGTGGTTTTAAATTTGAAGGAAGGAGACGATGTTTCTTTTTTAAAAAAAGAGCTTAAGAATGCTAAAATTGTGATGCTTGGGGAAGCAACTCATGACGATGGAAATATTTTTGAATTAAAAACAAAAATAATTAAATATTTACATCGAGAAATGGGGTTTAATGTGGTTGCTTTTGAGTCTGGAACTTTTGAGGTTTGGAAAGCACAGAGAGAAATTAAAAAAGGAGTTAAGTCAAAAGTAGCTATGGGGAACTCATTGTTTTCTATGTGGTCTAAAGCAAAAGAATTTCAGAGTTTTATTGATTTTTTTAAAGAAAATAAGAATAAGCTAAAGCTTTTTGGTTTTGATAATCAGATAACAGGCGTTTATGGTGAAAAACAATTACTCAAAGAACTTTATGATTATTGTAAAAGTAACCATTTTTTATTTGAACTAAACCAATCAGACCTAGAGTTACTTTTAGAATCAATGTTTTATTCTGGAGTTTTTGATGAAAAGGATATTTCTTACCAAAAATATAATTCATCTTTAACTTTGTTAAAAGAAAAAATTTCAACAAAAAAAATAAATGAAGAAAACTTTTATTGGTTACAGATTGTTAAAAATTTAATTTCATTAGGAGAACAGTTTTACAATTCTAACGAATTTGTCATAAGTACTTTTAATGTAAGTTCTAAAGATAACTTAAGAGACAAACAAATGGCTGAAAACTTATTAAGTTATATAAAAGAACATCCTAATGAAAAAATAATATGTTGGGGAGCTAATGTACATTTTGTAAATAATATGTCATCGATAACAACTCCTATAGTGAAAGAGTTTAGACCTATGGGGAGTTATCTAAAAAATGAATTGAATGAAAAACTATATAGTCTAGCTATTGTTACTGCTGAAGATTCGATAAAGTTAGGAGGGAAATATAATAAGACCCCTATTGAAATTTCATCTTTTGAAAATTTTTTAAAAAAGATGAAATCTCCTTATGCCTTTATATCATCTAATCAAAAGAAGATGAAACTTAAAATAAAAAATAGATTATTTAGCCCAATAACATTTGTAAATGCTCAATTGAATTTATTACACGATGGTTATTTATATGTAGATAAAGTGATTCCTTCTAGTTTTAGTATTCAAGATAAAGAAAAACAAAACATAGAAAATAATAATATCAACAAAATTACTGGCAGTAGAATTTCTGGATATATAAGAGACATAGATACTAAAAAACCTCTTGAATTTGTAAATGTATTAATAAAAGATAGTAATTTGGGGACAACAACTAATGAAAAAGGCTATTTTGAATTAATTTTACCATTTGAAATAAATGATAAATCTATTATTATATCATCATTAGGTTATAAAATCAAAACGTATTTATTTAATAAACTACCTTATAATATTGAACTTGAAAATGAATCTATTGAATTAGAAGAAATAGTTATTCATAAAAAAATATCTGCTAATACTATTATGAAAAATGTAATAGCAAATATTAAGAAGAATTATCCTGTAAAACCTTTTAATAGTTCACATTTTGCAAATGCAGAAATTAAAACAGAAGATTCAATATTATTAAATGTTGATTTTATAACAGATCAGTACAATAGGGGGTATTCAAGTAGAAATAGACCAACACAAAATATTCAAGAGATTAGATGGAATATTAAAAAAATAACTCTTCCGAAAAAAATTCGTCAATTATTTTATAGACAATATAATCCTGTAAAATATGCCAAGTTTATAAACAAAAGGAAAATGAAAAAATTTCAATTCTCTATTGAAAAAGAAGAAGTTTATAAAGGAAAAGAAATTTATATATTAAGATTTGTAACAGATCGAAATCATTTTACTTATACAGGTCAACCCCTTTCAAGTAATTATTCTGGTCATATATATGTAAACAAAGATGATTTTGCTGTAGTTAAAGTTTTTGAAAACTGGAATGTAACTGATTATCCAAACGAGTTGTTGTATAGTAATAAATTTTGGCAAACAAATTATTCTAGTAAAAAGACTACTAATATTATTTTAGAATCTAGTTATTTTAAAAATGAAAAGGATTTATATTACTTAAATAAATCGATCAATTATATTTACGGAACTTTAGAGAGTAAAAATAAAAAAGAGAGTTTTTTTAAAGAAGTATATACTTCGTATTGGTATAATTTTAAGGATGATGAATTAAAACCAATTTCATTTAAAAATGAAAAAAGTGAGTTTAGTATGGCATCTTATGATAAAACATTTTGGGATACTTATAAATTTAGAAAAAAAGAATAAATTTTAGGAGTAAGCTAAAAATTCTATATGTAGAGTAAATACAAATCACATTTACATTGAAATCATTATTGCTTGACAACAAGTTTTTTACGTCTATCTAAAGTTGATTATAAATTAAGATAGAAAGGATAAACGATAACTAATTTACAGAAATTACTTTTTTCCATCGTTTCTTTTTATTGTTTTTGTTATTTTTCTAATAACAGTTTCTCTGTTTTTTGCAAGTTTAAAAAACTCAGGAATATGTAAAAAAGAAAATGGAAGCTCTCGATTGGTTTGTTTTCTGTTTTTTGATTTTATAAATTCTAAAATAGCTATAGCGTGTTCTAAATTCCAAGCCCATAGAATTTTTCCTTTAATATTAAATTTCCAATAAGCATCTTTTTCCCAATTAATAATTTTTTCATTAGTATAACCGCATTTTGAACAATTCAATTTAGCTTTAAAATTTTTAGAAAGTTTTCCAGAATTAAATGTCATTTTGTTTCCGTTAAAATTCTTAGTTATAGGAATTTCAGAACAATTACATTCTCCCTGACAATTTGGACAGATTACACTAAAAACTTTAGGAAAACGAAACCATTCGTATATATAAGTCATTTGTATAACTTTATTTTTTTGTAAAGGAATATTGTTTTAACTCATTGTACATTTAGAAATTTTAATAACACTAAATGTCAGTTCAAGTACTTTTGAGGTAAGAAAAAGTGTATTGAGAACTATTTTAGACCTAAAATGATGATTCTCGATACAATTTTTCTCCATTTTATTCCGAAAAATCACTCGAATTGACAGAATTTTATTCCAAATACACAACAGTTTTTTTTATAATTCATCAATAGCAACTCTATAAATTCCGTTCCCCCATGATCCAATAACTATTTGGTTTTTGTAAATCATTATTTCAGAAATTGTATCAAAGTCTACGCTATCTATTTTTACCCATTTATTATTCTTTTCTATAAAAACTCCTTGTTTCCAACCTCCAATAATTAATGTTTTATCGTTAATTACATTAATTTGACTAATATTAATTTGAGGAACATTAGGAAGTTCTTTCCAACTAATTCCGCTATTTTTACTATGATATATAGCACTTAAATTTGCGCTATTTTTACTGGTAGCGACCCAAATGTCTTTAGAATCTTCAGATATTTTCATATCCCAACACGTTTTTCCTTTGGTATCTAAAACTTGCTTCCATGTACTTCCTTGGTTAGTAGATTTCCAAACACCTTTATTGTAAGTTTGTGCATAAACAATACTATCATTTTTTTTATCTAATTCTATAGACCATGCAAATTGAAAACTATTATTAATCACTTTAGGGGTAGATCTAATCCATGTATTTCCTCCATCGATACTTTTAACTACACCAAAAGAAGAGGTTGCAGCATACACAAGTAAAGGATTTTGAACTCCAACTTTTATACTTCTAATATCTGAGGAGGGAAAATTCACATCTTTTTTCCAAGTTTTCCCATGGTCAGTACTCTTATACAAACCATCTTTCCAAGTACCAGCATAGATAGTATTTGTTGGATTGGTTGAAACAGCAATAGCTTGAATATCGGACGTATAAGGACTAATTGATTTTCCATTATTAAGTACTTCCCAAGTTTTTCCATAGTCTGTACTTTTATGAATGGTTCCAGTATTTAATTTTTTTCCTTTTAAACCAGCATATAGTTCTGAAGGGTTGGTAGGAGAGCTTCCGATAGATCGTATTATTTTCCCTTTCAACAATGAATCAGATTGTGAAAAATTGATTTTACATATAAAAAATAACAATAATACAGCTACTATGTTTTTCATGGATATCTATTTTAATGAAATTTAATGTTAAAGCTCTAGTACTCGATAAAAAATAGAATAGTTATAATGATTATTTTGAAATATTAAATGAATTTAATTTTCTATTTATAACTACAAGTAAAAGATGTAGTAAAAATAAGAAGTAAAATGATTAGTAGTAATTGTTTTTTAATTTTCCTTTAATTTCAGCAAATTCTTTATTTCTTTTAACAATCGACTAAGATAATCTCTAGCTATTTCTTCTGTTCCAGATAAGTAATGAAAACCAGTTAGTTTCCGTTTAGGATTAGTTAGTTCGTCCTCTATATCTTCCATAAATATTTTAATATATCTTTTGTCATATTTAATATAACGAGAAGCAACCTGACGTATTTTTTCATTAGATACTTTTTCTCTTTCAAAAATTATAGAGTAAAGAGGAAGAGAGATTGAAGAATCTTTTCTACTTTCAATTAATGTTTTCCCTCTTTCTTTACCATAACCTTGTCCGCATTTTTCACACTCACTTGAAAGAGTATTATTTGAATCTTGTAAAAAGATTAAAGTAGTTCCACATCTAAAACAAAAATCTTTTTCCATGTTTTTGTAATTATCTAGGTCGGCCTTATGTATGAAATGTAGCGTGTAAAGATTAACACAGAGTCAAATTTTTATATTTTGTTTTTAACTGATCAGTCTTAAAAGCTAAATTAAAAATTTGGCGATCTTTGTAAATAAACACAAGCCTTTTAGTTTAGCACTTATCAGCTATGTTTTCATAGGACACTTTGTTACCACATGTTTTTCATTTTTTCAATTCGTTCAGGATATTTTCCGTTTTCCAAAAACTCTTTAAACTCTTCTCCAGTAAATTTTACATTTCCAGAATTGATTGTAGTATTTTTCCAATTTGAAATTATTGATTGAATGGTATTAAATAACTCTTCATTTTCGTCTCCGTTTTCAATCCCAATTCTTAATTCGTCATTTTTGAATCTGATAGACTTAAAAAACAAGCCTTTGTCAGTTCTACTTATTTTATTTAAGGTTTGGATAAAATACCCACTATAATCTGGATATGGTATTTTTTCCGATTTAATAAGTTCTCCTGCAAAATATCTAAAACCTATTTTAATGTTGCGTTCTTCAAATTTTTCAATCCAATACGTTGCTGTTGGTACTTCTTTTTGAGTTGTTATTATATAAATTTCATTATTACTAACTCTAGGTTTAGTAAAAGTTCTAGTTATTTTTGGTTCGCTAATCTTTATCGATTCACAAGTCATTTCAAATTTACTTCCTATATCAAATTTTAGACCTATACCTTTATCTGTCAAATCAATTTCATTAATACAGAACTCTCTTATTGGCGTAAATTGTTCTTTTTTATAAGTCCAATTTGTAAGTCCGATTGGTTTTAAAGAAAATTCTTTTAATTCTTCCTTTTCTCCTGCAACATATTTTCCAACAGTCTGATATCCTACCACAATTTCAAGTCCATTTTTAGAATCATTAATTTCAGATATAAACCCTTCTTCAAACCAATAGTTTTGGTCGAGCCATTTTTCTAATTCAGTTCTGTTATTAATGTTCATTTCTGTAATGTGTGGTAACAAATATATAAAATACATATATCTTTTATATCTCTGTTAAGAGATCAGTAAATGTATACTCATTTTAAAACATTGTTTTTCAGATTCTAAATAGATCTCGATTGCTCAATTTGATATAATTTAGAGGTAACTGTAAATAAAGAACACTTAAGTAATTGCTGTGATTTTTCTAAGTACATGACAAAAATTAATCTATAATATTGGAATAATTTGATTTTAAAGACCTCACAGGTTTTCAAAACCTGTGAGGTCTGAGTTTTTTAAACCTAATAACCAATGTGTTTATATAGGTTTAAGCTGTTTTTGTTATGTACTATGGTGACCTTTATATTTCTTTAATTCTTGCTATTATCAAAATCAAAGAAATTGTTACTTTGTTTTTTTGAACAACTTAGGCAAAGTAAAAAAAGTAATATGATTCGTAAAGATTTGATCATTTATTAATTTAAAGCTAACATTTTGTATAAACTGTTTGATAAAGTTAATTAAAATATTGTTAGATATGTATTTTAAAATTATTTATAAACGTCTCACGCCTTTAAGTTCTCCGACATATTTTCCGCTTATAGTTCCAAAATCTACAGTTTCAAATTGATATATTAAAGAATGAATTTTTTCATCAACTTCAACTTCAATACTTCCATTGATTATCTGATCTTGTTTTATATCGTTTGAACTGATAATACAATTGTTATTGATAACAATAGATATTGAGCTTAGATAAGGTTCATCATTACTTATTCCAAAATTATATGTTCCGGCAGGAAGGAATATATCGGCATCATACGGAGAAAAAATACTAAAAATAATACCTTGTGTTAGATTATTTGAATAATCACAACCTCCACCATGGAACTCATCATTAAGTATTTCTCCATTTAAAAGATAAACTGTATTATAAAGAGCTTGTGTCGGGCTAAGTGGATCGCTTATATTTGTTAGTGATATTAGATACCCATTTGGTGTTGAATATTCAGTTTCATTAATTGTAAATTTAGAATTAGGGCTAATAGTTTCATCATCAGAAGAACAATTAGAAGTTAATAAAGCTATAAATAAGATTAGTAATAATTTTAGTCTATTCATAATGTTGTATTTATTTTTCAATACTGAATAAAAAGATATTTAAAGTGCTTCTTATGTCTTGCTAATTTTCTGCAAATAAATTTTAGCAGTTAAATACTGTCTATTGGTTTTATAGTTTTTTTTCTTTTCAAAATGTACGGATAATAACTTCCCTAACTGTTCTTGTTCTAGGTAATTAATCAATTTTAAAAGAGAATGGTAATTTCCTTTTACTTCAAAGATTAATGTTTCTGTGATGGTTTGATTTTCTGTGAATAAATGAGGCGCATTAAAATCTACAATTTGTAATTTTTCTTGTATAGAAAAGTTGGTGACATTTTGTAAAATAGTTTGCTGAAAAGAATGTTGAATAGAAATATTTCGAGATGTTAAAATAGAGTCGATATGTCTATTTTTACGTTGTAAAAAATTAATTTTTGTGCCAGCATTATCTAGTAACTCTTTTTCTTTTAATTCTTTTTCGTACTTATTTTTATAGGAAATTGTTTTTTTAATAGCGAACTGATATACTAGAAATAAGGCTAGAAGAAATCCTATTAATAAACCGATATTTTTTTGTTTACTACTCATAGTTTCTACTTATTAATAGTTCGAAAGAGCTTTTAGTAGCTCCTTTTTTACTAAAATCTAAAATAGTAACCGTATCTACCCATTTTTCTTTTTCTAAAGCATCTATAAATAAGGTAAAATCAGCATTTTCTTTTACGATACCTCCAACCATTATTTTCTGAAAATTCACTTTTATTTCTTTTCCTTTTTTAAATCGACTTGTTATTGGTTGGTAATTTATAGCTGTTAACAAAATACTATTAGGTACCAATTCGCCAATTTTATCTAAATAGACAGCTACTTTAGATTGAGAAGCAGATTGTAAACTCTCTAAAACCATCTCTTTTGTTTTTACTTCTTTTTGCAAAGAAATAAGCTGGTCTTTATAAGTCTTGTTCAAAGAAAGTTCTGTAGCTAAACGATCTGATTTTGAAAAGTAATTGTTAAAAATAAAAAAATTAATCAGTAAAATAAATAGTAAAATACCTAAAGCTAAACTCAAGCTATTAGAGAAAAATTTCTTTTTCTCATAAGTATCTGTTAAACGATTGTTTATTTCTTCAAGACCTAGAAAAGTATTCGTGTAATACGATAAAATTCCACTTAAAGAAAGCACATCGTAATTAGAAATTTCCAATCCATTAATAGAAAAGAGTTGTTTTTCAGCGTGGTATTTTTCTATACGGTCTATTTCTGTTTCTTCAAGAATAATACTATTGTTTGTGGTAACAATAGTACTATTTGGTTGTATGTAATTTAACAAACTTTTAATCGTTAAGTTACCTAAACCAATTCCTACAACTGCAATTCCTTTTTCTGTATATTTTTTTATAAGCGTGTCTACATATTCTTTTCTAGCGATAGCAACAAAAGAAGTATCGTTGTTACTATACGTATCAAAATAAAAATCGGAAACACTAATATTAGGAAAAGCTTCTTGTACTAACATTAATTCGTTTTCATTGGTAAATGAAACCTTTTTGGTAAGTACTTGCTGATTATTAATAACTAAAAATAAGTGTTTTACACTATTTTTAGACAATTCTTCTAATAGAGAAAATTGCGAACTGGTTTTTACAATTAGTTCTTTTTTCTTTTTTTCTAATTGTAAAAAGTTAATCTGCTCTTTGCCATTATTTGTATGCTCAGCAGCACTGTATATAGAACCATATGTGAATTTACGAGGAAACACTAACGAATAATTGTTGGTTTTATTAATACAGAAAGCTTGCTTTTAGAAGCGGTTCTTGTACGCTTGCTAAAAAACCATTTGATAACAGGTATTCTTGCTAAAAAAGGTACACCAGAACCTGTGCTATTTTTTCTGTTTTCTTCTAAACCACCTAAAATAACAACATCTTGATCGCCAACACGGATGGTTGAATTAAACTCACGAGTGTTTAAACCAGGAGGTGCATCGGGTGCAATTCTGTCTCCATCGTTAAAGGCAGATTGCATTACATTAATATTTAAGGTGATTTGTTGATCTCCAGATACAATTGGTCGAATACCAATAGTTAAATCAGCATCAATAGGAATGTAATTGTTGGTTTGTATGGTTTGCGGATTCTGAGATCCAATTACATCGGTTCTTTCTACTCTGTAATACGAACGTTCTCCGTTAGATAAAGTAGCTTGGTGTCCGTTTAATGTAGAAAGTTTAGGAGTAGATCGTACTTTTACATCTCCATTGGTTTCTAATAACTGAATTTTAGCAAAGAAATTAGGTACTACTTTTCCTACGTTTAAAGAACCAAAACCATTAAACCCACCAATAATTTTATTTATGGTAGACGCTCCTAAAGTAGTTCCATTAATACCAGTTGAAGGGAATAAAGAACCACTATCTTTTACAGGATTTTCCCCTAAACCTAAATCAATACCTGTAGAAACGGAAGAAGAATTACTTACTTCTAAAATCATGACTTCAATTAAAACGACAGGAACTGGTTTATCAATTTTAGTGATAAATTCCTTAAAACGTTCAATTTTTTGAGCATCTCCACTTACAATAAAAGTGTTGTGTTCTATATCTGTTTTAATTTCTAAATCTTGTGTAATTTCTTTAGGTAAAATATTTATTAAGGCTTCTGATTTTGAGCTGTAATTTCCGAATGTTTGACTATTTCTTGTGCTTATTCTTTGTTGGTTATTAAAGTTAGAACTTCTATTACCTCCTAAATTTCTGTTTCCATTGGTATTGGTATTGTTAATACCAGAATTGTTATTAAATCCGTTAGAAGAAGAATTAAACCCAGAATTAAAACCACTAAAATTTCCTCCACCATTAAAACTTCCACCTCTATTGCTTCCTGTTTGTAAGGGTTGATTCATGATTTCTATAGAACGATGCATTAACGGAATGACTACAGAGCTCCTTAAAGATGCTTGTTGTTGTTTCCCAAAATAATAGATATTATTTTTCTTTTTGTAGGTAAATTCTGAATCTTCTAAAATTTTAACTAGTAAATTTTCATAGGTGATTTTTTTTGCTTTTACAGAAGCGGTACCAATATCTTTTAAAGGGGCATTGGTAAACATATTAATGTTTAATTTATTTCCTATATCTTTTATAATAGAAGTAATAGGAGTATTTTCAAAATCTACTTCTACAACTTGTTTTGTACTATCTATTACTTTAAAAAAGAAATTAGAATCGTTATAACGTCGAGGTCTTGTAACGCCTCCGTTTTGCGAATTTCTTTGTCCGTTTCTCCTATTGTTACCAGAATTGTTTGATTGCGCAATTGGATTAAATTCTCCTTCAAATAAATAGTAATCGTCTTTAGTAGTAATTACGGTTAAATCATTAGAAAAAGCCAATTTATCCATCGCACTTTTAAAAGACTTGTTTTTTATGTATCCAGAAATAGTTTTGTTTCCTAAACCAGGAGAAAAAACTAAATTTTTACCTGTAACATCTGTAATCTTTTTAAAAGCAACGGCTAAAGTGTCGTTTTGTAATTCTATAGAAAATAAATCATTTACATTATCATAATCTACAGCAATAGGTCTGCTTTTTTTCCTTTTAGGAACAACTATAGGATTGTATTTTTTTAAAGAGATAATATTACCAGTAACATCGAAAGTTAATTTATGTTCTTTACATAAATATAAAATGATGTCTTTAACCTTAGCATTCGAAAAATTATGTGTTAATGTAATGTTTTGAATATCGGAAGTAACACTTAGATTTACTTTTTTAGATTTACCAACCGCTCTAACAAAAGTTGCTAATTGGGTATCGCTAACATTAAAATCAACAGTTTGCGACAATCCAACAATTGATTGTTGTAAATCTTGTAATTGCCCTAGTAGTTTTTCTATTCGTTCTTTTTCTTTTGCATCTGTTTCTTGTGCATAGAAGATAAAACTTCCTGCAAAGAATAGTAATGATAGTAAAAAATATTTTTTCAGCATTTTATTTTAATTTACTTTAAAACTTAAAGTAGTAGAAATGGTTTCGTATTCAGAATTTCTTGCATTTATTTGCCACTGATAACTTCCTTTCGTAAACTCTTCCTTGAGGGTAGTTGTAGGTAAAAGCGTATCTAAAACTATTTGAGGTGCATTAAAAAAGCTAGGAGTAACCACTTGTACGTGGTATTCTTCGGCATTTTCAATGGCGTCCCATTTAAAAACAATCGTACCTTCTGGCATTTCACTACGATCAGCGGGTGCATTAATAGTCATTTCTTCATCAGAAATATCGTCAATAAATATAGCTTCGCATGAGAGGCAACTAAAAATTGGAAGTATAAGAAATAAGATCTTTTTCATAGGTTTTAAAATTCAAAACTACTTTTTGTAAGTTCTTGTTCTAATTTTTCTGGATTTCTTTTTGTCATAGAAGTACAAATACTTCCTTCCTCAACAATAGTAGCGATTCGTATTTTTCTTCTCGAAGTAGCTTCCCAACAAAAAGAAGCTAATTTATATCCAAAAAGACTTGATTTTGCTAAATCTAACTTAGCAATTACTCTTCCTTTATTATAAAATACAAACCATTGTTTTGTATGTGTGTCCGTTTGTAAGTAAACAGCATCTGCTTTCTTAAAAGTACTAGCAAAAATAGTACTTGGTGTTATTTGTAAGCCAGAAACTAAGGTAGCTCTAGGGCTTCTTTTTAAATAATTGAAAATAGAAATTTGTTTGTTTAAGGTTTCAACAACACCCACTTTATCTTCTATTTCAATATTTAAATAAGTTGGTTTTGGTTGTATACTATCGTTAAAAACAATTGTACTATTTTCGTTTTTATGAACACTTGCTTTTTTATATTTTTGAAATGTTGTTTTGGTAAAAACTTTTTCAACAATTCTTAAGCGAATCTTATTTTCATAGGTAGGAATACCAATAGTAGTGAAATCTGTTTTATGTACAGATTTCTGTTTTTTACCCACAACTCCTAACTCTGTGTAGGATAATGGAGTGTAATAATCCTGTTTTTGTGGCAATGTGCTGCACGACATAAAAAGAATTATGCAAAAAAAGAATAGCAATTTTCTCATAGATACTTATAAATGTATGAAATTTATCTGCAAAAGTAGTATAAATATTTTACTTTTGGGGCATCAAAATACAAACTATGAATTTTAAGAAGAGTTTATTAACTAAAAGAGTAGCAGCATTTAATCTACAAGAGTTGTTAGTTGTGTTGGTAATTATTGGAATTTTAATTCTGATAGCTTTACCTAATTTAATGCCAATGATTGCAAAAGCAAAAAGTTTAGAAGCGCAAACACAATTAAAACATGTGTATAGTTTGCAAAGAAATCATTTTTTTATGCACTCTAAATATGCCAATGATTTTAATGCAATCGATTTTATTGTACCTACTAGTGTTAAGGAAAACGGAAAGTCTAATTACAGTTATCAAATCATAGAAGCTACTAATAATTCTTTTAAAGCAAAAGCAGTTGCTGTAACCGATTTTGATGGAGATGGTGTTTTAAATGTTTGGCAAATAGATCAAGATCAGAATTTAACAGAGTTAGTAAAAGATTAACTTTTATAGACTTGTAGCTGCTTGTATGGTTTTGTTCTTCGTAAATAATGATAATATTGTACTGTTTTTAATCTTTATGGTGTTGTTATTTATTATTAAATATGATAAAGAAAATGGATCTTATTCTGACTCCATTTTAGATACGGATGATTTTGATGGATCTAATTCTGATTTTCACGATTTTGATTAGATGGAAACAGAGATGATAAAACTGAATTTTACAGACAGATTAACAAATTTTACGATTGAAGAGCTAATAGAATATTTGAGTTCTAATTACTACGAAAAAGAAATTATAGACAAAAAAATAACTGAAAGTAATCTTACTATTACAGAGCAAGAAAAACTATTAAATAAAATAACACTAGCCTATCATAGAATCAAGGAACCTTTAGAGTTAGATTTGGTTCTTTTTTATGTGTTTTTCCCTCTTGGTTATGTAAATTCTTTTTCAGAAACAGAGGATGAAAATTTTAAGAGATTTAAAAAGTTTCGCTATTTAAGAAAAATAAAGGAGTATTATATCTTTTCGGTTATAGGTATTATAATTTATAGTCTAATTATTCCTTTACTTTTTTATTCTTATTGCTTAACATAATAAAACATGTTTTAATTTCTATGGGTTTACTAATAATGTATATCGTTTTTTCTTCTTTTTTAATTTTCATCATGGTTTTTGTTTTTAAAAAAGTAAGTAAAACACACACAGAAATTAATACCTTTAAAATTGGGAATAAAAAAAGTACAGAGAACGAAAAAAAACTTATACGAAGAGATAGTATTATAAACATTACTATTTATGCATTATTAATAGTGGTAACAATAATAAGCATGTTGTTATATGGAGCCCAAAGTGTAGAAAATGAAAATAGATATATAAATTACCTAATAGGAGGTTTACAATTTCAAATAGTATCTTCTATTCTCTTCATACTACTTAGCTTTTTAAATCCTTTTATATTTTTTCCTGAAAAAATAATAGAAAAACTAAAGGAGAGAGATACTTTTTTAAAACACATAATAGTAAATAAAAAAAAATCTTTTATAATAAGAATGTTACTTTCAGTGTCCTTAATATCTTTTTTTGTATTTAAAAAATGGTTAACCTTTATTCCGTATTATGTAAATTATGGAGTTTTACAAGGAATTAATATTTTATTATTACTGTATCTTTTTAAGAATCTATTTTTTATGAAAACTAATCCGTTAGGTTTTTTAAAATTGAATATTTTACGATTGGTAAATGGCGTTTTGTATATTAAAATTTTTGCTTTTGTTTTAATTCCATTAGCACCATTTACTATGTTAACATTACATGTTTTAGGGTTTGATGAAAATGAATTTCCTTTTTGGCCTATGCTTTTCATAGTTTTTAATGGATTACTAATTTTATTAGAATTAAAGAAAAAACAAGCGAAGAAAGCGAAAAGAAGAAAAAATAAAATAGCTTAATTTTAAGTTAGAGTATATATATCTTAAAGCATAAATAGATACTAGAAAATAGTATGCCTATAATTAAGTATACTTAAAAAGTAAGTTAAACACTTATTTTAAGACTGAATAGTTTATGAAAAAACACTTAACATTATCTAATTTAATTTTTGTAATTGTACTTTTTTTAATGTTTTATAAACCATCAAGAATATGGTTTATACGTCAAATGTCTTTTTCGCCATCTATAGAAAAAATAACAGATAGCCCTAAGATTTCTAATTACAATTGGGAGTTACAAGGATTAAATACCAAAGAAATTAATTTTTCAGAGTTAGAAAACAAAGTGGTTTTTCTTAATTTTTGGGCAACTTGGTGTCCACCTTGCGTAGCGGAATTGCCTTATATTCAAGAATTTTATAATGCATACAAAGATAAAATAGCTTTTGTATTTATAACGAATGAAAACTGGAAACAAGTTGATGCTTTTTTTAAAAATAAAGGCTACAATTTTCCGGTTTATCAATCTAATGGAAACTATTTAGAAGGTTTACCTCCGGTAACATCTATTCCAAGAACTTTTCTAATAGATAAAAAAGGAAATATTAGAGTAGACAAATCCGGATCTGCAGATTGGAATAGCGCTAGTTTTCGAAAAGAAGTAGAAGAACTTTTAAAGTAATTTTCTCTTATAACACTTTTTAAAATACAAATCACAAATATTTATTTAGCTCAATACTTCTAAAGAATCTTAAACCTCTTGCTTAAGTTAATAAATAAGGTTCTAATTTAAAAAAGACAGAATCACTTTCATCAATCTAAAACCTAATAAATACTAAAAGAGGGCATAAATAGATTGAAAGAGATCAAATATATAATTGTCTTTTATTTGGAGAAATAAGTCAACCATATTTGTATTATACAATATACTTAATAAGATTTTAAAAAGAATAAAAATGAAATTATTTGCCTTTGTTATCGCAATTCTATTAACCACACCATCTCTATTTTCACAATCAGACATTCGTTTTGAAGATAAAAATATAGATGCGGCAGTTAGAAAGATTATTCGTAATAAAAATGGGAAAATTACAGCAAAACAAGTCGAAAGAGTAAGAATACTTAGGTTAAGTTCTAAACAAATAACAAATTTTAAAGGGGTAAAACATTTAGTAAATTTAAGAGAAATAAGTTTACGAGGTGCAACTATACAAAGTTTTAGAGGACTTAAAGAACTGAAAAACTTAGAGAAATTAAATGTAATAAATACTAAAATTAAAGATCTTAGTAAAATAGCCAAACTAACGAGTTTAAAAGAATTATATATTAATGATAATGGTATAGAAAAGATTGGTGTTTTAAAGAATCTCATAAACCTAGAAAAACTAGGTATAGCAGAAAATAACATATCAGATATTTCTGTATTAAGAAATTTTAAAAAGTTAAAACTTCTAGCAATTCAATATAACCCAATAAAAGATATAGGAGTATTAAGTCAATTAAAAGAATTATCTAATCTTAGATTTAGTAAAACAGAGGTAACAGATATAAGTCCTATAGCAAAGCTTACTAAATTAAAAAGTTTGTCTATGTCTTCGTTGCCTATTCAAAATATAAAAGCACTTTCAGGTTTGATTAATTTAGAAAGATTATGGATGTATAGTAATAAAAAAATCACCAATATCTCTGCTATTTCGTCATTAGTAAACTTAAAAGAACTAGGAATTCAATTCTGTAAAATTCAAAGTATTCAACCTTTAAAAAACATGACAAAACTTAAAAGTTTAGATATGAATGGAAATAATATTTCAGATATATCTAGCTTAAAAAATCTCACTAATTTAGAAAGGTTAACAATGAATAAAAATGGAATTTCTAATATTAATTCCTTAGAAAAACTATTAAAATTAGAACATTTAAGTGCTTCCAATAATCATATTTCAGATATAAGAGTATTACTAAAACTAACTGAAAATTTATCTAGTGTTTATTTATATAAAAACCCTGTAAAGAAAGACGAAACATTTAAAAAAGTATCTAATTTAATAGAAGTAAAATTATAAATTTATCTCAAAAGGAGCTTCTACAGATTTTTAAAACTTGTAAAGTCCTTAAAAATTGGTTTACTCAAACCAGAAGAGTAATTTTTTTAGGTAGTTAAAAGTAACATTATAAAAACATAAAAATGAAAAATTTATTAGCCAGTATTATTGTAATCTTTATTGCATTTCATAGCTCTTTTGCACAAACAAACAAAATGTTTAAAGATGCTAATTTAGAAAAGCACATATTAAAAGAGTTAAATAAATCTAAAGGAGCAGCTATCACCAAAGAAGACTTAGCTAGTATAACAAAATTAGAAATTAAAAAAGGTACTATTTCTTCTTTAGAAGGTATTCAATTTTTAGTAAATCTACAATATCTTCGATTGTATAATTTAAAAATAACAGATATTTCTAAACTGTCAGGCTTAACGAAATTAACTAATTTAAAGCTAGATAAGAATAATATTAGCGATATATCTCCATTAAAAAACCTAGTTAATTTGAGGAAATTAAAGCTAGCAAATAATAAAATAAAAGATATTTCTCCTTTAGCAGGTTTGGTGAAAATACATCGTTTAAACCTTTATAACAATGAAATAAATAACATAGAACCTTTAATAGGAATGAATAAATTGGGTTATTTAAATTTAGGAAAAACGAAAGGAATTACAGATATCAGTTCGATAAGCAATCATATAAAAATACATACTTTGTTTTTATCAGAGAACAAAATAAAAGATATTTCTCCTCTAGCTAATTTTACTTCTTTAAAATATGTTGGATTAGAGGATAATAATATTACAGACATTTCTGTTTTAAAAAATATCACCAAAATACAAGCATTAAATGTCTCTAAAAATGCGATATCAGATATTTCTATGCTAAACAATCATATGAATTTGGTTAATTTTAAAGCAAATAACAATCAGATATCTAAGGTTTCTTCTTTACAAAACCTACCTAAGTTAAAATACTTGTATTTATCAAATAATAAGATTTCTGATGTAAGTCAGTTAGAAAAATTAAAAGAAATTGAAGATTTAGAATTAAATCATAATCAGATAAAAGACATTTCTCCAATATCTAAAATGATCACGTTAAAAAAATTAAAACTATCCTTTAATAAAATTAGTAAACTTAGTTTTTCTTCTAATCTTGCACAGTTAGGAGTATTAGAATTAGATGGTAATCAAATTAAAAATGTAAATCCAATTGCAAAATTAAAAGGATTGTATTTTTTAACGATAAAGTCTAACCAAATAGCAGATTATAAAAAACTTTCTGAACTTCCTAAAATAGGATACATAAATTTAGAAAACAATAAGGTTACCAATAAGAAGCAAAATGCAAGCTTTCGTAAAAAATGTAAAATAAAATTAAAAGGAAATCCATTACGATAAATAAAAGTTTATTTGTTATTAGGTGTTTTTTATACTGAGAGAGTTTTTAAATCTAAAGATGTTTTTATCAAATAGAAAGAAAGTAAATAAAAGAAAGCAGTACTCTTAATTACTTTTTTAAAGTATCTTGTCGTTTGTAAAAGAAGATTAAAAAAAACTATACAGGTAATAAAATGAAGTTATACCCAATAAAGTTTGAGCCCATTTTAAAAGAAAAGATTTGGGGAGGTGAAAAGTTAATACAAACTTTTAAAAAGAAATCTAGCAAAACTAATATTGGAGAAAGTTGGGAGGTTTCAGATGTTAAAGGAGCTATATCTATAGTTGCAAATGGAGTTTTAAAAGGAAAAACATTAAAACAATTAATACGCACCTATAAAGGAGATTTTGTTGGAGACAAAGTTTATAAGAAATTTGGAGAAGCTTTTCCTATTTTAATTAAGTTTATAGATGCTAAAACACCATTATCTATTCAAGTACACCCAAATAATGAATTAGCTAAAGAACGCCACGATTCTTTTGGTAAAAATGAAATGTGGTATATTATGGATAGCGATGAAGATGCCGAGTTAATTATCGGTTTTACTAAAGAAGTATCACAAAAAGAATATGTAGCAGCCTTAGAAGAAGGAAATATTTTAGATATTTTAAATGCTGAAAAAGTAAAAAAAGGAGATGCTTTTTACATTCCAACAGGCAGAGTTCATGCCATAGGAGCAGGAACTGTTTTGGCAGAAATACAACAAACTTCAGATATTACCTATCGAATTTATGATTACGAGAGAGTAGATAAAATATCAGGAAAACAAAGAGAGTTACACACAGAACAAGCTTTAAAAGCAATAGATTTTACAGTACATGAAAATTATAAAACTAATTATAGTTTAGAAGAAAATCAATCTTCAAAACTAGTACACTCTCCAT
The DNA here is from genome assembly GCA_947498055.1 of uncultured Tenacibaculum sp. Taxonomy (GTDB): domain Bacteria; phylum Bacteroidota; class Bacteroidia; order Flavobacteriales; family Flavobacteriaceae; genus Polaribacter. Next base: position 74,803 of record CANMJA010000017.1, read on the forward strand.
ACTTTAAAACAGATATCATTGCATTAAAAACAACAGTTGAAAAAGATTATAGTCAGTTAGATTCTTTTGTAATATATATGTGCGTAGATGGTAGTTTTGAAATAGAATGCGAAAAGGAGAATTTTTTGGTGCATAAAGGAGAAACAATAGTATTACCAGCAACTATTCAAAAAGTACATTTAAAAGCGACAGATGCAAAAATTTTAGAAGTTTATTTGTGATTTTTTAAGTTTATTAAGACTCATGTCAAATTAGATGTAAGCGCTAATTATCCTGCAAAAAATAAGTATATTTCTGCTTTAAAACAAGAGATAATGGAATTACCAAAGAGAGCAGGAGATACTCCAATGCCAGTTGAATTAGAAGCAGGAAAAAACTATGCTTGGTGTACTTGTGGTTTATCTGAAAACCAACCACTATGTGACGGTAAACACAGAGGAACAGGAATGAGTCCTACCGTTTTTACAGCAGAAAAAACAGAAACAAAATACTTATGTGCTTGTAAAGTAACTAAAAATGGACCATTTTGTGATGGTTCACACAAATAGTAAATATCAAAAGACATATATAATATTTTAAAACGAAGAGCTAAACTCTTCGTTTTTTTTATTTTTGTTCTATGGTAGAAATTAGCGAAAAAGAATTATTAGAAAAATTAAAAGTTAACTTTGGGTATGACAGTTTTCGGTTAAAGCAAAAAACGATTATAGAAAATATATTAGCGAAAAAAGATACGTTAGTAATTATGCCTACAGGTGGAGGAAAATCTATCTGTTTTCAATTACCAGCGTTATTTTTTCAGGGAATAACAATCGTTATTTCCCCTTTAATAGCTTTAATGAAAGACCAGGTAGATAGTTTAAAAGCAAACGGAATACCAGCAACTTATTACAATAGCAGCCAGTCACAACAAGAACAGCAAGCAGTTTTTAATGCAGTAGCAAATAAAACCATAAAACTATTATATGTAGCTCCAGAAAGTTTACCATTATTACAAAACATACTAAATCAAAACTATGTAAGCTGTGTAGCGATAGATGAAGCACACTGTATTTCTGCATGGGGACACGATTTTAGACCTTCATACAAGCAGTTATCTTTTCTGAAAAAATCGTTACCTGAGGTGCCAATTGTAGCATTAACTGCAACAGCCGATAAAGCTACGCAGGAAGATATTTTAGGACAATTATCTGTGCCACACGCTACAAAATTTGTAAGTTCTTTTAACAGAGAAAACATTGCCTTAGAAGTTAGACCAGCAAACGATAGAGTACAACAAATTATAAAATTTATTCAAAAACGACCTTCAGAATCGGGAATTGTTTATTGTTTAAGTAGAAAAGCAACCGAGCAGTTAGCTAGTAAATTACAACAAAAAGGAATCGATGCAAAAGCATATCATGCAGGTTTAACGTTTGATGAGCGAGCAAAAACGCAAGAAGATTTTATAAAAGATGAAGTAGCCATTATTTGTGCAACCATTGCTTTTGGTATGGGTATCGATAAATCGAATGTACGTTGGGTAATTCATTATAATATGCCTAAAAATATAGAAGGTTATTATCAAGAAATAGGTCGTGCTGGACGAGACGGTTTGCCTTCACAAGCTTTATTATTTCATAGTTATGCAGATGTCATTCAGTTACGTCAATTTATAGCAAATACAGGAAATAAAGAAGTACAAGAAGCCAAGTTAGAGCGTATGAAACAATTTTCAGAAGCTACTGTTTGTAGGCGAAAAATTTTATTAAGTTACTTTGGCGAGTTGATAGAAGAAAATTGCGGAAACTGTGATGTTTGTAAAAATCCGCCAAAATTTTTCGATGGCACCATCATTGCTCAAAAGGCATTATCGGCTATTTATCGTTTACAGCAAAAAGAAGCAATGGGTACCGTTATAGATGTAGTAAGAGGAGCAAAAAACGCTGCGGTGTACGATAAAAATTACCAAACTTTAAAAACATATGGAGTTGGTCGAGATATTTCTTGGCAACATTGGCAACACTATATTGTTCAGTTAATTAACCAAGGATATTGCCAAATAGCCTTTCATTTAAATAACGTACTACAATTAACAGATTTTTCTAAAAAAATATTGTTTGATGGTGAAAAAGTACAATTAACAACGCCAGTTGAATTTAAGAAAGAAACAAAAACAGCAGCAAGAGAGAGAAAATCGAAAGCAAAAAGAACACCAGCATTACAAGATAGTTTATTTGAACGTTTACGAAAGTTACGTTATCGTATAGCGCAAGAAGAAGATATAGCTGCTTATTTGGTGTTTAGTGATGCTACTTTAAGACAATTAGAAATAGAACGTCCGCAAACGGATGACGAGTTTTTAGCAATTAGTGGAGTAGGACAGCGTAAATTAGAAGTGTATGGAGGAGAGTTTATGGAAGAAATTAACACTTTTATAAAAGAAAAGAAGAAAGGAAAAAAAGATACCACACTAGAAACATTTAAGTTATATAAAGAAGGTTTTTCTATTGAAGAAATAGCAGTCAAGAGAAAATTAAAAGCGCAGACTATTTTTTCACATTTATCTAAATTATATTTAGAAGGTAAAGATGTAAGTTTAGATGAGTTTATTGATGCTAATACTTTAAAACTAATAGGAAATGCAAAAAAAGTATTAAAGAACGAAACAGCTTTAAAACCTTATTTCGAATTTTTAGGAGAGAAAATTTCTTATGAACAAATACGAATTGGGCTTACTATCTTACAGAAGAAAAGATAAAAGATTAATATCGTCACTCAAAAATGGAAATCGAGATTAAAAATACAATACTTCATATAGCTAATAAATATAATTTAAAAGAAAGAGCTATTAATTCTATAGATGCTATTATTGATATAGCTATTAAAGAAGATCTGGAGGTTGATGTTGATTTTTTAGAAGGGAATAATAGGAATGAATTGATATATAAATTTGGAAGGTTTGAATTTCAGATTAATGAAAAAGGAGACTCAAAAATTGGAACAAGAATTAATATTTATTCTAAAAGATTATATGGGCCTAATTTTGATTGCCCTGTTGGTTACTATATTGAGTATTCAAATATTGAAGGTGAACTTTTAGATGAATTTATAAATTTTGATTGGTCACCAATTAGTTTTAGTATAGATTATTATATTGAACGAATAAAAAAACGAACACCTCTTAGGTTTTATAGAAGAAATATTCCTGAACATGAATTTGTAACTTATGTAAGTCATATTTTCTTTTTATTTCAGGGAAGGCAATTTGATATAGTTATTTTGTTTATTAATAGATGTCTTAATTATATTAATAAACCTAATAATTTGAAAAACGATAAAGAATATTTGAGTGAATGTTTAGAGTTTTTTAGAGACATATTTTATTTTATAAAGAAAAATAAATTAGTGGATGATAAAAAATTAGAAGCTTACAATATTGAAGAAATAATAAAACAGGTATCATATTAAATATCATGAACCTTCCAATAGAAAATAATTCAGAATTTGTTTCTACATTAGAAGAGGTTATTAAAACTCTTGAATTAGAAATTAAGGAAATAGAGAAGCAATTATTTCCTTTTGAACAATCTCTTCGAAATGCGATAGCAGATCTTTTAGTAGAAGAAAGAGAGTTGACCATTTTATATAAAAAACAAAAGAAAGCTAAGAAACTAAAAAGATTAGAGCAAAAGAGAAAAGGGAAAAACTACAAAGAACCCACAGGCATAATTCCACTAAAAAAGAAAGTTGCAGAAAAAGAGAAAGACACTTTAAGAGAGAAAAAAAGATTGTATAAAGAAGCAATGTTATTTGTGCACCCTGATAAGTTTTCAATGCAAGAAAAAGGGCAGGAAAAAGCAAACGAAGTAACCACTAAACTTATTGAAATATATAAATCAGGAACTTTAGAAGAATTACAAAATTATCACGCGCATATTTTTAGTGGAAATACAGTCGTAAAACTACAAGAAATACCTTCAAAAATAAAAGTACGTACAGATAACAACGAATACTTGAAAAAAGAAGTAGAACGATTAAAGATGGAATTAAAAATGTTGTTAGAGAAATATACTTATAAAGTATTAACGACTTACGAAAAACCGATGTCATTTGTAGAAGAACTTACTACATATTATAATGATAGAATTTTTAAACTAAAAAAGAGAACAAGAACGAAATAATTTTCAACTAAAATTTTGGACAGTGTCCTAATTTTCTTCTAGAACCTGATTTCTATGTTTCATAATGAGTTGTTTTAAAACTAGAATGTTCACAATCGATACCCTCAATAAAAAATTTGAGAAACGGCTGTTATGATATAAAATAGGATTACAACTCGACTTTATGAATAAAAAAATTGAAAATCAAAGCATCAGCGTTGGCATAGAGATTACTATTTGTAAACAGAAAAAACTTCAAATTAGTTCTAGAACACTTTGACGTTTAAAATGTTTTAAAACTAATTTGAAGTTCTATTTAGAGACGATAATTAAAATAATCTTGTTTAAAAGAAAATTTAATTTTATACTATTAACTTATGATACTTTAACCATTTTTACAGATAAAATATAAGCTTTAGATTTTATTTTCTTTCCAATTTTTTTATAATTTAATCTCGATTTAATATAATCTTCAATTACACTTTTGTCATAATCAGTATCTACAGATAATACAACAATTTCATTTTTATCATTTACCATAAACTCAAGAGTAATTGAAAAATCTCTTTCTAAAATAAAATCAGGCTCCTTTAGTAAATTATGTACTTTTTTAGTAAGGATAGAAGTTGTTTTATCAAATGAAGGTTTGTTATTAGCTTTTGCTATAAAACTAAATGATAAAACTAAAAAAACGGTTAAAATTAATTTAATAGATTTCATATAGGAATGTTTTTAAATGTTATGTTTAATTTATTGTCATTTAATACACTGCAAATTTATATACAATCTTTAGTTTATATGTTATTATAGTTTTAATAAAAAAAAACAATAAAAAGACTTTAAATCCTTGTTTTTGAGGTTTTTTGATGAGAAAAATATTGATTTTTGGTAAAAAATAGTCGTTTTATTGTGAATATGATATTTACTAGATGCAGTTAATAGCATGTAGATAAAAAAAATAAACTTTCCCTTGTAAAATAAAAATAGAGTCTGAAATTTAAAAAACGATAAGCTTTTAGTAATTTTTATTTGTAAAAAATATAGGGTGATTTTATAAATATGATAGTTAGATAATAGCTTATTTATCTAATTGATAAATAAATGAGAAAATCAAAGCGTTCTTATAAATGTAAATTAATTGTAAATAAAAAGTTAATTTAAAGTTAATAGTTTAAAATGTTTTTATTTTTCAAGTAGATGTTGTTTTGTTAGTACAATAATATTAATCCTAAAATGCTAATTATGAGGCATAATGGAGAGAATATTTTTGTGTCTGCTTTTGAAAACTTTGTATTTTTAATTTTCTTGAAAAAACCAGCGTATTTAAAATCTCCTATTGCGCGTAACATAAAAATAGAAGGTATAAACCAATAGGCTGATTTTATTACTAAAGAAGGAAAAGAGAAATGAATAGGATAAAATTTAATAAGATACATTACAGCAAAAAAAACGAGTATAAGTGCTACTAGAAAAGTTACAAATTTTGGAATTGAAATAATATTAGCATCTATATTTTTTGAGGGAATAACTTTATCTAAACCCCAAATTCCGCCAAATAACCAATAGAAGTGAAAACTAGCTAGTAAAATAAAAATGAAAAATAAAATGGAAGATAGAATTATTGTGATCATAGAGTTGGAATTTGAAAAAAATTTGCGGTTTGTTTTCTATTCAAGAAAGAAGGAGTAGAGCGCATAAGATGATTTCTGAGTTTACTTAAAATTGGATTCTCTAAATGAGAAATTTTTCCAATCATCCAGCTAGTATTAACAACTGCATGTGCTTTTGGTAATCTTATTTTTTGAAATTCTTGAAAAGCATAATTTATATTGTACTTATTTATTAATTCTGAAATTACATATGCATCTTCAATAGCCTGACAAGCTCCTTGTCCCATATTAGGAGTTGGTTGTAGCATGTGCAGCATCACCTAATAAACACACGTTTTCTCTGTACCAATTTTTTGTTGGTTTTAAATCTAATATTTCTGCAGTATATATTTCTTTTTCGTTAGTAGAATGAATAATCTCATTAACAATTGAATGACAATTTTTAAAATAAGATTGTATCTTGTTGGTTGTAAGTTCTTCTTTATACTTGTTAAAAGATTTTAAAGCATACCAATACACTTTATTTTCTGCTATTGGAACAAAACCAAAACGATTCGTTTGGTGCCAAACTTCATTTAACTCGTTTTTATACATAATAGGTAAGTTAAAATTTGTAATACCTCTACAACAAATTTGTTTGGCATTTCTAATAGTATTATTTAGAAATAATTTTTGACGTACCATCGATTTTAAACCATCTGCAGCAATTAATACAGAAGATTCTATTTTTATTCCATTCTCGAAGACTAATAAGTGTTTTTTTTGTTTTAATTCTATGTTTTTTAATCGATGATCTAATTTTAAAGTAGTTTTTTCCAATTTGTCTATTAAAATTTTTTGTAAAATACCTCTGTGAATAGCAATGTTTTTTACCTCGTGTTTTTTTTCAAAATAAGATAAATCTACTTTAGAAATTGGGTTCAAATTTTGATTAATAATATTCATCGATGAAATAGAATGCCCATTTTGTTCTATAATTTTTCTTAGTCCTAGTTTCTCAAATATCTGCATAGCATTACTAGCTAAAATAATACCAGCCCCTGTGGGCTTTATTTCTTTAGCTTGCTCAAAAACTCTAGTTTTAATACCTTTTTGTTCTAGAGCTATAGCAGTTGTTAAACCTCCTATTCCGCCTCCAATAATATCAATATACATAAGCAATAATATTCTGTTTAGTACAAATGTACTAAATAAAATAATTAAGCTAGTACAATTGTACTAAAATTTATATATTTGTTGTAATGAATACAACTAAAAAAAAGATTTTATTCAAATCCTTACAGCTTTTTAACAATTTAGGTATATCAAATGTATCCTTAAGAACTATCTCAGAAGAAGTAGGAATTAGTGTAGGCAATCTTCAATATCATTTTAAAAAAAGAGAAGATATTGTTGAAACGTTGTACTTTCAGTTAGTAAAAAAAATAGATACGATCATTTTAATTCCAAAAGAAGATATATTAAAATCATTTTTTAACATTTCTACAGAAATTTTTAAAATACTTTATGAGCATCGTTTTTTCTTATTAGATTTTGTAGCGATTACAAGAAATAATAAGAAGATAAAGCAGCATTATTCTCAACTTTCTAAACAACGAGAAATTGAGTTTTTAAAAATGTTAGATATTCTCATTTTAAACGGTTTTTTTAGGGAAGAATTATTGAAAAATGAATATAAAAATTTATTTAAAAGAGTAGAGGTAATTAGTAATTTTTGGTTTTCTTCAACATTAATACAAGCAGATGTTTTAACAGAAAAATCGATAGATGAATATTCACTATTGGTGAGTCAAAATATGTATCCATACTTAACTAATAAAGCAAAAGAAATGTATACGCAGATCTTTCCATCTCAATTAGTTGTTTGAGAAAATATAAACAGCTAGTAATTAATTGTTAAATATAATGTTTGCATAGATGCTATTTCTAAAAAGTAATTTTATTCACCATTTGTTGCATGAAAAAACTTGGTTAACTTTTCTTTGTTATTAGCAATTTCAAATTTTAATATTTTTCCTTGAGTCAAATATTCTATTGAATGGTAATTATTCTCTTTAATTTCGTTCAGAAGTTCTGGAGAATATAATTTTTGCATATCTGTAGAATTTATTTTTCTAATTTCTTTTTCCCAAAAGTCTTTTTTTACAACATACCAAGTTAAATTAGAATTGTATTTATAAATTTGTTTTGAACTTAACTTCCCATTTATATACAATTTGGGAGTTTCGGTTGCCGGAAGGGAAGATGTTACCGTTGCAACATACAAATCAGTTGCAGGATTCCACTGAGAACCATTTGGCCCTCCACCATTTTGACTAAAAATATTTGTTAATGAATCCTTTGTAAGGATTAATAAAGATTTTTCTTTTAACCAAGAATTAATAACTAAGCTATCTTTTTCTGTAGAATATTTATCGTCTAGTTTAAAAAAACAATAAGCGTTAAATTTTTGTTCTAAGTTATTTTCAGAATTTACAATAGTAACATGCTCTTTTTTATTTTCTTTACAAGAAATACATACAAATATGATTAAAGAACATAGGGTGAGGATTCTCATTTTAAATAGATATTAGTGTTTGCTATAAGAAATTAATGTAGTAAAAAACTAAGAATTCTTTATTACTAAACCATTATTGTTCAAGTTATAACCTTCGTATTGAAAAATTATTGCATTCAGACTATAATAGGTGCCTTATTATTTAACTGTTACTATCATCAATTACTAACTATTTTTAATTCAGTAGAATACTCTAGAAGCTGAAAATAATTATTAATAATTTGTCAAACAAAAAGATTTTGTGAGTAAAAAGGGATTAAAAAAGTAGAAAAGTTAAAGTTAGCAAAGATAGGTAGCGTACAAAAACTTCATTTTAAATGAAAAAATAATAGGCGTTTTTTAACCTCTTTTTCTTTATAAATATTCGGCTAATATTAAAATTAGCCGAATATTTAAAGCCTAATTTTTAGTAAAAAACTAGATGTTATAGATTGTTTTTTCATATTTATTTTACCATAGATAAAGGTTCTATTTGACTTACATCTGCTTTTTTAATTCTGGCAAATTTTTCATTAGGATTATCAATTACTATCCATTTATGTTGTGTTTTAGCTTTCATTTTTTGTCCATTTTTAGCAATAGCATACCAGTCAAAAGCAACAGATACTTCAAAAGTTTTTTCATCAATTACTTTTATATGAAGATTTTCAGGGTGATGACTGCTTTGTGTTAATTGTGTAGGAGTTCCATTAAGCCATGTTTCAAGTTCTGATAAATTGTTGATTTTTGAAGAGGTAGAAAAATTAAGCTGAAATTCTTCTGTTAGTAATTCTTTAAATGGTTTTACATTACCATCAAGTTGTTCCATATTAGCTATCCAATAATACATAAGTGAATTTACACGATTGTTAGGATAAGCGTCTTTAAAAATGTCTTGAGTTTCTCCTGTTGGTTTTATCGAAACTTTTAGTAATTTAGGTAGTTCTTTTAAATTATTTTCTACATCAATTAAATAGTCAATTGTATAGCTTCCTTTTTTTCCATCTGGTTGTATATTTTGATATTTAATGTCTGCTATAATTTGTGTTTGGCCTTCTTCATTAGTAATTACCTTTACATTTTGAACATGATGTGCATTTTTCCAACCCTTGTAAGCTGTTAATCTTTCAGGATAATTTTCTTTTCCTTTCATTACACCAGCAGCACTTTTTATAACGATAGTATCTATAAACATATCCATTTGATTGGCAATTCGTAATTCATTCATTGGTCTTTCATATAATTGATACCAACGATAATATTGGGCTTTAGCAAGGTGAGATTGAGTTGTTTTTTCAGACTTAAATTCTGTTTTTGTTTCAACTAAGTTTTCCTTTTTATTTTTTTTTGTATCTAAGTTTGTTTTTTTTTCTTTACAAGAAAAAAATAAGAGTAAAAAAAGGACTAGTAATGGTTTCAAAGTTTTATACATAATTTCAAATTTAGATTAATTTCAAATTGTTTTATAATATTTCATTATAAAAAACGCAAAGTGATAAACAAATATTTCACTTTTTCTTTAATAATCACTGAGCTAAGTTATAGTTTTATTTCATATATATATAGAGTGTATAAAATATATAATGAGTTAAATTTAATTAATTGTTGTACAGTCAGTTATGATTTTTAAGAGTTTTGTTAAAAATAAAATAGTTTGGATAAAACTTTAAATGGAATTTCTGCTGGTTGCTAAATTATACTTTCACATTTTTTGACTTCGTTTTAGATGTTTAGCATATTGTTTTTGTACAAAAACCATCTTTATGTAGTTACATTATTTATAATTTTTTTAATAGGAATGTGGTCAATTATACTATTGCCATAATGAGCAATCTCAATAATTCTTTCTCTATTTATTAGGAAATCCGCAGGTATTTGATGAAATTTCCCTTCTATTTTCCCTCCAGGTTTGAAACCATTTTTATAAGCTTTAATCACACTTTTTATTCCTTTCCAAGAAGCAGTTCGTATTAGTTTTACCCAAGAAGGTTTTACTTGAAAGAGGTTGTATAATTTTAGTTTCGAATCTGAAATTATAATGAAATCAAATAGATGTTTATTGTAAATTGATTGTGTTAAACTCTTATTACTACTTTGAAATACAGCTATTAATCTTATGTTCAATTCTTTTAACTTTTTAGATTCTTTTTGTAATTCAGAAATTCTTAAATTACACAAAGCACATTCAGAATATCTAAAGAAAGTTAGTAACACTTTTTGGTTAGATAGTTTGTGTAAGTTTATTTTATTTCCGTGAATATCTAACGTTTCAAAATTTGGAACTATTTGTCCTTGTTTAAGTCTCATCTTTTTTTACAAAATTGCATAGAATAAAGATGAGTTTCCTTGATCGAGATCAAGAAATAGAAGTTCTAACCCTACTTAAAGTTTCGGGTGTCATATTTAAATAGGAAGAAATATATTTTAATGGTATTGAATTGATTAAATGCCCACTCCTTTTTATAAATAATTGATACTTATCTTTTGGAGACAAAGTGATTAATTCTATTTGTCGTTTTAGATGACCTACTAACGTTTTTTCGATGATAGTATGATACCATTTAGCAATTTCAGAATTACTGTTTACTAGTTGGTTTAATTGATTTTTAGAGATTTTTAAAATTTTAGACTCAGAAACTCCTAAAAGAGATAGCTCTGTAGGGGTTTCAGTTGTAAAAGAAATAAATGATGTTATTATTGAATTGGTGTAACCAAAGCCCAAAACTGAATTTTTGTTTTCATTTTCAATTACTAAAGCTATACAGCCAGAAATAACGAAATACAAATAGTTTTCTTTTTGATGTTTTTTTAATAAATAATCTTTTTTCTTAATAGTGATTTCCTCGTTCCAAGAATTACAAATTATAGAAATAGATTTTTGACTTAGGTTATTTTTGTTAAGAAAATTTTCTAGCTCACTCATCATTTTATGTAATTATTGTTAGTTATTTAGTTTAATATACATCTAGTTATAATGGTTCTTTTTGAAATTTTAATTCGATTAAGTATCTGTAAATAAGTGTTTTACATTGTTGTTTTTGCATGAGTGTTTCCGCCAAATATAAGAGGCATAGGGCAGGAGGGAAGTACTTCGATTTTAGTTTGGTATTCAGTGAATTATCTAAATAAATCAGTTTTATAAACGATAGCCTAATAAAATAATGAACGCACCTAACTTGCCCTATGCTTTTTAATCTCTTAAAAAGTGGTCTTTATTCTGTTTTTACTTATTTATCCCGTCTACTTTCATAATTGGACGAATTTCTATCCGCCATTTTCCATCCTCAAACCTTGGATCAGACTTAGCAATTTTAATTGCTTCTTCTAAATCACTTGCCAAAATATGATAATATCCAGAAATTACTTCTTTAGTTTCGTTAAATGGTCCATCTATAAAACTTCCATTTTCATAAGAAACCATATTACCTTGCATTTCTAGAGGTTGAGCGGCTTTCATTTTTCCTTCTGAAACCATTTTTTGAATGAAAGCCCCCACTTTTTGCACATGTTCTTGTTGTTGTTTAGGAGAAAATTCAGCAACTGGATTTCCTTCGTTTCTAATAAATAACATAAATTCTTTCATAATTAGTTCTTTTAATTAATAGATTATATATGTATAAGACAATTGAATTGGCTAAATAGGGACAACTTGGGTTAATTTTTTTTGAATAAATATAGCATCTCGTTTATTTTTAACTAAAGATATTGCCTTATTGTAACTTTCTTTGGCTTTATCTATCTTATTTTCTAGTTTGTAAAATTCAGCTAAGGTGAAGTATAGAAGATGGTTTTTACTCAAAGATGTTTCTTTTTTGAGTGTTTCTAATTCTATAATCGCTATTTTAATTCCCTTTACCTTAGAAAGAGCAACGGTTCTGTTTAGTCGAGTAATAGGCGTGTCTTCTAATTCTATAAGACTGTCATACAGCGATAGAATTTCTCTCCAATTTGTTTTTTCGAAACTTGAAGCTATACAATGATTGGCAGAAATGGTAGCTAAAATCAAATATGGTGAAATTTGTTTTTCTAAAACAGCTTTATTCAGATTATCAATACCCTTATTTATGAGTTTTTGATTCCAGTTTTTACGGTCTTGCTTATCCATTTCAATAATTGTGTGGGTAGTGTTCATTCTCGAGTCAAAACGAGAAGCATTAAGATACATTAATGCTAATAACGAAAAACAATCAGATTTTCTTTGTATTGCCTCGCTGTTTGTTAAAATTTCGCATAAATGAATAGCTTCAAAACATAGATCATATCTTATAACTTCACTTTTTTGGGTAGGACTATACCCTTCATTAAAAAGTAAAAAAATGGTTTTTAGAACAATTGGGAGTCTATTATTTATATTTCTGGGAAGCTCAAAGTTAATATTGTTTATTCTTAGTTGTTTCCTTCCTCTTACTAAACGTTTGTTTATAGTTTCTGTTGAAACAAAAAAAGCATTTGCAATTTCAGAAATACTAAATCCACAAAGAATTTTTAAAATCAAACAAATTTGAGATTTTTCAGAGATAGATGGATGACAACAAGAGAACATCATTTTTAACTGCTCGTCAGAAATAAATTTTCCTGAAATATTTGCAATTTCAAGTTGTTCTGAATTTTGATAAATGCTATTATTACTAAATTCAGATGTATGTTTTTTTTGCTTAAGAATATTGATAGTCAAGTTTTTTGCAGTAGTATATAACCAAGCTTGTGGGTTTTCAGGTATTCCGTTATGTTTCCAATATTCAACTGCTTTTAATAAAGTTTCTTGCACTATATCTTCAGCAGTTTGTACATTTCCTGTTCCTATGTATTTTGTAATAAAAGAAACCATTTTTCCGTACTCATTTCTGAAAAAATGCTCAGTTAACTTTCTACTATTATTCTTGTTAGTTATTGTCATTTTAAATTACGACCAATGCTTTATGTTTTTATTAGTTGGGTATTAAAATATTTAGCTCTCAGTTTACTATTAAGATAAATCGAAATAATTTTAAGAACTTTATAAAAATACAGAAAACTTTGATTTAAAGTAAGCCTTCGGCAAAGTACATCTTTTGAGGTTTTAAGATAAGACTTAGTTTTGGTTTTATGAAACTAAACCAGAGAAACAATCGAGACAAGATAATATCGTTAATAGAGGAATATCTTTTGGGAGGCATTACCCAAAAGGAGTTAAGTGATCGAGAGGGTTTGAAGTTAGGTACATTTAAATATTGGTATCGTAAATATCACGCAGAACAATTTTTAATTTTCCGTTTTGAATAACGTCATGTAATATATCTCCCTCCATGTTTTAGTTATTTCTAAAAGTAATAACAACACGTTAAAATGTTGTGGTTATTTTATTAATTCATGTTTTGTAGATCCTTTGTTTATGATGTTTTAATACGATAGTTAACCATTCTCTGGCATTCCTTTTTTAAAGAACTCTGACTACAAGTCCACATATCTAAAAATAAAGTTTACATTCGCACCCAGAAAAAGCTATGAAAAATGTACAAGCGAAATTATCACCCTTTGGTGATTATTTTATATGCTAGTGGAATGCTAGACGATAAACAACTTGCACAAATACCTAAAACTACTCGCTATAATTGGAATCAGTTTGCTCACGAAAATTATTATGGTAATGATTGGACAACTGATTATATCGACCAATTTGATGCTATAAAAGATGTATTTGCTTCTAAATTCTTATTTAAATCACTTCGATTTTTAGCAGAAACTAGAAAAGGATATTTAAATATGTTAGGTGAGTTTGCTCAAAATAAAAAACTATTACAATTACATGCTTCTAAAATTGTAGGTTCTATAGAACACTTAGCCTCGCTATCTAAAGTATCTGTAGTAACAGCCTGTAAATATTATGGAGTTTCTAAAGATTGGTATTATACTCAGAAGAGAAAACTGGTTTGTGGTTTAAGTCCGTTTCAAAAATGTTATAAACAACATCCGAATCAGTTAACAATCAAAGAAGTCGTGGCTATTGAAAATTTGGTTACTGATTCCAAACACTTCGGAAAAACGAAAACCACTTTGTATTATCACGTTGTTATTAATAAGATTGTTACTTGTGGTAAATCGACCTTTTTTAAATATGCATCTGCTTTAGGATATAAAAAACCAAAACGTTTTAAAAGCAAATCGAAAAAAGGGTTTAGAGCTTCTCGTATTTTTGAATGGTTACATGTAGATATTACGAATGTTCGTACGGAAAATGATGGAATACAAAAAGTTGCCTTTGTAAAAGACAATTTTTCAAAAGCCATTTTACATTATAGTTCTACCGATGGTAAAGCTGGCAGTGAATTTATTAAAAACCTTTTTCAAGAAACTTTTGAGAAGTATCAATTACTGAATACTGTGAGTCCAATTAATATTTTATCTGACGGTGGAAGTGAGAATAAAGGAGAACTCTTAACTTGGATTCACGATATACAAGCTCCACCAATAGTTACTAAGATTACTGCTCAAACGAAAGACTTCCCTTTTTCTAATTCGATGTCTGAGAGTACACATAGTATTTATAAAACAGAATTTATGAATGGAAAGCTGTCTTTAAATATCCAAACACATTTACAATCTTTAGAACGGTTTGTTCACTATTATAATTATGAAAGGTATCCCACAGAATTATACGGTTATACCACCATGGAAATTATTCAAGGAAAAATTCCAGATAAGCATCGGTTTAAAGAACAAATTTTAGAAGCTAGAAAAAATAGAATTATAACCAATCAACAATTTAATGATTGTGATGCTGTCGTTTCTTGTAATTCGTAATCGAATACATTTTGAGTATAAAAAATGATTATATCCAACAAAATAGTACTGCCTTTAATTTAAGAATCTATAGTTTTATATTTTCTGCTAAAAAATAGAAAAAGGAATATTCGTATTTTGAATATTCCTTTCTCTTATCTTCTCAAGTTTTTGATACCTTACTATTACAGGGTATTCCCAATGTTGGAACTGTTTTGTCGTGGTTTCATGTAGAGAGTGCCTGGTATTGCAATTCCATCTGTAGATGCTGCTAAAAAAATTGCTGATGCTTTTGAAGTTTCACTCGATTATCTTGTTGGAGAAGGAATAAATGCTTCTTTTGACAAAAAAACACTACAACGATTACAAGCTATTGAAGATATGTCTACCGATTTTAAAACACACTTATTTTCGATTATTGATTCTGTTATTAGAGACTACAAAACTCAACAAGCTTATAAATAAAAAACCACCTCGTAAAAGGTGGCTTTATATATTATAATTTATTGTGTTTGATTACTCTTTGTGGTCACCCGAAAGGATTCGGGCGAGAGCCTTACTCAGACATTCGAGGACTAGCGAGGGAACCCTTTTGTCGTGGTTTCAAGTAGAGAGTGCCATGCTTACTCATACTCGGCACAGAAAAAATTTCTGCGCTAGCAAATCCACGACATCTGGTAATTATGAGCGTAACACTAACACACCATCTATTGATATACTTCTTAAAATCGCCAAAGTATTTGATGTTTCTATTGATTATTTAATAGGAGAAGGAAAAGTTTCTTCTTACAATAAAGATGTTCTAAAACGTATTAATGATATCGAACAACTTGACGAAGAAACTAGAAGTAAATTATTCTTTCTTATTGATAACGTAGTTCAAAACTTTAAAACCAAACAAGCTTTTTCTTAAAACAACAAAAACCACCTCGTAAAAGGTGGCTTTATATATTCTTATTTATCGTGTTTGCTTACTCATACTCGGCACAGAAAAAATTTCTGCGCTATCAAATCAGCGACATCTGGATTACAAATCAGCGACATCTGGATACAAGAGAAGTAAAAGTATCGGAACTTAAAATACTTTCTCGTATGTTTAAAATGACCATTGATTCTATTATTAATTATAGTAATAATATACCTACAGAAATAAAAATTGAAGAAGAATCGGAAGATCAACGTTTTAAACTTATTAATGAGTTAGAAGAAGAAGATAAATTAGTGGTACTTAAAATTATTGATACCATGTTAACTAAAAAGAAGTTTAAAGATTTCTTTGATAAAAATATAGCAACCCTCTAAAACAACAAAAACCACCTCTCGGAAAAAGGTGGCTTTATATATTTCTATTTATTGTTTTACTTACTATTGGTTGTCACCCGAAAGGATTCGGGCGCGAGCCTTACTCAGACATTCGAGGACTAGCAGGGATCTAGTTTTTATTTATAGTTTTTACTAATCTTTATTTCTTACTCAAACCTCTTAGTTATTAAGAAAAAGAACCATAGTACTATTCCAAAACCTCCAGATAAAAGGATATTTATCTTAGTTATTTCTTCAGCCTTTAAAACAGAAAAAACAACATTAACAACTATTGTAATAGAGCAAAATAATAACAATAATAATGTAAGTCTTATAAATTTATTTTTGATCTCCATATTTTCTTCTTACTTGATCTTTAGCTTTTTTAGCTTTTTTGTCATGTTCTTTATTTTCTGAAACTTGCCCTATAATTCCGCTATACATATTATAAATAATACTTAGAGCAACAGTACCCACTGAAGGTAATGCAACCTTTTTTGTTATAGTACTTTCAACAATTCCTCCTGAGACAAAACCTTCAATACCCACTCCTTTTATTGCTACTTTTGTTTGAGCTTGTGTCACTAAAGCCTGATCAACCATAACTTCTCCTCCTCTAACAGGTACATATCCTGTTGATCCAGCTCGAAGACCAGCTAAATTGATCTTTACACCACTTAGCTTAACCCATTCATTATTAGAAAACTGATAAGTATTTCCATCAATAGAAGAGAATTTATCTCCATTTTCCGTTAAATTCTCAGCAGGTTTATCATCATAAGAAGTAACTTTCTTACCACCCCATATTTCAACAGAACTACCTGAATCAATATTGTAATTTTCACTTCCACTAAGATTTGTAACTGAGCCATCCGCATTTAATGTATAATATTTACTACTCTTTCTCCAGCTATTGGTAGGCATAGAAATAGACTTTGTTCTTCCAACATAATGTTCACCGTCATTTAAAATATCTTTTACATTATCTTCATTTAAATCAGGGTTAAAATTATAATTACCATCCTTATCTGTATACCATTCCATTCCTGTTGGATCTGTTCTGATGATAGGGTTAGATCCTACATAATTGTAAGTAGTGTGTTCATAATATTTTTCTGCAAGTGGATCAATATTCATCCACCTACCTAAACTAGCATCATAATTTCTAGCTCCATATTCCAACCAGTCTAGACCTAAAGATTCTTCAAGTTCTTTTCCATTATAACCAAACTTCTGTGCGGTACTATTTCCTAGGGAGTTAGTGATATTATTGTATCCTTTATGTTTGAGTCCAAAGGGATAATAGTTACTTTCTTCTATAATCTCATTTTGGGTAATTGTACCATCGTTATTATTGTCTGTATAAGATAAACG
>CANMJA010000018.1 GCA_947498055.1 uncultured Tenacibaculum sp.
AATAAAAAAACAACGGTTTTACTGACTGCAGAGAATTAAAAATGGGATTTATTAGTTTTTATCGGACAACAATAATTATAAAATTAAAATTATTATCTATGAAATAAGGAGTTTTTATAACCATGCTAGTGTGTTTCTCTTTCGAATATTTTTTTTAAAATAAGGCTTAATTTTTCTTTATAGAATGTCATTTCAAATTGATTCTAGTTTTTAGTATAAGTAATGTTAGGTAGTTAATAAGTGCATTTGTTTTAAATTATTACTTAGCTAAATATAAGTATTTTGCTTTTATTTTTTCTGCTATAAACGTCGAATTTTATTTTTAAGACAGTTTACAAATACATTTAGACCTTGTTGATTAAGCCCAAAAGATTTATGTTTTCTTATATAGTGTGTGCCTCAAATGTTAAATACCATGTGGCAGATGGTAAGAGAGGCATACTCTTCTCAATTATGAAAAGAGCTGTCTACTCGATGGTGTATTTTTTATTTTTTTCGTTTTTTTAATAATCGTTCAGGATAAAATACCACTTGAATTAAGTTATATTCCAATTGACTAAAATTAAATTTTCTCCCATTTACATTAAATTTAGAAAACGGATACCACCTTAAATTGGTTCTTAATATAATAGCTTCATTGGTTTTTCCAGGTACAATATCCCAACCCAAAGTAACTCCAGGCTCTATTTTATTAGTAACTGTTTTTTGTGTTTTAATTCCATCAATATTTTGCTCGTAGTTAAACCTATCGTATGCTACATTCAATCCAACATACGGAGCAAAACCAGAGTAATCAGTCAAAAATTTATTAATTTCTAAGGCTAAAGAAGTCTTTTTAATGGTTTGTTTTGAGCCAAAACCTTCGGTTTCAAAAGATGGATTTCTGAACGATAAGGCTGTAAATAAATTCGCTTTAATAAAATGATAGCCCAAAGTTATATCTAAATAGTTTTTAGAAGTTAGCTTTTGCTGTAAATAAGGAAATTGAATAGTATTATGTTCAGATTTTGAAAGTGAAAATGAAATTGATGGTCCAGCAGCTATAAAAAAGTCTCCAAATTTATTAGCATTATAAGATAATTTTGAAACAGTCGGGTAACTATTCCATTCTTCAATATTTTCTTCGCTGGTATCTTTTGTAGAATCAAAAGAATAAAGCAGTCCTATTTGCAAAGAAACTCTAGGAGTTCTAATTTCTGATAAAAGGGTTTTGCTTAAAGGATATTGCCATTTGTTATCTGTAAAATAATTAATTCCTAGCCTTAGGGCTAATTTTTTATAATTGTATATAACACCGGCATCATAGTTGAGCATAAAATCTTTGGAGAGTCTACTTTGATTTTCATCAGGTTTTAATACCTGTTTAAAATCTATAGCTCCCCAATTAGCTCCAATATAAGGTCGTATTTTTCTTTCTTTCATTGCCCAAGGGTATATTCTAACACCTGTGGATACTTTGTGACTTAGTTCGTGACTAACTCTGTTTTTTTTATTTAAATTTAACTGACTTAAAGGGAAAGTAACATAAAATTCAGTATGTCCCCAAAAATGAAAAGCACCCCATGTTAGATATGAATTTAAAGTTGCAGAATGATTAAAAGTTGTTATGGTATTATTTTCTAATAGCTTTCCTGTAAAAGAAGGAAGGTAAGTTCCGCCAATTTCAAAGTACGTTTTTGCGAAATCGAGTCTGTTTTTTTTTGATGAATCTTCTTGGGCTATAATAAAAGTGCAAATAAATAGATTAAATACAATAAATAATAGTTTATGCTTCATTTTATACGTTTTTGAAGCAAAATTATTTACACTTGCTGTGATAGACAATCGAGCAGTAGGTTGATTTATGCCCATGAAATGAATATCATACAAAAGTATGAGTACTGATAATCAGTCTATCAGTAATCGACTTAGTTCATTGCGGTTCTTTACGCTGCATTTCTTATAAATATTACTTGCATGTGTTTTTACAGTGGGAAGTGAAATGTGTAATTCGCGAGTTATATCTTGATAGGTTAAACCTTCAAATAAAAGTGTTGCAACTTCTTGTTCTCTTTGCGTTAATCCATAGTTTTTAAATTGTTGCGCTTTTGGAGTTAAGTGTTTGTTAGTAATAGATAATCGTTGTAAATCATCATGTATTTTTCTTGCAGCTAAGGCTATAAAAGAAAGATATAGTAAAGAACCCAATGGGAATAAGTTGTTTTTATTTTCAAAACCATAATGATATATTAGAAAAGCAGGAACTATAGTCAGAAATACAATACTAAAAATTCTATTTGATTTTTCAAGATGTTGAAACTGTTTTTTTGGTTTAGTTTGTCGAATAATCAACATCGATACAATAATCGAAATCACTAGAAATCCAACAATTATTGATTGTACGAAAAAGAGACTATCAAAGAATGGAGTAATAAGTACAGAGATCATTAAAAATACCCCAACGGCAAAATGCATTTTCTTGTATTTGTTGGGAATATTATGTGTTTGTAGTCTTAGAGTTTCTAAAAATGTAGTAATAGCAACCAAAATCATACAAATTAAGGTTGGTGTATTCGTTGTTTCTTTTTCTGCCATTATGGGAGATAGGCTAATTGAAATTACTAGGAGTAATAGTGATATGGTAAAAACTATTGTTTCCCAATTTTCCATTCCCTTTTTATAACAAAACCATTGCAAAAACAGGGAAATCGTCAATGAAGTATATACAAGACCAAGAATTAAATATTCAATTACCAACATTTCGTTTTTGTTATACTTATTATTTAATCACTCTAACAATTTTTAACTTACATACAATATTTAATATAAAATGTATTTTTCTCCAGAGTGTATGCCTCGAATGGTAAATATAGTCAAAATAGACGATGCTTTTTTTGAATAAATAACTATAGGTTTAAAGTTTCTTTATTCTGAACCGCTTGTTACGATATCCGTATGGTACAGGTAGTTTACAAGTGGCGTTCTTCTCTATTATGGGAAGAACCTGTTTATTCGATTGTAGTAAGTTGTTTTTTACCAAGAAGTTTGAAAATCAATATCTTTTGCTCTTTCAACTCTGTTTGCTTTTATAGTTTCAATATGCTCAGATATAGTAAATTCAACTATTTTTTTTAGCTTATTAAGAGATGAAATAATACTGATTTTTTCAGCAGTAACATTAGAAAATTCACAGGGTAATTGATTCAAACGTTTTTCGAACAATTCTTGAGTATATGGTTTAGGGATTCTAAAAATATCATTACCAACAATTTCTGGAGTAGTGTAAACAAAATCTAATTCTAACAACTTCTCAATCAAACTCATTTTTCGAAGAATTCGATTTATTTTGATATCATAAGATTTTCGAATATCAAATTCAGGAAATATCTTTCTAGTTATTTTTTCAATTTCTATTTTTTCTATAAAGTCAGTTTTCGGATCATTATTTCCAGAATCATAAATAAAAAACCTTCCATCTGATTTATTAATAAATATATATCCTTGACCGACATAAGTTTCGGTTGGATGGAAATAACTGAAATAATAATAATCAGACATATCTTCAATTTCCTTTAATTTCATTTCAGGGATATTCAAATCCTCAATATATTTCTCAGCTAATTTTTTTGCAGTCATATTTTTTTACACTAATATTCGGTATAACAGTAGATAAATATTTTTTTCAGTTTATTATTTAGCTAAATATAAGTTATTTGATTAATACAAAGCCCTATGTTTTTCTCCAGAGTGTATGCCTCGAATGGTAAATATAGTCAAAATAGGCGGTGCTTTTTTTTAATAAATAACTATAGGTTTAAAGCTGTTTTATTAAATGCTAAATAATTCATTATAGTATTTATCAGTCTGTTTATCAGACCAAATTTCAAATGTATAATCCCAGATTAAAGTTAAAACTTCAGTAGTTTTATAATTTTACTTTTTCATAAGTTTCAGTTATTGATAGAACCTCATTTTTACTAAATTCATTAAAATCCCATCCATATTCGATTTCCGTTAATCTCATTTTAACCTTTAAAATTTTAGAAGTGATTTCGATAATTTCAAGATTCCAGTCATAACTATCTGAAACAGCATCTAATTCTATTATATTGTTGTTTAATTTCCAAGTTCCAGTAACATATGTTCTTTTATAATCTTTTTCATTGGGAAAGTTTAGAAAGTGAGCTGTAATTAGTGAATTATTTTGAGTTTTATTATTTACTTTAACATCTGTTAATTTCCAGGAGCCTATTATATTAGTTAGTTTGTCTTCGCTGTTGGAACAAGAAAAGAATATACTTGAAAAAATTACTATTAAAAAAAATAATCTAGAATTCATAGTTTTTCAATTTTACTAATTATTTTATGTTTAGGAGTTTGTCGAATTTAAAATATTGGTTATTAGGTAAATGTAAACAGATCTTTTTATTAAGTTCTTTTTTTTGTATTGTTAGTAGTTATCTTTTATTTGGGTTCATATCTTCTTCAGGAATTCCATCAATTTCATTTTAGCGTCTTGTTTTGCTTTAAAATCACCATCATTATTTCCTCCAAATTCATATTCATAATCTTTTCCATCGATATTGATTTTTCCAATTCTATAACTCGAATTATCATCAGGATTATTAGAAATTAAGTGTCCAGCGTTGTTATATTTTATATTCTGAAAAGCATATTTAAAACTATTATTTCCTAACCTTTTTTCTATCATGTCTGCCATTAAAGATGATGGCCAAACCTTATCATCGTTTCCAGAAAAAAGTATAATTGGGCCATTAATCTTTTCTACTTTGATAGCTGCTTGTGTAATGAAATTCGTTTTTGTTAAACCACTTTTCCAATATTCCAACATTTTAATTTTATTCGAATCGTTTCCCTTGATTTTATTCATTGGCACATATGGAATGTCAATTCCTTTATATTTCCAGCTCGATTTCAGTTTATTCGAATTATAGGGCAAAACTGTATTTGACCAAGAAACAGAACTAGGGGCATAGGCAACAGCTCCACTAATAGACTCGAATGTGGAAGCAATTAATAATGCTAATTCCGCATTTCTTGATGCTCCCATAACAACTATTTTGTTTGGATCTACTTCAGGCTGTTTTATGAGCCAATTAATGGCGTTTTCAAAGTATTCTAATTCAATTTCTTCAGGTAGTCTTGGTAAACCTTTTTTTCCTGTATAAGGTATTGATAAGCCTACCATATCTTTAATAGCAAATTGTTGTGCCCAGTAATTTCCCCATTGACCTCCGCCAATTAGAATCACTGCTGTTTTACTATTTGTATTTTCTTTCACAAAATAATCGGCTTGAAATCCATTTTCATTTATAGATTTTGATTTTATTCCGCTGAAAAGGATATTGTCGGTAATTAAGTATCCAATAAAAAGCAATACTATTATACCAATAAAAAGAATATATTTTCTGTTGTTCTTCATTTTCTTTCGTGCTATTTTTTTAGATGTTTTGTTGCAGATGCTTTTCTATTAGTATTAAATTTTTTACGATTTGATTCGTTATTCTTTTTATTGAGTTTTGATAACTAAGAGCAACTACAACAACTTAAAAATAATTATTTAGTGTCATTTTTCATGAAATACTAAAGTTGTGAAACAATTACTCTTGTTAGCAATTTTTATTTAATAAGCTTTTCAAGCTCTGCACGATTAACTAATTCAGGATATATTTTTGTGGTAATTCCATATTTATGAAACGAACTTTTCATTTTAAGACTATCTAAAATCATATCATCATCATTCGTGTTAAAAATCTCTATTTTATCATTTTTATCGACCATCTCAAAAGTAGAATTTATAGTTATCCCTTCATCTTCAATATATTTTTTTAATTGTAATTCTTTGTATTCAATTTTTGAATAAAATGCTGTTACATCATATAGTTTTATTTCCTTAGAATAGGAAGAACAATCAAAGCAAAGTAATAGCCTTCTTGGATCTGAAATTAATTGATATTCAATCGTTATTTCTTTGTCAACTAATTTTTCAAAATCATGCATGTCTAAGAAAACTAAACGTTTATTATCATCCGTTTCTACAGTCATTACAGTAGTAAGGTAATCGCTAGATATAAGAGTCTCTTTTACAGATAATACCTTAACTTTTTTTCTTATGTTTTTATTTTGTTTTTTATCCGTTAAGTTTAAATCAGTTTCTTTTTTTTCTGTTTCAATAATGTTATTATTTACCACACTTTTATTGGAGTGGTTTTTACAAGAAAAGTAAAATGAAATTGTCAATACGATAAAAAAAAGTTTTTTTGTCATTTAATTATAACTAAAATTAGCTAAAGAAATTGTGTTTGGCTCTATTGTACCTTTTTTCAAACTTAAATATAAAAAACCACTTTGTTGTATTACTTTAAAGTATTCTTAAAAAAAATAAATAGATAATACACGATATTTTGTTTAAAAAATAAGATAATTAAAACAAAATAAACATTAAAAACAATATTGTGTAAATATTGAAAAATCGTTTTGAGACAAAATAAAATGTGTAATTTTAAACACAATCAATTATAAATCGAATAATGAATAAACTTTTTATACTACTAATCTTTTCGGTGTTTTTATTTTCTTGTGGAGAGAAAAAAGAGCAAATAACAATAACAAAAGGATTAACTTCAGAAGAAAAAAAAGATAGTACCCATATAAAACACTTATTTAATGCTGCTTTAACAGAAGGAAAATCGTACGAATGGTTACGAGATTTAACACAAAATATTGGAGGACGTTTATCTGGTTCTCCAGAAGCAGCAAAAGCAGTTGTTTGGGGTGAAAAATTAATGAAAGATGTAGGGTTAGATTCTGTTTGGTTGCAACCAGTAATGGTACCACATTGGGTACGTGGTGAAAAAGAAGAAGCATACTACACTGTAAATGGAGAAAAAAAACAAGTACCAATTTGTGCCTTAGGTTTTTCTATAGCAACTCCAATTAACGGAATTACAGCAGAAGTAATTGAGGTAAAAAGTTTGAAAGAAGCAGAAGAATTAGGTGTTAAATTAAAAGATAAAATTGTGTTTTTTAATGGTGCTTTCGATGAAACTTTAATTAACACATTTAGTGCTTATGGAGGTTGTGTTGGTCAGCGTTTTTCGGGAGCAAGAGTTTCAGGTCAGTTTGGTGCAAAAGGAATTATAGTACGCTCTATGACAAACGGAATTAATGATTATCCGCACACAGGATCTATGGGATATGGAGAAATTCCTAAAGAACAATACATACCGGCAGCTGCTATTAGTAGTAGAGGTGCAGAAATTTTAAGTAAAGATTTAAAAGCGAATCCGAATTTGCAATTTTACTTTAAACAAAGTTGTGAAACCTTACCAGATGCCCCTTCACATAATGTAATTGGAGAGATAAAAGGAAGCGAAAATCCTGAAAAAATTATTGTAGTAGGTGGTCATTTAGACTCTTGGGATTTAGGAGAAGGAGCGCATGACGATGGTACAGGAGTAGTTCAGTCTTTAGAAGTAGCATATTTATTAAAAAAGAATAATATAAAGCCTAAAAACACCATTCGAATTGTGTTTTTTATGAACGAAGAAAATGGAACTCGTGGCGCAAAGGAATATGCAAGATTGGCAAAACAGAATAAAGAAATTCATTTGGCAGGTTTAGAAAGTGATGCAGGCGGACATACGCCTAGAGGTTTTTCTATAGATGCAAATGAAAAAAACACAAAATTGGTTGCAAGTTGGAAAAAACAATTAGCTCCTTACGGATTGCATGATTTAATAAAAGGAGGAAGTGGGGCTGATATAACACCTTTAAAAGATGAGCATGTAACCTTAGTGGGCTACCGACCAGATAGTCAACGTTATTTCGATTATCACCATACTTCAACCGATACTTTTGATAAAGTAAACAAACGCGAATTAGAGTTAGGAAGTGCTTCTATGGCAAGCTTAGTGTATTTAATGGATCGTTATTTATACACAAAAGATGAGGTAAAACCTTAAATTATGGCTGTTTTTATTCTAATTATAAGAATTGCATTTGGTTTATTTTTCACATTTATGGGAATAATGCATTTTGTAAAACCGAAAGTATTTAATGGTTTTATTCCAAAACCACTACCTAGATTATTAATTAATTATGTAGCTGGTGTTATAGAAATAGCAATTGGTGTAGGCTTATTCTTTACAAGTACTATGAAAATTGCAGCGAGTGGTTTTTTTATTTTAATGATTCTGTTTTTACCCTTACATATTTGGGATTTATTTAGAGAAAGACCAGCTATAGGGTCTAAAAAAATGGCAATAATTAGAGTACCCATTCAATTCGTTTTTTTATTTATCGCCTATTTAATTTATAGAAACTCATGAAAAAAATAATTTATTTAATAGTTGTAACTGTTTTACTACTATCGTGTAGTCAAAAAGAAAAAGTAGATGTACTAATTATAAATGCAAAAGTATACACTGTAAATGATAATTTTGAATTTGCGGAAAGTTTTGCTGTTAAAGACGGAAAATTTATAGCAGTAGGAACCAATAAAGAAATTCAAGAAAAATACAGTTCAGAAAAAATAATAGATGCCAAAGGAAAAGCTGTGTATCCAGGTTTGATAGATGGTCATTGTCATTTTTTTAATTTAGGAATTCAACAACAAAAAGTAGACTTAATTGGAACTAAAAGTTATGAGGAAGTACTACAAAAATTAATAGATTTTCAAAAAGAGAAAAAAACATCTTTTATAACTGGTCGTGGTTGGGATCAAAATGATTGGGAGGTAAAAGAGTTTCCTACAAAAGAAAAATTAGATAGTGTTTTTCCAAACACTCCAGTAGCAATAACGCGTGTAGATGGTCATGCAGTTTTAGTGAATCAAAAAGCGATAGATATTTCAGGAATAACAACTACATCTAAAACTGAAGGAGGAGAGTTTATTAAAAAAGAGGGAAAATTAACGGGGGTTTTAATTGACAATGCAGCAGACTTTGTTAAAGTACCTGCACCTACAAAAAGAGAACAAATTCAGGCATTAAAGGATGCAGAAAAAATCAATTTTTCTTACGGATTAACAACCGTATCTGATGCAGGTTTAGATAAATCAGTTATAGAATTAATAGATAGTTTACAAAAAGTAGGAGATTTAAAAATGAAAATTTATGCGATGGTTTCGGCTACACAACCTAATTTAGATTACTACATTAAAAAAGGAATAATAAAGACAGATCGTTTGCATGTTCGTTCTTTTAAAGTATATGGTGATGGTGCATTAGGGTCGAGAGGAGCAGCATTAAAAAAATCATATAGTGACAGACATAATCATTTTGGAGCTTTAATTTTTTCGCCAAAACGTTATGAAGAAATAGCAACACAAATAGCTAATTCAACGTATCAAATGAATACACATGCTATTGGAGATTCTGCGAATTATTTGATGTTAAAAACCTATCAGAAAGTATTGAAAGATCAAAAAGATAGACGTTGGAGAATAGAACATGCACAAATTGTTGATGAACAAGATTTTAATATGTTTAAAAATATTATTCCGTCTATTCAACCAACCCATGCAACTTCAGATATGTATTGGGCAGAGGATAGGGTAGGAAAAGAACGAATTAAAGGAGGTTATGCATTTAAAAAATTATTAAATGTATATGGTAAAGTAGCTTTAGGTACCGATTATCCTGTAGAAAGAGTAAATCCGTTTTTAACTTTTTATGCAGCAGTAGCACGAAAAGATTTAGAGGACTATCCGAAAAATGGATATCAAATGGAAAATGCATTAACACGGGAAGAAACTTTAAAAGGCATGACTATTTGGAATGCCTATGCTAATTTTGAAGAAAACGAAAAAGGAAGTATAGAGGTAGGTAAAGCTGCTGATTTTGTAATTCTGAATCAAGATATTATGACCATAGATATTTCTAAAGTACCAGTAACCAAAGTAATAGAGACGTATGTGAATGGGGAAAAAGTAAACTAGAGATTATATTTATACAACCCAAATAAAAAGGATGTTATTTCGTAATAACATCCTTTTTATTTTGATATTCAGTAGGTGTACAACCAACCAGTTTTTTAAATACTCGGTTAAAAGAAGGTTTACTAGAGAAACCAGAATCATAAGCAACAGTTATAATTTTATACTTATCATATCTTGGATCCTTCATTAATAACTTTGCTTTTTCTACGCGATATAAATTAATAAAGCTATTAAAGTTTTGCTCAAAACAAGTGTTTAGTATTTCAGAAAAAAGGTGCAAACTCATATTCAATGCTTTTGCAACATCTAATTGTTTAATTTCAGAATCTAAATATGGTTTAGATGCATCCATATAATTTAAAATACGTTCTTTATATAATTCTTGTTCTTCTATAGGTATAGAAGATTTTTTATTCTTTTTTATATTATTTTGTTCCTTTAAAGAAAGTGCAATTTTGGTAAGTTTATTTCTTAATAACTCGTTTTCGTTTTCTAAAAAAACTTTATCTCCTTTTAATAATGTGGTATCGTTTTTATAAATTTTTCTTTTTTTATAATAACTAAATACGAATGCAGAAAATAAAACAAACAGTAGAATACCAATGGCTACATAAATTATTTTTTCTTTATTTAAAAAGGTAATCCTTTCTTTTTGATGACTAATTTCTATGGATTTGTTTATGGATTCGTTTTCAAATTTTAAACGTTGGGTATTTGTAAGCGTTTTTAAATATTCCTCTCTAGCAATTGTATATTTTTTTTGTTCTTTTAAAGCTTCGTCTATATTGTTTAAAGCCTCTTGTACTTTTGCTAAATGTTTATGTGTTTTCATTTTTATTTCAAAAGAACCATCTTCAATAGCTATTTTATTCGCGGAACTTAAAAAAGACAACGCTTTTTTAAATTCCTTTAAATAATAATATGAAACTCCTATGTTAAGCTTTGCAGAAGCTTCTGCTTCAATATATTTTTCTTTTCCTATAATTTTTAATGCTTCTTCTCCGTTTTTTATAGCCTCTTTATAGCCTCCATTTTCTCTATAAGACGCAGCAATATTAGAATATAAAGTAGCGAGCTTTTGTGTGTTGTTTTCCACACTTTTGAGCATTGCTTTTAACTCATTATAATAATTAAAAGCTTCTTTATAATTTTTCTCATCAGAAGCAATATTAGCTAATGTATTAAAAGCAGATATTTTAACTTGTTTCTTTTTTTTACCTTTATGATAGTTTGCTAATTTTAAAACTTTTTTCATAGTTAGTTTAGCATTATCATAATCTTCTATTTTATAATAAAAGTTGCCAATATTTGCATGCAAAGTTATTTTTAAATAAGAAGAATCTTTTAAATAAGACGCTAATTTTTCTGCTTTTATATAGTTGGTAAGGGCTTTTTTGTATGCATCTTTTCGTTGATGATAAATGGCTAAGTTGATTAAAGTCCTAATTTTAACTTCTCTTAAATTATGCTTTTCAGCAATAGCTAATACTTTATTGCTATAATAACCAAAACCTTCTAAATCGCCTTCTCGATAAGATTTGATAGATAATTTTTTGTATTTGGCGACACTATCTTTTACAGATATTTCTTTTTGATCGTAATGAATGTTATACGTAATTGAAAAAACAGTCTTAGGTAGTAAAAAAGAAAACAAAAAAATAATATAGCTAAAAAAATTAAACATAAAAAAGTAGGGTTATCATATGTAGGATATACTATAAATAGTAATACAATTACAAAGTTAGTTATATGACAAACATAGTGAATCCTACTTAATTTGAATACAACAGGTCTCAAATTATAAGTTGATACTCTTTTTACCCTTGTTATTGTTAGGTTTACCACTTAATCATGAAATTAATTAAATGTTTGTAAAAATGAAAAACAAATTACTTTTACTATTTTTTGGATGTATTACAGCTTCTATTTTCTCACAAAATGTTACCATACCCGATGTAATTTTTAAATTAGATTTAATCCGTACTCCATCTCTTGATATAAATGATGATAATGAAATTAGCATTGCAGAAGCTCAGGCTTTTACTGGTAAAATAAAAGTGAGCCGAAGTGTTAATGATTTAACAGGTTTAGAAGCATTTGTTAACATTACAGAGTTAGATTGTACTGGTAATAGAAATTTGACAAATATAAATGTCACTAAAAACATAGCTTTAAAAGTATTAAACTGTAAAGGTGTTAGAAATTTAACCAATTTAGATGTTTCTAAAAATACGGCTTTAATAGATTTAAATTGTAGTTCTACTAAGATAACCAATTTAGATCTTTCTAAAAATACTGCTTTAAAAGTGTTAGATACGGGTGCAAATAGTAGTTTAGGGGATTTTGATATTTCTAAAAATCTTGCTTTAGAAGAGTTGGACTGCGGATTGAATTCGCGAAGAAGATTAGATGTTTCTAAACATACAAACCTGAAAATTTTAGATTGCGGATTTAATAATTTAACCAGTTTAGATGTTTCTAAAAATATAGCTTTAACCGAATTATATTGTGATCGAAATGATTTACAACGAATTGATATTTCTAAAAACATAGCTTTAGAAAAATTTGATTGTAGTAAAAATAATTTATCGAGTTTAGATTTGTCTAAAAATACAGCATTAACAGAATTAGATTGTTCATCTAATAAGGGTATACCAGATCTAAATTTGTCTAAAAATATAGCTTTAACTACTTTAAGTTTGGGTTTTAACTCCTTTACAAGTTTAGATCTTTCTAAGAATACTGATTTAACTAATTTAAACTGTAGAAATAATAAACTAACAAATTTAGATGTCTCTAAAAACATTAAGTTAATTAAATTAGAATGCAATACGAATTCTTTAACAACTATAGATATATCTAAACATGCAGCATTAAAAGAGTTAAATTGTAGCAACATGGATACTTTTACAAGTTTAAATGTTACTAAGAATACTGCTTTAACAAAATTGATTGTTGATCATAGTGCATTAACAAGTTTAAATGTTTCTAAGAATACAGCCTTAAAAGTACTGGATTGTGGTACTAATGATTTAACCAGTTTAGATCTCTCTAAAAACACAGATTTAAGTGATTTAGATTGTAGTTTTAACGAAATAAAAAAAATAGATTTGTCTAAAAATATAGCTTTAACTACTTTAGATTGTAGCCATAATAAAATCAAAGAGATAAATATTTCTAATAGTAGTTCATTAACAAGTATTACTTGTGATGATAATGAATTAACTATATTAAATATAGCGAATGGAAATAATATTAATTTTCAAATGTTTAATTCTGCCTTTTTAGATTTTTCATCTAACCCAAGTTTAACTTGTATAACGGTAGATAATGCTACTTATAGTAACACAAATTGGAATACATTTAAAGATACAATAGCTAGTTTTAGTAGTGATATTTGTTATCCAAAATTAACAATTATAGCAGAAAACGGAAGTGTGAATCCTAATTTAGCTCCTACGAACTTAGACAATTATACGAATGGAGATGTAGTTGCTTTAACAGCAGTTCCAAATAAAGATTATCAGTTTGATGGTTGGAGTGGAGATGCTTCTGGTACAACAAACCCTTTGACTATTACTATGGATACAGACAAAGAAATAACCGCTTTGTTTAGTAAAATACAAGTTACTTTAACAACAACAGCTTTAAATGGAACAGTTACAGTAAATGAAATGCCTGTAAACGGAACGTATGATATAAATACAGAACTTATCTTAACGGCAACACCAGATAAAGATTATCAGTTTGATGGTTGGAGTGGAGATGCTTCTGGTACAACAAATCCGTTAACAATTACTACAGATACCAACAAAGATATTACGGCTTTATTTAGTAAAATACAAGTTGTTTTAACTACCACAACCTTAAATGGAACAATTACAGCAGATAAAGCACCAACCAATGGAACGTATGATATAAATACGGAACTTATCTTAACAGCAACACCAGATAAAGATTATCAATTTGATGGTTGGAGCGGAGATGCTTCTGGTGCAACAAATCCATTAACCATTACAATGGATGCTACGAAAGATATTACCGCTTTGTTTAGCAAAATTAAATTGAAATGGTTAGGAACCATAGATAATGATTGGAATACTTCGGGTAATTGGGCAAATGGGAATATACCTGCTGCCGATGATAATATAGAAATAGAAGGAGGTTTAACAAATTATCCTACCATTTCTAATGATATAAGCGTGAATACAATTACATTACAAAACAACGCAACTTTAATAGCAAATGCCGCTGTAAATGCCAGTGTTATTTACAATAGAACTTTAACCGATAATTGGCATTTAATAGCATCTCCGGTAGTTAACCAAACTTACGAACAGCTTATAGCAGATAATAATTTTGCAATAGGAAGTAAAGATAATATAGGTATTGGTACTTATAATAATAATGCTACTAGCGCATGGAGTTATAAAAAAAACGACGACTCTGGTAGTATTGCAACAGGTTTAGGTCTTTCTGTAAAATTAGCAACAGCAGAAGATATAAGGTTTACAGGAGAATTAAATACAACTACCGTTAGTTTTCCTATTGTAACGGGTACTCAAAATAACTTTAACTTAATTGGTAATCCATTTACCTCTTATATAAATTCAGGAAGTTTTACAGCAGTAAATACAGCCGCACTTTCCGAGCAAACTATTTGGTTATGGAATGGAACACAATATGAAACTTATACAGCTGCTAACACTATAGAAATAGCACCTACACAAGGCTTTTTTGTAAATGCTAAAAACGACACGAATGTAATTTTTGAAACAGCAAACCAGAGTCATCAAACGACCAATACTTTTGCAAGACAAACAGTGAATACAAATATAGAATTGTTGGTAAATGAAAATTCTACTAAAATCTATTTTATAGAAAAAACAACTAAAGGTTTTGATAATGGTTATGACGGAAGTTTATTTGGAGGTGAAAACTATGATTTTGCAGTATATACAAAATTAGTTGAAAACAATAAATCTAATAAAAAGTTAGCAATTCAAGCATTGCCTAATTCAAGTATTAGAGAAGCAATAATTCCTGTTGGTTTAATTGCAAAAACTGGAAGCGAATTAGATTTTTCTGTAAAAACATTTCATTTAAATCAAGAGATTTCTGTGTATTTAGAAGATACTATGAACAATACTTTTACAAACTTATCTAAAGAGAATTATAAAACAACATTAGAAAACGATGTAAACGGAGCAGGACGTTTTTACTTGCATACTTCAGAAAAGAGTTTAAGTACAAAAGAAGATGAAAAGACTTCGCAAAAAATAAGGATTTACAGATCATCGAAGAATCAAATTACAATAACAGGATTACAAAGTAACGGAATAGTAACGCTACATTCTTTATTAGGAAAACAAGTTGCAAAAATGAACACAACAACTTTAGGTACAAATATTTTTAATGTATCCAACTTACCTACTGGTGTATATATTGTTAAGTTACAATTGGGAACAAGAGTAGAAACAAAAAAAGTGCTTTTAAATTAACGAATATAATTTTAATAAAATGAAAGATAAATATTCTAAACAACAAATAACACGTAAAGAAGCCTTAGAGAAAATAGGTAATTACGGTAAATATAGTGCCTTAACAGCTTTAGGGACCTACTTGATTTTAAACCCTAAAAAAGCGCAAGCAGCTTCACCAGAAGCCCCAGGTTCAGGCTTTTAATTTTTTTAAATAAATAAACCACTGTTGTGTTTTTTACAACAATAAAACAAAGACAAAAAATAATAACTACTAAAAATAAAAAAAATGATTTACGGAATTACATTAATTATTTTAGGATTACTTGCAGCTCCTTCTTTATTACTATCAAAAAAACCAAATGCACAAGAATTATTAGATAAAATAGCACCTTATCAAGGATGGATTGGCTTGTTATTTTGTTTCTGGGGAATTTGGGGAGTAATACAGGCAGTTTTAAATATTAGCATTCTTGGAAGTTGGCCTATTTGGTGGATTACCTGGATAGCAAGTGCAGCAATACAAGCGGTTTTAGGGTTTATCTTAGGTTATGGAATGATTAATAAATTATTGTTATCAAAAAATGAAGAAGCGAAAGAAAAAGGAGCCAACTTACTGAGAAAGCTAGCACCAATACAAGGGAAGTTGGGTTTAATT
Organism: uncultured Tenacibaculum sp.; assembly: GCA_947498055.1. Lineage (GTDB taxonomy): Bacteria > Bacteroidota > Bacteroidia > Flavobacteriales > Flavobacteriaceae > Polaribacter. The sequence continues at coordinate 16,079 of CANMJA010000018.1, forward strand.
GGAGTTTGTATTGGCGTTTGGGTAATACTTGCTAGTATTCTGTTTTACAAATAATATGATGCATTAGTTAAACAGAATTTTGTTTTAAAAGTATAGAGAATATGATCATATAAAATGACATAAATTCTTTAACTTTTAAAGTTGATTGTTAAAGACCTATAGATTTCAAATCTATAGGTCTTTTTATATAAAAATATAAAGAAATGAAAAATAGAAGAAGTGTTTTTAAGAAGATATAATTTAATAAATAAAAAAGACTCTGTTTAAGCTACAATGTTTTTTGATACAAAAAATAGATAATAAATGTATCTTAGTCAGCTATTAAAATTAATCAAAAATTTATTTAATGAAAACATATTTATACGCATTATTTATTGTTCTTTTTGTTTCTTGTAATAGCAACGAACAAAGTGTGGAAGAAGTTGATATTGATTATACAGTACAAAACGAGGAAGATATTCTTAAGTACATAAAAGAAAATAATTTAAATGCTAAAAAAAGTGATTCAGGATTGTATTATGTAATAGAAAATGAAGGAACAGGAAATAGACCAACTGTAAATTCAGATGTTACTGTAGCATATAAAGGATATTTTTTAAATGGTAGCACTTTTGATGAAAGTGATGCGAATGGTATTACTTTTAATTTACAGCAAGTAATAGCTGGTTGGAGAGAAGGAATTACTTATTTTAAAGAAGGAGGAAATGGAGTTTTATTAGTGCCTTCAAAATTAGGATACGGAAGCTCAGATTTTAGGGGGATTCCAGGAGGGTCGGTGTTAGTTTTTGATGTAAAACTATTAGAAATAAAATAATTTTAAAACAAGATGCATAAAATTGTTTTAATAACAGGAGCGAGTAGAGGAATTGGTTATGCTTTAGCGAAGAAAATGCTAAACGAAGGCTTCTATGTAATAGGAGCTTCTAGAAATGGAAAAATAGAAGGTTTAGAAAATAATAACTTTTATTCTTTAAAATTAGACCTATCTAGTGTTTCAAGTATTGAAAAGGCACAGGATGAAATAACCACAAAATTTAATCATATTGATATTTTAATAAATAATGCTGGAATTGGTCCTGATTTAGATACTCCACGTCCCGATTTGAAGTCTTTTAGAGAAACGTTTGAAGTTAATGTAACAGGAACGGTATTTTTTACAGAACCTTTAATCGATTTTATAAGTAAAAACGGAAAAATAGTAAACATTTCCTCAAAAATGGGGGCTTTAGATATTTGTGAAAGAACCGATTCTGTTGCCTATCGTATGTCTAAAAGTGCACTTAATATGTTTACAAAAATACTTGCAAACAGATTAAAGGATAAAATAAAAGTAGCATCTATTCATCCGGGTTGGGTAAAAACAACAATAGCAAAAGATAATGTTATTAACGGACGAATAACAGCTGAAGAATCCGCAGAAAGAATTTTTAATTTTACCAACACAAGTTTTACAAGTGGTGTGTTTTGGGATGTTGAAGCTCAGGCTAATTTACCTTGGTAAGAGTAAGGATTCTAATTAAAAACGACTTTTCTATAAATCTAAATTTTAAACCTTTTATGAAACATTTTGTCACTTCTTTATTTACTTTTTTAATATTAGTATCTGCATCACTAAACGCACAAGAAGAAAAAGAAGCTTTAAGTAAATTGTCATTTATGACAGGAAATTGGAAAGGAGTTTCCATTTCATACGGTAAAAATGGAAAACAAAAAGTAGATGTAACAGAAGATGTTCACTATATAATGGATGGTGATTTGTTAATTTTAAATGTAAAATCACCTTGGATAGCTTTACATACTATCGTGAGTTATAATGTTAAAGAAAAAACATATTATTATAGTCCGTTTTCAAAAAAAGGAAATAAAAAAGGCTATAAAGGAACTTATGAAGATGGAAAATTTAAAGTTTATTTTAATGAAAATAGAAGGCTAACATTTACAAAAACGACTCAAGGAGAGTTTCATGAATATGGAGAGAAATTACAAGATGGGAAATGGGAAAAATATTTTGAAGATATTTTAAAACCTGTAGAGTCAAAATAAAAATGATATTTTTTGCATCTTTTTAAATTATTAAGAGTCTATTGAATGAATTTAAATAGAATTATTATGAAACATAAAAATGAATGCAGTTGTAATTGTGAAGGATGTAAGGCAGGAAGTTGTGCAAATTGTACTTGTGAAAGTTGTACTTGCAATAACTGCAATTGTTAATATTAAAATCATTCATAAGTTAAAATATCACAGCTTATGAATGACTTTTTTTATACATTTATATTGTTATGACAACACAAGAAGTTTGGAGTACTTATCAAAAAGATTTAAAGCAATTTATTCTAAGCAAAGTAAAAGAAGAAGCTGTTGCAGATGATGTTTTGCAAGATGTTTTCATAAAAATACACACAAAATTAGATACTTTAAAAGAGGAAACTAAATTAAAATCGTGGGTATTTACGATTGCCAGAAATGTGGTAATGGACTATTTTAAAAGTAAAAAGAAGAAAATAGAGGTGTCAGAATTTAATATAGGTGTAGAGGTTTTCGAAGATTATTCGCATAGTGAGAAAGATTGTTTAGGAGGAATTATAAAAAACTTACCAAAAAAATATAGAACGCCATTATTTTTATCAGATATTAAAGGAATGAAACAGCTAGAAATAGCGAATCAATTAAATTTACCTTTATCTACTATAAAATCACAGATACAAAGAGCTAGAAAAATGATAACAAAAGGGTTTATGGACTGTTGTGGTTATAAATTAAATGAAAACGGAAAATTAGTGGGCGAATTAAAAGAAAAAAAAGATTGTAAGGTTTGTAGTTAATAGATTGCTTTTCGGTAGGTAATTGTTTAAAAAAAGAAAAATAGTAAAAATTAATTTACCAATATTTTTAAATAATTCCTTTAATTATTTTCACTAGTTGTTTCTTCAATATCTTTTCTATTAAATAAAGATCTAATAAAAAAGAGTAATATAACAATACCAATTACTAAGATCGTATAAGAAAACCCACTATTAGGGGTTGTATTGTTGTCTAGGATAATAAAATTTTTAACAAGTTTCGGAGAAGTGCTAGCTAGTTGTCTCCATTCTTTATTATCTATATCAATACCATGCCTAACAACCCCTGTATAAGTTTGTTTTTCTTTAATAATAAGGTGTTGGTATTTGTTTAAAAAATATTTTGTTTTTTCAGAATCCGTTTGTGTGTTTATTAAATTAAAAACTTCCAGTACATTTTTTGCTTTTTGAGCTAAAAATACAGTAATAGAATCGTTTTGAGTATTTAAAGGGATATATAATTCTTTGGCAAGATTACTTCCTAATAAAGCACTTTTAAAATAAATAGCTTCGGTTAAATTAATATCACAATTTTCTAACTGTAGCCATTTTTTTGTGGGCATGTTTTTACCAGAAAGAGTGTTTATATCGTATACAGTTGGGTATTTATTTTCTTTTGCAGTGTAAACACCTTGCCCTCCTCCCCAAATACATGCAATGGCTATTAATAAGACAATATATTTCATAATGTTTTTATTTGTTACCTCAAAACAGTGGTTTAATATATCTTTAATGAAGTTATAAATTTTACTAAAGATATTTATTTTTTTAGTAACTTAGAAATCTAAATCATTCTACTACTACGATATTTTTAAAACTAAATTCTTAAATTTAGGAATATAACAATTAATCAAAAAATAATTAACAAATGAAAAAATTAGTAGCAGAATTTATTGGAACCTTATGGTTGGTATTAGGAGGTTGTGGAAGTGCAGTTTTAGCAGCGGCATATCCTGAGCTAGGTATAGGCTTCGTAGGAGTATCATTGGCTTTTGGTTTAACAGTGGTTACAATGGCGTATGCAATTGGGCATATTTCTGGTTGCCACTTAAACCCAGCAGTATCTATCGGTTTATGGATGGGAGGTCGCTTCGATGCAAAAGAACTTCCTTCTTACATTATAGCGCAAGTTTTAGGAGGAATTGCAGGTGCTGGTATTTTATATTTAATAGCTAGTGGAAAATCAGGATTCGAAGTTGGTGGATTTGCAGCAAACGGATACGGAGAGCATTCTCCAGGAGGGTATGACTTATTTTCGGCCTTGATTACAGAAATTGTAATGACCTTTATGTTTTTAATCATTATTTTAGGAGCTACACATTCAAAAGCACCTAATGGTTTTGCTGGTTTAGCAATTGGTTTAGGGTTGGTATTAATTCACTTAATTAGTATTCCAGTAACAAACACTTCTGTAAACCCCGCAAGAAGTACAAGTCAAGCTGTTTTTGCCGGTGGTTGGGCATTACAACAATTGTGGTTATTTTGGGTAGCACCAATTATAGGAGCTATTTTGGCAGGAATTACGTATAAATTTATGTCTCCGGAGGATGAATAATAGTATTTAAGTACTATAAAGAATTAAGAAGAATAATGAGAGTTTTTTTTGAAATCTAGGTCAGATTATAAATAACTAAAAAGTAAGGCTGTCTAAAAAATTAGACAGCCTTACTTTTTATTCATAATATCCTAAAAAAAGACATACACCATGACCATTACAGAAAAAACCTTGTTGTTCATCACAGTGTTTCGTACCACAATTTGGAAAACTACTAGCATCGAAACCTCCAGTAATTAATTTTTGTTCTTTTTTGTTAAGAATCATACCAAATTTTAAAATTGAATTTTTCATAATTATTATTTTTTTAGATTTAACCAAATCTAAGAAATAAAAAGGAATAAAAAAAGGATATATAATCTTTTGATTAAGTTATGCTTAGCTTTAAGTGTTGAAACAAGCAATTTATTTTTAAAATATAATGTTATCTAAAGATTTAATGACATTTTTAAAGTGAAGAAAAAAGGCTTATTAAATTTATAATGAATTATAAAAACCTTGTTTAAGGTAATTTTTAAAAACATTCAATTCAAGTAATAGATTCTTTTCCTAAAAATATTTAATTTTAGATATTTTATGAAAACAGCTCCCTTCATTAATTATATAAATCAGATAGTCCATTTAACTAAAGAAGAAGAAGAACTTCTGAAGCAGAAAGTAAGGTATAGAGAATATCGTAAAGACCAATTTATAGTACAGCAAGGAGATATTTGTAGGCATGTAAATTTTATAATTAAAGGATGTACAAAAGCGTATTATTTGGATAATGATGGACAAGAACATATTGTAATGTTTTCTATAGAAAATTGGTGGGCATCAGATATGGGGAGTTTTATAACTCAAACGCCAGCAGATTACAATGTTCAATGTATAGAAAACACAAATTTAATACAGTTAGATTATGTTGTTATTGAAGAATTATATGAAGAAATACCCAAGTTAGAACGTTTTTTTAGAAAAATAACAGAAAGAGCTTTAGTAGCAGCTCAGAAAAGAATTGTTAGAAATTTTAGTAAAACAGCTAAAGAAAGATATTTAATTTTTAAAGAAAGCTATCCAGAAATAGAGCAGAGAATTCCTCAATATATGATAGCGTATTATCTAGGTATAACCAAAGAGTTTTTAAGTAAAATTAAAAGTCAGATTTTAAAAAATAAACAAAGTTAAACTAGTTTAACTTCATTTAATAATCTAGTTTATTTTTCAGGTTAGAGTAGTTGTAGAAATTTGTAATATAAATTTTAAAAACAATAACATGAAAAAATCAATTAAAAATATTTTAGGTTTATTAGTAATTACGTTGGTAACTTTTTCTTTTACTTCTATTAAAAAAAGCAAAAAAGAAATAGCGATAAAAAGTAGTAAGGTAGCTTGGAAAGGATACAAAGTAACAGGCTCACATAATGGAGAAATAGCTATTAAATCTGGCTTTTTAACTTTTGAAGATAATAAACTTTCAGGAGGAACTGTTGTAATAGATATGACAACGATAAGTTCTTTAGATTTATCTGGAGAATATAAAGGTAAATTAGAAGGGCACTTAAAATCAGACGATTTCTTTGGAGTAGCAAAATATACTACCTCTAGTTTAGTTTTTACAAAAGTAAAAGCAACTGGAAAAAATTCTTATAAAGTAAAGGGAAAATTAACAATTAAAGGAATTACAAAGAGTATTAGTTTTAATATGTCTATTTACGGAAACAAAGCAACAGCATCGTTAAAAATAGATAGAACAGATTTTAATGTGAAGTATGGTTCTTCCACTTTTTTTGATAATTTAAAAGACAAAGCAATCTATGATGAATTTGATTTAGTAGTAGATTTAGAATTTAAAAAATAAGTGCTTACTTAAAATAAAATAGTATATAAAAGCATAAATGGAAGCTACTGTTTATGCTTTTCTTATCGTCTTCGTCTTGTTCCTTTAAAACCTTTCTTTTTTCTTCGAGATTCTTTTTTCTCAGGAGCTACTACCGTATCATTAAAAGTATTTTTCGCTTTTCCTGGTTTGTTCTTTCGCCAAGAAGTATCGTTAGGTAATAACTTTTTAAGTAAATCAGTACGTCCAACAGAAGTTAATTTATCTTTAATCCATTTTCTGTTTTCCTTTTTATACCAAAAGAAAAACTTATGTTGATCTTCTTTTTCCTTTTTGGTTTTTGGCGTTTTTGTAGGTTTTAAAGTATAAGGATGATATCCACTATAGTAAATAACTGTAGCCACCGTCATAGGAGTAGGAGTAAACCCTTGCACTTGTTCTAACTGAAATCCCATATCTTTAGTTTCTGCCGCTAAATTTGCCATGTCTTCCGCTTCACAGGCAGGGTGACTTGATATAAAGTAAGGAATCAATTGTAAGTTTAAACGCTTTTTGATGTTAATACGATCAAAACGATCTTTAAATAGATGAAAATATTTAAAAGACGGTTTACGCATTAATTTTAATACAGGATCAGAAGTATGTTCTGGCGCTACTTTTAATCGTCCAGAAACATGTTTTGTCATAACTTCTTCCGTATAAGCATCTAATTCTTTCGGATCTGCATTTTTATTAAATTCAGGTACCAACATATCATGACGAATACCACTTCCTATAAAAGACTTTTTAACTTTAGGATGCGAATCAACAGCTTGATATAGTTTGGTTAAAGGTTTATGAGAAGTATCTAAATTACTACAAATAACAGGAGAAATACACGAAGGCGCAACACATTTATCGCAAATCGATTGTATCTTTCCTTTCATTTTATACATATTGGCAGATGGGCCACCAATATCCGATAGATATCCTTTAAAATCGTCCATCTGTGTCACCTTATCTACTTCTTTTAAAACAGATTCTTGACTACGACTTGCAATAAATTTTCCTTGGTGTGCAGAAATCGTACAAAAACTACAACCACCAAAACATCCTCGATGAATATTAATAGAAAATTTTATCATTTCAAACGCAGGTATAGGCCCACGTTTATTGTATTTTGGATGCGGTAAACGAGTATATGGCAAATCGAAAGAAGCATCAATTTCATCTTCCGTCATCGTAGGAAATGGTGGGTTTATTACCAACAATTGTTTTCCTATTTTCTGAAAAATTCTTCGAGCCATTAATTTATTCGACTCTTGCTCTATCACTTTAAAATTAGAAGCAAACGTTTTTTTATCTCTTAAACAAGCCTCATGAGAAGCAATTTCTACATCTTCCCAATTTTTGTTTTTCGGTGTTTTTTCTTCCTCATTTACTAAAAAAGCAGTCTGTTTTATGGTACGTAAACTAGAAAAAGGCACTCCTTTTTGTAATAATTCTACAATTTCTCGAAGAGGTTGCTCTCCCATACCATATACTAACATATCTGCTTTAGAAGTTTCTAAAATAGAAGGTAATAATTTATCCGACCAATAATCATAATGCGTAACTCTTCGAAGAGAAGCTTCAATTCCTCCAATTAAAACAGGAACCTCAGGAAACTTTTCTTTTAATATTTTAGAATACACAGAAGTGGCATAATCTGGTCGAAACCCTTTATCACCATTCGGTGTATATGCATCTTTGTCTCTACGTTTTTTACTAGCAGTATAATTGCTTACCATTGGGTCCATACAACCACCAGTAATTGCAAAAAATAATTTGGGTGTACCTAATTTTTCAAAATCTTGTAAATTGTCATTTACATTAGGCTGTGGTACAATAGCTACACGCAAACCATAACTTTCTAAGATACGACCAATTACAGCAGGACCAAAAGAAGGATGATCTACATAAGCATCTCCACTAAATAAAATTACATCTAGCTCTTCCCAACCTCTTAATTTTACTTCTTTGTTAGTCGTTGGTAACCAATCCGAAAGTCGTCTTATTCTCATACGCTACAAAGGTAAACTATTTTATTTCATTTTCGTGTTTTTGAACCCTTGTACACTTTAAATATTGTTTTTTAAAATAGTGAATTAGATGTTAAAAGGATGTGTTTGTCTAGTTTCCCTGAAAGTAGGGAGAGGTATGCATTAAAAACTACTTATTTTTATCTGTACTATAGAAGTCTATTTTTTAATTCTATCTCTATTACCATGATAAAAAAAGTTTATAAGTTATTTACAGTAGTGGTTTTCCTTATTGTTGGGTGTAAAAATAAAGAGAAATCAACTATACAAAATAAAAATACAATCACTATAAATAGAGTAGAAAAAAGAGAACAAAATTTGTTGCAAATAGAAGGAGAGAATATTTGGATAAGAGATACTCCAAAAAAAGGAAAAGTGATAATGAAGTTGCACCAAGGAGACCTATGTGCTATTCTTGATGTTAGTAATAAGACAGATACCATAAGAGGATATGTTGATTATTGGTATCAAATAAAGCATAAGGATACTATCGGCTGGGTATTTGGCTCACAGACCAATATAAAATCAACGCAAAGTGAAAATTTGTTATCTTTCTTAGATGTTGGAAACAATTTTATAAGAGCCCTTTCATCTAAAAACACAAAAGTATTGAATGGATTTATTCATATAAAGCATCCAATTCATTGTTGTTATACAGGACCAGTAGGAGGAAGGCCATACAAGAGAATAAAAAAAATTAGTGATTTAATAAATGCTGAAAATTTATCTATAAATAGTCTTTTTTCTTCCTATGTAATAGAAAAAGATTTTAATATTTTACATAGAGGGAAAAAAAAGCATGAAGATATTCAAGAAAAAAGTGATAAAATGAAAAACGGGAGTAGCAAAACTATTGCTTACTATTCCGTTATGAGTACAAAAGAAAAAAGAAAATTGTTTGATCATTTTCAGATGAATACTTCTTATATAGATTTTAATACTACTACAAGGCAAAAAGAATTTAATAAATTCCATGATAAAACTATGGTAGAGCTAGTTGTTTCTAACAATTATTCCGATTCTCCATCGCTTTTTTATTTTTACTTATTAGAAAAACAGTGGTATTTATTTGGTTTTACATTAGGTCTTATTTCTTAATAGGAAAATCTATAAAACTTCTCTTTTTCTATTGACACCACGACGAATGAATTACGTTTAATTTACTTTTTTAGAACTGATAAACATTAAAAACGGAAATGAAATGGTTATTGTGAGGATAGGTTAAGTGGTTTTTATTTAGGTGTTTATAGTTGTTTTTTTAGTTAAAAAAACACCATTTAGCTCTATTTTTATTAATTTAGTAGAATCCTTGTGTCTCATAAAATTTTTATTCCCAGTCATGAAAAAAAACGCACTAAAATTTTTGTCATTAATATCATTCTTCATAATTATATCTTGTAGTAAAGAAAAATTAGCTACAGATAGTGAAGTAATAACAGAAGATGAAATTGACGTAAATGCTTCTTGCGGTTTTTCTCTAGAAAATGTAAAACCCAATTCTATAATTAAAATTAATTGTATGATGGATTTGCAAGGAAAGGTTATCAATCTTCCTAAAGGAATTACTTTATTGTACGAAGGAGGAAATATAATTAATGGAACATTACATTTTTCTAATGATGGAGTTATCAATGGTAATTTATTAAATTCTACTATTACAATCACTGGTATAAAACCTCAATTAGAAAAAAACGTTTTTCATTTTTATCCAGATAGGTGGGGGTTAATTGAAGGTAGGGTTTCAGATGAAGTTGCTAAGAAAAATAAAGAAATAATTAATACTTCTATTAAAAATGCGAAAGAAATGGGAGCAACTACATTTGAAATAGGCAAAATGAATGCTTATTTTGATGTACGATCGTTTCTAGATAACTCTAAATATTCTATTGAAAGATCTATTTGGTTGCCATCAGATTTCACTTTAAAAATGTCTGATGAAACACATTTAAGAGTGCAACCTAATGAAGCACATTCATACGTGTTAGTTGGTATTTATAAAGGAGAAAATATAAACGTTATTGGAGGTAATTTATATGGAGACAGATGGGAACACGATTATTCACCTGTAAATGATATTAAAGACAGACCAAGAAATACTCATGAATGGGGACATGTTTTTCAAATAGCTGGTGGTAAAAATGTGATTGTAGATGGTGTTACTATTTCTAATGCATCAGGAGACGGTTTTGGTGTGCATGGAAGTGCAATTAGAAATGAGAATGGTTTACCAGGATCTAATGAGGTAGTTTCACAAAATGTTGTTTTAAGAAATAGTACAGTAACAAAATCGAGACGTAACGGATTGAGTTTGTTGGATGGAGATGGAATTACAATAGAGAATTGTTTTATAACAGATACAGGTCAGGGTAAAAAACCTCAGGGTGTAGAATATAGCTCTGCAGGTACTTGGCCAAAATATGGAATTAGTTTTGAAGCTTGGAGGGTAAGAGTTGATGGAAAATTGAAAGAGTATAATAAAATTGAAAATGTTACATTAAAGGGCAATACATTTACTGGAAACACTGCTGGTGATGTAGTTTTATATACTTGTAGCAAAATTACTATTGAAGATAATTTTTTTGATAGTAGAGTAGGAAATGTAGCAGCATTTGATATTATAATTAAAAATAATCACTTTAAAGCAAGAATAGAAGAAGACGGAAAACCTTATAATTACGGAATAAACATTAACTCAAAAATAATTGAAGGGAAAGAATTAAATTATAATTACTCTATACACAATAATAAAATAGAAGGATATGGTAATGCTATGATTTTATCTGGAAAAGATTTTAAAGTTTACGATAATGAGTTTTTAAATAATGCCAATGCTGTAGGAATTGGAAGTATTGATAATGGAGAGTTTTATCAAAATAAAATTGAATCTAATCTTAGTATTAGTTTTGGCTATTTTACAAGAGGAGGAACTCATAAAAATGTTAATATTCATGATGAAATAATAAAGTTGAATTATAGACCTATTAATTTACGAAAAGTAAAAGCCGATACCAACGCTCCTCTTACATTTACTAATTGCGAAATGATTTCTCTAGATAATAAAGATAATTTTATTGAAAATTGTGAAAATATATCCATCACTAATAATATGATTAATACAGGTTTTATTATTAATAATTCTCAAAATGTGAATATAGAAAACAATACAACTCCTTAGGTTAAATCACACAACAAACTATCTAACGTTTTATGTATAATTTAAAAAGAAAAACATTAAAGAAACTATATTATTTTAATTTCATTTTTCGTCTTCAAGAGTGTTTTTTTAATCTAAAAAGCATTACTAAACAAAGGCTAGTGCTCGAATCCTTTCGAGTACCAGTGAGAAAAACAAGACCTCCCAGGTTTTAAAAACCTAGAAGGTCTAAAAGCGATATTGTTTTAGTATTCTTAAATATCTGTTATTGTGAAAAAGCTAAACCATAACTACTTTAATCATATGTGAAACCTGTTTTTTAGGCTTAAAATAAATATTAAAATTCGGAGAAATATGTAGTTTAGGAAAGCATTTTGCTTTTATATTACTAAAATCTACAGGAGGCTCTAAGTTTTTATTTTCTGAAATAACACTAGCAATATTCATTGGTGACTGAGTGGAGTGGTTGTTAGGTTTAGAATTTTCTTCATCTAACAACGAAGCTAGTTTTTTAATTACTTTTTGCCATTGTTGTACTTCTTCTTGATTAGGGTTACCTATAATGTGTTTTTTGTTAATATTAGCGATAGCCCTAGCAATTCTGGTAGTTGGTGCATTTGGGTTTATTTGTATTTCTTCTTTCATAATTTATGTTTTATAAGTATTCAAACTCTACAGGAAAGGGTTTAATTTCAAAACCAGTAAGGTTTGCTTCTTCTAAGGCGTTTTTTAGGCGTTCGCTGATTATCGTTATGTATGGATAAGCTAACTTAGCACAATCGATATCTTTATATTCAGGTTTCATCACCGCTTTTTTAAATGACCATTGACGCCATTCTTTTTCCATTCTAGAATTTCTTAATTCATCAATATTTTTTACCATAATAGTATCATCTCCTAATTCACCATCTCTATTAACCTCACAAAAAGTACTATGCTCAAAGTTTACATAAGTATTAAAACTATCGGTATTCATTTCCCAGATGTAATATTCATATTTTTTATTTTGGAATAAAACTTTGGCGTTGTAAAACTTTTTCTCTGGAAAGATGTTAAAGTCTTCTAAAATTTCTTTCATTTTTTGAGAGATAGGGTTCCCATTAACTCTGTCAGGTTGTTTACCAACCCAACTGTGATAATCGCAAATAAAGTTAACTTTAGAGTCATCATAATGTTCAGGTTCTAAGTAATCAAATTTCCAATCTTTAACAATTTTTTTATCTATTTCTTCTCTATTTAAGGTGCTGTCTACTCTTTTACTTTTCATTTCTTCTTTTGATAAAAACATATTTGTATAAAATAAATCTTTATCTTTTACATTTTCAGCATTTAAAGAAGGTGTCAAACAATTTTTTCCATTATACTTTGTTGTAATAGATTTTTCTAAAATATATCGTTGTTCTTTCATCATTTTTATTTTGGTAAGTGTTTAGTATCTAAAGCACCATCATTTTTTTGAATTACATTTTTTATAATATCATACTTTTCATCTTTAAGAATAATTTTTAGTTCAAAGAAAGCTTCCCTAAAACTTTTGTCTGTTCCATGTTCTATTAATTCTTTTAAATGATCAATCTTTTTTTCTGTTTCGTTAAAAATATTATTAAGATTACGTACTTTTTTTTGCATTATACTAGTTGCCGCGTTATGGAAACCATGTTGATCATGATGCAAAATAATAATATTTTTTCTAAAATCGTGAAAGCCGATTCCTTTTGGAGGAACTTGACTTTTTGCCCATTGCATTATCTTTTGAAAGACTTCATTTTTTTGGAGCACATTAGCCATAATAATATGATGACGCCTCATATTTTCCATGATATCTTTTAACTGATCAGAAGTTATTTTTTTACCTCTGAACTTTTCCATTCCTTCCCCGAATTTTTTATATTTAGGCATAAAGTCGTTTCCTGCTTTACCATTTACTCGATACATATTTAAAAACTCATTAAATTCTAGATCATCGGCACTTAAAATAAATTCTTTAATCTGTTTGTTAACATGTTCAAAATATTTTTTACCCTTTTCACCAATTAAAGCAACGTCTTTATACATTTTTGCCATATTTATTAAACGAGCTTTTTCAAATCGATCTATTGTATCTTTCTTTCGTTTACCTTTTAAGAATTTTAAATCGAAACTAACATATGGATGTTTTTCTATATTGTCTTTTAATTTTTTTAATTCTTCAGGACCTACCTGGTCAAAAAATTCTTTCTGATTTATAAAGTCACCTTCAGTTCTTCCAAATTTAGCTTCGGGTAATATTTTTTTTCCTAAAATCTCTAACTCCTTTTTAGTAAACGTAGCCAATACTTCTGCATTGCCATTTTGCATACTTAGTTTAATAAGTAAAGTTTTGGCTTGTGCACTACTAACCCCTTCTATATTATCAATAATTTTTAATAAATGTTCAATGTTTTTGGGGTTAATTTTATCTATTATATTAAAAAGATAAGTAAGGTTTATAGCACTTTTTCCTTCTTTTAAAATATAGTTGATAAACTTTATTGAAACTGTTGTACTAACTCCTTGCAAACTTTCTAGCTGCTGCAACATTTTAATCTGTTCACCTGATAAAACACTTTTTCCTTTATTAAGTTTAATACGTTCAAAATCTATTATATAACTTAATAATTTTTGGTTGTCTCCAGAAAAACCACGTAAAGAAACCGCAAGTTTGGTAAGATCGTCTTTAAATTTACCCGTAGCAGTTAGCATTAATTTACCTATATCTTTTTCTAAATGCTCCCTAATTTTTCCTGCTTTACCATTTAAAAGACTTCTAAAGGTATTACCAAGATCGTCTAAGGTATTATTGAAATGAAAAGCATGTACAGTAGGAAGGTTGATAGGAAATTTTATTGCACCACCTTCTAAGGATAAAACAATTTTTTTACCAGTTTTTGGGTCAAACAATTTGCCTAATGCCTTTTTCGCTTTTTGTAACCAATTAAGATACTCATTAGGCACCACTATTTCTGCCGCCCTTAAATTATTTAACAGGTTACGAGAATTGGTAATAATTTCATCTGCTTTAGCCAAAGAGGTAAAAAGTAAAGCAAAATCACCAAGAGTATCTACAGTAGTCCAAGTTCTGTATAGAGCTTTGTGGTTACGTTGTAGCCAATAAGTTAAACCTTCATACTGTATTGTTTTGGTACTTATTTCTTTACCAATAATAGCGCCCGCTAACACTTTTTGACCAAGAGAAAAAGCGGCTTTAGATACTAATACTCTACCTGCAGCATATACACTTAACACACTTATAATATCTGTAACTACCGAAAAGGTATCCCAATTTGCTTTTGATGTCGCTTTATGGTATAGCATAAACACAGGCACAAGGGTAGCACTTACAGGTTTGCCATGTATCATGGTTTGCATTTCTACCAAATCTAAAGGATGGTACGTATAATTAGGATCACTTAAAAACTCATTAGTTCCATTAAGATTAAAAAGAGGAATCCATCCTTTTTGATAGTAGTTTTTAATAGTAAAATCTTTTGTAGTTTCACTCCAGTTAGAAATATCTATTTCAATTCGATTAAAAGACCAGTTTTCATTGCTAAACCATATTTTAGGAAATGCCGTTTTAGAACTAAATTTTAGGATTAATGAAATCATGTAATCGGAAAAATCTTGGTATGCAGTACCAGTAGATACCCAATATTGATGTAATTTTCTAAAAACAGTATATAGTAGCTTTGTATCATCTTTAAATAATGCATACGCATAATCTTCAGACATGGCTTTTACAATATTTACTACTGCCATTTCTTCGTTAGTACCTCTGTTTTCGTTTACGCGACCTTTTAAAATAGCAATAAGATGTTTTTTTAAAACCTTGTTTTTTTCTTCTTTTTCGTTTTTGTCAATGGCACTATTAAAAAAGAAAGTGGGTAAACCAGCATAAAGTTTATCTAATTTATGAATGTTTTCACCCGCTTCTTTAAATTTTAGCTTAAAATCATCGATTAAGTTTTGAATAGTTTTAGGGTTAGGGGTAAACTTAAGTATTTTACTTAAAGCTTCGAAAGCTTGGTAGTTTTTAGTAGAAAGTGTAAAAGCAGTTTCACCAAGCTTATCTTTTATGTAAATAGTATACTCGTAATGGTATATTCCTGAGGTATATTTAAACTCAAAATCGCTTGGATTTAAATTGGCAATTCGATCAAAACCTTCGTAGGCATATGAAATATTATATCTATAGCCATTATGAATAAATTTCCAATTTATTTGTTTAAAAGCAATGTTTTTATGCAAAGGAATAATGCTTCTAAATGATTTTTGTTGATATAAACAACTTGTGATAAATTTAAAAATATGCTTAGGTTCTACAATCCAAAAAGTATATCTATTATATCTATCACCCTCATGTAATTTTAGATTGCTAATTATTACATTTCTACTAGTGGCTTTAATTACAACTTCCTCTAATTCGTCTTTAAGTTTAAATAAAGTTTTATCTTCTAAATAGGTATATGCATTTGAGCTTACAAAATCATCATAAATAGGAGCTATTAATGGATATAAATTAGGATTAGATAACTGCTTAATATCTACAAATACCTTTAATATTAGAAACAGAGAAGGTTCTTTTTGTAATGTTTCTAATAAACTCACTCCTTTTTCAAGTTCGTGTAACGAATTATATACAATACGATATAAAAAGGTTAATTTTTTTGTGTCATTCGAAATGGTAGTTTCTAAAAAATCTTGAATAATTCTTTTTAATTCTGTGATAAGTATTTCTTTATAGTCTTCAATATGAATGTATGAAGGTTTTTCTTCAGGTCTTAATGTATAATCTTCGTATAAAAAGAATTTTAATTCTATGTTTTCAGGAGTCATTAATACAGACGCAACATCTGTTCTTTGAGCTATTAAATCTTCAATAATACTTAACCAATATGCTGTTTCATTGCTATACAAGCCATCGTTAGTAAGATATTTTTCGATAATAGCTAAAATTAATTGAGTGGTAGAAATACTTTCTTGAATATATTCTTTAGAATAGTTGTATAAATTAGTAAGCGATTTTTGTAGTAAAATAATTTTTTCTTGCAATTCATTTTCTAATGCACTTGCATTTAGATATATGTATTGTTGTAGTTCATTAAATTGTGGTAACGATGCAATATTTTTTGGGGTTAAGAGTGGATTTTTTGCATTTAAGCTTTTTATAATTCCTTCCCAGTATGTTTTTGTGTATTTAGAGTATTCTGGGTTTCTTAAATACAAATTAGTAATAGCGAGTATAATATGATCAATACTTAAATTTGAATGCGTAGTAGTAGATCTTTTTTTCAGATATTTCGCTTTATTTTCTCTAACTAATTTTTCTACAAAAGAAGCCAGTTTAAAATACAGGTTATGTAATCGTATTTCAGAAGTTTCATCACCAGAACGATCATTACCAAATATTCCGGTATACGAATTATACTTTTTTATGAATTTTTGTATTGCTTCTGCTTCATTTTCTGTTTTAATGTTTGAAAAAAATACAATTAGATTAGTCCATTGCATTTTTTCGTAATTTTTTATTTCTTTTCGTTGTAAAAATTTATGTAGAATAAGTTCTATTAAAAAAGGAATGGTAATGGTGTTCATTCCTTTTTCTAACGTTTTAGCTTTCGTAAATTCAACTTCCAGTTGTTTAAAAGCTCTTTCACTTTTTATTTTGTGTATGGTAACTCTTTTAGCTTCCTCCATATTTTGTAAAAAGAGATTGCTAAAATTGGTTTCATTAAGATCTGAATCTTCTACATCTATTACTAAGTCAACTGGAGTTACTTTTTGAAAAAGCCCCATGTTTTCTCCTTTTTTATATTGCTCATAAAAAATAGAAACTAGTTGCTGTTGCAAACTCCTCATATAACTATTGTCAGTATTTTTAAGCGCTATTTTTATTTCTTTGTTCTTCACAGTATCTTAATCAATTCAACCATAAAAGTGCATTAGAAATAGAGATAAAAAGGGTTTTTGGAAGTTTTAATTCTGTAGTTGCAGTAAAAAGAAAATAAAAAGATGTTTTTAATAAAGGCAATGCGGTACTTTTAAAGTGTTAATTTAAAAAGTAATAAAAATGGATGGATTAGATTTAAATGAAAACCCAGAAATGCCAGATTTAAGCGGAGTAAGGGCTTATTTTGAACAACAAAGAAGTATAGAAAACATTAATTTTATAGGAAATATTACGATTAATTGTAAACCAAAGTTTACGCAAGAAGATTTTAATCGTATGTTTAGACAAGAGTTAGAAAACATACGAAGAGATACGAGGATTTAAAAAGAACTATATGTGTAAAACTACTAAAAAACAACAACTTTTATTTTGATAAAAAGAAGATGTGTAGTATAAAGTTTATTGTTATTATTTCTATTTATAACAATACAACTCCTTAGGTTAAATCACACAAAAAACGATTTAACATTTTATACATAACTTAAAAAGAAAAATAATAAAAGAGGAAGATTTATAAGTTTTCCTCTTTTATAATAGTATGCGGTACCTTGGTAACATCCCAATCAATCACCAAACCACCAGCTAAAGACTTTGCAATTTCTTTACCATATAAAAACTCACATAAATACAAAGCAGCTTCAAAAGATTTTGCACCACCAGCAGAAGTAATATACTTACCATCATGTACAAAAAGAACCTCTTTTCGAATATCTAATGCAGGAAACATGTTACGCATTTTATCTATATCTGAAGGAAATGTAGTAGATACCTTTCCATTTAAAACACCAGCCTTAGCAAGTACAAAAGCACCATCGCAATGAGAAGTAACAAATAGTGCTTCATTATCTACTTTTTTTACAAAGTCGATCATTTTTGTGTCTTCCAAGTCAGTGTCTAAATGATGTTCTGCACTAGGCACTACCAAAATATCTATTTTAGGTAAAGCATCTTTTAAGTAATTAAAATCAGGAATAATCTTCATTCCCTCAAAAGTAGTTACAGGCTTATCTGTATTAGCTACCGTAAACACATTCATTGCTTTTATACCTTTTCTAAAAATAGTATGCTGAAAAATATCGAAAGGAGCAGTTAATTCAGTATTAAAGGTACCGTCCATAATTAAAAAAGCAACATTATATCTCCCTTCCTTTAATGCAGGAAAGACCTTTTCTTTTTTAATCGTTTTTAACGCTTCATTCTTCTTTTCTGTAGCAGGTGAGCTACAAGAAACTATTAGAATTGACAGGAGTAAAATGGCCCAATTTTTCATATTAAAAAAGTATTTACTTAGAAACATCAAAAGTATTGAAAAATATACGAAATAATTAGTTGCAAAAGGCATTAGATATTTTCTGTAACTAATAAATTAAGAATTTCTAAATAGATTGAAAAGTAGCTTTAAAGAAAATAAGAGATGTTAAAAACAATAACTTACTTACTCTTATATGTTTAAAATTATTGACTTTATCTTTTTATTGTTTTAATTAAGAGAAAACGTTAAGTCTTTAACATTTAATTAAGAATTTTATGCGTGTAGTTTTTCTAATTTCGAGCAATTATTTTCAAATAAACTTATAATGACAAAAAAAATATTTTCTTTCCTGCTTGTAGGAATGTTCTTTTTTAGTTTTACCTCTAACGTAGAGGCACAACGAAGAAGAAAAAACAAGACGCACCATAAAAAAAAGAAGAAAGGGGCTTCTCCTAAAGCAAAAGGTAAACCTAAAAAAGGAGCCATATTGCCATATGAAAAAGTGGTAACTAAAAAACATGCTACCGACGAAGGCTTATTTAAAGTACATACGAAAGATCAAAACTATTTATTTGAAATTCCAGATTCTTTATTAGGAAAACAAATGCTAATGGTAACGCGTATCGCTAAAACAGCGAATGGTATTGGTTTTGGTGGAGGTAAGCAAAATACCCAGGTTTTAAGATGGGAAAAAAAGCACAAAAAAATATTGGTAAGAGTAGTATCACACTCTGTAGTAGCTGATAGTATTTTACCAGTACATGAAGCTGTTGTAAATTCTAATTTTGAACCGATATTATTTTCTTTTCCAATAAAAGCTTTTAGTAAAGATTCTACAGCAACAGTAATTGATGCAACACCACTTTTTTCTACAGATGTTAAAGCTATTGGTTTTCCTCAATTTAGAAGAAAACAATTTAAAATTACAAGAATGGATAAGGCACGTTCTTATATAGAACGAATGAGTAGTTATCCTAAAAACATTGAAGTTAGACATGTAAAGACATACTTCTCAAATCAACCACCATCTAATGGTAGTGTAGGTTCTGTTTCATTAGAATTAAGTAATTCTATGATTTTGTTGCCAGAAGTACCAATGAAAAGACGTTACTTCGATCAAAGAGTAGGTTGGTTTGCTAGAGCGCAAACAGATTATGGCTTAGATGCTCAAAAAAGTAAAAGAGTAACGTATTTAGATAGATGGCGTTTAGAAGTAAAAGAGGAAGATAAAGCGAAATTTAATAGAGGGGAATTAGTAGAACCTAAAAAACCAATTGTTTATTATATTGATAGAGCTACACCTAAAAAATGGCGTAAATATTTAAAGCAAGGAATAGAAGATTGGCAAGTTGCTTTTGAAGCAGCAGGGTTTAAAAATGCAATTATAGCAAAAGATCCACCTACAAAGGAAGAAGATCCTGAATGGAGCCCTGAAGATGTACGTTATTCTGTAGTTCGTTACTTGGCATCTCCAATACCAAATGCAAACGGACCACATGTTAGTGACCCACGTTCGGGTGAAATTTTAGAATCAGATATCAACTGGTATCATAATGTAATGACTTTATTACATAATTGGTTTTTTATTCAAACTGCTGCTATAAATCCAGATGCTAGAGGGAATGAATTTAAAGAAGAAGTAATGGGACGTTTAATCCGTTTCGTATCTGCGCATGAAGTTGGTCATACTATTGGGTTACCTCATAACATGGGAAGTTCTGTAGCATACCCTGTAGATTCTCTTCGTTCAGCTACATTTACTAAAAAATATGGAACAGCGCCTTCAATTATGGATTATGCTCGTTTTAACTATGTAGCACAACCAGAAGATAAAGGAGTGGCAATGATGCCAGATATTGGACCGTACGATAAATATGCAATTTCTTGGGGATATAGACCTATCTTAGGTGTAAGTGCAAAAGCAGAAAAATCAATCTTAAATAAATGGATTACTGATAAGGCAAATGATCCAATGTATCGATTTGGACATCAGCAAGTAGTGAATATAATAGATCCTAGCTCGCAAACAGAAGATTTAGGAGATGATGCGATAAAAGCAAGTACGTATGGTATTAAAAATTTAAAGAGAATTTTACCGAAATTAGAAGATTGGACTACCGAAGAAGGAGAAACGTATGAAGAGTTAAATACTATGTACGGACAATTATTAGGGCAGTTTAATAGATACATGGGACATGTGAGTTCTAATATAGGAGGAGTATATGAGCATTATAAAGCAGCAGGACAAAATGGTGCTGTATATACGCATGTAGATAAAAATCATCAAAAAAACGCATTACGTTTTATTAATGAAGAATTATTTAAAACACCTACTTGGTTATTAGACAAAAGTATTTTTGATAAAACACAGTTTTCGGGTTCAGGAGAACGTATTAGAGGTTTACAAACAAGAACTTTAAATAGAATCTTAAAAACGGGTAGAATGGCTCGTATGATAGAAAACGAAACTTTAAATGGAACAACTGCATATACACTCTTAGATATGATGGGTGATTTACGTAAAGGAGTTTGGAGTGAATTGTATACCTATAAATCTATCGATGCATATCGTAGAAATTTACAAAGAGCACATTTAGATCGTTTAGATTTTCTATTAAATAAGGCGAAAGATCAAAGAGCAGTAAATAATGGAGGGTATTTCAAACAAACGGGAGTAAATGTTAGTCAGTCAGATATAAAACCAGTAGTAAGAGGTGAATTAAAACGATTAAAAAGAGATATAAAAAGAAGTATAGCATCTGCTAAAAACTCGATAACACGTTATCATTTACAAGATGCAGTAGATAGAATAGATACTATTTTAGATCCGAAATAACTAAGAATATAAGTTGTGACGAATAGAAAAAGAGTTTGTTAATATTATATTTCACCATATTTTTTAGCAAACAAAACAAACAACTATATTTTTATTATCTTTTTGAGGTTGTATTTAATCTGGTTCATTTTCCATTTTAATGCAGCCTCATTTTTTTAATAAACAACAACCAAATAAAAAATAATGAAAACATATTTAAAACTTTTAGTGGTTTTGTTGGTACTGGGGAGCTGTCAACAAAAAGAGAAAAAAACAAAAGAAAAAGAAGTTGTAAAAGACACTTACGTTCAAGACAATTACACAAAAAAAGAAGTGAAAATTGCAATGAGAGATGGTGTTAAATTACACGTAACAATTTATGCTCCTAAAGATACAAGTAAAACATATCCAATATTATTACAGAGAACTCCTTATAGTTGTCAACCTTATGGAGCAGATACCTTTAGAACGAAAATTGGACCGAATTCACATCTAATGAAAGAAGGAAATGTTATTGTGTATGAAGATGTTCGTGGGCGTTGGATGAGCGAGGGAGTGTATGATAATATGAGAGCGTATATTCCGAATAAAACAGCAAAACAAACCGATGAAACTACAGATACCTATGATACGATAGATTGGTTGGTTAAAAACGTAGAGAATAATAATGGAAATGTCGGAACTTGGGGAATTTCTTATCCAGGACATTATGCAACCGTTTCAACAATAGATGCACACCCAGCATTAAAAGCTGCGTCTCCACAAGCTTGTATCGGAGATTTCTTTTTTGATGATTTTCATCATAACGGTGCGTTTTTGTTAAGTTATTTTAGAGCAATATCATTGTTTGGTACGTATAAAGATCAACCTACAGATTCTGCTTGGTATTCATTTCCTAAAATGGGAACCGAAGACCAATACCAATTCTTTTTAGATAAAGGACCTTTAAAGAATTTGAATGAATATTTTCAATACGATAAATTAGATACTAAAGTAGCTACTAATAAAAATAAGATAGATGATTTCTTTTGGAAAGAAATTGTAGAGCACCCAAATTATGATGATAATTGGAAAAGGAAAGGAATTATTCAGCATTTAGATAAAGTGCCATCTACGGTTGCAACTATGATAGTTGGAGGTTGGTTTGATGCAGAAGATTTATATGGGCCTTTAGAAACGTACAAAGGAATAGAAAAACAACAACCAAATAATTACAATACGATGGTTTTTGGGCCATGGGATCATGGAGCATGGGCAAGAAATAAAGTATCTAATAAAGTGGGTAATTATTACTTTGGAGATTCTATTTCTTTAAATTTTCAAAAGCAAATAGAAGCAAAGTTTTTCAATCATTTCTTAAAAGGAAATGCATCTAAAAAATCTGGATTACCAGAAGCCTATGTTTTTGATACTGGAAAGAAAGAATGGAAATCGTACGATGTTTGGCCTCCAAAAAATGCAATAAAACAATCATTTTACTTATCTAATAACCAAGAATTAACCGAGAAACAGAAAAGTGAAAGAGTAAAGATTAATTTTATAAGTGATGTAAAACGACCTGTACCTTATTCAGAAGATATTAAAACGGTGTTTACCCCAAGAAAATACATGACAGACGATCAGCGTTTTGCTGCTCGTAGACCAGATGTGTTGGTTTTTGAAACGGAGGTTTTAACAGATGATTTTACGTTATCGGGAGATATTTTAGCAAAATTAAAAGTAGCAACAACTGGTTCTGCTGCCGATTGGATTGTAAAGGTAATAGACGTGCACCCAGCAGATTTAAAAAATGATAACGCAGAAATGCAAAAGCATTTGAAATTAAGTAATTACCACATGATGGTACGTAGTGAAGTATTACGAGGACGTTTTAGAAATAGCTTTTCAAAACCAGAACCATTTACACCTAATAAAAAAACAGAGGTAAATATTAAATTACAAGATGTATTTCACACCTTTAAAAAAGGTCATAAATTACAGATACAAGTACAAAGTACCTGGTTTCCTTTAATAGATTTGAATCCGCAAACCTATGTAGATAATATTTACAAAGCAGAAGAAAAAGATTTTAAAACACAAACACATTCAATTTTTACAGATTCTAGTATTGAGTTTACTGTTTTAAAGTAAGTTATTATATTGGTTTTACAGGTATAAAATCATATGAATTAGATTGACTTTGATGGTGGTTAAGCGTATTCAAAATCAAAAAAATCTAATATAAAATAAATAGTATTTAGAAAATATCTTGCGAGATGTGAAATAAAATTTTCAATATTATTTTTGAGATGTATCGAAATCTCATTTTAAAAAACAAAACCCCATGTAAAATCAGTTTTTACATGGGGTTTTTCAATCACTAAAATATATTAAAAAATCAATTAATAAGCATCTTCATGTACCATTTTAATAGCACGACCACTAGGTTCATTTTGGTTTCTAAAACTTTCGTCCCAAGCAAGAGCAGTAGGAGAACTACAAGCAATAGAAGGAACAGAAGGAACTGTTAATGCAGCAGTTTCACTAGGAAAATGTCCTTCAAAAATAGAACGATAATAGTACTCTTCTTTGGCTCTTGGGGTTTGTATTGGAAATCTATGAGCAGCACTAGCCATCATTTCATCGGTAACCTCTTTTTCTACGACTTCTTTTAAAGTATCAATCCAGTTATAACCAACACCATCAGAAAATTGTTCTTTTTGTCTCCAAGCCACTTCTTTAGGTAAATAACTTTCAAAAGCTTTACGTAATACCCATTTTTCCATACGCTCTCCATTAATCATTTTATCTTCAGGGTTAATTCGCATGGCAACATCCATAAATTCTTTATCTAAAAATGGCACACGACCTTCAATACCCCAAGCCATTAAACTTTTATTAGCTCTTAAGCAATCATACTGATATAATTTATCAAGTTTACGTACGGTTTCTTTATGAAACTCTTCTGCGCTTGGTGCTTTATGAAAATATAAATAACCTCCAAAAATTTCATCAGCTCCTTCACCAGATAACACCATTTTTATTCCCATCGATTTAATAACTCTAGCCAATAAATACATTGGAGTAGAAGCTCTAATGGTAGTAATGTCATAGGTTTCTAAGTTGTAGATAACATCTTTAATAGCATCTAAACCTTCTTGTATGGTAAAAGTAACTTCATGATGTATCGTTTTAATATGTTCAGATACTTTTTTAGCAGCAGCTAAATCAGGAGAACCTTCTAATCCAATAGAAAAAGAATGTAATTGTGGGTACCAAGCTTCATCAGTATCATCAGATTCAATTCGTTTTGAAGCATATTTTTTAGCAATAGCTGAGGTAATAGAAGAGTCTAAACCACCTGAAAGAAGTACACCGTAAGGTACGTCACTCATTAATTGACGATGAACAGCAGCATCTAAAGCATCATGTAATTCATCAATACTGGTTTGGTTTTCTTTAACTGCATCATATTCCATCCAATCTCTAGAGTACCATCGTTGTAAACCATCTTCTCTCGTGTAAAAGTGTCCCGGAGGGAAGACTTCTATTTTATTACAAACCCCTTCTAAAGCTTTTAATTCAGAAGCTACATAAAAAGTTCCTTTTTTATCCCAACCCATATATAATGGAATAATTCCCATATGGTCTCTAGCTACTAAATATTCATCTGTTTTAGCATCATAAATAGCAAAACCAAAAATACCATTTAGTTCATCTAAAAATTCAACTCCTTTTTCTTTATATAAAGCAATAATTACTTCACAATCAGATTTTGTTTGAAATTCGTAAGTATCTTTAAATTGTTCTCTTAATTCTTTATGATTATATATTTCTCCGTTAGCAGCTAAAACAAATCTTCTATCACTACTAAAAAGAGGTTGTTGACCAGAGGTAGGATCTACAATAGCCAACCTTTCATGAGCCATAATCGTTTTGTCGTCGCTGTAAATACCACTCCAATCTGGACCTCTATGACGAATTTTTTTAGACATCTCTAGAATTTGAGGTCTTACGACTTCAGTTTTATCTTTTAAATCAAACGCACAAACTATTCCACACATATCTATATTTTTTTAATATTTCACTTTTAATTATGGTTCAAATTACTTGATTATAGTTTTTAATAAAAACATTTTTTTTAATATTGATTATAATATAAAACTTTAAAGTTGATTTAAGTATATAATTGTTTGTTTATCTTCTTTTTTGATTTAAAAGAATTGAAGTTTGATGTTTTTAGATAGTTTTTTTAACTTAAATTGAGAGTGTTTTCCATCAGAAATAATATTATGAAATACATTATCTACCTATTTTTATTAACTGTTTTAAATATAACAGCACAAAAATCAGCAAATATGGCTATTG
The DNA here is from genome assembly GCA_947498055.1 of uncultured Tenacibaculum sp. Taxonomy (GTDB): domain Bacteria; phylum Bacteroidota; class Bacteroidia; order Flavobacteriales; family Flavobacteriaceae; genus Polaribacter. The sequence continues at coordinate 41,892 of CANMJA010000018.1, forward strand.
ACATACGCTTAAATCAATTAGGGTATGCAATAGGTAAAACCAAAATTGTATCTATAAACTCTGCTAAAGTTATATCTAATTTACACTATCGTATTAAAAATAAAAAAGGAGATGTAGTTAAAAAAGGTGTAATAGTTAAAAGTCAGTTTTGGAAAGATGCAAGCGAATATGTTGGAACTATCGATTTTTCTGAAATAAATGAAGAAGGGGAATATGTACTAGTTATTGGAGACAAACAAAAAAGCATTAGAGTAAGTTCTTCAATTTATAAAGAAGCAGCAAAGGATGTTTTTAAATATTACTATTACAGTCGTTCAGGAATAGAAATTAAAAAAGAATTTGGAGGAAAATGGGCTAGACCATTGGCAATGTTGGATACTAAAGCAAAAGTTCACAGTTCAGCAGCAACAAAAAAGAGACCAGAAGGAACTGTTATTTCGGCAAGTAAAGGTTGGTACGATGCAGGCGATTATAATAAATATGTGGTAAATAGTGGAATAACTACCTATACTTTACTGAGTGCTTATGAAAATTATAAAGCTTATTATAAGCAGAGAAAGTTTAATATTCCAGAAACAAATAATAATTTACCAGATATTTTAGATGAAGTAATCTGGAATTTAGATTGGATGTTGGCAATGCAAGATCCCAACGACGGAGGAGTATACCATAAACTAACAGGCTTAAAATTCTCTGGAGTTATTATGCCTAAAGATTATAAGTTAGATAGGTATGTAGTTAAAAAAAGTACAGGAGCAGCATTAAATTTTGCGGCAGTAACAGCAGTAGCAGCTAGAATATTTAGAGAATTTAAAAAAGAGAAACCAGGGTATAGTACAAGATTAATAAATGCTTCCAAAAAAGCATATGCTTGGGCTAAGCAGCATCCTAATGTATATTTTTTGAATCCGAAAGGAGTAAAAACGGGACAGTATGAAGATTCAAATGTCTTGGGAGAATTTCAATGGGCAGCAGTAGAATTGTTTATAACAACAAAAGATACTATGTATAAGAAAGATATAAATATAAAATCAATATCTAATAAAGTGCCTTGGTGGCAAGATACAAGCGCTTTAGCTTTGTATTCAATACTTCATTTTGAAAAAGAATTAACGAAAGAATTAAATGTGTTATTAGCTAAAGAAAAATTATTAAATAAGGCAAGAAATTTAAAAAATAGAATAGAAAAATCACCTATGCGAATTGCTATGAGTGCCCAAGATTATTTATGGGGAAGTAATGGGGTAGCGGGTAATCAATTGTTATATTTAATAAAAGCATATGAAGTTTCAAAAGACAATTCGTTTTTAGAGGTAGCTTTTGCCGGAACAGATTATTTATTAGGTAGAAATGGCTTAGGCGTTTCATTTATAACTGGTTTAGGCGAAAAAGCATCAAAAAATCCTCACCATAGAATATCTGAAGTAGATAAAATACAACAAGCAATTCCGGGAATGGTAGTTGGCGGGCCGCAACCTGGGCAACAAGATAAATGTAAATATCTAAGTAAAATGCCAGCAAAATCCTATTCAGATACTTGGTGTTCTTATGCTTCTAATGAGGTCGCTATTAATTGGAATGCTCCTATGGTATATGTTATGAATGCATTACATTACTATCAAACAAAATAAAAGTGTCTTAAAATTTGTACATAATAAAAGTACTTTATAAATTTGTGGCAAATGAAAACGATACAATTAAATAACTGGTGGTGGAAAACTCTTAACTTACGTTAGTGAGACCATCTTGTTATATATAAATAATAACGAAAAAGGCTTATCTCATGATAAGCCTTTTTTTATTGACCAAATTAAAATGAAACCAATACAATTTAAAACACTTAGTAAACAAAAGATCTCTGATACAGTTACACCAGTAGGACTATATTTACGTTTAAGAGATAAATACCAAAATACATTATTATTAGAAAGTTCTGATTATCATAGTAAAGAAGAAAGTTATTCTTTTATATGTATTGAACCGTTGGTGTCTTTTAAAGCAGATAAAAACGAATTTTCTATTTCAATAAAAAATAAAGAAGTAGAAAAAAATACAATGGATCGCAATTTTAATACCTTATTTGATGGGTTTTCGAATTTGATTGATTTAGATTGTGAAGAGAAATTAAAATCATTTAATGGATTGTATGGGTATACTACTTTTGATAGTGTTCAATATTTTGAAACTATTACATTAGATAATCCAGATGCCCCTTCTGCAATTCCTATGATGCAGTACAGTTTTTATCGTTTTATTATTGCAATTAATCATTTTAATGATGAAATGCAGTTAATAGAAAATTTAGAAGAAGGAGAAGCGTCAAGAATAGAAGAAATAGAAACCATTATAAATGCGCAAGCATTTAATACACAAAAATTTGAAATAAAAGGAGAAGAAACATCCAATGTAACTAGCGAAGATTTTATTGAGAATGTAAAAAAGGCAAAGGCACATTGTAAAAGAGGAGATGTCTTTCAATTGGTATTATCGCGTCAATTTCAACAAGAATTTAAAGGAGACGAATTTAATGTATATAGGGCTTTGCGTTCTATTAATCCGTCACCTTATTTGTTTTATTTCGATTATGGAAGCTTTAAACTAATGGGATCGTCACCAGAAGCACAAATAAAAATTAATAATAATAAAGCGATTATCAATCCAATTGCCGGGACTTTTAGAAGAACTGGTGATATGACAGAAGATATTAAATTAGGAAAAAAACTATCTGACGATAAAAAGGAAACAGCAGAACATGTAATGTTGGTTGATTTAGCTAGAAACGATTTAAGTAAACATGCCGAAAATGTAACGGTAGAAGTATTTAAAGAAGTACAGTATTTTAGCCACGTAATTCATTTAGTTTCGACAGTGCAAGGAGAAATTACAGCAGATCCAATAAAAATAGTTGGAGACACTTTTCCAGCAGGAACTTTAAGTGGAGCACCAAAATATAAGGCCATGGAGTTGATAAATAAATATGAAAACCAATCGAGAGGATTTTATGGTGGAGCGGTTGGTATTATTGGTTTAAATGGAGATGTAAATTTAGCGATTGCAATTCGTTCGTTTGTAAGTAAAAACAATGTGTTGTATTATCAAGCAGGAGCAGGTATTGTAATTCACTCTGATGAAGAAAAGGAGTTACAAGAAGTAAATAACAAATTAGCAGCTTTGAAAAAAGCATTAATTTTGGCAGAGAAAATATAAAATAGTATTAAGTAATAAGTATTAAGAAGTTAGTGTTTTGTTACTAGTGTCTTAAGACTTAGTACTTAATACTTAAGACTAAAGAACATGAAAATATTAATAATAGATAACTACGATTCCTTTACCTATAATTTGGTTCATATGGTAGAGAAAATCACAGACACCTATCCAGATGTATATAGAAACGATGAAATTACCATCGATGAAGTAGGAACATATGATTTAATAATGTTGTCACCAGGTCCAGGAATTCCTGAGGAAGCAGGTATTTTAAAAGAGGTTATAAAAACGTATGCGGGTAGAAAACCAATTTTTGGCGTTTGTTTAGGTTTACAAGCAATTACAGAAGTATTTGGTGGAAAAATAATAAATATGAATGAAGTGTTTCACGGAGTTGCTACAGAGATGAAAGTAACGAAACCAGAAGCCATTATTTTTGAAGGAGTTCCAGATACATTTCCTGCAGCTCGTTATCATTCTTGGATTGCCTCTAACGAAGATTTACCTTCTGAATTAGAAGTAACAGCAGTAGATGAAGATGGAGGAATTATGGCAATACGTCATACAAAACACCAAATAAGTGCAGTTCAATTTCATCCAGAAAGTATTTTAACAGAAGTAGGAGAACAATTGGTTCGTAACTTCATTAATAGTGTAAAAAGATAATTGTCATTTCGAGCGCAGTCGAGAAGTATTCGATTTCGACTGCGCTCAATCTGACATAACGATTTCAATTTGTAATTAAAATGAAAGCAATTTTAAACGATTTATACCAACATAAACGATTATCAAAATCAGAGGCAAAACAGATTTTAATACGTATTGCTGAAGCACAATATAATGAGGCACATTTAGCTTCTTTTTTAACAGTGTTTATGATGCGACCTATAACTGCTGAAGAACTTTCTGGTTTTAGAGAAGCACTATTAGAATTGGCAATTAAGGTAGATTTATCGGAATTTAATACCATTGATATTGTTGGTACAGGAGGAGACGGAAAGGATACATTTAATATTTCTACATTAACTTCTTTTATTGTGGCTGGTACTGGTCAAAAAGTGGCAAAGCATGGTAATTATTCGGTGTCTTCAAAATCGGGATCTTCAGATATGTTGGAGAGTTTTGGATATGAATTTACAAACGATGCTTCCATTTTAAAATCGCAACTAGAAAAGGCAAATATTTGTTTTTTACACGCCCCAAAATTTCATCCAGCAATGAAAGCGGTTGGATCTGTAAGAAAAGCGTTACAATTAAAAACGTTTTTTAATATGTTAGGACCATTGGTAAATCCGAGTTTTGCTCAAAATCAATTATTAGGAACGTTTAATTTAGAAGTAGCACGTTTGTATAATTATATTTTACAAGAAGAAGAAACTAATTACGGAATTGTACACGCGTTAGATGGCTATGATGAAATTTCTTTAACAGGTGCTTTTAAGTTGTTTTCTAAAAAAGGAGAACAATTAATTACACCAGAAGAGTTAGGAGTACAAAGAGTATTACAATCAGATATTTATGGAGGAGATTCTGTAGCATCCGCAGCTAAAATATTTAAAACTATTTTAGAAGGAGAAGGTACAGAAGCACAAAATAAAGTAGTGTTAACAAACGCAGCTTTTGCATTAACTATTGTAGATGACAAAAAGAGTTTTGAGAATGCATTTGAAGAAGCTAAAAGTTCGCTGTTTGGAGGAAAGGCAAAGGCGTGTTTAAGTAAATTAATTACGAATTAGGAATTAGGAATGGAGAATTTAAAGCGTGGTTAAGAAGTAAACAGCTGGTTGTCAAATACAAACGAGCATATAATAAAGTGAAAATAAATGTCAGTTCGAGTAATTTTTTATGAAGTGATAACGGAATGAAAAATTGTATCGAGAACAGTTTGAAGACTTCTCGATATAAAATTATTTTACATTCCATTACAAATAATTTCACTCGAAGTGACAAAAGAAGATAAAAAGAATAAATAGTAATGTTAGTTCGAATAGATTTTCAAACACAAAAAGAAAATATCAACGGGTTTTAACCCATTGTTTAGTAATTGAAAATTATTAGAAGTGACAAAAGAAAATAAGAATGACGATACTTGATAAAATAATAGCATTTAAAAAGCAAGAAGTAGCTAAAATAAAATCAGAAGTACCTGTAAAAAAATTAGTAACAAGTCCTAGTTTTAAAAGAACACCAATTTCGTTAAAAGCATCTTTAACAGAACAAGGATCTACTGGCATTATAGCTGAATTTAAAAGGCAGTCACCATCGAAAGGAATTATTAATGATAAGGTTTCAGTTACAGAAGTAACTAATGGATATTTAAATGCCAATGTAGCTGCACAATCTATATTAACAGATACCTCGTTTTTTGGAGGTACCATGGCTGATTTAATGGAGGCTAGAACGGTAAATTCAATCAAACCAATTTTACGTAAAGATTTTGTGGTAGACGGATTTCAAATCGTAGAAGCAAAAGCAATTGGTGCAGATGTTGTTTTATTAATAGCGGCATGTTTAACTGCAGAAGAAATAAAAAATTACGGACAGTTAGCAAATGATTTAGGATTAGAGGTGTTGTACGAAGTACATAACCAACAAGATTTAGATAAGATTTCAAACTTAGACAATAAAATTATCGGAATTAACAATAGAAACTTAAAAACGTTTAAAGTAGATTTAGAACATTCTATGAATTTGGCAAAACAAATTCCTGATAGTGCAATTAAAGTTTCTGAAAGCGGAATTAGTAGTCCTAGAATTGTAACAGGTTTAAAAGAGCTTGGTTTTCAAGGGTTTCTAATTGGAGAAAACTTTATGAAAGAAGAAAATCCAGGAGAATCTTGTCAGCAGTTTATAGATCAAATTAGGTAATAATTAATGTAGTATTATTTTGCATAATGTCCGTTCGAGTGGTTTTTCTGGAGTAAAACGGAAGAGAAATTGTATCGAGAACAGTTCGATTACTTATTGACAATCGAAGCACAAAATTATTTTCGATTTTAGTACAAATAATTTTACTTGAAGAGACAATAAAAGTTAGTTGAAATTTATAAGATAATTCAATTAGAAAAAAATAATGAAAATAGAAAGTTATCAAATTAGTGATTGGGAAGATTTAGAAACAGGTGTTTTATTAGATGAAAATGAAGATTGGATTTTAATAAAATCGATACCTGGAGATTATGAAGTTGATGGATATAAGTTATTAAATAAATCTTATGTAGAAGATCGATTTGAAACGGAAAATTCTGAAATCATACAAAAAGTTATAGCGTTAAAAGAAATAGAAATAAAGAGTCCGGAAAATTTTAAGTTTAAAAACACATTAGGAACTTTAAAATGGTTAGAAGACGTATATGGATGTTTTGAGTTTCAAGAAGAAGAGGAAGATGAGTTGTTTTATGGCGTTTTAGATAGTTTTGATATAGAAAGTTTTTCTATGGATTCTATAAAATCTGATGGAACCATTGATTTAGATTTTGATGCTGTTTTTAAAATGAAAGATATAAAAACGGTCTCTTTTGAATCTGATTATTTTAAATCGATAAGTCTATTGTATAATTATAACAAAGAAAATAAATAATGAAGTTGAAAGTTTGCGGAATGAAAGAAGTAGAGAATATAAAGCAAGTAGGAGCTTTGCAACCAGATTATATGGGGTTTATTTTCTATGATAAATCGAAACGAAATTTTGAAGGAGTCATTCCAGAGTTACCAAAAGGAATAAAAAAGACAGGAGTTTTTGTAAATGAATACATCGAGATTGTAGTTTCTTTGGCAGAAGAATACCAATTAGAAGCCTTACAATTACACGGTGATGAAACCGTTGAATATATTCTAGAAATAAAAAAACATTTACCTAAAGTAGAGATTATAAAAGTTTTTGGAATTAAAGACGAATTTGATTTTAGTGTTTTAGAACCTTATGAAGAAGTAGTTGATTTTTTCTTATTTGATACGAAAGGAAAGGAACGAGGTGGAAACGGAGTTACGTTTAATTGGGAAGTATTAAAAAATTATAGCTCTACCAAACCATTCTTTTTAAGTGGAGGTATTGGATTAAATGAAGTAGATGCTGTAAAAGAAATTTTAAAAAGAGATTTACCAATTTATGCTTTAGATGTAAACAGTAAGTTTGAAACAGAGCCTGGATTAAAATCAATTAAGGATTTGAAGGAGTTTAATCGAAAATTGATTATCTAAAATAAAATTCAATATTATTTTAGATATCATCATAAATTTAAAAAGCATTAGAATGAAAAATTTAATTTCATCAATTTTTATTTTCTTAATTTTTATCACTTGCAATTCGCAATCAAAAGTGAAAAATTTCAGTTATGAGAATTTTGAAACAGAAATTATGGAGTATAAACCAAATCAAAATGAAGTTTCAGATGAAAAATTTAAACATGCTGTATTTGTTCTAAGTGAAGTGAAGAAAGAGGTAAAGAAAGACCCTCTAGGCTTTAATAGAGCGGATTATTTTAATATACTATCGTCTTTTATCTCACTAAATGAAAGTAAGAAAAATATATTAGTAGCTTATGACAAGTTCAAAAAATCAGAAGGAAGTTGTGAATACTTTATGTCAAGTATATTTTTTAAATCAAGTAAATTTGACTTAATCAGAGCAGATATAGAAAAGCAAAGATTAATATGTAAAACTACTAATGTTGAAAAGTCTGCTGAAATTGATATAAAAACGTATTCTTCAAAAAATAATCTTGATTATAAACTGGTAGAGATGATGGTGAAAATTGAAAAACTAGACACGAAATATAGAAAAGATAAAAATATCGATTGGTCAAAACAAACACCAATCGATTTAGAAAACCAGAAAAGAATAGATTCTTTATTTACTAAGCATAAAAAATATATAGGAACATCTCTAGTAGGTGAAAAATTTAATCATGTAATGTGGGCAGTAATTCAACATTCAAATTTAGAAATGATGGAGAAATTTATGCCTATTATTCAAAAAGCAGTTAAGCAAAAGGAAATAGGTGTACTTCCATTCAAAATGTTGATTGATAGAGTATATGCTCAAAAAGAAAATTATCAAATTTTTGGAAGTCAAGGAGGAATTGAATTGGCAAGTGAAGAGATTAGAAAAAAAGTGATTAAAAAATATGATTTACAATAATACGGTGCCTATAGTTTGATCTTTAATATGAATTTTAAAGTAAGATTTTCAAATAGAAAAATTACAATGACTAAAATAATTTTACAGTTTCTTTTTTTATTAATGATTGTTAGTTGTAAAGGGCAAACAAAAAAAGAAATGAAAAACATTCCAGTTTCTGATCAAAAAGAAACAAGCAATACTGTAGAATCAATTAAAACATTACAAGAATTTAAATTTAAAAAAGACGAAAAGAAAACTTACCAAGAAGTAAAAAATAGTGTAGAAAAAAGAAGAAATAATTTAACGCTAGAAAATAATTTAGATTCTGTAAGTAAACAATTTAAAGAATCACTATTAAACAGAATTATTCCTTTTTGGGAAGCAACTGAATGGTCTTTTGAAGGGCATACTTCTCAACCTAAAAAAGGAGAAATAGCTTGTGGTTATTTTGTTTCTACCACATTAAAACATATTGGAATTAATATAAATAAATACCAATTGGCACAACAAAACCCTATTAACGAAGCAAAAAGTTTAGTTTTAAATGGTGAAATAATAGAAATTGAAGGAGAAATGATAGAAGAGAATATAAAATCAATACATAAAAGATTACCAGAAGGTATTCATTTTATAGGTTTCGATCAAAGTCATGTAGGGTATATTTTAAAAGAGAAAGAACAGTTGTATTTAATACACTCTAATTATACAGATGCAAGAGGTGTAGAGATAGAAACTATAGAAACATCTACTGTTTTTGCATCCTATTCCAAATTTTATTTGGTACCATTAAGTACCAATAAACGTCTTTTAAAAAGATGGGTTAATAAAGAAAAAATAATAGTAATTAAGAAATAAAAGTAAAAGGCAGAGATAGCTAGCCATAAAATAAATAAAATGAAATTCAATCCAGATAAAAACGGTTATTACGGGCAATTCGGAGGATCATTTATACCAGAATTATTATATCCAAATGCCAAAGAATTAGAAGATAATTACATGCGAATTATCGAGTCAGAGTCTTTTCAAAAAGAATACAAAGCATTATTAAAAGACTACGTTGGTCGTCCAAGTCCTTTGTATTTGGCAAAACGTTTGTCAGAAAAATACGGAGCTACTATTTATTTAAAGCGAGAAGATTTAAATCATACAGGAGCACATAAAGTAAACAATACGATCGGACAAATTTTAATTGCTCGTGAATTAGGAAAAACGCAAATTATAGCAGAAACAGGAGCAGGACAACATGGAGTTGCTACGGCAACGGTATGTGCTTTAATGGGCTTAGAATGTACTGTTTTTATGGGAGAAAAAGACATTGAGCGTCAAGCGCCGAATGTAGCTCGTATGAAAATGTTAGGAGCAAAAGTAGTACCTGCAACTAGCGGAAGTAAAACATTAAAAGATGCTACAAATGAAGCCATTCGTTATTGGATTCAAAATCCGAAAGCGTATTATTTAATAGGCTCTGTAGTTGGTATGCATCCATACCCAGATATGGTAGCACGTTTACAAGCAATTATTTCAGAAGAAATGAAATGGCAATTAAAAGAGCATACAGGAAAAGAAAATCCGGATACAATTATAGCTTGTGTAGGAGGAGGAAGTAATGCAGCAGGAGCATTTTATCATTATTTAGAGGATGAAGAGGTAGAGTTAATAGCTGTAGAAGCTGCTGGTTTAGGAGTAGATTCAGGAGAAAGCGCAGCAACTTCGCAATTAGGAGAAGTTGGGGTAATTCATGGTAGTAAAACCATTTTAATGCAAGATGAATACGGACAAATAGTAGAGCCTTATTCTATTTCAGCAGGATTAGATTATCCGGGAGTTGGACCTTTACATGCACATTTATTTGAAACAAAAAGAGCAAAATTCATGAATGCAACGGATAAGGAAGCATTAACAGCTGCTTATGAGTTGACGAGGCTAGAAGGAATTATACCAGCTTTAGAAACAGCACATGCATTGGCTGTACTACCAAAAATGGATTTAAAATCTGATCAAACGGTAATTATTAATTTATCAGGTAGAGGTGATAAAGATTTAGCAACATTTATTAAGCATTTGGAGGAATAATTAAAATTAATCAGTTTTACTAATGGGAATTTTAAAAAAAATAGAATATTTTCTTTTAGGAAAGGAAAAAATTATTAAAGACCCTTTTTTTGGAGAAATAATAAGTGAGAAAATTAAAAAAGAACGAGAGGATAAAAATTATCGTTGGTATGTAGAAGATTATTTAATTCCAAATAAAGAGGAGGAAACAACATTCATAAACTTAGAAGGTAATTATCGATTTCCCAATCCCCAACATTTAGAAACATTAAAAAAGATATTAAATAATTTACCAGATTTTTTTAATAAAATTAAATTAGAAGTAGAAAGGCTTAATGAAACTAAATTGGAAGGAGAAAAATTATATATAAAAAAATGGACTGATGAATATTATTTTTCAGGAATTAGTTCATTTTTTGAAAAAGAAATGGAGTTTGCATTTTATCTTGATGTTATTGATTATGAAAATGAGAATTTAAAAGATATTACTTTTGATTATATAAAGGGAGAGGTTAAAAATTTAGAATTTTAAAAAAAAATATTAATATCAGTGGCTGAGCGTAGTTAAAGTCACAAGTTGTGAAACTATAAACCTAAGAACAAAAACAATGAATTCAATTCAACAAATATTTCAAAAAAACGATAAAAATTTATTATCCATATTCTTTACAGCAGGTTTTCCTAAATTAGATGCAACCCAAAATATTATTAAAGAATTAGGAGAAAACGGTGTAGATTTTATAGAGGTAGGTTTGCCTTATTCAGACCCGTTAGCAGATGGACCAACCATACAGCATAGTAGTTCGGTTGCATTGCGTAACGGAATGAATTTAGATGTGGTTTTTAATCAGCTACAAGAAATAAAATCAATGAATACAACTCCTTTAGTGTTAATGGGGTATGTAAATCAGATTATAAAATATGGTGAAGATGCTTTTTGTAAAAAGGTAGTAGCCTGTGGAATAGACACGGTTATTATTCCTGATCTACCAATGGTAGAGTATGAAAATCACTACCAAGCATTATTTAAGAAATACGGAATTACCAATGTGTTTTTAATTACTCCCCAAACTTCAGAAGAGCGTATTCGTAAAATTGATAGCTTAACAGAAGGGTTTATTTATATGGTAGCTTCTTCTTCAATTACTGGAGCAAAAGGAGAAATATCAGCACAACAAATAGATTATTTTGAACGTATTAAAGCCATGAATTTACGAAGTAAATTAATTATTGGTTTTGGTATTTCTGATAACGAAACATTTACAAAAGCCTGTGAATATGGTAATGGAGCAATTATTGGTTCTGCTTTTATTAAAAGTTTAGATAAAAATGGAGTAGAAGGTATTGGTAATTTTGTAGAATTAATTAAAGGGTAAAGATTTTTAAAAATTAAAACCATTATTTATGAAACTCTTTTTTAAAATAGTACTTTTTATTCTTGTTTTCCTTCTTTTTTTAGGGTTATATTCGAGATTTTTATTTGAAGTTTTTGAGATACTTTTTCCTTCTTTTTCTAAGAGTGATTTTGTAGATGTTTTAGTGCCTATTTTAAGTTTTGTTATTACATTTTTTAAGATGTACCTTTTAAATAAATGGTATGAAAATAAGATACTGTCGTAACATTTTGTAAATAATTGTTTTTTATGGTAGATGTATAATTTCAAGAAAATAAAGAGAATTAAATACTTTATTAACCTGAATTCGATATAAATATTTTAAATTTTTAAATTGTCATCCTATGTTTGCAAAGTAAGATGATTTATTAAAATTCTATTTTTAAAACTTTAATAAAAAGTGAAAAACGATTTAAAAATGCAAAATAGAGTTCTCGATATTAAATTCTTTCAGAATTTTACTCGAACTTGCGTGTTTTTTATATTGAACTTACGTTTTTTAAAGTTAATAACTGAAATTATAATATGAAAATCGTATTACTTATACATTTATTTATTATTCAATATATGGAAGCTACCCTAAAAACCTTCTATTTACTTTTTTTTATGTTTTATGTGAATGCTATTTTTTCACAACAAAAACTTTCTAAAAATAAAAAGCAAGAATTAAAGCTACTTGAAAGCAAGGAACGTAAAGTTTTAAAAGATGCTGAAAATTTATTTTATTTAGAAAATGATAAAGAAGGATCCTATATATTATCTCATCAACTTTTAAGAAAACTAAAAACAGATGCTAGCAAATCAAGGTTATCTCATTTAATTTCATGTTACTTTTTAGAACTAAAAAGAGATACAGATTCTGCATTATTTTATTCTAAAAAAACATTAAGCTACACTACATTTTCTAACGATTCAATAAAGAGAATGCGAATATTAATGGGAAATATGAGTTTAGCTAGTACCTTTTTAAGTAAAGGACTTTTTAAAAAAGCTAAAAAAATAGCTATTGAAGGTCAAGAGAAAGCTGCAAAATGGAATTTCGTTGAAGAGCATGATAGATTCATGCTGTACCTTGCAGATATATATTCTTATGAGAATAAATTTGACCAAGCTATTAGTTTATTCCAAAAAACAATTCATAGTATTGATGTTGATGTTGCAGTTGGTTCTATGATGTCACTTGGTCGTATTTATTACCAACTAAAGAATTACAAAAAGTCAAATAAATATTACAACAAAGCCCTTGAAATTAATGAGAATCCTTACTACGATTTAGCCATAAGTTTTTATATGATTAATAATTTAAAGTATACAGGACGAAAAAATGACATAATTCCTCAACTTAAAGAAATTATTAGAAGAGGGGAAGAAATGCAAATATCTCACCTTAAAAATGAAGCTAAAAAAGAGTTAGTTAATGAGTACTTAGAGAAAAAAGAGTTTGATGAAGTAGAAGCAATACTTTTACCTTTAGTAGAAGAAAGAAAACAAGAAGGAAATTTAATAGAACTATTATTTTGTTACGGACAACTAAAAGAAAATGCGCGTAATAATGAAAATTTCAAACAAGCATTAGAGTATTCCGAAAAGTTTCTAATAATTCGAGATTCCATCAATAAATTTCAAAAAGCTAAAGAAATTAGTGAATTAGAAATAAAGTTCGAAACTCTTCAAAAAGAAAAAGAAAATAGCCAATTAAAAAAAGACAAAGAAGAGCAAATATATATTAACAACTTAATATTAATAGCTTCAACGATCACTTTTTGCGCCATATTTTTACTCGCTTTAAACTATTATAAAAAGTTGAAAACACAAAAAAAGCTGAATGAAACGATAAAGCAAGTATCTAATGAAAAAATTAATTCCTTAATGAAGGAACAGGAATTAAAACTAATAAAAGCTACGATAGAAGGGCAAGATAGGGAACGTAAAAAATTAGCTCAAGGTCTTCATGATTCAATAGGTAATGATATTGCTACAATTAAATTGCTAATTAGTGAAGTTAAATCTTCTGAAATAAAGAAAATTAAACACCAGATGGATCGAACGTATCAAAAAGTTCGTGAAATTTCACACAATACCATTCCAAAAGAAAATAGACAAAATGATTACATAGAAATTCTAAAAGAATATATAAAAAATATTAATGAAGCAACAGAAGTGAACATTAAGTTTGAAGTGTCGGAGCAAGATATATTGAATCAAATAGATGTTTCTATACAAAATGAAATTTTTGTAATACAACAAGAGTTAATTACAAATACATTAAAACATGCTAAAGCAAGTAGTATAGATATTAGATTAGAATGTATTTCAAACAATATTCATCTTACTTATGAAGATGATGGAAATGGGTTTTTAATAGAATCATTAAGAAATAATACAGGAATCGGTATTAGAAACATAAAAAGTAGAGTACAGCAATTAGCGGGTTCTATTATTATTGATTCGCATCCTAAAAGAGGGACTTTGTTTAAAATAGAAATAAAAAAAGAGATGCAAAAGATGTCGTAAAATTATTTTACTATTAGAATAGTGGTATATCTTTTTACTGATTTACCACTATCCTTAAAAATCAACAAACTAAATCTACTCTAAAAAATTACACTTCTGTTTTAGAACCTTCTGTAAATTTTTCTAAAAGACCTTTGAAAACGTCGATCGGTTGTGCACCAGTAACAGCTTCTTTTCTGTTAAAAACAATAGTAGGTACAGAGTTTACACCTAAATTTTGCCAATATTGCTTATTTCTTTTTACTTCAAAACGAGCATCATCGTTTGTTAAATTAGCCAATCCTTCTTCTGCATTTAAACCAACATCTAACAATGCTTGTTTTAAAACCTCTTTTTTAGAAACATCTTTTCTTTCACTAAAATAAGCAGTGGTTAATCGCATTTTTAATTCTGTTTGTTTGCCAAACTTTTTTGCGTATTCCAATAAAATATGAGCATCAAAAGTATTTACTACTCGCATTCCTTCAAAATAATCGAACTCAAAATCGACATTAGCACCAGCTTCTACCAATCTTTGTCTAGAAGCACTTTGCTGTTCTTTTGTCGACCCGTATTTTTGAGTAATATGCTCTACTAAATCTTGCCCTTCTTCTGGCATGTTTGAATTTAATTCAAAAGGTTGCCATTCAATTTCTACTTGATCCTCTATGTTTAATTCAGTAATGGCTCTTTGTAAATGCTTGTATCCGACAGTACACCAGGGGCATACAACATCAGAAACAATATCTATTTTTAATATGTCTTTCATAGGTTATAAATTTAATGAATAGGTTTTTAAAGACTATCTATCCATTGTTAAAAATTAATATGTGAAACTATACGTTTAAAATCGTAATAAAACTATATTATTTGTAGTTATAAATGTTCGTATCTTACAAGTATTTTAATATTTGATTAAAAAAGGAACAAAACAAGAGTACTATTTTTAATGCGTTTTAAAAAAGAACATATTGAATTTGAAAATAAATGTAAACGTATTGTTATTGTTAAAAAGATAACTAAAGTAACGTATGCAGAAATAGCTTATGATAAAAAAATGTTTACCCTCAAGATATTACATTGTTTTTTTCAAATGATGAGAAAATATTTATAAGTGCAGCTAGCTTTTTAAACAAAGGAGATAGTACCGTTTTTGGAATGTCAGATAATTTGATTGTTACAGATGATGAAAAATTGGCAAGAAAAATAAAAGTGATAAATTAAAAAAGAATGTATATGAAATTAAAGCATCAACTAAAAAGTTAGAATATGAACTCAAAATTGGCAGTACTTATAGACGGAGATAATATACCATCTGCTCATGTAACAGAGATGATGGAAGAGATTGCGAAATATGGAAATCCGACCATAAAAAGAATTTATGGAGACTGGACGAATCCGCATTTATCAAAATGGAAAAATCTATTGTTAGAAAATGCGATTACTCCTATTCAGCAATACGCATACACTACGGGTAAAAATGCAACAGATTCTGCAATGATTATTGATGCAATGGATATTTTATATTCAGAAAAAGTAAACGGTTTTTGCTTAGTTTCTAGTGATAGCGATTTTACCAAATTGGCAACTCGATTAAGAGAAGCTGGTATGCAGGTAATTGGTATAGGAGAAAAGAAAACACCAACTCCTTTTATAGTAGCTTGCGATAAATTTATTTACATAGAAATTCTTAGAAAACAATTACATAAGAAAGAAGACGTAGATAAGAAAAATAAACAAGAAGATAGTATCGATAAAATTACACCAAAAGTAATTAAGTTACTATCTACCACTATTACAGATTCTTCTGACGAAGATGGTTGGGCATATTTAGGAGATGTTGGAGGCTTGTTACAAAAGAAACAGCCCAATTTTGACTCTAGAAATTACGGATTTGAAAAATTAACTCCTTTAATTAAATCGACAGGTAAATTTGAAGTAGAACAACGAGAAAACCCGAAAAGTAAACACAAACTTATCTTTGTGAAAAATAAAGAAATAAGAAGAACTAAAGGGAGAAAAAAATAGTTAATTTATACAATAAAAAAGAACAGTAGGTAAATTTTATGTTTTTGAATTTTAGAGAGGTAGAGCTTTGGTAAGTGAAAAAACATTTTTTTGAGTAACAATTATTGAGGAATTCTTAAGAAAGTAAGGTTTTTATAATACGAATTGTAAGTTGTTAGCTTAGTTAGTATTAGAAAGGTTATGCTTTATTGCTTCCATTACTATTATTTATACGGTCTAATATTTAGTTTTTATTATTTTAAGTAACTTTTCTAATTGAGAATCACTTTTTCGTAACATTTGGCTCTCGTCTCTTTCAATAATAATATCTGGAATGGTTCCATTTCCATCAAGTGTTTTTCCATTTCTTTGAAAAGAAAGCATAGTTGATAATTTTACTTGAATTTTAGAATTTTTAAGATGAAATTTTTGTGATCTACCACTTGAACCATTTGTAGTTACTCCAACTATTTTTATGTTGTTTAAACCTTTAAATGCAGAAGTAAACACAGAAGCAGCACTAAAACACTCTTCATTAACCAGTATATAAATGGGACAATTTATTGGTTGTTTACTGTGAAGAACCATATAAAAGGGGGTGCTGAATTTATTTAAATCAACGTGAAATTCTGTCTCATAATTTATATTAAAGTTATCTATTGCTTTTCTATCCTCGTCAGTTAACATTTCTGAATTATAGTTGTATAAAAACCTCGATTGCATAGAAGAAATATCTTCATCTAAAAATTGGTTATTACGCACATAAGCTACATTGGCTATCCAAGGCGATTGCTCAGGAAAAACAAAATAGCCTGATAGTGTATTAAGTATTTCTCTTGTTCCACCACCATTTCCACGAATGTCAATTATCATTGCTTTTGAATCTTTATACTTTTTAATGGTAGACTTCAAGTATGATTCTAAATTAGGTATTTCTTTATAACTTAACATAGCAGGAATTGCTAGATATGCTATGGAATCTGTTAGCCATTTATCTAGTTTAGATAAATCAAAATCTTTATCACGTCCAAATTTTCTATAATTCCGATTAAAACTTGTAGATCCAATATCGAAATACCAATTCCTTCTATTACTAAGAAGAAAAGTCTGTTTTGTATCTGTTTTACCATTCGTAAAGGTTATTTCTATATCTTTCAAAGATGTTTTACCTTGTTTGAAATAAAGTTCGCCAATATCTCTTAGATCCTTTAATTCATCTGTTTGTTTAGCTCTTTTTGGAGAGAGTTTTCTTGTGTAGGCATTATTATTTAAAAAGTCTTTGATATTAACATCATCAACTTTTTTTATGTATGGATATTTTGAATTAAAATATGCATACTCTTTGGTTTTTTTATTGAACTTAAGAGCAATAATTTGATTACCTAAAGAAGATACAGCAAAAGGTAAATGTAAATTATACAATTCATAATTATCTTCATTAAAGTTTTCCATTCTGACATTAGCATGCCTGTCAATTATATTAGAGATGATTTTTTCTAATTCGAAAGCCAAAAAATGTATTGAAATAGAGTCTTTTTCATTTATTTTTTTTTCAATTTCATTATAACTTTTTTCAAAATTAAAATTTGATACCTGATAATATGAAGATTGTTTTTCTAATAACATCTTAAACTCCTTTACATCTTCTAAAGCCTTTTCTTTTGTTAGATATTGACCAAATCCTAAAGTTGAAGTAAATAATAAAGTCAGAAATATTGAGAGTTTTCTTGTTATCGCAACTCTTTTATAATTAGGTCTGATATTTTTTTTATTTAACAGTTCTATATTTAAGTTAGATGTTAGAGCAGATAGATTTAAACCCCATAAAAATGATGTCAATTTTAGTAAATGTATCATAGAATAATTAATTGTTTCTAACTAAATACTATGAAATTTTGGAAGTGTTGCATTTTTTTAATGATAAATCATGTTAAATATTACATATGTGCCTTTAGAAGAGAAACAAGCTTTATCTTAGATATTATATTATAGAAGATGTTTTCGAATTAATACTTTATTTCTGTAAGTTCCGATTCTCCTTTAGAATAATCATCACAAGTCCATTCCCATTTCTCTTTGAGGATTAATTTATCGTCTTTTAATTCAATAATTGATTTGCATTTTCCAGTTTTAAAATCTCCTTTTTTATTTTGATGTTGGTACGTAAAAACCAAAACATTCTGTTCTATTCGACCAGAAAGAGTTCCAAATAAAATTTCTCCACCGTGATATGTTGCCCAAACTAAATTTTCTTTTTGTCTATATTCAAATAAGGTACTTGAATTTACTTCTCCATTATTTGAGTTAGAAACAGATTGAAACTTTTTTCCATTCAAATTCAATTCTTTTTTTTCAAAAGGTTCATTTATTCTATCTCCTCTTGTTGTGGGTTGTGATATAACAATAAATTTCAAATCAACAGAATTTTCATTTTTAATTCGATGAACAATTTGCGGATAAATATGAATTCCTTCTCCTTTATTTATTTCTAAAACCTCTTTATCTATCTCAAAGGTTGCTGTTCCGTCGAGTATGTAAAAATATTGTTCAGAAAAGTTATGATAATGTTTTTGCTCAGATGTATTAGGAGGCATTAATTCCTCAATAACACTTAAATTTTCAGATTTAATAAGATGCCATCCACTGCATTTATTCCCCCAATTATAATGTTCACTATTTTCTTTAGATTTCTTCATTTTACGCGTTTTTGATAATGCTATAGCCGTTTTTTATGAGAGATTAAAAGTAGTAAATTATCCGTTAGTTGTTTAGTGTTTTTCCTTTTTTACTATTGAATCTAAAATTGAATTTATTTTACAGGTCTTAGTTTTTCTATAATTTCTGTGCTTACCCAATAAATATTAGATAATCCAGGTTCTATATCTCTTTCAGCTCTTCCAAAAAATAAATATTTACCATCAGGAGTTATGGAAGGACCTTTTTCACCAAAATCAGAATTTACAACTCTTCCTAAGTTTATGGGGTTTGTCCAGGTAGCGTTTTTTTGCTTAAAGCAAACATATATATCATTATCTTTTCTTTCTTCTTTTTGACTTTTTCCTGTGAAAACAAGATAATCTTGAGAAGGCGAAATAAATGCATGATGACCAAATTCATGTTGAACTTCCTTTGTATCTAAGAATTTACCATTTTCATTAGGAGCATAATACGTTTTCATTTCTGACAAATTAAAATAATATAGATCTCCATTATTTGATTGATTCGGAAAAAATACTAGACCGTCATTAATTGGAGAATTCAACTGAGTTGCATTACTCCAAGAGTTTTCTAAACGGTTGACATACCAGATTTTCTCATCAGCAAAAGCAGAATCTAGAGCTGTAAAATATATCTTCTTTCCATCACGACTTACAAAAGGGTGCAATTCTTCCTTTTTTTTACCTTTGGTAAAATTTGCTTTTTTAACAGTAGTCCATTTTGTTACATTACATAATTAAAAAAGGTATTTCTCAAACTGACTTCATTGGTTAGTAAATGAAAAATAGGTAACTGTAGGTAAGTAAAAGTGCTATATTTTAAATGATTTTTTCTTAGCAACTACAAAATAACTGAATACTTCTTTATAAATCTTTTCGGAATCAACTGTTTGAAAATTTCCTTTAGAAATCAAATTATCTAATTCAGAGCTTTTCAGCCTTCTAATTGGAATTGGGATTATTCCAATTTTACACAATATTTGAACAAGACGAATCTGTAATCCAACTAAAAATGACATTTTATCTCCCAGACAAGGTGTTGTAGAAATAAATAATCCATCATGTTTTAGCAATTCATTTATTCTTTTCATCACCTTTTCAGGATTGGGAATAGTATGCAGCATGTTAAATGCCAATATTCTATCAAAAGATTCTTTTTTTAGATTTTCATCAAAAATATCCCCCTGAGTAAATATTACATTTCTGATATTTTTTTCAGTTGCTTTTCCTTTAGAAATTTCGATCATTTTTGAGGATATATCAATAGCATAGATTTCTTTAACATCATTAGCAATATTGCAAGCCGTTGTACCCGTTCCACAGCCATAATCTAAAACAACATTAGTACTTTCTAAATGTTTTTTAGTGTTTTTTCTTGACTTTTGATGGATGTACTCAAATCGTTCTTCTGTTTTATCGTAATTTTTTGATGCATTATCCCAAAAACTTTTCGTTTTACTCATTTTTTTCTTAATTTTTTATTAGAATAAATGTGTTTACAAAGGTCTAAAGTTTTTGAAATAAGTATTATACATAATGGCTCAACTAATGTTCATTTTGGGTCAGTCTGAAATCTAATGGCGAAATACCAAATAACCTTTTGAAAGACCTAGCAAAGCTTGAAGGATTAGAATATCCACACTCGTAGCAAATTTCACTTATTGATTTTTGAGAATAAATTAGTAGTTTTTTTCCTCTTTCTAGTTTCTTTTTTCTTATATATTTAGCTGGAGAAACGTTGTATATTTTCTTGAACTTTCTTTTAAATGAAGCAAGACTATTATTTGTCATGACAGCCAAACGGTTTAAATTTAAAGGTTCATACAAGTTGGCTTTAATAATTTCTTCAAATGAAAAAGTTCTATCCGAAAATAAACTTCTTGCGATTGCATTTAAATTTGAAGATTCCTGAGTTTGTAGAAGTAATAAAACGATTTCTTTTAGTTTAACAGATAAAATATCTTCATTAAGTGCACTTTTGTAATTAAATAAGTTAGTAACATTTAAAAAGTAAGAACTCACTAAAGCCGAGGCGTCTTGTTGAGCAATATCTTTTTTTAAGGGCTGTTCTAGTTCTTTCCAAAATTTAGGTTTTTCATAGTTGAATACTCTTTTTAGTATATCTCTATCAAAATGAATAATAATGGTACTTAAAAATCTAGTTTCTTTTTTTGAAAGTGAATTACCAACTGTTTTTCCGCATAAAGAAAGTATAACGCTTCCTTTTTTAGCTGCAAAACCTGAATCCGTTAAAACTTGATTCTTTCCTTCGATAATATATGCAAAACAAGATCCAGTAGGTAAATCTAGTTTTTTCTCAAAGGGAAAGGATAATTGATACCATGAGAACAATGGTTTTTCAAAGAGCAGGATCTGATTAATATTATTGGTCATACATTCTGGTACTTAGTATCAATGTTTTTTTCTGATTAGTTTTAATGGTTTAGTATAAGAAACGTAGAGAGATGATAAGCGATTTGTTATTCATTTTTTAACAGTTTTCCGCAATAAAATATTTTAGAGCGAGTAAAGGCAATGGTCTTGTATATGAAACCTAGCGTGTAAATGGACGCTGATTTTTCGAATTATATACAAACCAAATTTTTCATTTGAAGGCCTTTTAAATACTAATAAATCTCTCGAAGAGCTTATAATAGTGATGTTTTTCGTTGTTTCTAAACGTTTCTTTAGTTAATTTGGTTTGAGGTTATTGATGACTTGAGCATTAACCCAAAATATATTTGCCTCAGATTCCTCAAAATTTTTACCAATATTTATTCTGTTGAAAAAGAAATACTTTCCATCATGTGAAACCATACCTCGATTATCTGCATATTTTGTATTTATTTCTGGTCCCATATTAATTGCAGGTCCCCAAGATCCATCCTTCTTACGAAAACTTATGTACAAATCTGAATTTCCGTAACCGCCTTCTCGTTCACTATCCCAGATTAAATAAGTTTCATCAGGTGCAATAAAAGGGTGCGCAGTCCATTTTCCTGTGTTTATTTCTACACCGAATGATTTTGGTTTTTGACGTACTCCATCTTTCATTTCAGAATATCGAATGTTACCTATAGAATCTCTTTCGTCAAAAACGTAAGTTTTTAAATTAGAAGTGGTTAGTCGCATAATAGGGATTTGAGCGTATGGAGAACCTAAACTTATCTTTTCAGACCAGCCAGAAGCGGTTCGTTCTTGAAATTTATCTCCAAGGTAAAGTCTTTTTCCATCTGGAGATATAAAACTTTTCATGCCATAATCATTCATACTATCTTTTATAACGGGATTTTGCCATGCTCCATTTCGATATCGAATAACATGTGCTTTAGATGCTTCTCCCTTTTGTTGTCTCAAAAAATAAAACTCTTTTGTTACAGGATCGAAAAGAGGGGTAATTTCTAAATCTTTTGTTGAAACAATACCAGGAGCAAATAGTTCAGGAATTAAACCTGGTGGTTTCTGACCAAGATAAGATTCTTCTGTAGTTAGTGAATTACTATCATTTGGTTTATTTTTTTTATTGTTACAGGAATTTAACAACATTGCAAATACAGGTATTAAAATGAGATATACTTTTTTCATTGTTTTTAGTTTTTTAAATTTTAGGTAACGCTGCTTTTATGGTACATTTGTATTCTGAAGGATGATACATGTGTACTATATAAATTGTTATGTTTTTATTTTTTAAATCTATTTGATAATCAATACGCCTGTTACTTTGCTTATACCAAACCCTAAACTTTTATTCTCACCATTGTTATTCGAAATATTAGAAGGGTTATAATAATCAAAATTTGCACCTAATTCTATTCCTAATTTAAATTCCTCATCATAAATATTATTACAATTATTAAAAATTAGAATCTCTCCAAAATCATAAAGTAAATGAACTTTTTTTTCATTATAATATTCTACACTAGAAGCACCATACAATCCTTTCTGTTGATTGTTTTCTAAAGATATGTTTCTAGTTGTTTCAAAATCTGAAATAGATAGAACTTTATCAACTTTGTAAGACTCAATATTACTCGATAAAAAACGATACTCTTTTTTTAGAATTACATCTGTAATCTCTTCTAATTGCTGTTGGTTTGTTTTAGATCTAAATATAGAATCCAAATGTTTCTTTTGCTCAAAATAAAATTCATATTCCTCAGGAGGTTCGATAATTTTTGTTTTAAATTCAATTATTGTGTCATTTGAAATAATACTGAAACCATATTCTATTCTCGTAGAAACATGACCTCCCGTTTCATTTTTTGTAAAACGAGTTTTACAAAGTATCTCCCCTTTTTTATTAATTGAAATAGGTTTAATTTCAGCATAGACTGAAGAACTACCAGACGAATTCTTCATTGCTATACATAGTAATAATACGATTACTAAAAATATGGAGTTTATTACTCTATTCAAAAATAATTTCATTCTGATAAGGTTTTAATGAAGCACTAACAATATGTTTCGGTGAAGCCTAGTACGTAAGCAAGAAAATTTTTCGTTTCCGTCTGCGCACTAAGCTAAAGCTTTTGGTTTCGCTTTTTGTTTTTCTGTCCAAAGTTAACCCCCCAGAGGTTCAGCGATTTCATAAATATACATAGATCTTTCAGATTAGCAAAAATGGACTATGTTTTTTAGCTTAACTGTCTGTATTCAGTTTTTAATGTAAGGTAAAATGTGTTTTTCAAAAATTTCTTCTGGTTGTTGTGTTTTTCCATTTCTATAATTTCCTGATGTAATAACAACAACAACTTTTAAATAAGGAATAACAAAAATATACTGTCCGCCAGCTCCTCTAGCTTCAACAGATTCAATATTTTTTCCATTAATTGGATAAGTATTGTGCCACCATAAATATCCATATCCGTTTTTATCAGGTACATTCTCTAAATTATGATAATTCTTAAATGAGTATTTAACCCACTTTTTAGATAGTATACGTTTTGAATTCCATTTTCCTTGATTAAGATAAAGTTCTCCAAATTTTAACATATCTCTTGGTGTTAGATACATTCCACCTCCAAAATATGGTTTGCCTTTTAAATCTGTTTGAATGATATAATTTGATATTTCAAGTTCTTGAAAAAGGTACTTGTCCATAAACAATTCTAACGGTTCAGAAACAATTGAATCTATTGCAATACCAAGTAAATACGGATTAGCTGAACCATAATTAGCCTCTGTGTTTGGTTTGTTTATCATTGGAGCTTTCAAAACGGTTTCTGTCCAATCTTTAGTGGGTTGGTAATTGTTCTCAGATGCTGAAGACTTCCTTTCTCTCGTATAATCGTCAGCATCTAATCCTGAACTCATTGTTAAAAGACTCTGAATATCAATTTGCGTTTTTTGGTTGTCTTTATGTGTTTGATATTTTTTAGGTAGAAAATCAAAAATGGATTGCTTAATACTTGTAAATAATGATTTGTCCTTTGCAATTCCAACAATAGCTGACGAAATACTTTTTGATGCTGATTTCATATCGTGTGGGATATTTGCATTGTAGCCATCAAAATATTTTTCGTAAACTATTTTTCCTTTTTTTGAAATTAAAACGGAATGTGTGTTAGGTAATGAATCCTTTGAAATAAATTTTTCCATTTCGGTAAGTTTGAGAATAGAAATTTTATTGTTATTAAGTAACCCTCCAATTTTCCAGTCCGTTTTGGATTTTTTTAAATCTATTTCTGTTAGTAAATTGTTTCCTAAATAAATGCCTAATTGAATTTCATCTGTTGTTAACTTTCCTTTAAATTTCAATCCAGTTTTAAAATCGGTAAACGAGATAGCGTCATTTTCTTTTTGAAAATTGTTACACCAAGTTCCTGTAAATCGGTTATCTCCAAAAATTGGATAAGCTTCATATTTATTTTCTACTCCATTTTCAACGCTTAAATAAAAATTTAACGATTTTAACTCATCTACCATTAATACATTCCAAATACCTACAAAAGTATTATTATCTGCTTGTGTAAGTTTTAAGTGATAAAGAAGTATTCCAGAGTTGATGAATCCGTTAATTTCTTTACCGTTTTTAGACAAAATACCTTTAAAAGAATAATTTTCAGAAAAAGGTATTTCTATTAAAGAAGTACTTTTTATATTAAAAGGATGATCAATAATATTTGTTTTGTTAGAAATTTTAAATCTAGCTTTTTCAAGTCCTAAATTTTCTATTTCTACTTTTAGGTTGAATGTTTTTGAATTTTCTATTTTTCCTTCCCAACCACTTGTATATTCTACCATATTCTGGGTATAGACAGAATATGAATAAAGAATGGTAAGTAGTAATATCAGGTCTTTGATTCTCATTTTTTGATTGATTTTAGATGAATTGCAAAGATGTTATTATTCTATTTGCTAAAATTGTATATAATTAACATTAGTAAACATTCTTTAAAAATTTTGTTGGCGTTGAATTATATGTTTTCTTAAAGTTTGAAATAAAGTGACTTTGGTCATAGAAACCACACTGATAACAAATTTCAGTCATAGAAAACTTTTTAGAGAGAAGTAAATGAAACGCTTTATTTAATTTAATCAATCGGATGTAATTACCAAGACTTGTTCCAAAATATCGATTGAATTCTCTAGACAGATGAATTGGATGTATGTTTAATTTAGAACTTAAGCTTTTTAAAGAATAGTCTATTTTTTCCTCCATCAATAATTCTTTTAGTTGACTTACCCAGATTGGTTTTTTTCGATTCCCTTTTTTGGATTCTTTTATAGTGTTAAATATGTCAATCAAATTACTCTCAATACTTAAATTTGAATACGGGTCATTAATTTTAGTTTCATTAAATACCTGATTCATTAGGTTCTTTATTATTGGGTTTTTTAAATTGATACTTCCTTCAAAATCGGTTATTTGAATATCAAAATTTGAAAACCAATCTTCATTCAACTCAATGTGAAAGCCTCTGGTATATTCAGGTGGTTTTATATTGTAATGTGAGTCTTGCCAATTATGAAATAGTAGATTTCCAGGCTCTAAATAGTAGGATTCTTTTTTGTTCGATTCAAATAATTTACCTTGAAGTAAATAGGTGAAGTATGGATTTTCGTGATAATGCCAATCAACCTTACTATGTGTGTATTCTGTATCGGTAATGATTAGATTTTCAAAAGCTGATTTTTGATAATGACTTCCGTAAAATTCTCCTGTTTTTAATTTATTCATTATTTTTTTAACTTGTTATCGATACTTTTGCTGTGATTAGTACGGGATTAAAATGCACTTAAATCGAGTTAAACACTTATTAGTAGGTGTTTGTTATAGTTGTTTTATGTGCTTAAATCTGTTTCTTCCCAATTTATTCCTTTAGATAACATCCAAGTTAAAGAATGTCTTCTCTCGTGAATTACTCCACCATTTCCTATCGGATCAAAATTATCAGGAACTGTTTCCGAACCTAATTGAGCACTTCTGACTGCATTATGCAAACAATAAAATAAATCTTCTTTTTGTATTAATTCATTCTCTGAAAGAGTCTGCTTGTCTTTTATCCAGTTCTCAATATTTTCATCTAAAGGACAACTATAATCTTGTAAAATTTCTTGCATCTGTTCACCAGACATCATTTGACCCGAAATCTCAGGCTCTTTATACCCAAAATACCAAGCTAATGACCAAGCATTTTCGAATTTCCAACCAATAGAATTTCTTGCTTGTTCGTCATCTCTTGGTGTATTTAGAATTTCTCTCTCTCCTTTATCCATAAAATTTTTAAGGTCATTTCCGTCAATAAAATTCAGAATTTTAGTGGTTTCTAAATTTTCTTCAGGAACCATTAACCAAAGAATAAGGGCTTTAATTGCATTAAGTCTTTGAGCAATTTCAATAGTTGGACGTAATTGTCTTTCAAATTCTGTAGGTAAAGAACTTGTAGGTCTAAATCCAGCATCAAGACAAATGGAAATATTCTTAAGTCTTAAATCCGTCATCCAAGGTACTTTTTTGAAAGGTTCTAAATGATCTTCATTTGTAGTTCTCTTTTCATTTTTAGAACCAAATATTTTCTTAAAAAAACTCATTATTATTACTTGTTTTAATTCTAACTAGCGTTAATTTTTTTGTTAATTATCAGTGTTTAAATTGTCTCAAAAATCCCGCTTTTTTGCCTTTTGATATTAGTATAGTACTAAAAGGTTTGAGAGCTATGAGGGATTGTAGCTAACGTTTTATGTATGGTTCGTTGTTGAGGTATTAAGTTAGTAAAAATAACCAAACGTTTGGTTAGTTTATAAGGTTTTTAAAGAGAAATTTACAGCAATTAATTATACATTTCGTTAGTTACTGGCTTTTATTTTTAACTCATTAATATTTACTTTCAGTTTTACAGATTTTCTATTGTCATTTGTTCCATATTTTATTTCAAATTCTTTTTGGTAATACTTGCTTGCTGTCATTTTTAAGAGTTTGGGGTGATAGAAAGGACCTATTTCGAAAAGTTTTTGATTAGGTTCTTCATCGAATTCAGATACTGCAATTAATAGGTTATGAGAAACTTCATGCCTTTCTTCAATTCCAGCACTTCCACTTCCATTGTCAATTTTGTATATTCTTACAGATAAATCATGTTGCCTATTTTCTCCTATTAGTTCAGAGTTATTCAATACTTTAATTAGTCTAATATTTTTAGACTTAGTTATTTTTATTTTTTCTTGTCCGTAAGATATGTTTATGAAACAAATAGAGAATATTAAAATTAAAGTTGATTTTATTTTCATATAGAGCTTGTAGTTAAGGGCTTCGGCTATGATTATTGCGGAGATTAATTTCCGATTAAGCAATTAGCCAAAACTTTTTATTTTTATTTTTTGATTTTAAAAGCCAAATCCAAAGATTTGGCAGACTTTATAAAAATACACTAAACTTTGGATTAAGCACCAAAGCCGGTATTAATTATTTGTTACCTATTGTTTTCAAATACATTAGTGTTTCCTATAATGTCATGAATAGTCTTTCTTCTTGATTTTATAATTAAACTTATTATTAAAATAAAAAAATGCAATATAGCTCCAATAAAAACTAATAATGATTTAAAGAAATTTCGAGCTAAAATATTTCTGAAATTCATTTTATTCCCATCTATATTTACCACTTTAAGATGAAAAATCATTTTACCAATAGTTTGACCTTTAAAAAATGTGTCGAAAAGTAACCCATAAATAAACCAAATACATGTATATATTATTATGAATTTAAAAAATACAGAAGAATCCCCATGAGTCCTATATCTTGACAATAAATCGTAATTTAAAAGAGTTAAAAGTTTTTTCAGTAAAAATGAAAGGAATATAGTTATAAGTGAATCTATTATAAAAGCGAATAAACGTTTACCAAAATTCCCAATTATTTTTAATGATTGATTATTAATGATTGGCTCATATTTACTAATAGATAGAACGTTTTCAGGATTAAAAACTTCGTTACAAATTTCACACCTAACAATATCTTTGATTTTTCTTAAAATAAAAAGAGGAATGAAAAATAAAGTAAAATATCTATTAACTTCACTCAATTCATATTTTTGACCATAACAGTTGGGGCACTTAAAAGAACCGTTATCAATTTTTTTTACTTTTGTAGTTGAACCAAAGATGATCATTTTTTGTTTTTTAATTGAATACGGTCTCGTGTATAAGCACTACTTTTCAGGCTACAATATTTATAGCAATATAGTAAATTCGCTCTTTTTAATTCGGTGAGTGAAGTCCAATTTTATTTCCTTCCGAGTCGTGGAAAATTGCAAAATATCCACTCTCATCAGCGTGATGTGTTTTAGGTATAATAATTTTACCACCATTTCCTTCTATTTTGTCAAGAATAATTTGCAAATTATCTCCTCCATTCAGGTAAATTGTAATTCCTTTGGCAGAAGGCTCATAACCTTCAGTTTTCATAATTACTCCTGTAACCATCTGGTTTTGATATGGGAATAAACCCATTTCCATTCCAGGGAATTCTAATTTTTTAATTTCTTCTCCGTGATTAACTTAACTTTTGAGTCAATGTCTAATCCGCTAAAATAACTTTTAGGATGCTTTTGTTTTCCCATTATCAAATTTTGGCCTGTTCCAAACCCAAATTCAAGTATTTTTTCGCCATTCTGAGGGCTTATTTTATTTATTAGCTTGTTCCTGAATTTTGTTTCAGGCATTGTTAATTTTATGGTTAAATCATACATTCCGGTTAACCAATCATAACTAAGTGCGGGAATAAAATCTTTTTTATTGGAATCTGTCATTTTCGTTTCCTTCAATTAACCTCGTATTAATTATAGCATTGTTATACAGATTTTCTTAATTGGTAAGTGGTTTGTTGGAAAAAAAATAAAACCGACCTCCTTCTTTTTGAGATAACCTCTAAGTTATATTTTTCAAATACACTTTCCCAACCTTGCTCTGTCTTATTCTGATAAGTCATTTTTGAATGACCAAAATTTACAATTAAATCAATAAACATTGTTATTGCTTTTTGAATATTATTGTTATACGTATCCTCAATAATAATAATTTCCTTAGATACTCTTTTTGATTCGATAATAAGTTTTTCTGGATCAGTTGAGTGATGTAAAACCGTCAGTAACAAAACAGTATCAAAAGAATTCATTTCAAATGGAAGTTCTATTCCATCATATATAATTGGATTAATCCTTTTAATGATTGAGAGATTCTTTATATCAGCAGGAACAATATTATATCCTTTTTCTATTAAGTGATTTGCGATCAAACAATTTCCACTTCCTAAATCTAAAATCTTGTTATTCTTTGAAATAAGATCAATGAATTGAAGACTCTTTTTCTCGACCCATTTGTCAAGAATTGGAGATAGCAGTTTTTTAAATAAAGGTATCTTATTAATTATTTTTAAAATCATTAGGTTTCTAATTCTGACTAACGTTAAGTATAAAAAATCGTAAGTCAGGAGGTAAGCAGTACACTTCGATTTGATACTAAGCCAAATATAAATATTTTGCTTTTACTTTTTTAATAAACGTCAAGTTTTATATTTGGCGACTTTGTAAATGAACAAAAACCTTTCTATTAAGAATGAAACCTCTGTGTTTTCCTATACTTTGTTAGCTACAGTATTCATTTTACAAGTCGAGTTCGATTTTGTGTTTAGGAGATAATATACTTATTCCTGGATATCTATTATTCAAGTTTAGTTTTATATTTTTTTTATAAAATGTTTCTTTTTCAGTTTTATATGTTTCATATCCGTCTATTATATATTCTTTCTTACACTCAATTTTCCCTGTCAAAATATCAAAACTCCAATTAAGTAAAAACATGTTTATATAGCCATAAAAACCTTTATATTCAATTAGTACGAATTTATTATTTTGAAATCTATATGTATCCTTATAGAACCATTTTTCAAGCCCCTCTGGATTATTGCTTTGAAAAATTATTAGTGTTCCGTTTAGTATATCAATATGTACATCTCCATAATTATAAATAGCTTTTCTTGATTTTTGCCATAAATTCCATATTCCTTTTGATGATTTTAATATTTGAATTTCTCGAGTTTCTAGATTGACGGCATTTTTTATGTCATAAACGATTACTTTTTCATCAATTCCATCATTATCTAAATCGCCTGTTTTTGTAGAAAGTATTTCGTAGCCATTTGGAATCAATTGCTCTTGTCCTAACAATATAAAGTCAGTTAATATTAAAATTGTAATTAATAGATATTTCATATTGTAGCTAACGGTTTTGGCTATGATTAGTACGGGGTAGAGAAGCGGTAATTTCTGAACTTGCACTTAACTAAACCTTTTAATTTTGTTTTAATTTTTTATTTTCAAAGTCAAATCAAAAGATTTGGCGGACTTTATAAAAATACACTAAATTTTGGGTCAAGCACCAAAATCCGTATTAATTATAGGAGCCATTGTTAGTAGCTTTTCTTTTTATTATCTCATTAATTTTTTCCGTTTTATATTCCACTAGTTTTTTATCACCATTAAATTGTCGGCTGATATAAGGTAACTCTTCTCTAAATTCATCAATATCCCATTGCTTTTCAAGTAATTTCAATTCAATATCTATAAATTTGAATTTCAATTTTTCGTCTCTTCTGATTATCTCAAAATCTTCAGGCTGAATAGAATAATAGTGTTCAGAATTAATCTCAATAGCTTTTATGTACATTTCTATAACTTCCGTAAGAGATTTCACTTTATGTCCTCTATATAATTCTGCTAAAGTCAAAATAGCGACACCGGAATTTTCGGATTTAGAATACACTAATTCCCAGAATTCAATTTCATTTCCCTTATCCCATCCAAAACCATAATGAGAATCCCAATATCCCGCTAGAATAGCTTTCTTTAGAATTATAACACTTTCTTCTTCAAGTTCTTTATATTTTTTGATTAGTTGTCGTATCGATTTATAATCGTGATTAACAATTACAAAATCTCTAATTTCAGAAGATTGTTGAGATAAATCCGTTTTGGTATTATATTTTCCTAATTGATATAGTTTCATTTTTTTGAATTGCTACTAACGGGTTTGCATATATTTCAGTTTTGGTTAAACAAGCCGCTTCGTTTCGACCTTAAACTGAAGTTAGTTAAAAGTACAGAACTTTGAAGTAGGAGTCAAGCCAAAATTGAATTTATGCGTTGTGTGTGCTTTGAATGGTAAATATAATTCAAAATAACGAATGTCCCACAGGGTGTAAGTCCCGATTACGAGGAAGTAATGCTCCTAAGTAAAGCAAGTGGCAAGGTTAAATAATTCGAATGCTTACCTACAGAAATATATGTGACGTCAGACACCCATTTTTCTCCTAACACAGTACTTGTAAAATCTCTATTGAGTATGTTTTTGCTACTGGATTATCATGCTTTGATTGTGTAGCTGCTATAAACTTTCTTTTCAGAATACTTTTTAACCCCATTTGTTTCATCAATTTTTCGATATAGGAAATACTATAAACTAAATCTTCTGATTCTAATTTCTTTTGAATCCTACTGCTTCCGTAAATACTATGATTCTAAAAAAAATGATGCTTAATCTTAGCTTTTAAATGATCTAATTTTTCATTTATTTTATCAATATTTGATAACCAATTATAGTATGAATTCCTACTTGCTTTCATGTATTTACACATCTTCTCAACCGAATATTTAGACTTATTTTGAAATATCAATTATGGATAGAGCTGTCTACTCTATTAGGTGCAGTTTTTTTTGTTTTCATTTGAGAAACTATCAAACCTATGAAGATTAACACACCTGAGGTTATATGAAATTGAGTTAACTCCTTTCCAAGAAGAACAGTAATTATTGCCGTAGATAATGGTACAATATTCATAAAAATACCTGCTTTACTTGCTCCAATGATACTAAGTCCTTTGTTCCACAAAAAATAAGTTATTGCTGTTCCAAAAACACCAAATAATATTGATGCTATCCAAAATTGGGGAGCATAATTTATTGAATGTGGTTCCACAAAAAAAGGTGTAATAAGTGCAAATAGTATTAGACAAATCGAATTAGTGAAAAAAGTAAAATGTTGATTGGAAATATTTATGGAATATTTTTTAACCCAAATATGATAAAAAGAAGAGAGTATCATTGCTAATAAAACTAAGATGTCTCCTTTTGACAATTCCAATTGGTTTAAGTTCAAGAAATCTCCTTTGCATAGCAAGTATACAACTCCCAATAGGCTTATAGAAGCACCAATAATTTGTTTGTAACTTATGTTTGTCCCAAAGATATAGCAAGCTAAAAATAATGTAACAATAGGGTTAAGGCTAATAATTAAAGATGCGTTTATTGAAGATGTATATAACAACCCCCAAAATAATAATAAGTTAAAACAGAACAACCCTAGAATACCAACAATTAAAATTCCTTTTAGGTGTTTTTTAAATGTGTTCCACTTTGGTAGCGAATTTTTTAGATATATTGTAAGTGCTATAACACCAAATAAATAACGCCAAAAACCAGCCTCCATAAAATGAACACTTGTGAGCATAATTTTTAATAAATGAAAATTTAATCCCCACATAAATGCAGAGAAAATAAGGTGAAGTTTAGCTTTCATTTTTTTTAAAGGAGTAGTTCCATAATTCAATGGAACTACTCAATTTAATTTAATATTCGTGATAAATTTTTGAAACTATTTTCCATTCATTATCTGTTTTGGTCAATAATAAAAAATCGGTATAAATAATTTTATTACCTAGCATTAAGTCGAGTGTAACACTTGCTTTGTTTTCAACAACCTCTATGTTTTTATATTTTGTTTTATAAGCAATGCTAGCGTAATCAAAGTCTTTATCATTTTTTCTTTTCTTCAAAACGTCCTCCCATAAATCTCTTGTGAATAGAAAAAACGCACCATTTTCTTGAATGTTTATGATAGAAAATTCAGGATGGAAAATAGTTTTGAAAGCATCAATATTGGTTTCGTTAAATGCTCCGTGAACATAATTTTTGTTGATAGAAGTTTTTATTTTTTCAATTTCCATTTTGTCTTTTTTTAACGTGAATGAGGATATAAGGCAAATACCAAGTGCAGTGATTAGTATGCTTACTTTTAATTTATTAGTCATAATAGTTTGGGCTAATTTTTAAAGTTTCAAAGTGTTTTTTATCATGTTGTATCCAAAGTTGAGCATTTTCACTTTCAACCAATTGTTTGATTTTTCCGATAGAAATTAAACTATCTTCTTTGTTCGTGTTGAAAGTAGGAATTCCCTTTTTTAGATAGTTTTCTTCATAATAAGCAATGTCTCCTGAAATAATTATTGCTCCAGTGTTTTCTAAATTTAAAAGTAAAGATTGATGTCCTGCTGTATGACCTGGAGTAGCAATAAATTGTACTGTTCCATCTCCAAATAAATCATAATCTCCATTTAGCTTAATAACTTCTGAGTTTTCTAACTCTTTATAATCATCATAATTAAAGGGTCTTTTATTGGGATTGAAGGCTATATCATATTCCTTTTGTTGGATAATTAGTTTAGCAGATTTAAAATAATTAGCATTTCCAGTATGGTCATTATGAATATGAGAGAAAGCAAAATAATCTACATCACTTGGGTGAATACCTATTTCTTCAAATTGAGATAGAACCGTTTTGCTCATACTCAAATGAAATATCCAAGCATCAACACCTTCTTTTTGATGAATAAGGTTATCAGACAAACCAGCATCCCACATTACCCAACCTTTAGGATGTTTAATTAAAAAAATAGGATTAGCTAATGCTATTTCTTTTGTATTAGAAGCACCTTCGTTAAGCTGAGAGACATCTTTACAGATAATATCTCCTGCGTATAAAACATATAATTTTATCATATTTTTTGATTAAAACCCGTAGGCTTTCATTTGAGTTTGTGCAAGTGCTGAAATATCACCTGCTACTTTTTGAGCAAAAGTTTCTCCTGAAATTTGGTCAATAGGATTTCTCATAGGTCGTGTGCCTTTCTCCATTTCAATTAAGTCAATAATCTTATCTACAACAGTCTTAGGGTTAGGATTGTGTTTTTGAATGGCTCCATAAACCGCATTATTTGCATATTCTGTCATTTGCTCAGCCATTCCATCATATGAATTAGTAACTTTAGGTAAGTCTGCTTTTATTCCTGACTTTTGATATAATTCCGTAGGAAAAGTACCTGGTTCAATTAAAATATTTTCAACTCCTTTTTGGATGAGTTCTCCATAAGAGCCAGTAACTAAAGCTTCAAGAGCAAATTTTGTAGCACAATAAACAGCGTTCAATGGAATAGAGAAAAAACCTAACATACTAGATAGGTTAATAATTAATCCATCCTGTTGATTTCTCATTGAAGGTAAAATGGCTTTCATTAACCTAAGAGGAGCATAGACATTAATATCAAATAGTTTTTGAACTTGTTCTATGCTATGTGCTTCCAATAAGCCACCGCCAAATACTCCAGCATTGTTAATTAAAATATCAATTGACTGATGTTTTTGTAGTACTAATTCTGTTACCATGTTTACTTCTTTTTCTGAAGTAACATCCAATTCTAAAACCTCTACATTTTGAAGCTTTTCTAATTCTTGTTTAACTTTATTATTAGTTGAATTAGTATTTCGCATAGTCGCAATAATATTGTATTGTGATTTTGCAGATAGTTGTTCTGTTAGCATTTTTCCAAAGCCAGAACTTGCCCCTGTTATTAAAACTGTTTTCATATTTAAATTATTTATTTAAACACAAAATTAGTTGCTATGCTAGGCTGTGGTTTGTCTTAAAAGACTTAATTAGTTGTCTGTAACGTTTTTGTTTGAGAAGGGTTTATCTGAAATTGATTTTTAAAAGATTTGCTAAAATGGGCTAAATCTTCAAACCCACACTCAAGATAGATTTCAGATGCTTTTCTATTAGTTGTAGTTAATAATTTATATGCGTAATCTAGTCGTTTATTTTTTAACCATTTGGCAGGTGTAGTGTTGTAGATTGCTTGAAAATCTTTTTTGAAAACAGAAAGACTTCTTCCAGATTCTTTTGCAAAATCAACAAGTTTTTTATTTTTCAAAAAATGAAAGTTCATATATTGATGTAAATCTGCTTTACTTTTTTTAGAGAAATTTTGCAATTGATAAGAAAGTTCATTGTTGGTTTTAATAAGTCCAATAATGGCTTCTGTTGTTTTCAATTTTGCTAATTGATTATCCATTTCTACACCTTCTTCAAAAAATAAGTCTAAGGATTGTATAAATTGATTTAATATAGGGTTAGATATAATGCCTAAGATATTCTCAAAAGATTCTTTGTTTTTTCTTGTTGATTGAATATTTAGTTGAGTGAAGATTTCTTGAACCAAATCTTCTTGAAATGCAAAAACAATACTTGAAAATTTAATATCACTTCCAGTCCACGTTTTAGTTATTGTTGCCTGAGTATATTTTTTTAATAATACGAATTCTCCTTTAGAAAAGCACTGAACTTCTTTTCCTTGTTTCACCTTTAATATTCCCTCTCTAATATATGTTAAAAGGTGTTGCGATGGGTAGATGTCTATCACCGCTTTATTTCTACGCTCGTGTGAGAGAATGATTCTGTGATTATTATATGTAATTAGTTTGTTTGTCACTTTTTGGAATTCTGTCTAACGTCAATTTTATTTATTGAAAATCAAGAAGTTTTAAGATCAATATCTTCAGGTTTAATATCAAATTTATGGATTTGTTTTTGAATACGTTTTACTAAACCAAGTTTTCTTTTCTGGTCTAGGTATAGATATCTGGATTTTGGTACTGTTTAGCCTTCACAATCATATTCCAAATGATTATAGCTAGTTTTCTAGGAGTTACTGTAATAGCCGATACTCTTCCTTTTCTAAAATTTATCCTATGAAAAAAATCTCTCTGGAGTAACTACTTTTGTTGGTACAATACACTTCTAAAAAAAATAGTAACCTTATTAAACAACAATGTTAAGGTCATACAAAGTATGAGTAGAAAAGGGAATTGTTGGGATAATGCAGTTGCTGAATCTTTCTTTAAAACAATTAAATATGAATGTTTAAATAGATATTCATTTGAAAGTTATAATAAACTATATAAAAGTATAGAAGAATATATAAAATGGTATAATACTGAAAGATTACATTCTTTTTTGGACTATAGAACTCCTTTAGAGATGGAAAAAATATTAACTAAAAATAAATATAAAATGGTGGCTTAGATTAATTGTATCAAATTTATTAGGTAGTCCAATACCCTCAAAATCCTCCTGCGTTATATTTATTTCGGCAGTTCCGTAATCTTGATTCTTAATTGTCTTGTATGGTTCTAATTGTATTTCCAATGTTTTTTTTCAGCTTGCGGGTAACGGTTTTGGCTATGGTTTCGTTACGGAATGGTACGCGAGTATCATTCCGACGTAACCATAAATTTAGCGAAAAGGCTTGAAATTCCGATTAGGAATTTCAGCCATAATGAACTATGGCCGTTGTTGGCAATAGTTATTTTTCCACGATATTTTTCAGTTTTAGGAATTCTGTCCAATTTGATACGTTGTCGTAATAAATCAAATTGATTCTTTGAAAACTGTAATCTTCATCATTTTCCTCGTTATTCTCTTCGTTATTCTCTTCGTGAGATTTCCTAAAATCCAATTTAGCTAAATATGTTCGGCCAGCGTGAAATGGAACATAATGCTCTAAACTTTTAGTCAACAGTTTAGTCAGATATTCTTGAAAAAA
The DNA here is from genome assembly GCA_947498055.1 of uncultured Tenacibaculum sp. Classification (GTDB taxonomy): domain Bacteria; phylum Bacteroidota; class Bacteroidia; order Flavobacteriales; family Flavobacteriaceae; genus Polaribacter. Next base: position 79,095 of record CANMJA010000018.1, read on the forward strand.
AGGAACTTTATTTTCTTCAACAAAATATGTTTTGGATTCAATTATTTTGGGTTCAGCGTAATTAGTGTCTTGACAACTTTTGTCATAAATAGTAACGATTGCACTCAATTTTTTGTCAATTCTTATCAGTTCAATTGTTTCTTCGTGTCCGCCAAATTCACCACAATCGTCAAAATATCCGGTCAATAATAGAGTGTAGTTTTCCGAAATTGAGCCGAAAGGATGATTCTGAAGATCTTTAGAATATTCACTTCTTTGGAATTTTTTTTTGAGAAAATCCTTGAATGCTTGTCAGCAGTATTATTATCAGACAAATGTTTTTTTTCATAATTATTGCCAACGGCTCAATGTATGAAACGTAGCGTGTGAAAAGATACTACATTTTGGATTTAGCACAGAGCCAATTTTTTATATTTTGTTTTAAGTTATCATTTTTAAAAAGCCAAATTAAAAATTTGGCGGACTTTCTAAATATACACAAACCTTTCGGTTTAGCACTTATTAGCTATGTTTTATACACCTTGTGTGTGCCTTGAATGGTAAATATAATTCAAAATAACGAATGTCCCACAGGGTGTAAGTCCCGATTACGAGGAAGTAACGCTCCTAAGTAAAGCAAGTGGCAAGGTTGTTTGGAGCGATCCATAAACTGAAGTAAGCCAGACTGCGTAAGCTGTACTGACGAACAGAAACTGGATAAGAGGCTATAAGATTGGATGAGTAAGCACATGATTGCGAAGCCCTAAACCTTTCTTTTTTTTAGAGAGGATTGGTAGTCTTTCTTTAATGTATTACATTTATTGTGTGTATAATATTAAGAAATATGCCAATAAAGGAATGAAAAACAGAAGAGTTTTCCATTCCTTTTTTCTATCTAATTCTTTATTTATTTTCGATATAAATCTACACGAGAAATAAGAAACATATGATATATAAATTCCTATTATACCAATATGAGGATGAAAACATTTATTTGTAATTCTAGCATTACTAAAGTGATTATCATAAAATGAATATGCGGAGTACAGCCCTTCTATATTAGTAAAAGATATAATCACTAGATAACAAATAAAAATAACAGAAAGAACATTTATAAATACCAAAACTCTAAAACTATGTTTAATCGCTTTTAGTTGTCTTATGAGTACTCGGGTTAATAATAAAAGTATTAGAAATATAAAAGGACTTACAAAAATATCAATATAAATTCTAGCAAAATTCCATCCTAATGTGTTTACTCGATCCGTAATTATTATATTAAAAATCAGGCTTACAAATAAGAAAATATTTGATATGACATATATGATCTTTACCTCTATCATTTGATTTTTATACTTTTTCATAACCCATTTACAGAATCAATTACAGCGACATACCATTTAGAATTCTTTAAAATGAAGTAAAAACGGAAACTATTAATCCGGACTTCTTTTTTTATTTGGTTTTCTAAATTTATAGTTTCTCTAAGTTCTTTGTATTCACTTGTGTTTTTGAATTCTTCCGAATCAATGTCAATTTCATGAATGTATCTTAATTCTATTTCAGTTGCATCAGAACATCTGGAAAACTTAATTTCCCTAGTATCAACATAAGCTGTCATTGGCTTAAAAGTTTTTATTTCTCCGTTATAATATTTGATTGGTACTTCCTGCTTTTTTGAGAAATCATCTATATACGTGTTAAGCTTTTGTACTTGCTGAGTTAACGAATCAAAGGAATGAATTAATAGGATGTTAGGATATATTCCAGGACCTTCTTCAATATATCTTAATTTGTATTTTGAGTGAATATATTTTTGAATTTGTTTATTATCAGTTTTCAGTACCTTAATAAACTTTTTCAATTGTGTTGTGAAATTAAGGTTATACTTGGATTCTTCCGTTTTTACTGAAGTTTGCGAGCCAAAAACCCATCCTATCTTATCGTTATGATTAATCTTATACCAATAATCATAACACCCTTTAATAGTTTGAGGAGATCTTTTTTTTAAAATAAGACATTTATCTCCAGTATTCAGTTTCATAATTACCTTCCCATTTATGGGGGTTTCTCGAATCCAAATGTCTTTACCTTCAATAAATAAATGGTCTTCTTGACCATATAGTTTACTAAAACAAATTACAATAAGAAATAGAATACTTCTTTTCATTTTTAGTATGTTAATTCAGTTAAAAAAGGCCAAAAGCATATACGGTATAAAATTAAATATCATAGATTATTTTCTATACCCTATTTTCAGTGAAAAGCAAGCTAGGTAATTCCTCATAACGATTAGTATAAGAAACGTAGGGCAGTTGATAAGCACTTTCGTTTCGGTTTATTACTTAGCTAAGTATAAATATTTTGCTTTTATCTTTTAGTTCTAAATGCCAAATTTTATATTTAGCGGACTTTGTTAATATTAACAGACCTTTTGAGTTAGCACAAACGCGCTATGTTTTATACACCGTGTGTGTGTCTTGAATGGTAAATATAATTCAAAATAACGAATGTCCTACAGGGTGTAAGTCCCGATTACGAGGAAGTAACGCTCCTAAGTAAAGCAAGTGGCAAGGTTGTTTGGAGCGATCCATAAACTGAAGTAAGCCAGACTGCGTAAGCTGTACTGACGAATAGAAACTGGATAAGAGGCTATAAGATTGGATGAGTTTATATTTTATATTCAATTCCTAAACTAAAAACTGAAGGCTTTATTGAATTATCTCTTTCAATAAGTCCAAGAAAGTATCTTGTATTTATTCTCAATTTTTCAGATATTTTATACCCCAAACCTAAATTAATACCTAAATCAAATTTGTCATAATTCGTGTTATTATTTTGGGAATTATTTCCTTGATTTAATTCAAAAGGATCTTTGGTAGTTTCTTGTTTTCGATTTATAACATAACCTAATTGAATTCCACTTTCTAAATTGAATTTTTCATTAGTAAAATATTGCAAAATAATTGGTAGAGAAATTACAGATTCATTTATTGTTTCTTCAATATCACTAGTTCCTATAAGAGTTCCATTTGAGTCAAATACTGAAATATCTTCAAACACTCTTTTTGTTCCTTGGTTAGAAAAAAGTAATTCAGGTTGTATTCTAAACTTTTCAGAAATTTTTATATTTGAATAACCTCCGATATAAAATCCGATTTTTCCTTGGTATTCTACAATTCTGGAATTCCCAGCATAAGCATCTGGTGTATATTTTGACATATTAATTCCTGATTTAAGACCAAAATTCATTTTATTCGTTTGAGCATTCATTGAAATATTAGCTAATAATATTAAAATAATCAAAAAGTTTTTTTTCATCTATGATTTTCGTTTTTAATTGTTTGTAACGGTTAGGCTATGGTTAGTACGGGAATTAAAAGTAGTGAACTTTCGATTAAGCACTTAGCCAAAACTTTTTATTTTGTTTTAATTTTTCATTTTAAAAGCCAAATCAAAAGATTTGGCGGACTTTATAAAAATACACTAAACTTTGAATTAAACACCAAAACCCTTATTAATTATAGCCATTGTGTGTGCCTTGTGAAAAAAAACAAAGAGGTCTCACAAATTAAGGAAGGGCAGAACGTTAATGGTCTTTAATTCGCATAGGAGTATTACTACGATAATGATAATTTTCTAGTAGTAATATAGCCTTTGTTTAAGCGAGACATCTTAGGAGAAAACTAAGTGTCATTAACGAACCGCCGTATACGAGACCCACATAAGGTTTATCCTGAGCGACAGTCGAAGGGTACGGTGGTGTGAGAGGCGCACTCTCTTCAATTATGGAGAGAGCCGTCTACTCGATTGTGCCCAGTTACTTTTCCGGTTGCAGTTTAACTTTAGTTCTTAAAGCACACTTTGCCAAAGGGTTTTATCAATAAGCCAAGAATCATTTTCTTTTACAAGAAATAAATAATCACACCCTTTTCTATTTTCTGCCCAGTACAAATCTATTTTAACTATTGCTATCTTATTCTGAATATCAAGAATTTTCAATTCAATTTCGGATTCGGGCATTATTTTTTCTTTATTATAAGTCAAAACCCACTGTTTAATCTCGTCAATTCCAACTGTAGATAAGTCAAGCCATTTCTGGGATTCATAATCATACATAAAACCTGTTTTGGTTGCTCCTTTAGTAAAGTATTTGTCTATTAAAGATGTATCTAATTCTTTAAAGGCTTTAGGATACATTTTAGACACTTTTGTAATTTCATTTTGATTCATTTCTTTAAATATTTATTTTAATAATGAAACAAAAGTAGAGAGGGGGTATGACAGCCTTATGTCAACTAGGTTTTGAAACTTTTGAAATATTCTTGAAGCTCAAAGTTGTTTTCTGTTTCAAAACATTCTGATGTTGTAATTAGCTTATTTATTCTATCTAATCTAAATTCTCTTACTTCATCTCGAAGTTGACAATGGGCGATAACAATCCAAACATTGTTTACAAAACATATGGCAAGAGGTTCGATATTTCTGTATGTTAATTCTTGTTTGTAAATTGAATTATAGGTTATTTTGATTGTTACTTTATTGGAAATGCTTTTTTGTATTTCCGAAAGCCAGTTGCTCTCAACTATTTCATTTGTATCTAAGCTGAATGTCCTAGAAGATAGTAATTCTACTTTATCCTTCTGGAAGTTTTTAAGCGTTGCCTTAATTTTTATAAGAAGTGAGTTGAAGTTTTTCAAAAGTGATTTATCACCTTGTTTCTCAATAAGTTTTTCTAAAACCACCAAAGTGTTTGCTTCTTCCTCAGTTATTGATATAGGCGGTAGGCGATAACCATCAACAATAAAGTAGCCACCTCCAATTTCCGAACCAATAGGAATTCCTGCATCTTGCAAAGTCTTAATGTCGGATCAAGAACAAAAGTTGTGTGTGAATTGAAATAGATTTTCGATTTTTGTAAAAAAAACAGATTACTTGGAATTAT
>CANMJA010000019.1 GCA_947498055.1 uncultured Tenacibaculum sp.
TAGTCAATAGTCAATAGTCAATAGTCAATAGTCAATAGTCAATAGTCAATAGTCAATAGTCAATAGTCAATAGTCAATAGTCAAATTATTTTTTTATGTTTCCTATTAAAACTTACAACTGATTTTCTTTCAAAACTTACAAACAACGTTTATTGTAAATACTATTTATTGATATCTGATAATTGATAACCGATCACTGAAAATTGAAAAAATCACCCTCTATTCTTTAACTTTAACAACTCTTTTTCTAAAAACAATAATTTATCTTCCATTTCATCTCCTATAAATGGCATCCTTTTAATAAAGGAGTATTTAGCCAACCATAATTCTTTAATATCTTCTTTTGAATATATTTTTTCTTCAATATTTTTATGTTCTGCTTTAAAAACCACACTAGTATCTATAAAATATAATTTTCTAAAAATAAATTCATTATTAACAATTGCAAAAACCACTTCTCCATTTCCTAATTCTGCCTGTTTTTCTATTGAAATATTTTCTACTATTACAATATCTTTCGGATACAAACCTTTATCATTCGCAGTCATTTCTAGATTCGTTATCTCTATAGCTCTATATTTTTTTTCAATCGCTACTGGTAAATTTATAATGGGTAAATCTTCTATAAAATTTGGATTATCAAAATGCTTAGCATAATTCTCTAAATTATTTTCAGAAATAAAAGGAATCTCCACTAAGGTTTTTTCAGTTATTAAATCTGGCTCAATTGTTAAATCCTCTTTAAACCTTAAAAGTTCATTCACAGTTAAATCAGAAGTTAGCATACTATCTATAGAAATGCTAAAATAATTAGCAATCTTAATTATTGTCTCAATTTTAGGTTCACTCCTTCCCTCTTCATAAGCACCTAAAGTAGCTCTTTTCAAATCAAACAACTCTGCAAAAGATTTTTGACTTAATCCCTTAACTCCTCTTATTTTTTTAATGTTTCTTCCAAAAAAAGACATATTTTGCTAATTTTATTTGCAATTTAATTTATTTAACGTATCTTTACACTAACAATATTAGCTAATTAAAATCAAACCTGCTAATTTTTCTAGAAAAAAGGCACTAACCAATTAATTATTTTTTGTTATGATTCTATTAACTTTACATTTGGTAATTATTGTACTAACAATATTACTTTAAACAACTATTAACTAACACACTAAACTAATTGCTAATGAATATTCACTTTAATAAAACGAAGAATTTTTTATTAGAACTTAACTTTACGATTAGTAAAGAAATCGAAACGGATGGGATTTTTGTTATTGAAAAAGAAGATTTTGGTATTAAAAACTTAATTATTGGGGTAGCATATCCTATTTTAATTATGGAACAATTTATTTTTAAAGCAAACCAACCTACTGAAGCAATGTACAAAGCATTGCTTCAAAAAAACAGAGATATTATTCATGGAGCATTTGTACTCGATGAAAAAGGAGAACGTGTTATTTTTAGAGACACTTTACAATTAGAAAATCTTGACATTAATGAAATAGAAGCTAGTTTAAACTCTTTAAGTTTATTACTTAGCGAATATTCAGATCAGATTATACAATTTTCAAAATATTAAAAAAATAGATATGAATATTTTTAAACGAATTTTTAAAATAGGGCAAGCAGAAGCAAATTCTGCCATAGATAATATGGAAGATCCTATTAAAATGACAGAACAAGGAATACGCGACTTAAAACTAGACTTAGAAAAATCTTTAGAGTCTTTAGCACAAGTAAAAGCATTAGCTATTCGTGCAAAAAATGATGTAGATGAACTTACTTCTAAAGCCGATGACTACCAACAAAAAGCAATGTTAATCTTAACAAAAGCGCAAAATGGTGAAATAAAAAGTAAAGATGCTGATGAATTGGCTAAAGAAGCTTTAATAAGAAAAGAAGAAGTAAACAAACAAATAGAGTCTGCTAAAAAGGAAGCGAATAGTTTTGACGAATCGGTACATAAATTAGAAAGTAATACGCAAGAAATTAAAAACACCATTAATAAATGGGAAAATGAGTTAAAAACTCTAAAAGCACGTGTTAAAGTTTCTAATGCAACAAAAAACCTAAATAAACAGATGGCTGAACTAGATGCTACAGGCACTGTATCTATGCTAGAAAGAATGAAAGATAAAGTTTTACAAGAAGAAGCTTTAGCAGAAGCATATGGAGACATGACTCAAAACTCTAAAAGCATTGACGATAAATTAAATGCCGCTACAAATACGACTAAGAAAACAGCAGAAGATAGTTTAGCAGCATTAAAAAAACAATTAGAACTAAAGGGAAAGAAATAATTTTACTTTAACATTCCTATAGTTTGTTTCTATTTATTTTAAGTGTACGATATTTGCACTTTAAAGAGAATAAAATAGATCAAAACTCATTGTTAAAGTAAAACACAAAATACCAACATTTATAAAACTGTATTCGCTATGACACTAACAGATATTGTATTTTCTAACGTTAATATTACGCTTACAATCCTTGTAATTATATTGGTTGTTTACTGGCTTGTTACAATGATTTCTGGTATAGATTTCGATTTAGATGTAGATATTGACATGGATATAGATGTGGATGCAGATATCGATCTTGATTTAGATACTGGTATTGAAGGTGGAAACATCGATTTTCATGAGGTTGCTAATACAGAAGTAAACCAAGAAGATGTGGTTGGCAAACGTAAAAAACCTTTAAAATGGTGGCAAGTATTATTAATCTATTTTAATTTTGTTGGGTTACCATTTATGTTTACGTTTACTTGTTGGATTTTTATTTGGTGGATGACCACGACAATCAGCACAACTTTAACACACAGTTTTAATAATACTTTCGGCTTTATTTTAATGCTTGGTGGCTTTTTTCCATCCCTTATTTTAACTAAAATTTTTACTACACCCTTTAAAGGTTTCTTTAGAAATTTAAATCAAGATGGCGATAAACCAGCGGAATTAATAGGTAGAAAAGGAATTTGTTTATCCAATATTTCTGAAAAAAAACTAGGTAGCGCTGAAGTAAAAGCAGATGGAAATATTCTTAACATCAATATAAAATCATTAAACGGAGAAAACATTAAATTTAGAGCACCTATTTTGGTTATAAAACAGAGCACAGATAAAACGTTTTTTTACGTACAAGAATACAGAGAACAAGACGTTCATTTAAATTTTTAAAAATAAAACGAGGAAAAATTCTCTTAACAATATCATTTATTAAATTATTAAACACAAAAATCACTAAAAACTAATTAATTACTATGTCAGATTCAATTATTCAAATTATAAGTATCGGTTTAGGACTTGTTCTTTTTATCGTAATAATCTACTTTGCAATTATTGCAATGTTTTACAAAAAAGTACCACAAGGTCAGGCCTTAGTACGTACTGGTTTTAAAGGAACTAAAGTAGCTACCGACAGAGGTATGTATGTAGTACCGGTATTTCACCGAGTAGAAATTATGGATATTTCTGTAAAGAAAATTCAAATAGAGCGTTTAGGAAACGATGGTTTGGTATGTAAAGACAATATGCGTGCCGACATTAAAGTTGCTTTCTTTGTTCGTGTAAACAACGAAGTAGAATTTATAAAGAAAGTTGCCCAAACTATTGGTTGCGAAAGAGCCTCTCACCACACTACTTTAGAAGAACTTTTTGAAGCTAAATTTTCAGAAGCACTAAAAACAGTTGGTAAAAAGTTTCAATTTACAGAGTTATATGAAGCTCGACGTGAGTTTAGAGATGAGATTGTAGATATTATTGGTACCGATTTAAATGGCTATACCTTAGAAGATTGTGCTATTGATTATTTAGAGCAAACTCCTATTTCTTTCTTAAAATCGGATAACATCCTAGATGCTCAGGGTATTAAAAAAATCACAGAATTAACTGCTGCACAAAACATTAAGGCAAACTTAATTATGCGTGATGAAGAAAAGGTAATTCGTAAACAAGATGTAGAAGCACGAGAAGCTATTTTAGAATTAGACAAACAATTAGCTGAAAAAGAAGAGCAACAAAAACGTGAAATAGCCAATATTAAAGCTCGTGAAGAAGCAGAAACTTTAAAAGTATCGGAAGAAGAACGCTTAAAATCGGAAACTGCTCGTATTGCTACCGAAGAAAAAGTACAAGTAGCAGAAGAAAACATGCAACGTCAAATTATTGTAGCTGCAAAAAATAAACAACGAACAGAAGCGGTAGAAACCGAACGTGTAGAAAAAGACAGAATGTTAGAAGCTACCGAACGTGAACGAATTGTAACCTTAGCACAAATAGAAAAAGAAAAAGTATTAGAAGTAGAAAAGAAAAACATTCAAGATGTAATTCGCGATCGTGTAATGCTAGAAAAAGGTGTGGTTGAAGAGCAAGAAAACATGAAAGATATTGAAGCTTTTAAAACTGCTGACCGTGAAAAACAAGTAAAAATAACTATTGCAGAAGGTAATGCTGAAGAAGCTTTAATTCAAACAGTAAAACAAGCAGAAGCGCAAAAAGAAGCTGCAAAACAAAAAGCAGAAGAAATCAACATTGAGGCACAAGCGCAAAAAGAAGCTAGTGAAAAAGAAGCAGAAGCTCGTAAAACATTAGCGGAAGCAACTGCTAAAGAAGAAGCAACTATTGGTATGTCGGAAGCACAAGTGATGCATGCAAAAGCAGATGCTAACGAACGTCAAGGAATTGTAGAAGCTAGTATTATTGAGAAAAAAGCCAAAGCAGAAGCTGCTGGTATTTTAGCTAAAGCAGAAGCTATTAAAGAAGAAGGTTTAGCAGAAGCTGCTGTTATTAAAGAAAAAGCAATTGCAGATGCGGCTGGTATTGAAGAAAAAGCAGAAGCAATGAAAAAATTAGATGGTGTTGGTAAAGAACATGAAGAGTTTAAACTACGCTTAGAGAAAGAATTACAGGTAGATTTAGCGCATATTAATGTTCAGAAAGATATAGCAGATGCACAAGCTCAAGTAATTGGTGATGCATTAAAAGCTGCTAATATTGATATTGTTGGTGGTGAAACCATGTTCTTCGATCAAATTATTGGTCAAATTACCAAAGCTAAAGGAGTAGATAGATTAGTACAACATAGTACTAATATTCAAGATGTAAAAGATGCTATTTTAGGTAGCGATGATGTAAAAGGAAACTTACTAGGTAAAATTAAAGAGTTTGCTACACAGTATGGTATTTCTTCTGAGGATATTAAGAATTTAACGATTGCGAATCTGTTAGTAGATTTAAAACAAAAAGCTGCTAATAACGAGGAACAAACTTTGTTTGGTAATCTTTTCAATCTTGCTAAAGGATTAGGGTTGTCAGATAAGAAATTATCGTAATTATTTCATTTGAATATTTGAAAGAATAATAATTACAAAATGTCGGTTCAAGTGGTTTTTATGAAGTGTAACGGAATAAAAAATTGTATCGAGAAAAATTCATAACAACGAAAACTTCTCGATAAAAAATTATTTTCCATTGCATTACAAATATTTTCACTCGAATTGATAAATAAAAACAAAAATGTCGGTTCGAGTAGTTTTTATGAAGTGTAACGGAATAAAAATTGTATCGAGAACAGTTCACAACAAACGAAGACTTCTCGATAAAAAATTATTTTTCATTGCATTACAAATATTTTCACTCGAAGTGATAAATAAAAACAAAAATGTCAGTTCGAGTGGTTTTTATGAAGTGCCAACGGAATAAAAATTGTATCGAGAACAGTTCACAACAAACGAAGACTTCTCGATAAAAAATTATTTTTCATTGCATTACAAATATTTTCACTCGAAGTGATAAATAAAAACAAAAATGTCAGTTCGAGTGGTTTTTATGAAGTGCCAACGGAATAAAAATTGTATCGAGAACAATTCACAACAAACGAAGACTTCTCGATAAAAAATTATTTTTCATTGCATTACAAATAATTTCACTCGAAGTGATAAATAAAAACAAAAATGTCAGTTCGAGTGGTTTTTATGAAGTGCCAACGGAATAAAAATTGTATCGAGAACAATTCACAACAAACGAAGACTTCTCGATAAAAAATTATTTTTCATTGCATTACAAATAATTTCACTCGAAGTGACATTATTAAACAAATAAGTTATGAAAGTGTACTATGTTTATATATTAAAATGTTCTGATAAAACATACTATACTGGAGTAACTTCAAATTTAGAAAGACGAATAGCAGAACATTCTAATGGATTAGTTAAAGGAAGTTACACATATTTCAGAAGACCTTTACAATTAGTTTTTTATTGTGAGTTTACGAACATAAACATTGCAATTGAAAAAGAAAAACAAATTAAAAAATGGTCTAAAGCTAAAAAAGAAGCTTTAATAAATGATAAACATGAGTTATTACCAAATTTAGCTAAGAAAAAATTTGATAAAACCTAAAATGTCGGTTCGAGTGGTTTTTATGAAGTGCAACGGAATAAAAATTGTATCGAGAACAGTTCACAACAACGATGGCTTCTCGATAAAAAAATTATTCTCCATTGCATTACAAATAATTTCACTCAAAGTGACAAATAAAAATATATGGAAAACCAAAACACACAACAATTAGACGGAGGTACTTATGAAATCATTCAAGGTAGATTGCAAAAGCAAAAGCAAGAACTACAAGAACGATTGCATAAATTAAACGATGCTAGAAAACATGTTTTTGGAAGTATAGAAACCAAATTAATTGCTAACGATAGAATTAATACGGAAAATAATTGTATTGCTAGAGATATTATTTCACTAGGAAACACTTCTATTTTTGGTTATAATGTGCACTTCGGTTTACGAACTGATATTCAATTATCGGATGTTTTTAGTATTTATGAATTTAAAGACAATCACTTTCATATTCAGTCGTTAGATGTATTAAACGATACTACTTTTATAAACGATTTCACCAATCTTTATAAATATTATAGAAATACCATTTTTTCAAAATTCGCTGTTATTGATAACTATTTACACATGGTTTTTCAATTGAGTGAAAACATTAGCGACATTAAAACCTTTAAGTGGTTAATAAAAGAAAATACCCTTCAGTACATTGATAATCGTAGTGAACACGAATACCAATTTCCTAAACAACATGAGTTTAAATGGCAAGAAGCTACTAGAGACATGCACCGTTATGGTACACATTCTCATATTTCTATTCTCGACAAGATTTTTGTAGAAACGATTGGTGGCGATTTAACCATTAAAATTGAAGACAATACCGATGACGGTAAAGGAATTCTTTCTGAACCTGTAGAACAGATAGATCAAACCTTAGATGATGGTCAATTTCGATATGGAGATTTAGGTAATTTAATAACGCTCGAAATAAAGCCTTTTCAAGAAGATCCTAGATACTTTATTTACAATCATAAATTACAAGAAGTACAACGTGTAGAAAGTATTAAAGACACCGCAGTACTACTTCCAGATGGTCATGGACTTATATTTCCTAACGGATATTACCTACAAACCGGAGAACATAAAATTTTTGAAAGCGATGTAAAAGAAGTCAAATTTCAAAAGAAAATAAGCTCGCCTAACGGAGAAGATTTCCTGTATATTTTTTATGCAACTATTCGCGGATTGTATGTTTTAATGTCTTATAATATTATAGAACAAGAAGTAAAAACTCCTATTATTTGTAATGGTTTTACATTGCTAGAAGACGGAGAATTATGTTATTTCCGTACAGAAGATGAGCAAACCAAACATCATGTGGTACAAATATGGCAAACCCCTTATTTAAAAGGTTCTTTTATACCATCGCAACACACAGATAGTTTATTGTATAAAATAGGAAATAAAGATATTGTTCGTGCTATGGCAGAATGTCACGAATTAATCAACCTTTTAAATAAAGAAGATAATTATACGGGACTTTATAACGACATTGCCAAAATATCGAAAGATATTAACGATACCTATTATTGGTTACCCGAAGAAGATACACACCAACTAAATCTTCCTGTACTTCAAATAAATGAAGCTGCAAATGCGGCTATAGATGAATTTGAAAAAGTAGTTCAACTAAAAAAACAAGCGGAAAAAGAAACCAAAGAAATCAATAAAAAATCAGAAGAACTTTTTAACAAAATTAAAAGTACTTCTTTTAAATCTATCGACGATTTTGTTGGTTTACTAAGTCAGTTACGTAGTTTACGAGGAGAAGTTATTAGTTTACATGATATTCGATACATTCAACAAGAACACTTAACTGCTTTAGAAGAACAAGTAACAGAACAAAATACCTTAATTTCTAAACGATGTGTTCAATTTTTATTGAATGACAAAGCATTAGCGCCTTATCACGAACGTGTTGCAGAAAAACAGAAAGAGTTACCAGCTATAAAAAAGGTAATAGATGCAAAAGCTTTAGAAAAAGAAGTAATACAAATTACTACCGATTTAGAAATGCTAATAGATATTGTGTCTAACCTTGAAATTGAAGACACTTCTCAATCTACCAAAATCATTGATAACATTTCTTTAATTTTTGCAACCTTAAATCAATTAAAAGCAGGCATTAAAAATGCTATTAAAAGCTTAGGAAGTACCGAAGCAAAAGCGGACTTTATTGCACAATTAAAATTGATAGATCAAAGTATTATCAATTATATAGACATGGCTACTACGCCAGAAAAATGTGATGAATTTCTTACTAAAACCGCTATTCAATTAGAAGAATTAGAAGGAAAATTTGCAGATTTTGAAGAATTTATTGTGCAAATTATTGAAAAGCGAGAAGAAATTCACAGTGCTTTCGATACTCGTAAAAACAACTTAGTTGAAAAACGAAATAAAAAAGCAGTTGCACTACAAACTGCTTCTGAACGTATTTTAAAAGGCGTTGCTAAAAAGGCACAAACTTTTGATAGTATTGAAGATATTAACGGCTATTTTGCTGCCGATTTAATGATTAATAAGGTTAGAGACATTATTAATCAATTAAAAGAATTAGACGATGCTGGAAAAGCAGAAGCTATTGAAACGCAATTAAAAGTTGCCAAAGAAGATGCTTTACGTAAACTAAAAGACAAGCAAGATTTATATGAAGATGGTGAGAATGTTATTAAATTTGGCAAACATAAATTTGGTGTAAATAAACAAGTGTTAGATTTAACGATTGTTTATAAAAATGAAGAGTTAAATTACCATTTAACAGGTACCGATTTTTACGAAACTATTCATAATGAAACACTTTTACAATCTAAAAAATACTGGAACCAAGAATTAGTTTCTGAAAACAACCTTGTATATCGTTCTGCTTATTTAGCCTATACCATTTTCAAAAATAATTCTGTTGATACCCTTCTTAACTTTACTGAAAAAGAGCTGTTACAATTCGTACAAAAAGAAAGTAGTAATTTATATTCTGAAGGATATGTTAAAGGAGTACATGATGTAGATGCTAGTATTATTTTACACACTTTAGTTCACAAACATCATGAATTAGGAATACTTACCTATTCTCCTACTACACGAGCTTATGCACAGTATTTTTGGAATGCTCTTACTAAGGAAGAACAAGATAATTTAAACACCAATATAAAAGCTTCTGGAGAAGTATTAAGTGTTTTTCCAGATAGTAAAACCTTTACTTTTATCATAGATAATTTAACAAAATTAACTACCAATTTTGCTAATGAATCTTATTTGTTTTCAGAAGAAAACACCAATGAAATAGCTAATTATTTATTTAAAGAATTACAACATAACAATACCTTTCAAATAAGTACCGATGCTTTTACTTTAAAGGAAGAATTTACAAAAGCATTAAAAAAACAAGATGCTTTACATAAGTTTAAAAAAGGCATTGAAAAAGTAGAGAACTATGTAGATAAAATTCATTTAGTAAAACAATGGGTTTCTTCTTTTTTAACGCATAAAGAAGCTATTTATGCATCTTATGAAGATGAAATTGTATGTACTTTATTATTTGAACACGAAGCAACTTCAAAAATAAAAGCAGTGCATCCTGTAGAAACTATTAAAAATTTAAAAGGAACACATGCAACTATTATTGATGGAACATACGAATTTAATTACCACAATTTCATAGGAAAGCTACAACAATTTAGCACTGTAGAAGTTCCTAATTTTATTACCTATAAAGAAACCAAACAGCAAGTTACCGAAGAACTTAAAGAAGACTTAAAACTAGAAGAATTTAAACCTAGAGTACTTTCTTCTTTTGTAAGAAATAAACTAATAGATCAGGTATATTTTCCTTTAATCGGAGACAATTTAGCCAAACAATTAGGTACTGTTGGCGATAATAAACGTACCGACAGAATGGGAATGCTTTTATTAATTTCTCCTCCTGGATATGGTAAAACTACCTTAATGGAATACATATCGAATCGTTTAGGTTTGGTATTTATGAAAATTAATGGTCCAGCAATTGGTCACGAAGTTACTTCTGTAGATCCAATGGCGGCAAATAACTCTGCTTCTAGAGAAGAGTTAAAGAAACTAAATTTAGCTTTTGAAATGGGAGACAATGTCATGTTATATTTAGACGATATACAACATTGTAATCCTGAGTTTTTACAAAAATTCATCTCTCTTTCTGATGGTACCAGAAAAATTGAAGGAGTGTATAATGGAAAATCAAAAACCTATGATTTACGCGGAAAGAAATTCTGTGTTATTATGGCAGGAAATCCATATACTGAAAGCGGAGATCGTTTTCAAATTCCAGATATGTTAGCCAATAGGGCAGATATTTACAATTTAGGAGATATTATTGGTGATACCGCACACTTATTTAAATTGAGTTTAATTGAAAACGCCTTAACTTCTAATCCGGTTTTACACCAATTAAGTAGTAAGTATTTTGAAGATGTATATGCTTTAGTAGACAAAGTAGAAAATAATACTGCGGAAGTTACTTTAAAAGGAAATCATACCAAACAAGAAATTCAAGATTACACAGCCATTTTAGAAAAAGTGATTACGGTTAGAGATACGATTATAAAGGTGAATCAAGCTTATATAAATTCTGCTGCCATGGAAGATGATTATCGTATTGAACCTTCTTTTAAGCTACAAGGTTCGTATCGTGATATGAATAAATTAGTTGCCAAGATTGTTCCTATTATGAACGATGAAGAATTAGATCGTTTGTTATTATCTCATTATGAAAGTGAATCGCAAACCCTTACTTCTGCCGCAGAAGCCAATCTTTTAAAGTATAAAGAACTGATTGAAAATTTATCGGAAGAAGAGATTTCTAGATGGACAACCATTAAAGAAACTTTTTTGAAAAACAATAAACTAAAAGGTTTTGGAGATAAGAATGAAATGGCACAGATATTAAGTCAGATGATGGCTTTTTCAGATAATTTAGAAGGGATTAAAAATGCTTTACAAAAAGGATTGGAGAAGTAATCTAATTACGATCTAAAATTTATTTTACATGATATATTAATCAAGGGGTTTAAACCTAGGAGTAGTCGAAAAAAAACAACATGTTGTTTTTAATATACTTATTAATGTAAAAGGATGTCAGTTCGAGACCCCCAACAAAAAATTTGTGAAACGGCTGTAATGATATAAAATAAGATACTACTATTTTAATTAAAAAGTAAAAATAGGATTATGACTCGACTTATTGCTAAAAATTTTGAAAATCAAGGCAGCAGCGTTGGCATAGAGATAAAAAGCTGTTTGAGCGGCAGCGAGTTCTTTTTATCTGTGGCTGGTGGTGCCGTAGCATTTTTTAAATTTTTAGCATCGGTCTTGATTTTTGCTTCTTTGCATCAAGGCAAAGAAGATAGGAATTACGATTTTTTAAGTGATTGAAAAATAAATAAAAAGATGTCAATGTAGTAAAATTATTCGTAATAAAATGAAGAATAGTTTTCGAGAATCTTATTTTCGTTTTGTAATTATCGCTTCTCGATACAATTTTCTACCGAAAATCACTCGAAGTGACAATTACAAGATTGTAAACAATACAAAATAAATATATTAACTCTAAAATAAATTTTCCGACTACCCTTGGGTTTCCCCCCCTTGTTTAAATACGAAATTTTAATCATGAAAATCATATAAAATATCTTATAACAAGTAAATCATTTAAACAATCACCAAGCTATGAAAAAGACAACGCTATGTTTATCATTAATTATACTTCTATTATTCATAACATTAACAAGCTATAAAACCAAGGTAAACACAAGTAGTTTACTTGGGATTTGGGTTTTAGAATATAAAGTTAATAACAACTATAAAGAAAAAAAGCCACTTATTCTTGACTTTCAAAAAAACAATATATTAACAATAAAAATATATGGAGTTAAAGATACTACGTTGTATAAAAAGTGGTTTTTAAAATCAGATTCTATACTTATTATTGATGACTTAGACTGTAAAATAGGTAAACTAGAAAAAAACAAATTAAAACTTATAGATTATAATAAAACAGATACATCACGGTATCATTTTAAAAGACCTAAAAAAATAAACTTACAGCAAAATAAAAAACAAATTGAAAGTATTTTATTATCCAATGTTTGGAAAAAAAAGAACCTTTTAAATCATGAAAGAATAGTTTATTATGAATATTTCGATAATAAATCAATGATTTATAAAAATAACATTAACGACTCACTAAATAACTTACAAATAGAAAACTGGGGGTTAACTGAATATAAAAATTATTATTTTTTATATCATTATACAAAAATGACTCCTGATGGTGGAAGCTGGGAACACATAAACCAAATATTAACAATTAACTCTAACTCTTTTTCTCTTTCTAGTGCTGAATATCAAACTTACGATAGTATTTTCTACACTGTAAACAATTACAAAAAAGAGACTTATCAACAAATTTTGGGTAATTGGAGAAGTAAAAATTCAAAAGATAAATTTTATGGAGATTATCTTAACCATATCAATAATCTCGTTTTTTTTGATGGTGAATTGGAATTTAATATCACAAAAGAAAAACTTGTTTGCAAAATGGATGCATTAAAAAAGAGTTATAATTGGATTCTTGGAAAAGATGGGAAAACATTAATTTTAACATATAAAGATGACTTAGGCATGGATATTTTTATTAGATACGCCGATATTATTGAACTCTCTGAAAGTAAATTAAAACTACATTTATTTGGAAATAGGTTTTCAACAGGGGTAGAAACCCCACGTACTTATGTTGTAAATAAAATTCAAGAATTCAAAAGAACGGAATAAAAGTATTCAATAAAAGAGTTCAAAATACATGATTAAATTAATATCTATCTTTCAAAAAATTTATTTTAAAGACCCACAGGTTTTAAAAACCTGTGGGGTCTAAGCGCTAAACATTTGTCATTTATTTAACAAGAGTTAATCTATTTTTGTCATATTCTATACAAACTATTAAAAAACATGATTCTAGCATTCGATACGTACTATTATGAAGACAAAGCAAGAACTATTGCTTTGCAATTTGAAAATTGGCAAGACTTAGAAGAATCTCAAGTTTTTGACGAAACATTATCTGGTATTAACGAGTATGTTTCTGGTGAATTCTATAAACGAGAATTGCCTTGTATTTTAAGCTTACTAAAACAAATAGATTTAACCCATTGTGAAGCAATAATTGTAGACGGATTTGTTGTTTTAGATGATGAAGGTAAACTTGGACTTGGTGGTTATTTATACAAAGCTTTAAACTCTAAAATTCCGATTATTGGAGTCGCTAAAAATAATTTTTCTAAAATAGAGAAACTTAAAGAACCTGTTTTACGAGGTGAAAGTAAAAAACCTTTATATGTTACTGCTATGGGTATTGATTTAGAATTTGCCGCTAAAAAAATAAGAGAAATGAGTGGTGAATATCGATTTCCTAATATTTTAAAACGAGTAGATTCTTTTGGTAGAGACCTTTAATTAATTGTCTTTTTTTAATTGTAAATTTTCTGAGAAATTCATTTTCAAAAAAAAACGCACTAAATTCAAAATCTGTGCTATCAAATTCAATAATTAACAACCATTAACTTATTATCTAGCTTAAATTAGTAGTAAAAACACCAAATGAACACTAAGTTATTATCTATTATCGCTTGTTTAGTATTGTTATACTCTTGTGGAAAATCTAAAGAGAAATCTGATTTGAATAAAGCCATTGACGGTTTTTCAAATTTAAAGAAGATAGCAGATGAAACAGAAAAAATGGAAGAAGAAACAGATAAACTATTGAAAACATCTCCTATTTCTAAAGAGATTTTAAAAAATTTACTACCAGAATCTTTAGTTGATTTAAAAAGAACTAAATTCTCTATTGGAAATGCTATTTTCCCCGATTTAAATGTTGCTAAGGCTACCTATGAAAACGGAAATAAGAGAATTATATTAAAAATATTAGACGGAGTAGGAGAAACTGGAAGTGCTTTAGTAAACTTAGAAAAATTAAATATGGTGGTAGATTTTGAAGAAGAAAATGAAAATGGATATAGAAAATCTACAAAAATAGCTGGTTTAAGAGCTGTTGAAGAAGTTACCAACGATAATTATGGAAATGCTGAATTTACAGATGTAAGAACCATAGTAAATAATCGTTTTTTAATTACATTAGAAGGTAAAAACGTTTTATTAAAAGAATTAAAGGAGTCTTTTAATAAAATAAAAATAAGCACATTAAAATAAAACGTTGTAAATTTATATATACCTTATAAAAACTAAAATAAACAATAAATGAAGTTGCAAAAAAAACTATTCCTTTTATTCTTTTTATCGCTATTCTTTAACAATTCTGGAAATGCTCAATTCTGGAAAAAACTAAAGAAGAAAGCGGAAGATGCTGTTATAAAAAAAGCAGACAAAAAAATGAATGATGTTTTAAATAAAAAGAAGAAGAAAAGTAATTCTCCAGAAAAAGAAGAAGAAAAGAAAGAAAAACAGTCTTCTGATAAAAAAAATGAGAAATCTGAGAAAACAGAAACTACTCCTACACAAAACAAACCTGCCGAATTATATAGGAATTTTAAATTTATTCCTGGTGAAAAAGTAATATTTTATGATGATTTACAATTCGAAGAGGTTGGGGAGTTTCCTTCTAAATGGGATTTGCTATTGGGAGGTACAGAGATTGCAATTTTAAATGGTACTAAAGTAGTTATACCAACTACAGAGGAAAGTTATGGTAATGTTATTACACCTCTATTTAATTCTACCAATTACTTGGGAGATGAATTTACTATTGAATTTGATATCTATTTAGATAATTTAATTCACGATTACGATGAACAAAAGTTTGGTATTTTCTTTGACTCTAATAATGATGATTTTAAAAATACGAGAAGCATTCACGGAGGATATTCAAACGCAGATATTCAATTTAAAATAGATAAAGATGAGCTTAAAGGTAAAATATATAAAAACTTAGAAAAAACGTACGATTATTTTCCTTTAGAAAAAATAGAGAAAACCAACATTGCTATAAACAATTGGAATCATGTTTCAATTTCATATTATAAGAAAAAAATTAAAGTATATTTTAATAATAAACGTATTGCTAATTTGCCAAATTATAGCAAACCAATCAATGGGGTTTCTATTAAATTATTTAAGCCTTTAGATTATAATGATAAAAATGTTTCTTTAGGTAAAAACTCTTTAAAAGTAGCTCTAAAAAATATTAGAATAGCGCATGGTGGCGGACAAATGTACAAACGTATTATATCTAATGGTAAATATGTTACTAATGGAATTTTATTTGATTCTGGAAAAGCAACTATTAAATCACAGTCTATGGGAATTATTAATAAAATAGTTACTGTAATGAATGAAAAGGCCGATTGGAATTTTGAAATTATCGGTCATACAGATTCTGACGGAGACGCTGCTGCTAACTTAATATTATCTAAAGCACGTGCAGAAGCTGTTAAAAATGCTATTGTAAAACAAGGTATAAAAGCGGAAAGATTATCTACAATTGGTAAAGGCGAAAGCGAACCTTTAAATAGTAATAGTAGCGCTATAGAAAAAGCGAATAACAGGCGTGTTGCTTTTGTTAAAAAATAATTTGCATACCATTTTTTCTGAATATGTCTAATTGAGTGAAGTTAAAATTTAATAATTTATCATTTTTAAAAATTCTCAACTTCGCTCAAACCGACAACTCATAACATTCTATTTATACACAATCATCTATTAACTTCTATAATTTGTGTGTTAATATTATTCATTATGCTATAACGTTTCTTTTAATTTTCTTCTTTATTAATTGGAGCTTTATTATGATAAAATTTAGCATACATTAAAGATAAAAAAGCTTTTATTTCTTGGTAACTTTTCTTCTCTTGTAACATATCAAAAACTCTTGAAATATATTTTATTTTAAAGTCAATTAAAATTCCTTTATCGTTTAACACATCTTCATATGTTAAATTTTGTAATTGCTTTTTTAACCAAAAATGTGCTTTAATTTTTTTCTCTCTAATTTTTAAATCTCTTTCGTCACTCTCTAAAACAGCATTCCCTTTTTGTTTTTCTGAAGTTATTAAATTTAATAATCTTGCATAATCATTCTTTATACTTTCGTCTAGTAATTCAGCTTGCGTATATAATTCCTTTAAGCTCTTAAAAGAAATTTCATGATACTTGTCTGAAAAATCTTTATACTTATATAGTAAATTTAAATATGCAATAGCAGCCTTTTTATATTTTCTATTACTACTACCTTCATTCTCTCTTAAGTTTAGAGAAAGTAATTTTAAATCATTAACTACTTTTTTTAAATAAGTAATCGATTTAAAATCGGCCCTATTTATAAGTTCTAATATCTCGTTACTTATTTTAGTATGACTTCCTTCAAATACATGTTCTTTATATGAAAATTGAAAAATCTTTTCTTTTTTAGTTTTCTTTTTTCTTTTAAAATTAAACTTCGGTTTTTTAAATCCAAAATTATATCCATAGCTTAAAGTTACAGTTAACTCTTTTAAGTCTTCCTGATTGGTTGTATTTCTAAATAACTGAATAGCATTTAAGTTTAAATTATGTTGTTTTGCTATTACTGTTCCTGCACTAGCTCTAAAGTTTATAACCCCTGTTTCTATAGTTTTATTATTACTTTTATTATAAGCAACTCCTAAAGAGGTATTTAATTTGTTTTTGAAAAACAGTTTATTAAAATTCATTGCTCCTCCCCATGCGTTACTATCATCTGTACCTATGTCGCTATAATTATAATTTAAGGAAGAAACTATGGTAAAGGCTTGTTTTGGAAAACCAATGGTATAAGCAGCTGTACCATTATGAAAATTATTTGCTTGTCCTATTCTTATAACTCCATTTTCTTCATTTGCTGAAGAGGCTAAATTATAATTCAAATTAATATTTTGTGTTGTGTTTTGTTTTTTAGGAAATATCCAATGTAAACCTATATTGGCATTTTGAGAAAGCTGCCTATAATTTAAAGCTTCTTGATCTTCATCTGTTAAATCATTATCATTAATATCGTCAAATTGATTTAAATTTCTATTGGTAAAAGATGTAAAATTAGAATACGTTCCGTTTAATGTAATTGCATTACTTAATTGATATGTTGCATTTACACTTCCTACAGTTCTTCCTAAAGACTGTCTTTTCTGATTCTCTAAATTATCTCTCTGATACCCTACATTAAAATCTAGATTAAGTTTATTATTAAAAATAGACGTTGCCAAATTTAATGTGATATTTTCAAAATCGTTATTAAAATAATACGCCCCTAAAGTTTCATAATTAGGATCTACTCTCTCATAGCCTACTCCTACTTTCATAGACCCAATATTTATATCTAATGCTGCTTTTAATGCATTATAAAACTCGGTAGATGTTTTATTATTAAATAATAAACCAGCCAAATTACTCGTTTTAATGGCGCTATCCTCAGCTCTTATATCTTTCGTTATTGCAGTAGAGGCATATTCCGCTTTTATAGTATATTTTTTAGCAATAGTAGTTTCTCCATGCAAACTTATCACTAAATTTTCTTTTGGTTTTATGTTTCTTTCTTCCGGAATTAAAGGAATAGATAAAAGATTATCTTTAGCATAAAACCCTATAAGTCCGAATTTATAGTTGGGTTTTTTCCAAAATAATTTAGCACCATACCCTACTCTTTTATAAGCGGGCACTGTTTGTTCGTTACCATCATCTTCTGTAGCTTTTAAAAGTCTACCATACATGGCACTAAATTCGATTGATGCATTTGGACGCAACTCAACTCCTCCTCCTGTAAACTGATGTCCGCTTAGTGTATAAGGAGAAAAATTCATCGTTACATCTCCTATATGCGCCTGTATCCATTTGTATTTAGGATGTAAGCTTAGTCTGTTAAACTCAAAAGGAAGTTGGTAATTAAAATTTTCTCCTTGATTAGAATAGCTGTATGAAATAGGTAAATTAAAAGATAACCAACTTATATTAAATGTACCTTGTGCAAAATAAGTAAAAGGTATACGGGCATTTCTAGTATTTGAATTGTAATACACTGCATTACCATTAATTTTTCCACTAACTTTAATTTTGTTTGACTTTAAAATATTATCAAAATCTAAATTTTGTGTATATCCAAAACTTACAGTTAAAAACATACTTATTATTAATATATGTTTTTTCGTTGTTTTTAAAATACATTTCTTGTAAATCATCGAAATAGTTATCAAAAATTTTAATCAGTTAATGTAATTAATACTAGTTCTTCTTGATCTTCACCTTTGGTTACTTTATATTCTGATACTTTAAACTTTTGACCACTGATAAATAATACTTCACTTTCTGTAACCGATGAAAAAGTAGGTCCATGAAGAGAAATATCTTCAATATCTAATCCTTTTTTACTCTCTATAGTAAATAATACTTTTACATTACCTATATCTTCATTTTTATCTAAAAACACTTCTGCTACAAAACGTTCTTTACTTGTAGATATGTACCCTAATTCTTCTATTTCTGTTTTATTTTCGTATGCTTTTTCATATTTTTTTAATGCTGATTTTTTCGTTGAAATCCCCCTGTAGGTTGTTTTTAAATACTTTGGAAATTTTTCTAAACTCTTTCTTAATACATTGTCAAATATTTTTAATTTTTTATCCGTAATACTCCTTTCTCTTAAAGCTTTATTAAAATTTTCTACGGTATATAATGAACTGGTATAATGATATACAGTTGTTAATTCCTCTAAACTTATATTTGGGTATTTTTTTATTAAAAGTGTATATTTTTCTTTGACCTTGTTTCTAGAATCTATAACAAGATTTATATTTAAAAATCTTAAGAAATTTACATCGGTACGGTTGACGCTTTTTACTTCATGCATTAATTTCCAATTATCTAATAACTGCGGATTTTTAAATACTACTTCTAAAAATTGTTTTGATGATTTTTTGCAATCATTTATGAAATCATCTTGAACTTGCTTATCAAAAGATTCTACTTTTCCAATAAAAGTATTCATTGTCAAATCTGTATCTTCTTGTAAATAAGAAAATAACTTTCGAAGTTCTCTCCTTTTTGTTTCGTTTGATTTTGTAAAAATTACTTTTACCTCGTAGTCATTATCCTTTATAAAAACTGGAGCCTGAGTAAATCCATTCCTTCTAGCTATTTTCCCAGAAGGCGTCATAAAAGCTGCCATAGCTCTTCCTTTATCTTTATATTTAAAATATTCTAGTAAGTTGGTAGAAATATTATCTTCATATGTATCTGCTCGCACCCAATGACATTGAATTTCAACTGGTTTATGTTTCTTAAATATTTCTTTAAATATTTTTGTTGTTACTTTTTGTTTTTGAAGAACACTTGGTAATATAATATCGAACGAAAGTGTATTTATTTCAGATATATTAAAGTTTCCTATTTTTAATTCCTCTCCATTTAAATAAACTAACTGAAATTCTGATTCTGATACTTTAATATCACTCCATAGTCTATTCTCCTTTCCAGCTTCTGTTGCTTTCCATTTAGTATATCCTCCTATACTTTTTAATACCGCATCAATGTCTTTTAGATTATCTACTTCAATCTTAAAAGGTTCCTTTTTATTAATATCATAATATGCTCTCCATGAATCAATAAGTCTTGGATTATTCTCCATTTCTAGAACAACTTCTTTCTCTACTTTAGAAAAATTCTCTATAAAGTCTCTAAAAACCTCCTCCGAAAAATTCAGTTCATTGACCTTATTTTCGATTAGACTACTTTGTTTCTTGAATATTTTCTCTATTTCTTTTTTTCTATATGAATTTGGCTGTACAGGATCCTTTGTTAATATTCTGTTTGAAACCCAATTATCAATTAAATTTACATCCTCTAAAAACTTTTCTAAGTTGCTTGTTTTTCCTTTAAATTCTTCAATAAACTCCTTGGCTACATTTACTTTTAAAGATTCTATTTTTTGTATAATTCCATTAACTTTTCTAAAAAGTTCATGTGCTTCAACTCCTTCAAATAATTTTCTTACTTCTGTTCTTATTTCATTCTCTTTCTTAGTAAAAATTACTTCCACTCTATTTTTTTTATCTACTAAAAAAATAGGCTCCCCTGTAAACTCATTTTTCGTAGCTAATTTTCCAGCCGGAGTCATTAAAGCAGCATCTCTTCTATTCATCCCTTGATCTAAATACTTTAAATACTCAAGTAAATTTGTAGACATTCCTTCTTCATACAAATCGTCTTCTAGCCAAACTGATTTTACTTCTTTAGGAGTAAGTTTTCTAACTACTTTACTATATAAATCACTTACAATTCTTTGTTTTTGAAGATACTTAGGAAGTTCTAAATTAAGGCCCAAAATACCAAAAGAAGTAACTCCAAAACTACCTATATCTACAGTATTTCCATTTAACAAAACAACATCTGCATCATTTTTATTTAGAGTTATCTTATCCCATAACCTATTTTTTTCTCCTGCTTCAGTAAGTTTCCATTTTTTATAACCTCCTATTCCATTTAATACTTCATTTACCTTTTCTAGCTCTTCTATTTTTATTTCAAAAGGTTCTTCTCTATTAATATTATAATACGCTTTCCATGCAGCTACTAAACTTGGGTTTTTCTCTATTGTATGTATAATTTTGTTTTTTCCTACTGCATAGTTTGTAAATGCTTCGATTTCTTTTTTTGAAAAATCTAATTCTTCGATTATTCTCTTTATTTCATCTGCATTTTCTTTAAAAACCTCATCAATTTTCGTTTTATTACTCTCTTCCTTACCCAAACTAATAGATTCTCCTCTACCTTTTTCTGAACTTGGTGGAATTTCTTCTAAATCACTACGTGCTCCTCTATGGTATTTTTTAAAAGGTGTATTATGTTTTACTATACCATTAGTGTATATTTTTACAACTCCATCACTAGCATAAAATGGTCTTTCTATAATTTTTGACAATGCCAATGCAGCTTCATTTGTATTACAAGATAACAATCGTACTTTTTTTGTTTCTGGTATTGAATTGATTATTTCCGCTACATTTTCTATTGGAATTATCTCTTGTTTTCCTTCAATTATTGATACAAAATTACCTTCACCATAATGTATAATTACATCTATATAATCGTCTTTTGTATTAAAATTGAATCCTACAAAATTGATGTTTTTAGGAAATGCTGTTGCATTCTCTTTAAATACTTTTCTAGTATTAACCCATGCATTCACTAATGCTGGTTTTTCTGCAAATGCTAAAAGTTTAGCCGTATTTTCTTTAAACGTATTTTTAAATATTTTTTGTAAATCTGAAGGAACTAATACTTTTAAAGATTCTAGAATATTTTCTTTCGATTCTATTAAATTAGAAAAATCTCTTTTTATTGATTCATTAACACTCTCTAAAAGTCTAATCTTGGTTTCTGTGCTCATCCAAGGAGCTTCTGGCATCCATTCTTTATTATAATAACCTGTTCTTCTTGCTAAGAGTAACGAAAAATAGATTTTTTCAATTTCATCTTCATCATGCTTAAAGTCATTATAAGTATTATAGTAAACAGGAATATAATTTTCCTTCAGTCTATTTCCCATTGCTTCAACCCTGTGCATTCCATCTAGCACCAGCTTTGTGTTATTTGGTAACTCAACTATATCAACAAGGTTAGAATTATCTACAAGAAAACCTTTTTCTTTAATTTTATTTACAACTTCATCTACTTCATTTGCATTTACTGGATGCATCATGGTGAGTTCAGAAATCTTAACATCTCTAACCTTTTCAGGATATTCAGTCCCTTTTGGATTTGTTACTATTTGAACATTTTTATAAATACCTTCATCATTAACAGGTTTTATGAAGAACACATGTACTTTGGTTTTTGTATCGACTTTAAATATTGGTGTACCTGTATATCCATTTTGCCTTGCCAATTTTCCTGAAGGAGTAGCAAAAGCCGCTTGTTCTCTAGTTCTTCCGTTTCTCAATTCTGATAAGTACACCTCCAAATTAGTTGAAACATCACTATGATTAAGATTGGTGTCTCCCCATGTTTCTTCTATTTTTATCGGTTGGTACTTTTTAATTCCTCTCTCAAAAATTTCTGTTGCTATTTTTTGTTGTCGAAGGTAGCTTGGAAGGTCTATTGTACTAATAAAAGTTCCTTGTTTCGATAGTGTAAAACCACCTATTTCATCTGTTTTTATTCCATCTAATAATATTACATAGGCATGATCTTTACTGTCTATTTCTATACTATTCCATAATTGATTTGCCTCTCCTTTCGCTGTTGTCTTCCATTTAACGTAGCCCCCAATTTTTTTCAAAATTCTTTGGATTTGTTGTAAATCCATCAATGATAAATCAAATCTCTCTTTAGGAGCAGTATCATGTTGAACCTTTATTGGTTCTAATAAACTAGGTTTTACTAAAACTTCTTCTAGCATTATTTCATCTAAAGAAGCTATATATTTTATAAATGCAATTCTTTTTTCACTACTAAGTTTTAATGCCACAATAGCTTCTTGTAATGAATTATTATTTAATATTCTTTCAATTTTTGATTTTATATTTGCATCTCTCCCTAAAATAATTGGTGTTTCTTTTCTTAGTTTTATATTAGGTGGAATTTCCTCTAAATCACTACGCGCACCTTTATGATATCTTGTGAATGGTGTTACATGTACTACTTCTCCATCTGGATATAATTTTACTCTTCCATCGTTCGCATAAAATGGTTTTTCTGTGAGCTTTGATAATTCTATAGCCGCTTGTTCTGTACTACAAGACAGCAGTCTTATTTTTTGATCTGATGGCAATGAATTTATTACTTCCGCTAATTTTTCTATAGAAATAACCTTTTCTTCAGTTTCTACTTTAGATAAAAATTTTCCATTTTCATAATGTATAATAACATCTATATAATTATCTCCAGTATCAAAATTAAATCCTGTAAAGTCTACGTTTTTTGGAAAAGCATCTGCATTTTTATCCAGTACTCTCTGTATATCTAACCAAGCATTTACCAAATTTGGATTCTCCGTAAACTCTTTCAGTTTTACAATATCTCCTTTAAATTCACTTTCAAAAACTGTTTTTAACTTTGTATTAGAAATCAATCCTTGTAAAGATGCTAGTAATCCTTCTGGAGACTCTGCCAAATCAGGAAACTCTTTTTTCATAAAATCGTCTACCGCTTTAAACACTTCATTCCTTCTATTTCCTACCCAGGCAATATTAAAAGGCATCCACTCTTCTGTATAATGTCCTGTTCTTTTTCCTACATGTACTGCATAATAAATATTTTCTAAATTTCTTATATCTATACCTCCAGATTGCACCGAATTCAAAACTTCTTCATAAGTATTATATGCCACAGGAATATGCGTTTCCTTTAGTCTATGCATAGCTTCAACCCTATGCATACCATCTATAACCATTTGAGCACCATTTGGTAATTCAATTACCCTAACAGGGTTTCCTCCTATTCTTTCTTCACCTGCTATTTTAAAACCATTTTCTTGAATGTCTTTCACAGTTTCTTCTACACCACCTAGTTTTGATTTTCTTGGTACTGGATGTATCGTTGTTAATTTTGCTATTTCAACATCTATGTAAGATTCTGTATAATCGCCGACAATACGAACATTCTTGTAGAGCATTTTTGCTGCATCTAAATTTTTAAGTTTCTCTACAGCTTTATTCGCTTTTTCTAAATTAAAATCGGAAAACGTTTTTAATAATTCTATTTCTTCTTTTACTATTCTTATGTTTGCTTGTAAATCGCTAGATGTTAATTTTTGAAGATGTACTTCATCTTGTAAAATATCATCTACTAACTTATTTACATTTGTTATTTGATTATTTGTTTCTTTTAATACATCAGGATGTATTATCTCTCCTACTTTACTTTGAAGGAACTCTTCTTTTACTGTTAATTTTTTAGATAGAGTAGCCAAACTAGCAACTCCTGTAACCAAACTTAATTGATTCATATAAGTAGCTAAACTTGGATCTACTTCTCTAAATGCAATACCTGCCATACTAGACACAGAACTCATTTTATCTGTATAGTACAAGAATTTTCCAAAAGTATTAAGAGCTGCTGTTCCTCCTGTTGGTAAAAAGGCTAATAAATCGACAGATGTTTGTATAATATCTGACTTTGTTTGCAATGCTTCTGTTTTACTAGCATAATGCAATGTAAACGCAGGAACAAAAATAGCTTGTGGGTCTCCTTGCTGATTGGTAGCAGAAAAAGGTTTTAACAAATTATTTTTAGAAATATTTATAAATGAGATTAAATCAAATGGTTTTAAATCTTCACTTTTTTCTGTTTGACTATTAAATCCCCATTTAAGCTTTTGCTTTGCATTAATTAAATAGTCTGGAGTAACTTTTGTGTCTACACTTTTATAAAAATCATTTGAATTATAAGTGGCAATACCAGGTACTATTTTTCTTATACTCGTACCTAAATTAGTCCAACTTCTTCTAAAAATATTTTGATAGTCATTTTTATAGGTATACAAATTGTCATGCACCGATTTTACATCTTCAAAAGTCATTGATTTTAAAACCTCAACATCTACACTATTTTTTAATTGGTCAACGAAATTTTCAGACCCTATAAATATTTTTCCTATAGATTTTACAATGCTTTGTCTATTATCGTTTCCAAAAATAAATATCTCATCTTGTATATTATTAAATAGAGCATGCCAAAGTGGTTCTGTTTTAGTAACTACTCTATTTCCTCTAGGCGTCCATTTATAAGTTATTTTTTCATTTTCTAATGCGTCAATAGTTTTCTGGTAATTTGCTGAATTGCCATTAGATATTGCTTCTAAAATTCTTGCTACTTGTATTTCTTCTTTATCTGTTATTGCACCACCACTTGTAGACCCTAATAAAATCTTTTTAATTCCTTCTATTTGTTTACTTTGCGGTAGATTTATAAGATCATATTCGCTTGCTTTAGCAATACATTCATATACTTCTTTACTTGATTTTGTAGCGAAATCTGCTGCTAAACAAGCTTTGTTTTCTGTAGCTTTTTGGTTAGTATATGCTAATAATTCAATTAAGAAATTTTGATAAAAATCATACAATTCATCATTAGAATCTCCTAATTTTAAATTATCCTTCCATATTTTGTATGCCTGGCTAGTTTTTCCTACTAATGGAATATTTTCGCGATCCCATGTACCATAATCTGAAAATGTTTTTACAGCTAAAGATTGGTCCCAATTATTAAAAAACTTCGTAAAACTTTCAAAAATTCTAGGATATCTGTTATAAATTTCTGCTATTTTAACAATTAAAAAGACTTCTCTTCTTTCATTATGACTTATGCTTACTTTTGTGTTTTTAACTCTTCCTACATTATTCTTTTTTACTTGTACAAACTCACTATTAAAATCACCACTTAATAATTTAATTTCTAGTTCTGTAATATCTATTTGTTTATCCCCTAACATCTCTGGGTGATTCGCAAACTCTTCTGTTTTACTTGGTTTTAAAGCATTAAACAATCCGATATTTTGAAAACTATCGGAAGTTATTGCCATTATTTCCTTCTCTCTATTTTTATATTCAGAAATATTTTCTCCTGTAAACTTATAATTTTTCCATGTTGCTTTATTCGATTTAGGCTCTCCAAAAGGAAGTCCCATTACAAAAGATGCATTATCTTCTCCTTTAAGTTTTGGTTGCTCGTAAACAAAGTTTTCATATCCTAAAAATCTATTATTTACAATTTTTGCTTTATAGGTTATGTCTTCAACTTTTACTTCTTTTGTCGCTTCCTTTTCATTTATTTTTCTTTGTTTAAAGCCTATTAATGTACCTGGTACAACGGTATTATATTTATCATCCTCTATTCCATGAAAAAAAACTGGCGTGTATTCTTCCGATAAGACAATACGCTCTCCAGATGGTGTTAAATAACCATAATAGTATTTACCATCGTATTTTTTTTCATTAATTGCTAAAGTAGCAGGCATGGTAGTTGCTACACTTTGTCCTTCGCTATCTCTATCAAAAACACCAATTCGTAAACTTGGGTTATGAATTTGCACCCAATGTACAAATGGTAACTTTACAGCATCTCCATAATCCATTAACCAATCGGTTTCTTTTTCTGAATATCCATAACTTTGTTTAGAAAACGGATGTTTTAACTGAAAAGCTCCATGCCCTAATTCGTGAGCAACTGTTTTTTCATCTGCTCCATTATTCATGTACACATACCCAAATTGTCTACCCAAAGGCATGAGTCCTTTTTCGTTTTTTGTAGAAGGTGTTTTATTAGTTAATAAGATATAATATGCTTCTTTTTTGAAATCATTCCTTCCTTTTAGTGCTTTATTAATTTGTTTTTGTTGCTTAGAATACTGCGATACAAATCCGCTTTTACCACTTTCTATGATCGAACCTGACACAATACTTTCTAAACTATTAGAAAAATCATTTAATTCTGTAACAGAGATATTTACCAATGCCTCAGCATAAACCTTCTTAAGGGTTTCTTTTATTTTTTGAGTACTCTTATTTGTAGTATTTACCAATACTACCTCTACATTTTTAATAGCTGCTTGGTATTGTATAAATGCTCCTGCTATTTCATATTTATCCGATTGTTTTACTACCGCTTGCGTTTCTACTTTAGCATCTGTAAAAAGTCCTTTTAATTCTAGAGTGTATGAGGTTGCAGTACTGTCTATTTTCTTTATTTCTATCCCTTCCTTTGTTTTAAAAACAATATCTCTAGGCTTAATATTTTTATCTGTAATATCTAAATTTGCAATAATGGTTGCTGTTTTTCCTTTTGCTACCGATTTATAAGGAATTCTATAGCCATCACTAAGACTTTTATATAGATTTTTAGTTTTCTTTTGCTTCTTTTTATATGCGTCAAATCCGTAGATATCTCTTGTATCTTTTGTAAAAGTAACCGTAACTCCTTCTGCAGTTATTGCAGTAGCTTCTCCTTGATTATTTACGCCATTGGTATTTTCAGAATTAGTCGCACCTCCCTCTGCTACTGTTCCTGATTCGGCTACATTCCCATCTTCATCTACAGTCCAAGTTTCTCCGTTAGCATCTGTTATCACATAATCTTCTCCTCCTGGTAACTCTACTATTTCTCCATTAGTTCCGATAATGATGATATCTCCATTCGGATCTATTTGTACATCTTCTATAGAAAAATCTACCGTTGTTGTTTCTGTATTTCCGTTACCTCCTAAAACTACATCATTTACATCTTCTACACCAGACCAAGCAGGATCGTACGTGGTTTTCACCATTCCCTCAATCAACTGATAATGAGAATTCAATCGGATATTTGAGAAAGTAACTGCTATTTTTGTATCTGATAAATAAGGCACTACAATGTAACCAGCACCAGTAAAAACACCCTCTCCTCCGTATATTTCTTTTACAGTAACTGAAAAATCTCCTGCTGTAAATGTTTCATTTACTCCTATATTTTTAAGTGGCTCTCTACCTTTTATGTTAATATCTGGAACAATACCACAATTATAAGAAGCTATTTCTTCCTTATTAGGCATTGTAAATTGATTTACACTACTGTATGAATACGTTTCATTTAATTCATAATAATCGTTACACGAACCTCCTACACGAAATAAATAAGGCTTCCCTTCTTGTAAATTTCCTATTTGTGCAAAGTTGTTATAAGTGTATACTTCAAACCATTTTGCTTCAGGAACATCTGCTCTTTTATATTGTATATGAAACTTTTTATGTTCAAAATTCATTTGCCACGAAATTTTAACTGTACTGCCATTTAAAGCTTCAGATAAAACATACGTTGGTGTTTCACATGGATTTGCATAGGTAAAATAAAATATTTCGCTATATCCATTATTTTTAAAAATTGAATTCTCTGAAATTCCTGTTACTGATTTTGCTTTAACCCGCCAACCATATGTTCTTTTAGGTAGTAATACTGGTTTGCTTATATCGTAAAGTAATGTAGTATTACTTAGCGTTTCAGTATAATAGTTTGGTGCAGCTAAAAATGCTGCTCTAGGATCCATTGTAACATCCCATAATTCTCGTAACTCAAAATCGTAGCTAACATTTGTTGCATTAGTATGTCTTGGTGTCCATTGAAAAATAATATTCATAGGATCTTTCGCTACAATATAATCTCCTAGATATGGTAGATTTAAAAATGGAGGGTCGTTTAATAATAAGAAAATGTTGGCACATCCGGTAGCAGGATTATTAACTTGCAAATTGGTAACTGCATCATACACTTCCCAACAAACTGTATACATTCCTTCTGGCAAAGGTCTGTTATATTGCTGCGGAGTAATTCCTATTAAATTATTTGGTTGAAAATATGCTGCTAAATCTAAATTGGTAAATTGTTGTAAAACACCACCTGTTAAAAATATTTGCGGTGCGCCAGCTACAATATCTGTCGACTGCATTTCGAAGCCATTCCCTTTAATACGTAACTTTAAACGTACTTCTTCGCTATTTGCTATCACATCTGTTAATGCAATATTTAAACGAAACTTTATATTACTTGAAGTTACATAATCACTTAATTTAGATGAATATGGAGGAAAAACGGTATGCGTTACTTGAACGGGATATCGTTGTGCTTGTATAGCTCCTACTAATACTAATAAACTTATTATTAGTATGCGGTGAATGTATTTTTTAATTTTCATTTTAAGGCAGCTTTTGAATTTTTATATCACAAATGATATGTGAATTGGTTCCTTTATCAACAAACTCTTTTATTTTAATGGCTCCTTTTCGTCCATCTTCCGTTTGAAATAATACAATACGTGGTAGTACATCTTTATTAAAATGTAATAAACCGTTAGTGGTTTCTGTAATAAGAATACTTTGCAATGGAAGATCGTTATTCATT
Organism: uncultured Tenacibaculum sp.; assembly: GCA_947498055.1. Classification (GTDB taxonomy): domain Bacteria; phylum Bacteroidota; class Bacteroidia; order Flavobacteriales; family Flavobacteriaceae; genus Polaribacter. Next base: position 29,328 of record CANMJA010000019.1, read on the forward strand.
GCATTAAATTGTGTTTCTGTAAAACGCACACCACAATTACAGTTTTCTTGTGTGTTTATAAACTTTGTATGTGTTGCGTTTGGTATTTCTAAAAATCCGTTAGATTTTACTTCCCTGGGACTTAAAAACTTATTAAAATTAAATGTCTTATTTAAACTCAAAAAAGCAATATCTATTTCGCTCTTATCTGTTACTTCGTTTGCTGTAAATACTTTTCTTAATGAAGCTGAAAAAAAAGCTCCAATAGCATTTGAGTTATGCGCTGAATTGATCCCTAATTTTATATTCTCAAAGGTTCTTAAATTAGTATTTGGTAATACTTCTATTGTTTTAGTTATGCGTTTTGTTTCTTTATCGTTAGAAGCTTCTAATACCATTTTATGAATTCCTGCTTCTGTAAATGTTACCTTTGGAGCTTCTTCTGTACTGGTACTTGGATTTCCCTTTTCAAACGTCCATTGGTAAGAAGTAGCACTTATAGATTCATTAAATAATGTAATGGAAACTGGTGCTTGATCATCATCGTCAAAAAAAGCTACTTCCCAATTAAAATCAGGAAGTAATTTTGGTAATACTTCTATTTTTTTTTCGCTTGTAAACGATTCGAATTCGTTAGAAACGGTTACTTTTATCGTATGTTCCCCTTCCTTTGTAAAAACTATATTTTCTGGATGTCTTTCTGTTGAAGTATTTGGAATTCCTCCTTCAAACTCCCATAAATAACTTAAGGTATTGCCCTCTGTACTATTCTTAATTTCAACTTCAACTGGCGAAAAATTACTAGCTGCTATTTCTGTTGAAAAATCGATATCTATAGCTTCAAAAAGTGTGATTTCTTTTTCGATAACATCTTCTTCTCCATCTACATTAATTGCTTTTAATGTTATCGTATAATTTCCTGCATGTATATATTTTATTGCTCCTGGGTTTTTATCTTTTGAACTACTTATTTGTGCTCCTTCAAAACTCCATTCATAGGTATCTGCTCCTTCTGTTTTATTAGCTACTTTAATTCTAACAGGTACTGATTTATCTTCATTGACAAAAGTGATATCAAAATCGGTAACTATAGGTATAGATGTTTCTTGATAACAAGAATAAATTACTATTAATGATAATAACGATACGATTTTTAGAGTAGAATTTAGTTTGTTTACTTTGCTAAATAATGGAGATTTTTCAACCATATTTAAGCAACAAACAGTACCATAATAAATACCTAACCGTATCTTATATAATGCCCCTCTTACTAAATCTTTTATATATGTTTTCATCTTTCTCATTAATGCACTATCATTCTTTTTACTCTTGTTTCTTTAGCCGTTTCTAAAACAACAACATACATACCTGAAGGTTGATTAATTGTAAAAGGTTTGGTATATTCTTCTACTATTTCTACTGGTGTATAACTTTTTATAAGTTCTCCTTGCATGTTAAAAATTCGAATTGCTATTTCGCTTGGTTTTATCAATTTTATATCTGCCGTAAAGTTTCCATTATTAGGGTTTGGAGAGATTCTAAATAATTCAATAAAAGATTCTGATACTCCTTGTGAATCTGCTAATTCACTAGGTTCTTCTATGACTATTGTTTTAAACAACTCTTCTATACAATCTCCTACATGAGAGCGTAAGCCTATTTCATAACTTGTTACTTCTTTGAATTTTAGAGTGATGGTTCTTTCTGTTTTCTCTACAATAATTACGTCTTCTGGTAATATCCATTCAAAAACACTTTGTTGCAAGCTACTTTTGTTTAGAAGAACAATTTCTTCATCGAGATACGCTTGAGAAGACATTAAAAAATTAGATTCTATATCTTCATCATTATATTGAATGGTAATAGAATCGGTTATAGTACAACCTTTAGAAGAAGTAGCTTCTATTGTATACACGCCAGATTTTTGAACTTCTACAATAGCGTCTGTAGAAGAAAAACCATTATCTGAGGTCCATAAATAAGTAGTATTTGTATCTTCAATAGTTGCATTTAAAACATAAGATTGGTCTTTACAAAGTGTTTTATCTTCTCCTAAATCGATAGTAATTTCTTCTGGCTCTTCTAAATCAACTTTTACAAAAGCTTTACACTTATTAGCATCTGTTAATGTAAAAATGTATGTTCCTTCTTTTAAATTCTTTATAGAAGTTCCTGTTTCTCCTGTGTTCCAAGAGTGAGTGTATGGTGGTACTCCACCAGAAATACTAACCTCAATTGCTCCATCATTTCCTTTAAAACAAGATGGGGCTTTTTTTATTACATCTATTTGTAAACTTCCTGGAGGCATTAATGTAATATTTCCTGTAACCTCACAACCTCTTGCGTCTGTAACAAAAACCACATAATTTCCTGCAATTAAATCCACTGCTTTAGTTTCTATACTTCCATTAGACCATTGAATGTTATAAGGAGGGATTCCTCCTAAAATATTTACTGTAGCTGTACCATTATTTCCTTGGTCACAAGAAATTTCGGTAGCACTTAGTTGTACTTCTAATAAATCTGGTTCATTAAACTGAAATATTACGTCTGTGGATTTTATTAATAGCGAACTATTATATTCTCCAATTACAATTCCTCTGCTATCTTCTACATTTAAAGAGTAACTACCATGTGAAAGATTTGTTATTCTGTTACTATTAATATTTAAATCTTCATACACCCCGGCACTATTTTCTTTTTTCCAGAAATATGTATATGGATTTCCTGTTTCAAAAGGAAGTCCTCCCGTAACTTCTACTTGCAATATTCCATCAGAAAAAGGATTGTTAAAAACATTATTCTGATTACACGAAATAGGCGTATCTATAGTTATAACTGCTTCTACAGGGTCGTATAATATAAATTCTTTTTCTATATACGTACATCCTTTTTTAGTTGTTGCTTTTTGGTAATTTGCATCTTCAATTGTAAGTACATAGGTATCTTTTGGTATATTATTTAGCCTAATTTGAAATTTTCCGTTACGAACATTTGTTGTTGTTTGTGCATTTATTATTTCTCCCTTTTCATTTTGCCAGTAATAGGTATAACTACCGTCTGCGAAAGTAGTACCTCCGTCTATTTCTGCAAGTATCCAACCAGTAGATTCTCCTCCTTTTTTTGGTGTAGAAAATTCTATAAAATCTATAGTAATTTCATTTTCTGGCTGGTTAATTTCTATATTTTCAACAACCTCACAACCTCTTGTATCTGTTATTGTTACAGTATACTGACCTTTTATTAGGTTATTTATTCTAGAAACTGTACTTCCTGTATTCCATTCGATATGGTAAGGTGGAGTTCCTCCTTTTATAAAAACCTCTGCCCAGCCATCACTTCCTTCATAACAAAATACATCTTGCTTTTTAAAACTTACTTCAATAACCTCTGGTTCTCTAATTTCTTGTAGTAAATCTTTCGCTTTAACTAATGCATTATTTTGGTATTCACCTATGACAATTCCATTAGCATCTTTTATATTAACAGCATAGTTTCCTTGATCTAAACCTGTTGCTATATTACTTGTTTGTGTTGGTAAGACGGTCCATACGCCAGGAGCTGTCTCTTTTTTCCATGTATAATAATAAGAAAGTCCAGCATTTTCATTCGGTTGTAAACGAACACCTCCTGTTACTTTTATTTCTAATTCTCCATCTGAAAATGGATTTCCTACATTATTTCTATTACAAGATATGGGTGTTTTAATCGTAACATCTGCTACTAAAGGTTCTGGTTCATTTAAAAAATATTCACTCTCGGTTATTGTACAATTAGAAAGATCTATAGCTAAAGGATAATTTTTATCCTGCACTGTCAACTTATAATTTCCTTCTCCAATTCCATTTAACCTTATTATATGGCTTGCCGTTGTTGCCGAAGAAGTTACTTTATTATTTAAATTATGTCCATTAGCATCTTTCCAAACAAAAGTATATTCATTTGAATTTAAAGGTGTACCTCCTGTTATAGTAGCTTCAATCCACCCGTTAGTTGCCCCTGCAAACGTAGGTTCAAAAAACTGATAGGATATTTTTAAAGGTGCATTCGGTTCTTCTATTTCTATGGTTGCCTCTGCTTCACACCCTTTCTCATCTACTACCTTTACTTGATACGTACCTGCCGTTAATTGTGAAATATCTTCTGTAGTTTCATTATTACTCCACAAGATGGTGTAAGCTCCTGTACCTCCTTTAATTGTTAAATCGATACTTCCATCTGTTCCTTTATAACAAAAAACATCTTGTTTTGTATAGGATAAATCAAGTAAGGGAGGTGCTACTAAATCATAAGTTGCATCTGTCGCTCTTCTTAAAATATTCTTTTCATAAACACCTACGGTAATTCCGTTAGCATCTTTTATGTTCACTGCATATTCTCCTTCTTCTAAATTTTTAAGAATCCTTCCTTTTTCTCCTCGAATTACTTCGTAATTACCAAAAAAATCTTTCCTTTTCCATGTATAATCGTATGCATATTTCCCGTCTAAAAGTGGGCTAAAAGGTATTCCTCCATTTGCTGTGACCGTTAGTTCTCCATCATTAGCCGAATTACCATGAATATTAGAAGGATTACATGATATTGGATTGGTTCTATCTAATTGGATAGATAGTTTGGGAGGCTCTACTAATTCTATTTTATCTCTCCGTAAAACGCAACCTAATCTATTACTAGCTCTACCATAATTATCATCTCTAACTCTAATAGAATAATTTCCATCAATTCCATTTGTAAGGGTTACGAATGCTCCTTCTTCTCCAGGAACAATTTCTTGTTTCACATTTATTCTATTCCAATTTCTGGTAACACCGTTTTTCTCATAGATCCAAAGAATATCGTATTCTCCCTTAGAATCGGGAGTTCCTCCTGTAATATGTGCTGTAATTTCACCATCTGAAAAACCAAATCCAAGAGGATTTTTCTTATGTACAATTTTTATATTTAAAGGTTTTTTAGGTTGTTTTATTTTTATTCGTACTTCTTTTTCTCTTCCTAAACCTACTATTCTTCCACCACTCCTCCTAATATCCTTAGCAATACAATCATTAAAATCTTTTACTTTTAACGTATACTCTCCTACATCTAATCTCCTTATATAGTGTGTTGGATTTCTTGCAGAAGCAAAAGAAACCCAATCACTTCTATATACAGGTGATCTATCTCCTGCTTTTCTGAGTAGATATTTATATTTTTTTCCTTCTTTTCCTCCGCTAGCTGTTATTTTTATACTTCCATCTTTTCCTCCATAACAAAGAATATCTGAGCTAGAAAAAGAAAATTCAACGGGTTTAGGACGTTTAATCTCTATTTCTATCTTATGTTTTGTTGATTCAACATAGGTATTTGCTCCTCTGAAAAAACCAACTAACTCTATAGGATATTTTCCTGGCGCAAGTCCTTTTATTAAAATAGAATTATCTGAAAGTCTAAAATTATGCCATTTTAAATTATCATAATCTCCAGGAAAATTCCCATTTGTACTACTAATACTTAAAGATTCTGATGGTCCAAGTCTTCTATCAAAAAAAAGACGTACTTCTCCATCTTTTGAATCATAACATTCTGTTATTCCTGAGTTATTGGTGGCATTATTTGTAATACGAGGTGCATCTCTAAAAAAACGATATGAAATTGTGTTAGATACAGATCCTTGACAGCCTGTATTTACTCTAAAAAAAATCGTCTTCCCATGATCTCTTACAGGATCTAAAAAATCTTTTCCTTTAACTCGTAAAAAGTTTTTTTGAGAGGTATAATTTGGTAGTGGTCTATAGGGTCCCGTAGCACTAAATGCATATTCCCAATTAAAATATCTATTATTAATACCTCTAATTGCAGGTATTGTTAAATAACCTTCAGAACCAAAATTATTATTAACCCCTGGATTTGCTAACCTAACAACTGGTTTTATAACAATTTTAGCCTGTCCTTCTACATCAGAGGCCTCTGAACCTCTTTTTATTCTTGCATTTCCTAAACTTGAAAAAGTATTATGAGTCTTAAAATCAAAAGTATAATTTACACAAGTGCTATTATTTATCAATTCTACTTGAAACCACCTTCTATATCTTGATTGACAATTTCCTCTTTTCCTTCTTCTAAAATTGGTATGAAAATTTATTTGTTTTATTTTATTGCTCTCATTAAACTTAACTGTGTTCGTAATTATTGGCCTGTTTCGATATCTTCCTGGGCTAAAATATCTATCATCCAAAAAACCATTTTCATACTGTAAATGTATGTATTGCAACCCATTACTTCTTGAGCCACAACTACTTCTAGTTCTACCAACATACCCTGATATATCCAACTCATAATGTGCTTCTTGCGAATACACTTCGCTTACAAAAAGGAACAATAAAAACGTAATTATAAAAAACTTTTTTTGCATGTTTTAATAGTTTATTTCAACTTTTTTAACTTTCGAATACGAGGCATCTACTAGTATGGCTCTTATGTGATATATGTAAGTTTCGTTGGGACTTACTTCGGTGTCTATTATTTTTTTTATTTTACTAGGAAGTACTTTCCATGTACTAAGCGATTTTCCTTTTAATTGCTTGTAAATAGTATACTCCGCTACTTTTTTTTCATCTGCTCTCCAAAAAAGTTCTATCTCGTGTGTTTGTCTGTTTACTAAGTAATTAAATCCTTTAACTGCTTCGTTTGTTTTCAAAGAAACTGCTTTAATAGTAAGAGGTGAAGAAGGCTTAGAACTTAAGTTTGCTTTGTCTATTGCTTTAATTTTATAGCGATACACATGGTTGTTTTCTAATTCAGTATCTGTAAAACTTTTAATGGTATCTTGAGTTGTTAATACCATTTTCCATTCTGACTTTTCTGTAATATTTTTTCTTAATAGTACATGTTTTACTTCTTCTTCTGGAGAACGAACCCAATGTAAAATGATTTTACCTTCTTGTACTTTATAATCTTTAAAAACAGGAGCTATTGGCGGAATTAGATCTGGTTTTTCTACAACTAATACTTCAGATTTATTGGAATGGTTATGTCTTTTATCTACAGCTACTATTTGATAGTATACTTTTGCATTCAAATTTTTTACCTCTACTGTATCTATGAATTGATTTTGTGTTATAGGTGATATAGTAATCTGAGATGGCTCTTCTTCTTTTGTAAATCCTCTAAAAACTCTATATCCTAATAAATCTTTTTCTACATTTTGTTTCCACGATATTTTTACAATTCCTAATGTATCTATTTTTCCTTCTAAAATTGTTGGTGTTTCTGGCGGTGTTGTATCTGCTAATTGTACCAAGCTTGAAAAAGAGGTTTTTTGTTGTTTTCCGTCTTTACCTATAGCTATTATTTTCACATAATTTGATGCTTTGAGTTGCTGTAACTTAAAACTTCGTTGGGTAGGCAAAATATTATCTGCAACAACTGTATAATTACCACTATCTTCAGAAGCGCTAATTATTTGAAACTTCTGAATTAATTTTTCTCCTTTTTTAGGAAAATCCCATAATACAACGGCTTCCTCTGCTTTGTCTGTTAATTTAACATCTATAATTCTAGGGGTAAAAGGTAAAATTGGCGTTCCTTTCCCTGAAATAATATCGCTCATAACTCCTTTTTCTCCAAAAGAAGAAATTCCTTGTAGCCTGTAATAATATTTTTTGGTATTATTCGCCAATGTATCTATATAAAACATTCGTTTTGCTTGTGCCCCTGGCTTATCATTTAAATTAACTAAAGGTTCTTTACTTATTGGAGTAAAGTTTTTGCCATCTTCTGAACGTTCTAAATAATAAGACGTGTATATGCTTTTTAACAACTGATATTCCCAAGTTAGAGTTACACTTTTATCTCCAAATATTCCTCTAAAGTCTAATGGTTTTGGTAGCGGTTCATACTTTTTAATGGTAGCTATTACTGCATTTCCTTTTATTGTATTCTTACTAGAAATAACAGCTGATTGAATTTTATACACGTACGTTTCATTCTTTTTCACTTCCTTATCTATATATCCCCAACCTGCTTTTTTTGCAGCTTCAAAATTCGTTTCAGCAGCAAGTAATGAAAACGAAAACCGTTGTTCTATCTCATTTGCTAGGTTATAAATATCTGCTAATTGTGTGCTATTTCCTCCATCTACAAAAAAACTTTCTCCATATAATGCCTGTGCTATAATTGCTGCATTGTCGTTATTTTGCACTATGTTTTCCCATGTTTCTAGCGGGTCAGCTTTTATGTTTTCTTCCCAAACTTTTTCAGGATCTGATAGTCTTTTCCCATCTCTAAACAAAACATATTTTTGTAATAAAAATCCTGTTTCATTTGTTTTTTTCCAAGCTCTAGATGTGGTTGCACCCCATCTTAATAGTATTTGATTTTTTTGTGCTCTTGAAACTATTTTCACCTCTTCTTTTACTTCTTGCGCAAAATTATTTTGTGCAAGAAAGACTAAGAATACGATGTTAAAAATTTTTATATATGTACTAAAACTCTTCATTAATCTTTACTTTTTAGTATCTAAATTTATTTGGGTTTTTAAACTTGTATATTACTTCTGTTCCTTTTCTTTCCCCTGGTAACATGTAACGAAGTTTTGTCTTATAAAATCCGTAGCGCATAAAAAGATAATCTTCGTCTAAAAAGTTTAGTATCGAGTTTCCTTTTTGAAGTTTTCCTTCTAATAAAGCATTTACTATTTGCGATTGTATATCTACCCAATCTGATTTATAAATCAATCCTAAATTATACCTGAAAGGAAATGTTGTTTCTAGCATATCTTGATCTACCTCATACTCTAAATTTTGTAAATATTTTTCTATAATTGGTAGTGCTAATTTTGGAGGAGTTCCTAACTCATTCGCATCTCTATTTTCTATTTGATATTCCTCTACTGGAAATTTTGAATACAATGGCGGATTCATATCTTTTTTAAAATAATCATCTTCTAATGTAGCTTCAATAGTTACTAAAGGTTTTTTATTAGTATAACTAGAGCCTAATAAATCGGTAAGATCAAAAGGTTCATGCTTTTTTATAGAATTTCCTAAATAAATTACATCTGAGTAAAGAGAACTCCATCTATAATCTACCGTTTTAATGGCTTTAATTTTTTGTTTAAATGTTTTGTAGCTTGAAGTTGCAAAGCCATAAGCTAGTCTTTCTATTACTCCTTCTTTTTGCAAACTCTCCGATTGTTTGTCTTGTATACTAACCGTATTTCCTTCTGTTTCTTTTCCTAGATTTATATCTTTATATGATGCTTCTTTAGTAGAAGATGCATTACTAGTATTTTTAGCTTCACTAACAATACTTATTTTATAGGTTGATGTTTGTGATAAGTTGGGTAAATTATATCTTACTATATTATCACTTGTATTGTATGTAAAGTCATGTTTTTTAAAAGGTTCTTCCTCTTTTTGGTAGGTTAAAAAACTTTTCCATTGATTGTCATCAAATAAATAATCTTGCCCTCTTCTTAATTGAATATATCCTTGATTATATTCTTTTTCTAAAAAGTATTTTTGATTTAATACAGGATAGGCATATGTAATATTATGTAACGGAATTACATTAGGAGCACCTCCTGTAGTAAAGGTTCTTTCTTCGTACTCTTTTGCTGGTTTCCCATCAATTTCTATAGTTCTAAAAATTCCTTTAATTTTTTCTTTAAAGCTTACTTCTACCTTTACTTTTAATTCTTCATAAGGAGGTAAAATATCTTTCGATATAAAATTGGCTCTATCTTTATATTTAGACCATTCTATGCTTCCTTCAATTTCTTTTCCTTTATGTAGTACTTGAAATTTTTCTAAGATAATTTTGTATACTTTATCTCCATCATCTTCTGGTATGATAATAGGTTCTCCTACTTTCATACTAAAAGTTGCTTGCGGAATTGCAAATACATCTATGTCTTTAGCATTTTTCCCTGGAGTTACGTCTGCAATTATTTTTAATCCACCTAAAGGAGAAGCATTTTCAAAAACACACTCTTCTCCTATTGTTAATTTAAATCGGAAATTTCCTTTTACCAAACCACCTAATAAATCAAAATCTCCAGCTAAATATCCTCGCATCCAAATAGGGTTAGGCGCTTTTGCTTGTAAAAGCACAGCTGCACCACCTTTTATGATTGAAATTTTCTTTTTTATAAAAAACAACTTTATTCTAAGTCCTAATTCTCCTTGTAAATAAGCATAAGCTTGTCCGTTTGCATACCAACCATTAATACCTACTTGGTCTCCTGTATTACTACAAGTTGCTTTTCCATAATTTCTCAACATCATGTCAAAACCTGCTCCTGCTTTAAACCTAGCATAAAAAATAAGAAAACGTAAATCTCCTGTATCTATTTCTATATTAGATCCAAAAGCAAAACCTGCACCACTTTTTAAAGCGTTTTCATCACGCATGTAGTCTAGTTTATTAGGCTCTAATTTTAATATATTGGCAACTTCTATTGGAGGTGGAGGAGAACCTGGTAATTTTGATCCCGTCATAAAATACCCACCTGTTTCAACGCTTAGAGATCCTACTCCCATACGTAATCCTAATCGATCTTCTGGGGTTCCTACATATATATACCATTCTTTGGGAGAAAAGTGTAATACAGCCCATCCTGCTCTTCCATAACTCCCTATTCCTCTTATAACACCTCCTGCTACATTTACATAGGCATCTAATTCTCCGTGTAAAACATTATTCTGAAAATCGTATGTAATAGATGCCTTGGCACTCATTGCAACATTATCTGGTGGTGTTTGAGGAAAATCGTTAGAAGCTTTATCTAACAAATTTCTACCAACAAAAGAATTTTTTGTATTTTCTTCAGTTACTCCTAAAAACTTTTCCTTCACATTTGCATTTTCTTTTACCTTTGCCATTAAATCACTCACCTTCTCCATTCCTGGTATTTTTATAGCTAAAAATGTTGCCTGCCCGTAGTATCCTAAAAAGTTTATTCCACCACTTTTATTAAATATAATTTCAAAACCAGCTCCTCCTTTTAATACTTCTCTTTTTACCACATTAAACATTACCATTGCTTTTACACCTAAACCAACATTTGCATCTGGTGTATATCCTAATCCTGAAGGTGAAAAAGAAGAACTAAAATCTGTACGACGCATTTTATAGGAAGCTCCACCTGCAAAACCTTCTAAATTTAAAATACCTGTTCCTGTGCCTGGCGGTAAATTATCTACTAGTACATCAAACTGCCAATACCTAAAATCTTTTTTCCCAAAAATTCCTTTAGCTCCTACTTTTATTCCATTTCCTGATTTAAATTCTGCTTCTAAACTGGCGGCAAAACCGTTTCCGTATTCCGGATGGTCGTCCATTATTAAAAGGCTTCCCCTCATTGCAAACCCTCCTAAATCGGCATCTAAACTTATAGCTTCTAATGAAACACTTCTAAACTTCCACTTCTGTCTTTTATTTTCTTCTTTAAAATACCCTATAATTGCTAAACTAGATTGTGCTGCAAACCCATTATTTTCTCCCATTAGGTTAATACCTAAATCAAAATATAGATTTGCTTCTGTTTTATTTGCTGTAATTCCTATTCTAGAAATAGATACTGGAAAATTACCTAAAAGACTTTGCCCTTCATACCCCATATAGTCTACCGAAAAAACAGGAGACTCTGTTTGTAAAACTAAATTTTGAAATACTATTCCTTTAAATTCTACAAATCGTTTTTTTAGAGAACCGGTTTCTGTTGCACTATCTTCAGCTTCTGCTTTTTTACTAGCACTTATTGCTAATCTCCCATGTAATGTGGCCTTGGGTCTAAATTCTCCGTCTTTTACCTTTAATGTTATAGCACTGTTTGGTAATAGTTCTCCTTTTGCCTTCCATAAATTAAAATCTACTACTGAGGTATTACTTACGGTTAATGAATATTCGTCTTCTGAGATTAATCCTTCATAACGTAATCCTAGTTTTTCTTTTTGTTTAGAAATAGGTAGTAATATTTCTCCATCAAAAGAAGCTCTAGTAAGTTCGTTTGCAGCTAAAGAGACTTCTATTTTATCTAATGAATATGCCCAAGCTCGTTTTTCATTGGTTCTTCCTTCATCGAGAGAAAAAACATTATTCGCATAAAAATCTCCAGAAACACCATAGTTATCTACTAATAAGTGATGGGCTCCAAAAGCAATCCGTTTTTGTTCCGAAATACTACTCTGAGTTTTAAATTCTTTTGGTAATTTAACTTCTAGTGTGTTTACATATACCCCTCGCCATGCTTGTTCATTTGGAAATAATAAGTTGTTTTCGTAATAATGACTTGGAAATACCATACTCGGAATATTATGTAAATCACTAAGATCTAATGTTGCTTGGTTTACATAAAATTGAAAATTACCATCGTAATTTTTTTTGTTTCTTTTTTTAGATAATACAAAAGGCTGTAAATCGATACTTATTAATAAATCATTCCAATCTTTTGCTTTTGTTGTAAAACCTCCTTTTACTCTATTTGGCACTTGCATTGTTTGTGTACCATTTTCTGTAGTTATTCGTTTGGTTATATGTGTTCTGTTTTCGTTTACTTTTCCATTATCTTCTATCGGAATTAAAAGTTCTCTTGAAAATTCTACCTCTCCTTCTACACTAAATCCTTTAACTCCATCACAAGTAATTGTTACATAACTTTTATTGGTAGTATTTCCTGATGTATAATCAAACCCTCCTTTTAAAGTAAATAGCCATTTTCCTGCATTAATAGGTAAATGTACATCTCCTAACAATACTAAATTCGCTTCTCCTATGATACCTCCATAATGAGATAACCTTACGTTATTTGCTCCAAAAAAAAGTTCTATTGGCAAACCGTTTTCATCTGTTTGAGGTAGTTTTAATCGAGCAAAAACAGTTAACTCTGTGTAGTTTTGAAAAATTCTAGCCTGTGTAATTCCTATAGCATATTGTGTATTTTCTCTTGTATATTTAACTCCTACTGGCAATTCTTGAATATCTTCATTAGAAAAAGTATCTACCCAATTATTTCGGTCTTCTATCACTTTAAAAGAGCCTTTTGCTTCTCCTCTTTTATTAATTACACTAGTTTTTTCAGGATACCAAGCTGCTATATTTTCCCATGAGAAGTTTTGATTTTTTGTTTTAGCAATATCTACAAATCTATTTTTCTCAACCCCATGCATTATAGAGTCTTTTGAAAATAGAACTTTTCCGTGGCTTACATAACACAGAAAATAAAGGATTATTAATAATCTTTTTTTCATAAATTTACTTTATTGAGATGTCAAAATTCCCACTAAAAAAGAGTTAACACAACCCTATATTCAGGGATTTATACTATTATCCGTTTTTTTCTATAAAATAAAACATGCTAAAAAAGACTTTAAGGAAGTTATTTTAACAGGTTTTAAAAACTGACAAAAAATAAACCCAAAACACTAACAAACAAACACATAAACCTATTTTCACTTCACTAGAAACTATTCTTATTTTCTGTGTATTTTTACTTATAAAAAGCATAGATTATTAATTACTAGCTTTATATTTATCTTTTTAAATTTCGTTCTTATTTAGTTCGATTAAAAAATAACATACTTGGAAAAAACGGTAAATTATTTAAGCACCAATTCTTACGATACTTTAAATACATACACAAATACCACTAAAAATGTATGGTTAGTTTTTCATGGTATAGGTTATTTGAGTCGTTTTTTTATTAGACATTTCTCTCAGTTATCTGCTGAAGAAAATTATATTATTTGTCCACAAGCACCATCAAAATATTATAAAGACAATACTTATAAACGTGTAGGCGCTTCGTGGTTAACTCGTGAAAATACTGCAGTAGAAACTGAAAATGTGCTTAACTATATAGATGCGGTTATACAGAATGAGAACATCGATTTTAATACTGTTCGTTTTATTGTTTTAGGATACTCACAGGGAGTTAGTATCGCTACTCGTTGGTTAGCTTTGCGTAAACAGTTTTGTCATCAATTAGTTATGATTTCAGGAGTTTTTCCTAAGGAATTAGGTCGTACCAATTTTCTTCATTTACCAAATTTAAAAACAGTGCATAGTGTGGGACTAAATGATGAAATATTTGATCCTGAAAACGTAAAACTACAAGAAAATAGAATTTGCTCTTACTTTCCTAAAACACAGATAATAAATCATAATGGCGGACATATTTTAGAAGTAAAATTATTGGAGAAATATATAAATATTTAATCTTCTTTTAAAGAAGATACTTTAATATAATCAATAATAAACTCTTGCGGAAATATTGTGTCATCTACTTTAGGACCTCCAAAATTACCACCAATAGCCATATTTAAAATTAAATAAAAGGGCTTGTTATAAGGCCAATTTTTTATATTTTTTTTCTTTGGTGAATAGGTATATACTTTTTTAGTATCTATATAAAAAATAATAGCTTCTTTAGTCCATTTCATTTTATAGACATGAAACCCATTTTCAATAGAATTAATAATTGTTTTTTTAGAATAAATCGTATTTCCATAACTAGCAGCATTATGTATAGAGGTGTAAATTTTATGAGGTTCTCGTCCTACATATTCCATCATATCGATTTCTCCGCAAGACGGCCAAGTATTTGTATCTATATCATTTCCTAGCATCCATATTGCTGGCCATAAGCCGTATCCTTTTGGAAGTTTTGCTTTCACCTCAACAATCCCATACATAAATTCGAATTTTTCTTTTGTATGTATTTTTCCAGAAAAATATAAAGTGTCTTTTTTAGAAGCTTTTATTACTAATTTTCCATTTTTTATACTGATGTTCTCTTTAGTATAAAGTTGTCTTTCCTTATTTCCCCATCCACAAAGGTTTGGACATCCATTTTCTAGATCATAATTCCAAATATCCGTATTCAATGTATTAGAAGTAAAATCTTCAAATAACATAAATGTTTTTTCTTCTTCTTTACACCCAATAAACAAGAAACAACTCACTGTTATTATTTTAAAATATTTCATCTTTTTTTTATCATTAAAAAAGAGACTAATAACATTGCGTTATTAGCCTCTTTACTTCAATACTAATAATCCCTACTATTATTGATATATTTTTACATAATCTATTTCCATTGTAGATTCAGAAAAACCAGCATCTATGGCACCTCCTAATGTTCCTCCCATTGCTACATTTAGTAATAAGAAAAAATCTTCGTTAAAAGGCAATATCGCTGAATTTGCTAACTTATAATATTCTACATTATCTAAATAAATGGTAATAAACTCCTCTGTCCATTCCATGGTATATGTATGAAATTCTGAAGCTACATTAGCAACTGAAGTAGTTAACCCATAATCTGCTTTCGCCCCTCTTGCAGCATCAAACCAATGACAAGTAGCTAAAACAGTATTTTTATCTGCTCCCGTTTGCTCCATAATATCAATTTCACCCGTTTGTGGCCATCCTACTACAGGAAAATTTTCACCTAGCATCCAAATCGCTGGCCATGTACCTGCTTCTCCTGGTAATTTTGCTCTTACCTCTACTCTACCATATTTAAAATTATATAAGCCTTGTGTTTTTAATCGAGCAGAAGTATAGGCACTTCCCATAAAATCTTCTTTTTGGGCTGTTATTATTAGATTTCCATTATCTACCACTACATTTTCGGGTCTATCGGTATAATACTGTACTTCATTATTTCCCCAACCATTAGTTCCCGTACCAATATCGTATGTCCATTTTGTGGGATCTGGAGTACCATTAGTTAAAAAATCATCTTCCCAAACCAAATTATTAAAGATATAAGAAGTTCCGCCTACTTGAGGCTCCTCTGAAGTTAGGGTAAACCACCAATCAAATTCATTATTTCCATCGGTAATTTTTAACACTAATTCATTGTCTTTTTGCCTATCTACTATTTGATAAGTATGGTTTGCTACATAATACCCTATAAATCCAACACCAGAAAGCGTTAAGGTTTCTATGCCTTGCGGAGCAGTTAAAGTCCAGTTCTCAACATAATCATTAAACATATAATTTAGTACATCTGCGTTATCAATAGCACCGCCAGAACCTCCAAAAGCAGCTAATTCATCAATTAATCCATTTCTACCAAAAATAGTTCCTCCTGTAGCATGCTCAATAGTTCCATCTGATTTAAAAGTAATACGATCATCGTACATTCCAACTCCATTTTTATCATTTGCAGGTGCACTAAAAAACTCTCCAAAAGTAGTTCCACCAACTGGTCCTAATCCGAAATGTTTATCTGATTCTGATTTTATTCTCCATGTTTTAGAGATAGTAGCTGTAGCATTATTAGGATCGAAACCAAATAATTTTGTTTTTAAATCATCTGGTGCTGTATATAGAGCTAAAACATCTACTTGTACTGTTTTACTCGAAGAAACTCCACCAGTACCATATGCTATAACTGTTATAGTATATCTGTTTACTCCTAAAGAACTAAAATTATATGTTTTTCTTCCTGTTACTTCTGTAGATTCTGTACCTTCATAAACAAATTTATACGAAAGTGTATTATCTGCTGTAGCAGTAAAGTGTACCATTCCGCTTCCATCTCCATTAGGATTCGCAGCATCTTTACCCACTATATCTGCTGTAATTTCAATATTAGAAGGAGCTATAATTGCTCCAAATTCTTCATTATTTTCTTCGCAGCTATTCAGCATAAATAGCATTAAAATAATTCCTGTTATTTTTAATATATATATTTTAAATTTCATCTCTTAAGTATTTAATTGTAACAATTAATTTGTTAATGTAAATTCATCAAAATAATATGAACTATCATCTCCTGCATTTCCGAAATCAAAGAAGACTACCACTTTAACATAATCGGCGGTTGGTGCTCCGCTAAAATCATACACTAACTCTTCCCAACTATTTTCTACTGCAGTAGTAAGATCGATTTCGTGTGTAATACTTGCATCTTGATTCTCTAGTTTTAGTTTTACAACTATTCCTTGTTTTGGAGACCATGTTTTCATACTTATTTTTGAAAAACTATTTAAATCTAGTGCTGCGTTTACTTCGAAAAATGCACCTGCCCATGTTTCTGAACCGCTTGTTTTTATCATTTTAGCCACATTAAAAGTTGTATTTCCTCCTGTTTTATCTGGATTTTCAACTCCAATGATACCTGCTATATTTCCAAAAGAAGTAAATGCTGGTACTGTTCCTTCAAAATCTTGAAAAATCATTGATAAAGGTGGTTCTGAAACATCAGTTACCAAAGTAATATCATCATAATAATACTCTGAGTCGTCTCCTACATTGCCAAAATCGAAAAAGATTACCACTTTAACATAATCGGCAGCTGGAGCACCACTAAAATCATAGATTAATTCTTCCCATTTATTTGCTAATGTTGTATTTACATCTATCTCATGAGTAATACTTGCATCTTGATTTTCTAGTTTTAATTTTACTACTGCTCCTTGTTTTGGAGACCATGTTTTTACACTTATTTTTGAAAAATTATTTAAATCTAATGCTGGTGATACTTCAAAAAACGCACCTGCCCATACTTCTGCTCCAGCACTTTTAGTTAATCTTGTTACTTTGGTACTTGTGTTTACACCAGACATATCTGGATTTGAAATTACTTCTGCTCCTGCACCTCCAAAACTCGTAAGTACTGGTGCTACTCCTTCAAAATCTTGAATTAATTTATCTGTTATATTAGTTGCATCTTTCCAGAAATAAATATTATCTATAAAAACCGTTCCTACTGCCCAAGGAGTTCCTACAAATTTTAATTGTAAAATTTCATTAATCGTTAATCCCTGTGAGGTATAATCAGAAATAGGAATATCAATACTTGTCCACTCTCCAGCAGTTAAATCACTATTCACAGGTTTCTCTGTTGTTTCCCCTATACTTGTGATATTAATTAAAGAAGTTTCTAAAGCAGTAACATCTTTGGTCCAAACATCTAAATGTAAATACTCCATACTAGAAACGTCTTGTGGTTCTCCTATTTGAATACCTTGATAACTTAATTTAATGTATTGAAGCATTTTATCTCCATTTAAATCAAACTCTGTCCAGCTACTACCTTCTCCTCCTTGTCCCCAATCTGGAAAAGTATCTGTTCCTGGGACATTCGCATATGCACTTCCGTAAATGGAAATTACATCTGTTTCTTCTCTAACTGGAGGCGTAGGTGCTGATGTTATAGGCTGTAAAATTTCTGCTACTATAAAACTTTCTGTATATTCTGTAATTGCAATAGCTGCACCTTTTGCTATTATTTTTACTTCATAAGTTCCTGCATTTGCATATTGGTAAGAAATAGGATCGCCTATATTAGCTGTTGCAACGGGTTGATCTACCCCTGTTTCTCCTGAGTAAAACTCATACATCGTTGCAAAATCTGCTGTAGCTGTTATATCTACTTGTTTGCTTATCGATTCATTATTCTTTAAAGTTACCATTACGTTTTCTGGTGCTTTAAAAGAAACTACTAATTCTTGCGTTGCTTCCGATTTTTCTCCTCCTATATTATAGGCTTGTATTTTTATAGTATAAGTACCTTCCGCATATATATGTTCTATACTTTCTCCAACTTTTAATGCTATTGGTTCTGTTGTTGTATCCCCTAAAAACACTTCAAAATTAGTAGCTCCATCTGCTGTAGGCGTTATAGTTACCAATCCTGAATTATCTTGTGCTATATTATACGTTGCAGCCACATTTTTAGGAGCTTCAATTTCATCTATAAAAGAAACATCTCTATTCTTTTCACATCCACTAAAAATTACAATAGCTATTATTATTTTATATATATATTTCATCTTCTTAGTTTTTATTAATAATTAGGATTTTGTTTCCATCTATTACCCGTTAATTCTATTTCTATTCTTGGCAATGGAAATAAATTATTTTTTGATGGTGTATATCCTGGAATTGTAGTCGTTTCTCCAGTTCTTACTTGATCGAAAAAACGATGTCCTTCTCCTGCTAATTCTAATCTTCTTTCTTTAAAAATAGCACCTGTTAAAGTAGCTCCAGAAGAGGTAATATCAAGACTTGTGTCACTAACATTAAAAGCTCTCCTTCTTACTAAATTCAAATAATTTCTAGCAGTAGCATCATTAATGCCTCCTCTATTATAAGCTTCTGCTGCCATTAGCAAAACATCTGCATATCTTATTGCTCTGTAATTATTACTATGTGTTAAATTAACATCTGATGCATTACCTTCTGCATATGGAATGTATTTTAAATTATAGAAACCATTATGATCATGACCTTGCGAAAAAGTAACATCTGGGTTTGCAGATACAAAAGTGTTCATATCTAAAAAAGTAGCTGCTTTTCTGGTGTCACCTACTTCAAAAGCATTTACAATAGCTAACGTAGGAATATTAAAACTAAATCCACTTGTATAAGGTGCATGATTTCCTCCAGTAAATCGTGGTCCAATAAAACCTACTGCTATATTTCCTTCTACACATACAAAACAATCAAAACTACCTCCTTCTTGTCCAAAATATTGAACTTCAAAAACAGATTCTGAATTATTCTCATTCTGATTTAAAAAAATGGATGAAAAATCTGACACTAAGCTATATTGACCTGAGTTAATTACCTTATCTAAAGTTTGACTTGCTTGGGCAAATTTTTCTTGATATAAATAAATTTTTCCTAAAAGTGCCAATGCCGCTCCTTTAGTTGCTCTTCCCGATTGAGACTGCTGCCAAGGTAATACTGCAACAACTTCTAATAAATCTTTTTCTAACTGTTCATATATTTGAGTGGTTGTAGATTTATTAATGGACTGAGATTCTGCTAACGTGATACGTTTGTCTAAATACATTGGTACCTCTCCAAAAAATTTCACCAATTCAAAGTAGTAATAACTTCTTAAAAATTTTGTCTCTGCTATTACTTGAGGCTTTCTGTCGAAGTTTGTTTTATCTTTAAATTCTAAAATATAATTAGCTCTACTTATCCCTGCATACATCCACTGAAAAATATTTCTTAACGCACCATTATCTGGGTTATGCGTCATATCGTCTATTTGTTGCCAATCTAAAACATCGGTAGCATTTTCACCTCCGCATAAGCTATTATCTGAAGCTATTTCCCCTAAGATATTATTTAAATATGTGGTAGAAAGTAAATCGTACACACCTACTAATGCATTTTCGTAATCGTCGGCAGAATTAAAAAAGTTTTCTGTATTTTCTTGTCCTTTAGGTAATATTTCTAAGTAGTCATCACAACCAAATATTGCAAAAAACAACACTATAACTATTAATTTTATTTTTGTTTTCATAATTATTTTAATTAAAATGACACTTTGATTCCTGTAATAAACATTCTTGCTTGTGGATATTGTCCTAAATCTACTCCTGCTCCTATTGGGCTTGCATTTGTTATATCTGGATCATACCCTCTGTACTTTGTAAAAGTGAATACATTATTAGCTGCCAAATAAATTCTTAGTTTATTGATTCCTTTAATTTGTGTATCGTTTAAAGTATATCCTAATTGTATATTTTGAATTCTGAGGAAAGAACCATCTTCCACATAAAAAGAAGAAAATAATTGATTATTTGCAGCATTTGTAGAGGCTCTTGGTATTTCATTCGACGTTCCTGGGCCTGTCCATCTACCATTATACAAAGACAGTTTATTACTGTACGTTATAAATCGTTCGTACCCTCTTACAATTTCATTTCCTATAGAAGCATAAAAAGAAGCTCCAAAGTCGAAGTTATACACCTTCAAATTAAAACCTCCACCCATGGTAAAATCTGGAATTGGATTTCCTATGGAAGTTAAATCATTATCGCTACCAAATTCTATATACCCATTTCCATCAACATCTACATATTTTAAATCTCCAGGCGCTGCTCCTATTTGATATTCATCTAATGAACCATTTCCATCTCTATCTACTGCCAAAGCATCTATTTCTGCTTGTGACTGAAAAACACCATCTGTTTTTAATCCGTAAAATACTCCTAAAGGCAACCCTGCTTGCATTCTTGAAGGCTGTTGATTTAAGTTAAATAATCCACCAGATATAAAACCTGCTTGATTATTTACTTCTATTACTTCGTTCTTTATGTTTGTTACATTATAATTTACATTTAAAGACACATTTTCTGAAAATTCATGTGTGTAATTTATATCAAATTCGAATCCTTTATTTTCAACAGTTCCTGCATTTACAACTGGTGCTTGTCCGCCTCCTGCAGAAGCTCCTAAGAGTGCAGATACTTCTGGTACAATTAATAAATCTTCTGTACGCTTATTAAAATAATCGAAAGTTACATTCAAATTATTATCGAAAAAACCAAGATCAAAACCTATGTTTGCTTGTGTATTTGTTTCCCATTGCAGGTCTAAATTAGATAATGCTCCTACTGCATTTCCAAAAGATAATACATCTCCAAATGGGTAGGTTGCTTCTCTATTAGTTCCTTGTAAAGCTCCTATCCATCTATAAGACCCTATTTTATCATTACCCGTAATACCCCAGCTACCTCTAATTTTAAAATTAGAAATAATTGCACTGTTCATAAAGTCTTCGTTATGTATTACCCATGCTCCAGAAAATGAAGGAAAGTATCCCACTCTATTACTAGGTCCAAATCTGGTAGAAGCATCTCTTCGTAGCATCGCCGAAAATATATACTTCTCTTTATAATCGTATTGTAATCTACCGAAAGTAGAAGCCCATCTATCTTCTACAGAAAAAGAGGTTGCATTAATGGTTTCCCTTATATCATTAGTACCTACATCGTCATCATCTATAATAAATGATTGTGTATTAAATAGAAATGCATTTTCCCAGGTATCATTTCCTAACAGAAAACCTGCTCCAAAAAGCCCTTTACTTTGTTCGCTTCTAACTGAAAGACCTAACAGTGATTGAAAATTATGATCATCTCCTATATTAAAATCATAATTAATAAAGTTTTCAAAAGTAAAGTCGAAAAAGTTTTGCGTGCTTTCGTTTACCCTACTATATACATCTCTATCTCCGTCGTTATTTCTATCTAAATCAAAAAGTCCAGTTAAAGGATTCAATTGTACCGTATTCACAACTTTATTTTGCCCATAATAAGCTAATGGAGAATAAGTTCTACCAATTACATCTGAATAATTAAAATTAAATCTAGAAGTTAATTTCAGTCTTTCTAAAAGATCATATTCTAACTCTATTTTTCCTGTAAATCTATTTACTTTAGTTTTATTATGTGTATTATGTATTACGGCAAACGGATTTACAATTTCATTTCCTTGCTCTGTTCCTAAATAAATAAATCCTCTTGAAGGACTAGTTCTACCCGTTCCATCTGATATAGATGTTAATGGAGAAGCATTGGTAGCGTAATATAATATAGAGCCTCTATTTCCTTCTGGAATTGCCCTTCTTACATTATTTGTGTATAACAGTAAAGTGTTTAATTTTAATTTATTGGTTAGGTTTACTCCTAAATTACTTTTAACAGTCCACCTAGTATAATTAGATTTATTAGGAGCTATAATTCCTTTCTGATCTAAAATACTACCACTAATATTAAAATTATAATTTTCTCCTCCTCCAGAAGCACCAACATGGTGTGTTATCATTGGAGAAGTTTCAAACAATTCGTTTTGCCAATCTGTATTTGCAGTAATATTTCCTAGCTGAAAAGGAATTGTTCCGCCATCTGCGGCTACTGTTTCATTTACCAAAGCGGCATATTCAAGACCTCCAAGTAAATTTAATTTTTTAGAGGTTTCTTGTAGCGTTAAAGAAGAACTATAAGTAAACTGTGTTTTTGATTTTACACTCCCAGATTTGGTAGTTATTAAAATAATTCCGTTAGCACCTTGTACCCCATAAATTGCTGTACTTGCATCTTTTATAATGTCAATTTTTTCAATATCGTTCGGATCTATAATACTTAAATCTGTTCCTATCTGAATACCATCTACAATAACCAAAGGAGAGTTATCTCCATTAGTAGTTGTTCCTCGTATTCGTATATTAAATGCAGATCCTGGTGAACCAGAATTAGAAGATACTTGAACTCCTGCACTTCTTCCTTGTAAAGCTTGTTCTAATCTTACTGGATTATTTTTTTCAATATCTTTAACCTCTAAACTAGAATAGGAACCAGAGACTAATTCTCTACGCTTTTCGCCATATCCAATAATTACAATTTCATTTAAAAAACTTAACTCTGTGTCTTGCTCTAATTCTACATCTATAATAGAACTGGTTATTATTACATTTTTAGTAATATAGCCAACATAACTAATTTGTACTATTTTACCTATGCTTGCTTTAATGGCATAAGTTCCATCAAAGTCTGTTTCTGAAATAACAGAAGTTCCTTTAAGTAAAATAAAAGCGCCAGGAATAGGCTCTCTAGTTTCTTTGTCTAAAACCCTACCCTTGACTTCTATTTCTTGGGTATTGGCTACAAATAAAATGAATAACAAATTAAATAGTGTAAGTAGTTTTCTCATATAAGAACTATTTATTGATTTATAAATTAATAAGGTTCAGGGGAAAATAAGATCAAGAGATAAATGACATCCATTGCTTTAGATGTCATTTATTTTTATAAAATTTCAAGTGTTTTTTTAGTCTAATTGGAAATTTATTGGGATTGAATAAGAAGTATTAACATTCTTTCCTCCCTTTTTTCCTGGTTTAAGTGCTGGTAATTTTTCAATAAATCTTATAGCAGCTAGTTCTAGTATTTTTCCATTTTGAGGTCCTTTACTAGTAATATTTATAATGTCTCCATCTTTATTTACTACAAAATTTACAACTACATTTCCTTCAATATTATTCACTTTTGCTTGTTCTGGATAGGCAAAATAATTTTGAACGTGTTCTATTAAACTATTATTAAAGCAGCTAAGTGAGCTATCTTTTGATTTTCTACACGCATCAAATTGAGGTATTTGATCTAGAGAAGAAAAGCTATATATCATTTCTTTGATATCTGTCTTATTTGATGATTTTCGTACGTTGCTTGGTTTTACACCCGGAATTTTAAACGTTATTGGCATTCCATATTTAACAGCAACTCTAGAACCTTTGTGTTCTCCAGCAGATAATTTTGGTAATTTTTTTATAATTCGTTCTGCTTCTTTTCCTAATATTTCTCCTTTGTAAGGGGAAATTACTTTTAATTCGTCTACATTACCCTCTTTGTTTATCACAAAATGAACATATACTTTACCTTGTAGGCGCCTTTGGTAGGCACTTGATGGATATTTTAAGTTTCTTTTAATGTGATTTAAAACTTGTAATTTAAAACAATGTTCTTGACCTGCTATAGGAACAGATTGACATTTTTTAAAAAGAGGTATTTGATCTACATAATCAAAAGGTAAAACATCTGGAAGTTCTTCTTTAGTAACATCTATAATATTATTTACTAAATCAACTTTCTTTTTAATAGTGTTTAATTTATGAGAATGATTGTTGGAAGCTAAGCCATTTGCTTTATTTCTTTTTCTAACAATTCTACTTCGTCTTCTTTTAGAAGTTATTTGAACAGTTACTTTTTGCTGTTTGTTATCTTTTGAGTTTTCGATAGAACATTTAGTAATGCTATTAAGATCAAAAACAGGATCGTCTACAGAGTTGTTACATGTTTTTTTAGACTGTGATTCAACATTTGCTATTATAAATAGCCACAGAAGCAATGACAATTTTAGTTTATTCATATTGGGGGGCTTTGATTAAAACTAATTGTTTCTTTATTTAATTAAAATAAAAAGAACTTATAAAAGATGTTTTAGTGAGAAACACCTTTATTTAGGGCTCACTAAGTTATTAATTATTAATTGATTATCCAAGAAAACAAATAAAAAACAGGTTGCTAATTTATATAAAATCTTTTTTCACTCTTTAAAAAGAGCTTTCAACTTTTTACTGTTTCGTAGTAAAATTACATTGTACAAGACTCATTTATGTTCTTACTTTGGTTAATAAAAAGTGTTCATAAAAAAATGCAGCTATATTTTATTTCTATGTTTTTTAAATTAAAAACTCAAATAAATTAGGCTTATCATTTAAATACTCTCCATAAAAGTTTAATGCTTTCATTCTTTTTATTAGAGGATCTAAATCTTGTTTTTTTTCTAATTCTATACCAACTACTGCAGGGCCATTTTCTCTACTTGTTTTTTTTGAATATTCAAAAAAACTAATATCATCATTTTCTCCTAAAACATCTATCACAAACTCTTTTAATGCTCCCGAGCGTTGTGGAAAACGCACTATAAAATAATGCTTTAATCCGCCATATAATAATGCACGTTCTTTTATCTCTGCAGTTCTGGTGATATCATTATTACTACCACTTACAATACATACTACATTTTTTCCTTCAATTTCATCTTTAAAACTATCTAAAGCACTTATTGTTAAAGCTCCTGCTGGCTCTACAACAATCGCCTCTTTATTATACATTTCTAAAATTGTTTGACATACTTTTCCTTCTTCTACAGTTACCATTTCATCTAGGTTTTCTGTACAAATTTTATAGGTTAAATCTCCTACTTGTTGTACGGCTGCTCCATCAATAAATTTATCAATACTATCTAATTTTATATTTTTTTTATGCTGAATTGCCATTTGCATAGATGGTGCCCCGGCTGGCTCTACTCCTATTATTTTTGTTTTGGGAGATATTTGTTTAAAAATACTAGATAAGCCAGAAGCTAAACCACCTCCACCAACTGGAACAAATACATAATCTATTGGTGTATTTGTTTGTTCTATGATTTCTAAACCTACTGTTGCCTGACCTTCAATTATTTTTTCGTCATTAAAAGGGTGCACAAACGTTTTGTTACTAATTTTTTCTTCTTCTTTTGCTGCATGGTAGGCATCGTCAAATGTATCTCCTATCAATTGTATTTCTACAAACGTACCTCCAAACATTTTTACTTGTTCAATTTTTTGTTTTGGTGTAGGTGCTGGCATAAAAATAGTGCCATAAATTTCTTTTTTTCTACATGCCAAAGCTACTCCTTGCGCATGGTTTCCTGCACTTGCACAAACAATACCATTTACTAACTCTTCTTTTGTTAAAGAATGAATTTTATTATATGCTCCTCTAATTTTATACGACCGAACTTGTTGTAAATCTTCTCTTTTTAAATTAATTTTTGCTTTAAATTGTGAAGATAAATTGTAGTTTTCTTGTAAAGGTGTTACGGATGTTATTTGTTTTAAAACAACGGCTGCCTTTTTTATATCGGATACTTTTGGAAAATAGGTATGTATGGTATCTTTCATCTATAGACTATTAAATTTTCTAAAAAAACAAGGAGCTGAAACTCCTTGTTTTGTTTTATTCAGATTTTTATAGAGAATTTTTTAAACTAAAAATTATTGCTTCTTTGTTAACTAGATTAAGTAGAAAAATATATTTTACTGATTAAAGATGAGTAAACAATCTTTTTACTCTCATTTTGCCAATTCTTTATAACTATAAATCCTTTAAATTAAAACTGGTTCTTCTAATCTTTCTGCTTTTAAAGATTTCATAGAAACCATTGCTTCTCTAAGTTGTTCTCCTATTTTTTCTATCGGATGATTTCTTATTGCTTTATTTACTTTTATTAACTCTAAATTATCTACCGACTTAGCATCTGTATACGCCTCTCCTATAATACTTGTTTCTACCGATTTCATGAAATTTGTTAATAGAGGTTTTGCAGCATGGTCAAATAAGTAACATCCATACTCTGCGGTATCAGAAATAATTCGATTCATTTCAAATAATTTCTTTCGTGCTACGGTATTTGCTATTAATGGTAGTTCGTGTAACGATTCGTAATAAGCAGATTCTGATATAATACCAGATGCTACCATGGTTTCAAAAGCCAATTCTACTCCTGCTTTTACAAAAGCAACTAGTAACACTCCTTTATCAAAATATTCTTGCTCTGTAATCTCAGATACAGTAGCCTTTGATTTTTCAAAATTCGTTTCTCCAGTTGCTGCTCTCCAACTTAATAAGTTCACATCATCATTTGCCCAATCTTCCATCATTGTTTTAGAAAAATGACCAGACATTATATCGTCCATATGTTTTTCAAACAAAGGCTTTAATAACTCTCTTAATTCTTCTGAAAGTTGATATGCTTTAATTTTCGCTGCATTAGATAAACGATCCATCATATTGGTAATACCTCCATGTTTTAATGCTTCTGTAATCGTTTCCCATCCATACTGTACCAATTTACTTGCATAATCTGGTGCTATTCCTTCTGCTACCATTTTGTCAAACGATAAAATAGAGGCTGTTTGTAACACTCCACATAAAATGGTCTGCTCTCCCATTAAATCAGATTTCACCTCTGCCACAAAAGACGATTCTAATACTCCTGCCTTATGCCCTCCGGTTGCAAATGCATATGCTTTTGCTTCTTCTAAACCTTTATTTTCTGGGTCGTTTTCTGGATGTACAGCAATTAATGTTGGCACACCAAATCCACGTTTATACTCTTCTCTTACTTCACTCCCAGGACATTTAGGTGCTACCATAATTACAGTTATATCTTTACGCACTTGCATCCCTTCTTCTACAATATTAAAACCATGTGAATATGATAATGTCGCTCCTTGCTTCATTAAGGGCATAATCGCATTTACCACATTGGTATGCTGCTTATCTGGTGTTAAATTACAAACCACATCTGCCGTAGGTATTAACTCGTCATACGTACCTACTACAAACTCATTTTGTTTTGCATTTTTATAAGAAGCTCGCTGTTCTTTAATTGCTCCTTCTCTTAGTGCATAAGATACATCTAAACCAGAATCACGCATATTTAAACCTTGATTTAAACCTTGTGCTCCACAACCTACTATCACTACTTTTTTATTTTTTAATACTGAAATTCCTTCTGAGAATTCTGTAGAATCCATTAATCTACATTTTCCAAGTTGCTCTAATTTTCCTGCTAATGATAGTGTATTGAAATAATTTGTTGCCATTATTATTTGTTTTTAAGCTTTTCGCTTTTTTATTTTGTTTTTTCTAACAGATAAAAGTTTTCATTCAAAATATCTGTTTCTCTTTTGTTTACTGAATGATTTACTTCTTTAGAATACGTAAAGTAATCTTTGTGTTCTTTTATTTTGTACGCTAGTTTTTCTTTATAAAAATTAGTTTGTAGTGTTAAATAATCTTCTTTTGTTGTTTTTGAAATTCTTGCATTAAAAAAATGTAATAACCTAGAAAAAGCATTGGTTTCTTTTATAGAATGGCTAAAAGATACGCTTCCTAAATAATCTCCTTTATTTTGAATATTATTAAAGAAATCAAATAATTTCTCAGCTTTATCTCTGTGCAAAAAGAACAATACTCCTTCTATTAAAACAAATGACTTTTTATTGTTTTTTATAGTTTGAATTTTGGTATATAATTCTTCTTCATAATTTTCTTCAAAATCAGCTCCTAAAAAATGAATTTTACGTTTTGGTAATTCGCCTACCTTCATCCAATTCGATATTCTATTTTTCTTATGCTCAATAATATCTGATTTATCTATTTCTATATGCTCTAATGATGCATTTAATAAAAAAGGATACATACTAAAACCTGCACCAAAATTGATTAGAATTTCTATGTTGTGCTCTTTAAAAAGTTGTTGAATTTTGTCTAAAAAAAATCTATTTCGTACACAGTGGGTAGATATTTCTTCTTCAGAAACTTCTTTTAAGTAATCGGTTACCCATGCTTTTGTTTTTCTATTGTTCCAGAGTTTTGAATATGAATCTTTACTTAAAGAGACATTCATAGCCCTAAACATAGAGGTCATAAAAGCTGTTTCGTGTATTTCTATATTTTTTTCCACTTTTTAATCTAACATAGTTGATATTTTCATTGCTTCTTTAGTAATAGCTATACGTCCAGAACGTACAAATTGCATAATACCATGTTTATCTAAAATGTTATATAATTCTTCCAATTCTTCTTTAGAACCTGATTTCTCTAATACAAAAAAGTCTTTATTTATATTAATTACTCTCGATTTACTTTGATTAATAATCATTTGAATTTCATCATTCTCTATTAGTAAATCAGAACTCAACTTAAACAAACAAGACTCTTGATAAATAGTTTCTTCATCAGAATGATAAAATGCTTTAATTACCTCTACTTGCTTTTCAATTTGACCAATTATTTTTTTCATTTGATCTTCAGGAATCTTCACTAAAATAGTAATCCTAGATACATTTTTAATTTCTGACTTTGAACTATTTATACTTTCTATATTTATATGTCTACGTTGAAATATTGCAGAAATACGATTCAATAATCCTACATTATTTTCGGTATAAATAGATACTGTATAGGTGTTTTTTGTACTCATAATTATTAACTTAATCTAACTTCTGAAACCGACGAACCAGTAGCAATCATTGGAAATACATTATCTTCTTTTTCTACACATACTTCTAAAAAATATGCCTCTTCAGATTCTATCATTTCTTTTATTGATTTTTCTAAATCTTCCCGCTTTGTTACTCTATTTGCTTTTAAATGATATCCTTTTGCTATAGCTACAAAATCTGGATTTGTCATTTCTGTGGAAGCATATCGTTTATCAAAAAACAACTGTTGCCATTGACGAACCATTCCTAGATATTCATTATTTAAAACTACTATTTTAACTGCCGCTTTAGTTTGTAAAATAGTTCCTAATTCTTGAATCGTCATTTGGTAACCTCCATCTCCAATTACTGCTACCACTTCTCTATCTGGCGCTCCCATTTTTGCTCCAATAGCAGCTGGTAATGCAAATCCCATGGTACCTAAACCACCAGATGTAATATTACTTTTTGTTTGACTAAATTCAGCATAACGACAGGCAATCATTTGATGTTGACCAACATCACTAACTATAATGGCTTTTCCTTCAGAAGCATTGTTGATTTCTTTTATTACTTCTCCCATTGTTAAGCCTTCTTTAGTAGGATATAAATCTTTTTTTATCACCTTATCGAACTCTATAGCATCATAATCTCTAAATTTCTGTAACCAATCTTTATGCATATTCTCTTTTACAAAAGGTGCTATTGCTTTTAATGTTTCTTTTGCATTTCCTAAAACAGCTACATCTGCTTTTACATTTTTATCTATCTCTGCCGG
Organism: uncultured Tenacibaculum sp.; assembly: GCA_947498055.1. GTDB lineage: Bacteria > Bacteroidota > Bacteroidia > Flavobacteriales > Flavobacteriaceae > Polaribacter. The sequence goes on from CANMJA010000019.1 coordinate 59,417, forward strand.
ATCTATTTCAAAATGAATCACTTTTGCTTGCTTTGCATACCTACTTAAATCACCAGTAACTCGATCATCAAAACGCATTCCTATAGCAATTAGTAAATCACATTCGTTGGTTAATTTATTGGGACCATAATTACCATGCATACCTACCATACCAACATGCAATGGATGTTTTGTAGGTAATGCAGACAATCCTAATAAGGTACTTGCAGATGGTATTCCTGTTTTTTCTATAAAGCTTTCAAACTCTTTTTCTGCTTCTCCTAATACGATACCTTGCCCCCATATTATAAATGGTTTTTTAGCTTCATTAATTAAATTTGCAGCCTCTTTTATTGCTTCTATATTTAATTCTGGTACCGCTTTATAACTTCTAACTGAAGTACACTTTTCATATGAAAAATCGAATTGTTCAAATTGCGCATCTTTTGTTATATCTATTAACACAGGACCTGGCCTACCTGAACGCGCTATATAAAATGCTTTTGCAAATATTTCTGGTATTTCGCTTGCTTTTGTTATTTGATAATTCCATTTTGTTACTGGAGTAGAAATTCCTACTATATCTGTTTCTTGAAAAGCATCTGACCCTAGTAAATGAGATGCAACCTGACCTGTAATACACACCATTGGTGTAGAATCTATTTGTGCGTCTGCAATACCTGTTATTAAATTAGTAGCTCCAGGTCCAGAAGTTGCCATGGCTACTCCCACTTTTCCTGTTGCTCTTGCATACCCTTGCGCGGAATGTGTTGCTCCTTGTTCGTGACGTGTAAGTACATGATTCAATTTATCTTCGTACTTATATAACTCGTCATATACTGGCATAATAGCTCCTCCTGGGTAACCATATAAAATATCTACTCCTTCTGCCAATAAACATTTTACAACTGCTTCAGCACCAGAAATAGTTATATTGGTTTGTATCTCTTCTTTTTTTGATTTTTTTTCTCTAGTTTCCATATTACTGATATTTAAAATTCATCTGTAACACATCCGTTAGATGCTGATGCTACTGTTTTTGCATATTTATATAATACACCTCTTTTTACTTTTAATGGTGGTGCAACCCATTTGCTTTTTCTATCTTCTATTTCTTCTGGTGAAATTTCTAAATTAATCGTATTCGTTTCTGCATTAATAGAAATAATGTCTCCATCTTTTACCAAGGCTATTACGCCTCCTTCTTGTGCTTCTGGAGTTATATGACCTACCACAAAACCATGCGTTCCACCAGAAAAACGACCATCTGTAATTAACGCAACATCATTACCTAAACCAGCTCCCATAATAGCTGCAGTTGGCTTTAACATTTCCGGCATTCCTGGTCCTCCTTTTGGACCTTCATAACGAATTACTACCACATCTCCTTTTTCTACTTCTCCGTTTTTTATTCCTTCATTGGCTTTAAATTCTCCTTCAAACACTTTTGCTTTTCCAGAAAAATACAACCCCTCTTTTCCTGTTATTTTAGCTACAGAACCTTCTTTTGCCAAATTGCCATATAACATTCGTAAGTGCCCTGTTTCTTTTATTGGGTCATCTATCGATTTAATAACTTCTTGTCCGGTAAGCAAACTAGGTACTCCTTGTAAATTTTCTGCTAAAGTTTTTCCTGTTACTGTTAAACAATCGCCATGTAATAAGCCTTTTTCTAATAAGTACTTTAAAACTGCTGGCGTACCTCCTACTCGGTGTACATCTTCCATTAAGTATTTTCCGCTTGGTTTTAAATCTGCTAAAAATGGAGTTTCATCTGAAATACGTTGAAAATCTTTCAATGTAAATGCGACATCAGCTGCTTTTGCAATGGCTAAAAAGTGTAAAACAGCATTTGTAGAACCTCCCATTATGGTTACCAAACGAACTGCATTTTCTAATGATTTTTTAGTTACTATATCTGATGGTTTAATATCTTTTTCTAGTAATACTCGTAAAGCTTCTCCTGCTTTTACACACTCTTTTTCTTTGTTTTTACTAATTGCTGGGTTAGAAGAATTATATGGCAAGCTCATACCCAATGCTTCTATTGCAGAAGCCATTGTATTGGCAGTATACATACCACCACAAGCTCCTGCTCCTGGAATAGCTTTTTCTATTACACTTTGATATTCTTTTTGTGTTATAGTACCGGCTACTTTACTACCCCAAGCTTCAAAGGCAGAAACAATATCTAATTTTTTTCCTTGATGGCAACCAGAAGCTATTGTCCCTCCATATACTAAGACAGAAGGTCTATTTAATCGTAACATAGCCATTAAAGCACCTGGCATATTTTTATCGCAACCTACTACGGTAACCAAACCATCGTATGCCATAGCTTCTACAACCGTTTCCATAGAATCTGCAATAACATCGCGAGAAGGTAATGAAAATCGCATTCCTGGTGTTCCCATAGAAATACCATCAGAGACGCCTATTGTATTAAAAATAAGTCCGATTAAATCGACATTTTGTGTTCCTTCTTTAACCAATTTGGCTAAATCGTTTAAATGCATGTTACACGGATTTCCTTCGTATCCGGTACTTGCAATTCCTACCAATGGTTTTTGTAAATCTTCTTTTGTTAAACCAATAGCATGCAACATTGCTTGTGCTGCTGGTTGTGTATCGTCTTGCGTTACTTGTTTACTAAACTTATTTAATTCCATGTTAAACTGCTTTCGCTTTAATTCTTAATTTTAAAACTTCTTCTTTATATAAATTATATGTATGCATTCTTTAATCTTTTAAAATTTCAAAGGTTTTAAAACCTTTCTTCATTTTCTACATTAATAAGATCTTACATCTTCAAAAACACCATTTTCATACTATAAATTTTTATTATAAAAAACTATAGTTTTCTCGTTGAAATACATTTTTAGTTCTTTTTATGATTCTAAATTATTTTATTCGTTTTTTTATTTTTTTATTTTGTTTTAAACCAAATGATTTCCAGCGCAAATTAATATCACTTAAACAACTGAAAAACAATTAATTAAACCTATCTCAAATATCACATTCACAGAAATAAAAAAAGCCTGTATTAATACGTTGATACAGGCTTTTATAGGATAATATTATATTCTGTATCAACTCGGTGACGAACTGATAATGACTGTAATAATTATAATTCTGTTTATTATTTTATTCATTTTATCTCAAAAAAAAAGCTTCCTAAATTTAGGAAGCTTTTTGATTATATTTTAGTTTAAACATACTTCCTTTTATCCTTGTAATATAATTACAAAGACAATAATAGAAATGATATTTAAAATCTGTTCTTTCATGTATATGTGCAAATATTGCTTATTATTTTTGAATTATCCTAATTATTTTAAACAAAAAAATAAAATATTTTTTTATTTAAAATAACACCATCTATAAATTAAATTATGAGAATAAATAAGTCTTTTTCTTCTATATATTTAATTAGAAAAAAAATTAAAGTATCGTTTAAATGTACTTAGTCTATTTATAAAAAATAGTTTTTACACAAAGTAATTTTAATGAAAATACAATAAAGTTAAACACAATTTTGTTTAGCTAATTGTTGGCTTTAACTACCCAAAAAATTGCAAAATTGAATGAAACTGGCTGAATTTGAAAAAAACTCAAGAATTACGAAAAGTCAAGACTTCTTATTTGCGAAGGAAATTCATTAGAAGGCAGAATATTAAGTATAAACTCTAATTATTAGCTTCTCTAAACTATACACTAATTACCACAGTATTGCTAAAATATTTACTATACCAAAAACTAATTTTTATACAAGACTTCTAGCAACAATAATTCTATTAGTTTTTTTAAATTTTTAACATTTGTATAATTGATTATAGATACAAGTTTTCGAAATAAGAGAAATGAATCTAGTTAATTTTCTAAAAAAACCAGAAGGTTATGTAGTATATTTACTATTTAATATATACAATATAAAAAAAACCATTGAAATGGTATCTACATAAAAAAAGATCATAAACACTTGTATAATAAATTCTTTAAAAATTAAAAAATAGATTTAAAATGAATTTAGATAATTTTAAAATTCAGATTAGAAAAATAACCGATTTTTCTGAAGAAGACTGCTCTATGTTTATTCCATATTTGAATCGAAAAAAAATTAAAAAAGGAGATTTTCTCTTAAAAGAAGGTCAAAAATCAAATGAAATAGCATTTATTGAAAAAGGTATACTTAGGTTATTTTATTTATCAGATGGAAAAGAAATTAATAATCATTTTTTTTTGAAAAATGATTATGCTGTTTCTTACTTAGATTTTCTGAAAAATAGACCAAGCCGATATTACATTCAAGCATTAGAAGATTGTGAATTGTTTACTTTTAGTGCTGAAGCTCTTAAAAATGCCTATGATAAATCTAAAAATTGGGAACGATTTGGAAGAATAATCGCTGAAAGCGTTTATGCAATTGCTACCAACCGCTTTGAATCTTTTTTATTTCTCTCTGCTAAAGAAAGATATTTACAAATGATTAATGATTACCCTAAATTTATTAAACGAATCCCCCTCTATCATCTTGCTTCTTATTTAGGAATCGAAAGAGAAAGCTTAAGTCGTATTAGAAAGGAAATTATAAAATAATATACGAGTGTAACATACATCAATTTTTAATCATTGACTTCGATATACTTTTGTAGTGTTAATTAATTATTCACTTTAAAAGTAAAATATCATGAAAAAAACAGTAATTTATTTTGCCTTTGCCTTGGCAACTTTATTAAGCTCTTGTAAAACACCAAATAAAATTATTATTCCACCAAGTAAAACACTCCCAACAGTTAAAGATAACTATTCAATTATTTGGGTTGGAAGTGGTGAAGCTTATGTTTTTAATGCTGGAGAGTATATAAGAAACGAATCAAATGATTATTCCTTTGAAGTAGTGCAAAGAAGATATGGGAATCTTTGGAAATCTATCAAAAATATGCACCGAATTCATCCTGATTATGATGGAAAAGCTGGAAAGAGAGAGCAAACTATGTTTTTTGAAATTGACTTCTCTAAACAAGATGAAAAAATCGTATCTAAAATAAATTCTTCTTTAGGTAACGGAACTGGTGTTACAGATAATGAATTTAGAAAGCAAGTAATTCAATTTTCAGTTGATAATATTAGCTCATTTGCTCCATACAATACAATGAGAATTTCTCAGAAATATAAATATGAAGAAGGAATATTACTAGAAACCGTTGAATTATTTAAACTCTTGGATGGTAAAGAAACACCTTTTGCAAAAATTGAGGAAAGAGCAGTAATTTTTAGACCTGTAGCTTTAAAAGATGCTCCAAATAAATTTGAATAAAACATGTGGTTATACTCAATAGGAACTTATTTACATTTTATATCCATTTTCATTTTGTTTTCTGTATTAGTTATTGAACTCTGTATTATAAAAAGAAAAATGACTTATAGTAATTTTTTAATCCTTAAAAAAGCTGACTTATTTTTCGGTGTATTTGCAGCGTTAACAGTTATTACAGGTTTATTTAGAATCTATTATTTTGGTAAAGGAAAAGATTATTATTTAACAAATTATATATTTATCTTAAAATTTTCTCTATTCATTTTAGTTGGTTTGTTGTCAATTTATCCTACACTTCAATTTTTAAAATTAGGAAAATTAAAGGTTAAGTTTATCGAGTTAAAACAGTTTAAAATAATAGTGTTTCTACTTAAGATCGAATTAATTTTACTTTTAATAATTCCATTTTTAGCTGTTTTAGTAGCAAAAGGAGTTGAAATATGATAAATTATTAAACTATAATTGAGTTGACGGGGCTTATTATAACTAAACTACCATCGAATGAAGATCGATGAGTTTGGTTGCTCCTAAAGGCGACTAATGATAACAAAAAAAGAAGTTAAAGAGTTAGAGTAATTAAAAAGGAGTTTTTTTACATTTATTAAGGAATTCTTAGAGTTTTGTGAACTTCCTTTTTATAACTCACTCTAATTGGAATCTCTAATGTACCAATTTCGACATCATTTGTAGTATAAGCAGTAATTTTATCCTTTGTTAAGATGGTTATCTCTTTAGTATGTATTTGTATATAATCCTTTTTAGAATATGAACATTCTCAGATTCACAAACCTGCTTCAAGATGGTACGACACCTTAATTTTTATATCTCCATTCAAAACATCATATCTGTACTTAGTATTCCAAACTATATGAACTGTTAAACGACTTACTGAATGGCTATTGCTTCTTTGAATAACTGATATATTATAAATGTAACGAAAGTTTTTAGAAGCTAAAGCGAGATGCACTAAAGTGCACAGTTTTAACTATTTTTGAGACCAATAAAAGTACAGTTATGCCTTTTGGTTTAAAGAATACAAAGGCTAACAACAAAAGTCTAAAAAAATCTTTCAAGAAACATTTAGTTATTTTTCTTGGCGAATTAGATAATGCAAATGAAAAAGGTGGCAGACTTGGTACATTATTTTTTCTATACAATTATTGAGTAAATTAATCTTTTAATTAACTTTATAATTGATAAAATTATTAAAAAAAGCACTATTTTTAGTTCATATTTTATGATACAACTAAACTATATTTAAAAATAAATTATGCCACATTTTATCATTGATTGCTCTGAAAATATTTTAAAATTAAAAACACCTCAAGAAATTATACAAAAAGTATATAACACAGCAGAATCAACCAACCTTTTTAAAAAAGAAGATATTAAAGCACGAATTAATTCTTTTGAGTATTACACTACAGGTAACACTAAAGATGATTTTATACATATTTTCGCCAATATTATGGAAGGACGAACTGTTTCTCAAAAAAAGAATCTTTCAGAAAAAATTATTACTGAATTAAAGTTACTATTTCCTAATGTTCCCATTATATCAATAAATATTAGAGACTTTGAAAAAGCCACTTATTGTAACAAATCAATGATATAAACTAAAATACAAGACATTGTAAGAGAGAATTTCGAAAACATTTTATACCGAAATTGCCGATATAATTGAAGCCTTTTTATTTTATAAAATTAAAAAAATATAACACTCTTGTGAAGTTAAAACCTTTCTTTTTAAATAGAGTAAACTTAATTCATATATAACATCTTATTTTAAAATAAGATAAGAAACCTTGGATAGAATTCGAAAATATTTTTAACTATATTTACTTTAAAGGCACATAAAAACCCCCTATAAAAATGAATGAAATTAATTGGAATGATTTTCAAAAAATAGATATGAGAATTGGTACCGTAATATCCGCTGAAAACTTTAAAGAAGCAAAGAAACCTGCTTATAAATTAATAGTAGATTTTGGAGAGTTTGGTAAACGAAAAACTTCTGCACAAATAACGAAGCGATACAAACCAGAAAACTTAATAGGTAAGCAAGTTGTTGCTGTTATCAATTTTCCTCCTAAACAAATTGCCAATATAATGAGTGAATGTTTAATTTTAGGCGCCGTTGGTAACGATAATGATATTATATTAATTCAACCAGAAAACACTATTGAAAACGGATTAAAAATAGGGTAACCATGATACTAGAAGTTGCAATATTATACATTAAAAAAGGACTTGAAAAGGAATTTGAAAGAGACTTTGAAATTGCAGGAAAATACATAAGCTCTATTAAAGGATATAAAGGTCATACCTTAAAAAAATGTATCGAAGAAGATCATAAATATATTTTACTTGTTAACTGGAAAACTTTGGAAGATCATAATATAGGTTTTAGAAAATCCAAAGAATATTTAATATGGAAAGAATTACTACATCATTATTACGAACCTTTTCCTACTGTTCAACATTATGAAACAGTAATTGAAAACGAAAGTCTCGTTGAAAATAAGTAATATTAGTCTAACTTTCTTTTCGCTATCTTTCTGTTTATTTGTAGTAAATATTACATTCATTTTAAGAATAAAAACGAAAATAATTTAGACTAAAATATTTATAAAACCCTAAGCACAGTAGCTACTAAATCTATTTTTAATAAAATTTTTATCCTCTAAAAAAACTACATATATAAGTGTAACTTTATGCACTTATATATCATTAAAATAAAAACAGACAGTGAAAGAACAAATTTTGAGACAGGTTTACCAACATCCTGAATTATCTGATAGCGATTTGGAAAAAATTTTTAGTATTCATGAAAAAATTCAATTAAAAAAAGGAGATTTCATTCTAAAAGAAGGGCAAACTGCCAATAATTATATGGTTTTAGAAAAAGGAATTATGAGATCTTTTGTATATGATTATAATGGAGATGATATTACAACCAACTTTTTTATTGAAAATGAAATTGTTATTGAAGTTTCTTCTTTATTTCAAAGAATACCAGCTAAAGAATATATGCAATCGCTAACAGATTGCAGTTGTTATAAAATTGATTTTGATAAATTTCAGGAACTTTTTCATTCTATAGAAAATTTTAGAGAATGGGGACGTGCTTGGTTATCTAATAGCTTATTTGAATTTAAACAACGATCTGTTTCTATAATTAAAGAAAGTGCTACTGACAGATATTTAACTCTTCTCAAAAGAAAACCACAAATTATACAACAAGCTCCTTTAAAAAATATTGCCTCATTTTTAGGTGTTACAGATTCTTCTCTTAGTAGAATACGTAAATCCATTAATTTGTAATTTCTTGCCATAAGACAAGTTTTCTAATAATAAGTCGTACTAATTTTGAGGTACTATTAATATTTAAAACAAGTTTATTATGGCAAATTTACAAGAATTCATGTTTATCTTCAGATACGAACCAACTGAAAATCAACAACCAAATAAAGAAGAGTTAGCACAAGAAGCAAATGAATGGGGTAAATTTATCGGAGGAATTGCTTCTCAAGCAAAATTAGTTAGTGTATATCAATTAGGTTTTGATGCAGTGCAAATTTCTTCTGATGAAACAGAAAATGAAGGAATATATATTTCTGATAAAAAAACAGTTGGTGGAACAATGGTAGTAAAAGCAACAAGTATTGAAGAGGCTACCACATTATCTAAACAATGTCCTATCTTAAAAATTGGTGGTACTATCGAGGTTCGTTCTATTATACCAATGTAATTTAAACTTAATTTTAAAATGAAAAAAATGATTTTTTTAACCATAGGAACAGCCATTTTACTTTTTTTAATTTTTGGTTTTTACAAGGCAAGTCAGTTACAAAATATTGAAATCATACAAAAAGCAACCATAAAGGCAGATAAACAAAAGGTCTTTGATATGGTAAAATATTTAAAAAACTTTCCGAAATGGTCTCCATTTTTAGTGCAAGATCCAAAGCAAAAATATGAAGTAAAAGGAATTGATGGAACTATAGGAGCTCAATATCATTGGAATGGAAACAAAGGAAAAGATTTAGGATATCAAGAAATTTATACCATAAAAGAGTTAGAATTTATTGGCATGAAATGCGATATTCAAAAACCATTTGTCGCTAAACCTACGTTTGATTACACCTTTACCAAAAATGAAAAAGGTATTACAGTACACCAAACTTTTAAACTGAAATCAGGAATCATTGATGCTTTTTTTATGTGGCTTTTTGGGGCAAAAAAAGAAATGGAGAAAACAAATCAATTAGGTATGGAATTACTGAAAAAAGCAATAACAAAATAAACTACCAACCAACTATAACATACAATTTAGGGCTTTTAAATTACATAAAGCCCTAAATTTATTTACCTAATTTTCTTTAATAAGACTTTCGTTTTACTATTAAAAAATAAAAGCAAAATATTTATATTTGATTTTAGTACAATAGAAACTAACTGTATAACTACTACTCTAAGTTTCTATACTCAATTAAAAAAATAAATATGGAAGAACTCTCAAATATAGGTAGTGTAACGGTTTCTAAATTAATCACTGACCAAGGAAAGAAACCTATGTTTATGTTTAGAGGAAAAAAAGCAGTACCTGAAGATAGTGGTTGGAGAATATTTTCTGGCTTAGAGAGCGATGAATATGTAAATAATGCTAAAAATATAGGTATTTACCATGTGTCTCATATAATAGAAATTGAACCATCTATTAAAAACTTATTATTAAAAGGAATAGGATCGGTTTTCGAAAGAAAAAATGAAAATTCAGAGTGGTACAAGGTAGATGATTATGAATTGGAAGACAATTTTATGGTAGAACATTTTCTAACAGAAAAATGGGTAATTAAAATAAATAATTTATTTGAAAGAGAAAAAGAAGAAAATGGAGATTTACTCTATACTACAGGAGATAAATCTGTAAGAATAGCTATTTGGAATTTTGAGAAATCTAAAAAAGAATTTTATCAAGAACAGTTAAAATCTATCGAAAATAGAGACACCTCAAAATCTCCTACATTCACTAATTATGAATTCTCAGATTCTAATATCTTAAGAATTGGATATAAAATTAAAGAAAAGAACCCTTTTAAAGAGTATCATGTAATTTATGGATTTTCAATTATTGACAAGGAATTTATACAAGTAGCTTTGTATTTCGATTATTTAGAAGATGAATCTTGGGCAATTGAAACGTGGAAAAATATCACAACCATAAAATAAACTTATATTTATAGAAGTTATTTATTAAATATCAATCACTTAATCACAAAAACACAAACCAATAATCATTCATAAATTTTCTTAAACAATTAAAAATTATGGCAAAAAAAATCTCTATAAACAAATATCAAATACTCTTACTTTTCTTCACTATTGCTTCTTTATTTACCTCGTGCTCTTCTGATGAGAATATTGGTGATAACTCTTCAAATAGTGTTGAACTTCCTACACAACTCTTAGGAACTCATACAGGAAATTTAATCTCGCCTCAGATAACTAATGAATCTGGGAAGGCTACTATTGCATCATCTGATTCTAATTTATACACTATAAGTTTTAGTGATAATGTTGCTCCTATTACTGGTATTGCTTTTGTTCCTGTTGGTAAAAATAACACATCCAATTTCATATATACAGATACAGATAGAAGAATTGTTATTCAGGTTGGTATCATTTCTGACAACGAAAGTGGACTTTCTGTAATGAAATCAAATGATCCTATAGTTAGCTTTGGAGGAAAAAAATAAATGATAATCAAACTTTACCTCAAAAAAAAGTATTTATAAAATAATATGTAAGAAAACATGCTCTTAGTTTTATGTAAACTACCATTAACTAAAAACTAAGTAATTATTTCTATTTTTCCCCTTAACCGTTTAACGAAAGAAAAACATTTTACTAGAATCTACTTCTAATTTAATAGAACCTGATTTAGTAAAAAGTAATTTGAATCCTTCATCCTCTATTTGAGAGGCACTAAATTCAAAATTATTCGATTTTATAATCAATTTATTGGAACGAATTACACGCCAAAATGGTATTTGATAATCTATATTATCATTAGAATAGCGTTCCGCAATTTTTTTTATAGCATTTCCTACTCGCATAGGGCAAGTTACATCTGTATAAAAGTCTTTTGCCATTCGCTTTGAAAGTACATCTATTGTAGCTACATAACCTTGTGGAATTATTTTTACTAGTTCTTCTACATCTTCTTCTGAAGGGTGTAACATAGTGCCTTTTCCATAAAATTTTTCCATCTTAGTTGGAATATCTACTATTTTAGATTTTGTCATTTTTATATTTTTTTATATAGTTTAGAAGCAATCCAAGTACCTATTATCATCTCTAACCAACTTAGTGGTAAAACAATCCACAAAATTTTCCATTCCGACAATCCCATATTCGAAATTGCAACCCAAAAAATAACGAAAATAGTTAACCAAACTATTGTGCTTGAAATAAAAACCGATCGATTACTGTTTCCAAAAACTTCAGAAATATGAATCCAAATACTTGTTAATAGAGTAATAATAATAAAATGATGAAAATTGATTTTGTTAGTAACCATATTTAATCTATTGCTAGTGTTTCTTTTATTCTATTATATATTTTCATTGGTGCTTCAGCTTTAGGAACTGAACGATAAATTGCTATAGATTTCTCTAGCTCCCCTAATTTTTCTACCAAATCTATACTACGTTGAGAAAATCTTGCAAATCTTAAATCTTTTGGGTTTACAATTTTTTGATCAATTAGAAAATCAATCTTCTTATTACAACGACAAGGGTTTTTAGAGTTTGCTAACCCGCATTTATTATTTAGAAAATTTCGAATTTTGGCTCTTGATCGTGATAATTTTTTTCTGAAGTTTTCAGCAGTTATTTGCATTATTTCAGCTCCTTCTACACTATTAAATTCTAAAATTTCCGATAAAATATAAACCATTCTATCTATAGAATTTAAACAAAGTAATAGCCCTTGTGTGCAACTAACTTTTACTTCTTCTTCTAACAAAGAAAGTTCTCCTTCGTTTGTAGAATATTTAACCATATTAGAATGACCCGTATCTATTAAATCTGCATAATCATTAAAAGGCATTGCAAACTCTTTATTTTTTTTACTTCTATAACTAAGTAAATAATTAGTAGCAATTCGATACACCCAAGTCATAAACTTACTTTTATGGTGAAAAGTACTTAAATGAGTAATTACTTTTATCAGTATTTCTTGTGTTGCGTCTTCAGCATCTTCTGGATAAAGTAACATTTTTAGAGATAGATTATAAATATAATCTTTGATTTTTAACACCACTAACTCTAAGGCCTCTCTATTGCCTAAATTTGCTTTTTTTACTAATATTTCTAATGTATTTTTCATGTCTCTATTAATTAGACATGTAAAAGATACGAAGTGTGACAATACAAATAAAAAAAACAATCTGTTAACTAGTAACAAATTGTCTTTCTTAAAACACTAACTATAATAACTTTAAGCAGTTAATAAATCATTTTTATCTTTTAACGGTAAACTAGAACTGCCCATTAAATAAGCATCTACATAATGTGCTGCCTGTCTACCTTCAGAAATTGCCCATACAATTAGCGACTGACCTCTTCTCATATCTCCTGCTGTAAAAATACCAGACACATTTGTTTCGTAATTACTTGTATCTGCTTTTACGTTTGTTCTTGTGTCTAACGCTATTCCTAATTGTTCTGGTAAACTTTTCTCAGGCCCGGTAAATCCTAAAGCTAAAAATACATAATCACAAGGCCAAGTTTTTTCTGTTCCTTCTTTTTCTATTAATTGCGGTCTCTCTCCTGGAATTATTTTCCAAGTTACTTCTACCGTTTTTAATGCAATTAATTCTCCTTTTTCATTTTTAATAAATTCTTTTGTGTTTATTAACCAATTTCTATCACAACCTTCTTCGTGTGATGAACTTGTTTTTAATTGTAAAGGCCAAAAAGGCCAAGGTGTTTTTTCACTTCGTGATTTAGGTGGTTTAGGCATTATTTCAAAATTCACTACCGATTTAGCTCCTTGCCTATTAGACGTTCCTATACAATCGGAACCTGTATCACCACCTCCTATTACAATTACATCTTTACCTTTAACATTTATGACCTCTTTTTCTAAACTTTTATCAAACAATGCTTTGGTTTGTCTTGTTAAAAAATCCATTGCTTGCACCACTCCTTTGACATCTTTACCAGGAATTGATAAATTTCTAGACACGGAAGCACCACCACATAATACTATAGAATCGAATTTTTTTAATTCTTCTGTAGAATAATTTTTTCCAACATATACATTGGTCTTAAAAATAATTCCCTCCTCTTCTAATATATTTACACGTCTATCGATAATTTCTTTTTCTAATTTAAAATTAGGAATTCCATAACGCAATAAACCTCCTATTTTATCTTCTCTCTCAAAAACCGTTACCGTATGCCCTGCCCTATTTAATTGCTGAGCTGCTGCTAAACCTGCTGGTCCAGAACCCACTATTGCTACGTTTTTACCAGTTCTATTTTTGGGTTTTCTAGCTTTTATCCATCCTTTTTCAAACCCTTTTTCTATGATATACTTCTCTATATTTTCTATTGCAACTGGCTCATCTATAATACCCAATACACAAGCTTTTTCGCAAGGTGCAGGACATAATCTTCCTGTAAATTCAGGAAAATTATTGGTTGCATGCAATATTTCTAATGCTTTTTTCCATTCTCCTTTATGAACCATATCGTTAAAATCTGGAATCAAATTTCCTAAAGGACAACCACTATGACAAAATGGAATTCCACAATCCATACATCGTGAACCTTGTTTTTGTTGATCCTTTATTAATAAAGGGCTTGTAAATTCTTTAAAATTCTTAACTCTCTCTTTTACAGTATCATTTAATTCTTCTTTTCTTTGATACTTATTAAATCCGCCTAATTCTCCCATATTTATGATGCTGTAATTTGAGTTTTCTTTTCTTGTTCTATTCTTTCTAATGCCAATCTATAATCGGTAGGAAACACTTTAATAAAATCCATTTTATTTACTTCCCATTCTTTTAAAATATCTTGACCAAGATTACTATCTGTATAGTTTACATGTTTTTGAATTAAGTCTTTTAATTCATGGTGGTCTTTTGTTTCTAAATGAAGTAACTCTACCATTTCTAAATTACATAATTCATTTCTAAATTGATGAGAAGGGTCATATACATAAGCTATTCCTCCACTCATACCAGCTCCGAAATTTCTTCCTGTTTTTCCTAACACTACTACAGTACCCCCTGTCATGTATTCACATCCATGATCTCCAATTCCTTCTACTACTGCTGTAACTCCAGAATTACGAACACAGAAACGCTCTCCTGCAATTCCATTAATATATGTTTCTCCTGTAACTGCTCCATAAAAACAAACATTTCCTACAATAATATTCTCAGAGGCTTTAAAATCAGCTTCTACAGGTTTTTTAATAATTATTTTTCCTCCAGAGAGACCTTTACCTAAATAATCATTTGCTTCTCCTTCTACAAACATAGTAACACCTTTGGTAGTAAAAGCACCAAAACTTTGACCAGCAGATCCTTTAAACCTAAGTGTTAATGTATCTTCTGGCAGTCCTTCTTCTCCATGTAGTTTAGATATCTCATTACTCGTAAGTGCTCCTACCGAACGATTTGTATTTTGAATTTCGTAAGTAAACTCTGATTTTAATTTATTTTTAATCGCTCCTTTTGCATCGTCTATAATTTTAAAATCTAATACCTTTTCTAAATTATGATTCTGCTTTTCTGTATTATATAAAATAGGGCTATTTTCTACCTTGGGTTTATATAAAATAGCAGAAACGTCTACACCTTTGGCTTTGTAATGATTTATAGCTGAATTTACATTTAACTTTTCAGATTGTCCTACCATTTCATTAATCGATCTAAAACCTAGAGAAGCCATTATTTGTCTTAATTCTTCTGCTACGAAATACATGAAATTTATTACATGCTCTGGAGTTCCTTTAAAGTTTTTGCGTAGTTCAGGGTCTTGTGTTGCTATTCCTACAGGACAAGTATTTAGGTGACATTGACGCATCATTATACAACCAGATGCTACTAATGGTGCAGTTGCAAAACCAAATTCTTCCGCTCCTAATAAACATGCTATTGCCACATCTCTACCTGTTTTTAACT
Organism: uncultured Tenacibaculum sp.; assembly: GCA_947498055.1. Classification (GTDB taxonomy): domain Bacteria; phylum Bacteroidota; class Bacteroidia; order Flavobacteriales; family Flavobacteriaceae; genus Polaribacter. The sequence continues at coordinate 74,917 of CANMJA010000019.1, forward strand.
GTCCATCACATTCTAATACAACTCTATTTCGTAAATTATTTAAAACCAATGTTTGTTGCGCTTCTGCGATTCCTAATTCCCAAGGTAAACCTGCGTGTTTTAACGAAGTTAGAGGAGAAGCTCCTGTACCTCCATCAAAACCAGAAACTAAGATTACATCTGCCTTTGCTTTTGCTACTCCGGCTGCAATAGTACCAACACCTACTTTAGAAACTAATTTTACATTTATTCTTGCTTCTCTATTCGCGTTTTTTAAATCGAAAATTAATTGCGCTAAGTCTTCTATTGAATAAATATCATGGTGTGGTGGTGGTGAAATTAATCCTACATAAGGGGTCGAATTTCGTACTTCAGCAATCCATGGTAATACTTTTTTACCAGGTAATTGACCACCTTCTCCTGGTTTGGCACCTTGCGCCATTTTTATTTGAATTTCACGAGCACTGGTTAAGTAATTACTCGTAACTCCAAATCTACCAGAAGCAACCTGCTTTATAGCACTATTTTTAGAATCTCCGTTAGATAATTTTTTAAAACGAGTTTTATTTTCCCCTCCTTCTCCTGAATTGGATTTCCCTCCAATTCTATTCATGGCGATGGCTAAGTTTTCATGTGCTTCTTGACTTATAGAACCATAAGACATTGCCCCTGTTTTAAATCTTTTAACAATTTCAGTCCAAGGTTCTACTTCTTCTATCGGAATTGGATCGAGATTTACAAACTCAAACAACCCTCTTAATGTCATTAATTCTTTAGATTGTTTGTTTATTTTATCTGCATAAACCTTATAACTCTCTTTACTTTTTAATCGAACTGCTTGTTGTAATTTAGATACAGTAGTAGGATTAAACATATGTCGTTCTCCATTTCTTCTCCAACGATAATCTCCTCCAATTTCTAAATCGAGCAAGCTATCTATTTCTCTTTCTCTAAATGCTTCTGTGCATCGTTTATAAATATCTTTCTGTAATACATATAATCCTATTCCTCCTATTCTAGAAGGTGTATTTGGAAAATATTTTTCAGAAAAAGTTTTTTTCAATCCTAAAATTTCAAATATTTGAGAAGCTCTATAAGAATGTAATGTAGAGATTCCTATTTTATTCATTATTTTTAATAATCCTTTTCCTATAGCTTTATTAAAGTTTTTTACTGCTTCTTCTACTTCAATATTTTTAATTTCTCCTTTTTTAACTTGCTTGGCTATAATTTCATTCACCATATATGGGTTTATGGCACTTGCTCCATAACCAAATAAAGTTGCAAAATGATGTGGTTCTCTTGGTTCTGCACTCTCAATAATAATACCTATTTTAGAACGTGTTTTCTTTCTATACATAGAGTTATGTAAGTAAGAACAAGCTAATAAGGCTGGTATAGGTGCCCATTCTTTATTTACTCCTCTATCTGATAGAATAATAATATTTGCTCCTTCGTCTACGGCATCTTCTGCTTTATATAAAATTCCTTCTAAAGCATTTTCAATTCCATTTACTCCTTTTTCTAAAGGAAACAATATAGGAATAGTAGCTGCTTTAAAATCGTCGTGTTCTAGGTTTTTAATTTTATCTAAATCTTCGTTAGATATTACAGGATTTTTAATTCGAAGTTTGTTTGCTTGTTTAGGTATGATATCAAATATATTTCTATCAGAACCTATTGCTAAACTAATATCTGTAATAATTTCTTCTCTAATTCCGTCTAAAGGCGGATTTGTTACTTGTGCAAATAATTGCTTAAAGTAATTATATAATAATTGAGATTTATCAGACAAAACAGCTAAAGGAGTGTCTGTTCCCATAGAACCTATACCTTCTTTACCTTGCAAGGCCATTGGTCCTATTAAATTATCTATCTCTTCTATAGTATACCCAAACAAACGTAAACGTGTGTTATAATCTGTTTTTTCTGTAGGTATTGTATTATTTGTGTAAGGTATTTCTCCTAATTCTAGCAAGTGTTCTTTTAACCATTTCTTGTACGGGTTTTTAGAAACAATTGCTTCTTTAATTTCTTCATCTTCAATAATTCTACCAGCATTCATGTCTACTAAAAACATTTTACCTGGTTCTAATCTACCATGTTTAATAACATTTTCTGGTTTTATATTTAAAACCCCTATTTCTGAAGACATTACTACGTTACCATCTTTGGTTACGGTATATCTTGATGGTCTTAAACCATTTCTATCTAATAATGCACCTATATAATTTCCGTCTGTAAATGGTACAGAAGCTGGTCCATCCCATGGTTCCATAATACAAGAGTTATACTCATAAAATGCTTTTTTATCTTCTTGCATTGTGGCATCTTTTTCCCAAGCCTCTGGTACTAACATCATCATTACTTCTGGTAAAGATCTCCCTGTCATTAACAACAGTTCTACTGCTAAATCCATCGAAGCAGAATCTGATTTTCCTTCTGTTATTATAGGAAATAGTTTTTCCATGTCATCTCCAAACAAATCACTCTTCATTAGTTCTTGTCTGGCTAACATTCTTTTCACATTTCCTTTTAAAGTATTAATTTCACCATTATGACACATAAAACGAAATGGCTGTGCCAAATCCCACGAAGGAAAAGTATTGGTGGAAAAACGTTGGTGTACTAAGGCCAATCTTGTTACTAAATCTGGTTGCTTTAAATCTACATAAAAACGCCCAATATCTTCTGGCATTAATAGTCCTTTGTAAATTAATGTAGTAGTAGAAAAACTGGATAAATAGAAATAGTTACTTTCAGATATTTTAGATTTGGTAATAGTGTGTTCACTAATTTTTCTTGCTGCAAAAAGTTTTGCGTTAAACTCTAATTCATTTAACTCCTTCTCTCCTTTACCAACAAAAACCTGTTTTACTTTTGGTTGGGTTTTTGCTGCAATTGCTCCTAAATTAGAAGTATCTACAGGTACTTCTCTCCAACCTAAAATTAGCAATCCTTGCTTTTTAAGTTCTTTTTCAAAAACAGATTCACAAAAACTACTTTGATTAAATTTTTTAGGTAAAAAAACTTGTCCTACTGCATATTCTCTAGCTTTTGGCAAGTTAAAATCACAAACTCTTTGAAAAAATTCATGAGGTATATCTATTAGAATACCTGCTCCATCTCCTGTTCTACCATCTGAACTTACGGCTCCTCTATGTTCTAATTTTATTAATATTTCTAATGCATCATGTATAATTTGATTTGATTTTTGTCCTTTCAAATTACAAATAAAACCAGCGCCACAATTAGCCGTTTCAAATTCATTTAAATAAAGTCCTTGGTTTTGCATAATTATTATATTTTCATCTCCAATATAACGAAATAAAAACTTGAAAAAGAGTTATTTATATCCTTATACGTTATTTTTATTGAAATACTAAATTTTGTATTATTTAATTTACATTATCTTAAAAAAAAGCTTTTAAATTGATATTTTGACACTAAAGTGTTTTGTAGTAAATGTGTTTCTATATCTATATTTTATGTACTCGTTTTAACTTGAAACTTCTTATTTTATTAAGAATCTAACAATTTATCCAAGTAAATACTTTAACTTTTTTCTAAAGAAAGGCTTGTATTAAAAAATACAAGCCTTATTAAAAATCAACCTCGATTTATTAGTGCTCATTCAATCTAAAATCTGAATAAGCAGACATCCCATGTTCATGAGTATCTAAACCTTCTATTTCTTCTTTTTCGGTAACTCTTATTCCCATTGTTTTCTTTAAAGTGAATATGATGATAAATGAAGTTGTAACACAAAAAACTGCATAAGAAGCAACGCCTATTAATTGACTTACAAATTGTGCTCCACTTGCTAATTTACCAAAAATACCTACCGCTAGTGTACCCCATATTCCACATATTAAGTGAACTGCAATTGCTCCTACAGGATCGTCTAACTTTATTTTATCTACTAAACTTACTGCTAATACAATAAGAACTCCTCCAATACCACCTACAATAATTGCGTCCATTGCTCCCATTTGATCTGCTCCTGCTGTAATAGCAACTAAACCACCTAATATTCCATTTAAAAACATCGTTAAATCTAAATTTTTATATAAAATAGTAGAAAAAATTGCTGAAACAACTCCTCCTGCAGCAGCAGCTAAACATGTAGTTACTAATGTTAATGAAGTTCCTGCTGCGTCTGCAGATAATACAGAACCTCCATTAAAACCAAACCATCCTAACCAAAGAATTAACACTCCTGCTGTTGCTAACGGAATATTATGTCCAGGAATAGCTTGTGCTTTTCCGTCTTTAAATTTTCCTATTCTTGCTCCTAATAGCCAAACTGCTACTAAAGCTGCCCATCCTCCAACAGAGTGTACCAAAGTAGATCCTGCAAAATCATAGAAAGAAGTATCTAAGTTCTCTAAAAAACCTTTTCCCCATTTCCATGAGCCAGCTATTGGATATACTAGTCCAACATAAATTACGGTAAAAATCATGAATGGTAAAATTTTCATTCTCTCAGCTACTGCACCAGAAACAATGGTAGCTGCTGTTGCAGCAAACATTCCTTGAAAAAGAAAATCTGTCCAATAGGTATAACCAGTATTATATGTTAAATCTAAAGCTCCTTCCACCATTGGTGGCTGTAGTCCAAACCCAGCAAAACCAAATATTCCTGAAGCATCTTTAGCAAAACCTGGATACATTAAATTAAAACCAAAAGCTGCATACAGTAAAAGACCTGTTGTAATTATAAAAATATTCTTAAATAAAATATTTAATGTGTTTTTTTGTCTAGTTAAACCTATTTCTAAAAATGCAAAACCTAAATGCATAAAGAAAACGAGTGCTGTACAGATCATCATCCATACATTATTTGTTGTTAATTCCATAATAGTTCTTTCTTATTAATTTAATGTATCTCCTCCTTTTTCGCCTGTTCTTATTCTATAAGCATCTTGAATATCACTTACAAATACTTTTCCATCTCCTACTTCCCCTGTAGAAGCGGCTTCTAAAATTGTTTTTATAGTAATTTCTTCAAATTCATTATTAACAACTATCGATAAGTATCTTCTTTGAATATCACTAGTACTATAAGAAACACCTCGATAAACATGTCCTTTTTTTTCGTTCCCTAATCCAGTTACATCCCAGTAAGAAAAGAAATTGACTCCTACTTCATGCAATGCATTTTTTACTTCCCGAAATTTAGACTTCCTTATTATTGCCTCAATTTTTTTCATGTTATTATTTAGTTTAGTAGTTTTTAAAATTTATAAACAGCCGCAAATGTTAGTCCTGCCACATTATCTCTTGTTCCTATTACAGGAACATCATCTGAAGTATCTAGTCTTACTTCTCCTATAACATTTAAATTTTTTGTTAATTTTTGATTAGCTGAAAGTGTGAATGCTAAGATTGCAGCTTCTGCACTTCCGCTTGTTGTTGCAAAATATTCTGGCCTTAAACCTAAAGAAAAAGTTTCTGTAAATTTATTTTGTAAATATAAGGCTCCTCCGTAATACCCACCATCTGCATCACTAGAATTAGAATATGCAGCATTAATACCTATAAAAAAAGAATCTGTTGCATCAAATCCTCCTGTGTAATCTACATATAAAACATCATCAAAACCAGAACCATCTGCTCCATAAACAACATTTAAAAATTGCTCTTTAAACCCTGCTTGAAAACCTAATTGAAAATCGTTAGTAATGTTTGTTCCTGCTGTAATTCCATGTGGATTTGTTACTGCTAACATTAAAGACCAATCTTCTGATGCTTTATAATCTACTTTAAACCCTGTATGAGAAAAAGGTCCTGCATTAAATAAATAAGATACAGAATAATTAAAATTATCTACCGGAGAAATAACTTCATACCCTAAAAAGGTATTAAATTGTCCTAATGTAAATGTAAACTTTTCATCTAATCTATAATAAACATATAGCTGGTTAATACTTCCTTGGTATGCATTTGCTGCATTTGCTCGTGGACCAAATGCTAAATCGGCAACAATTCCTGCTTTTTCAAAATCATAAGAAATAACTGTATTTGCCATTCCTAGTCCAAAACCATGAGCCGGTACATCTGATAAAATCCCTATAGTACCTCTTGAATTTTCTGACAAATTAGTTGTTCCATACACATCAACACTACCACTAAAAGATAGATTACTTTTTTTTTCTTGTGCAAAAATCACTACTTGAATTAAACACATTAAAATAGATAGCTTGCATTGTTTTCTTGTTAACATAATTAATATTTTGTTTAGTTACTTGCTTGCCAAAGCTATGAGGTAAGAACTAAAAAAACAAAACACAACCTGTTGATAACCAAACGAAAACGTTTTCAAAAAAGGACTACTTATTAAAAAAACATACATGAAAATGACAATATGATAATTTGACTAAAAAAAGAAATATTGTTATTGTAGTATCCATAAAATAACAATATAAAATTACGAATACCTAAAAAATGTATTTATGTTAAAAAAAAATTAATTTTAACATAAAAATATCATAAAGTATATTAAAAAAATAAAATTAATCTAATATTTTTTGAATTTTATTGTCATATAACCAACAATAAAACATTCTTTTTGAATTTTGAATAGACTTACACTATTGTTTTATTTTTGTTTGCAATTTAATGACATCTAATAATGAAAAAACACCTTTTTACATCTCAAAGACTAGGCTTTAGAAACTGGATAAATGAAGATACTCCTAGACTGTTTTCGATTAATTCTGATCCAAAAGTAATGGAATTTTTCCCAACTATTCCTAGTAAAGAACAAACTGTAGAATTTATAAATAAAATTATTGTTGTCCGATAAAAACTAATAAATCCCATTTTTAATTCTCTGCAGTCAGTAAAACCGTTGTTTTTTTATTTTTTTAAAAAAGTAAGCCCCTTGAATTT
>CANMJA010000020.1 GCA_947498055.1 uncultured Tenacibaculum sp.
CTAAAAAGTGAAAAATACGAATCAAAAAATCAAAAAGCAAAAATAACTCTGTTCATTAAGGCTTTTGCAACGGTCTTAATTTAGGCTTTAATGGTATTGATTTAGATTATGAAGGCGGTAACCTTTCAATCACTAGCCCTATATATAGCATTGCTACGGCTGCTGCAACAGTTGGTCTAAAAATTACTGCAGCTCCGTATTCTAATAAAATTGATTGGAAAAACTGGGTAAACTATGTACAAAACACTGGAGGTATTGTTAGTTGGTTAAATTTACAGTGCTATGCTGGTGGAAAATTCAACAACCCAGGCGATTGGTTAGATATTAATACATCTATAGTAGCTGGTACTTGTAATAATTGTTGTTGTCCTCAAACCAATTGTAGTCCTTCAGATATGGAAAATCTATTTAATTTATGGGTAACTGGACAAAATTCTGTTACTCCTAAATGTTGGCAGGGCACTCCAAATACTGCACCTCAAAACATTGGAGGTGGCTTTATATGGGTATATTCTAGCATCGAAGGACCTAATTTCTTAAACTATATGAATGCTGTTAAAAATGGTTTGGGAATTAAATTTAATACTGAAATTTATATATAACTAACATCTAAATATTTACAGTTTTTTTCAATATAAGTATTAACCTGATTTCGATTATCGACTGTAAAGGAGATGTGTAGAGAACAATTCGATACAATTTTTCTTCTTTTTAGTCTGAAAAATCACTCAATATGACATGTTCGTTTTAAAACAATTCATTAGTAATTAAATATAACTCAAACTCAAGTCGAAAAGAAACTAAACACTTAGTTATTAATATTAAATATGGTAAAAGTATTTTACAAATTAAACTACTTTTACCATATAATATTCCTATTCTCTAATTAAGGGCATCGTTGAACACCTTAACAAACCTTCTTGTTTTGCTATTTCTGCATAAGGAACTTCTTCAACAGTAAATCCTTTTTCTCGCAGCCATGTATTTAATCGAGTAAAGTTTTTCTCAGAAATTATTACTTCTTCAGAAATTGAAAAAACATTACTATTCATGTTATACATTTCTTCTTTTGTAATTTCAAAAACATTTTCTCTCCCAAAGAAACTCAACAACCATTCATATTCTCTTTCTACTAAAAAACCATTTTTATGAAGAATGGCTTTATCTTTTCCTATAGGTTGAAAACAACAATCTAAATGCAATGCATTCTCTTTAGGATCGTCATTGGATTTTCTTAGTTCAAATGATTTCACCATTTTATCTGGAAACAATTCTTGCAAAGCTATTACAGCATCGTTATTTGTTCTTGCTGTAATATAATCTGGGTAATCCGCTCCCGAATACGTTCCAACAAAAATATAATCATTCCATGGCATTACATCTCCACCTTCAACGTGGCATTCTTCTGGTAATTCTATAACCTTATCTGAATCAATTTTATCTATTATATATTGAATTGCTTCATACTCTTTAGCTCTATCAGGAAGAATATTAGCTTTTATTAATTTATCTTCTATTACAAATGCAATATCTCTTGAAAAGATCTGATTATAATTCTCAATAATCTCTGGTCTAAAAACTTCAACATCATACTTTTTCAGAACCGTAGCTACAGCTTCCATTTCTGCAATCATGTCTTCTTCTTTAGGGTAGGTCCCAGCAATTACATGTTGCTTACTTTTAGGATCATAACAATCTTCTAATTTAGGAACAGCTCCATTACTTTCTGCTGTTCCTAAAATAACTGCTTTCAGTTTTGATGTTTCGTTATGTATATTAGGTATTAACATATATCAAAAAAAAATGTCATTCTAAACATTTTTTTAGAATGACATTACTTATTTTTAATTTTATCTATCTTTTATTTACATCTACAAATGGACGGCTGTTTTCTCCAACATATACTTGGCGAGGACGTCCAATTGGTTCTTTGTTTTCTCTCATTTCTTTCCACTGTGCTATCCAACCAGGTAAGCGGCCTAAGGCAAACATTACTGTGAACATTTCTACAGGAATACCCATTGCTCTATATATAATTCCTGAATAGAAATCTACATTCGGATATAACTTACGCTTCACGAAATATTCGTCGTTTAAAGCTTCTTTTTCTAAACCTTTCGCTACATCTAAAATAGGGTCTTCAACACCTAAATCTGCTAATACTTCATCTGCTGCAACTTTAATAATTTTTGCACGAGGGTCAAAGTTTTTATAAACTCTATGTCCGAATCCCATTAAACGGAAAGGATCTTGCTTATCTTTCGCTTTAGCCATGTATTTTTTAGTATCTCCACCATCTTCTTTAATCGCTTCTAACATTTCTAACACTGCTTGGTTAGCTCCTCCATGTAAAGGCCCCCAAAGCGCAGAAATACCTGCTGATAAAGAAGGAAATAAACCTGCATGAGAAGAACCTACAATTCTTACAGTTGATGTAGAACAGTTTTGCTCATGGTCTGCATGTAAAATTAATAATTTATCTAAAGCATTTACTAAAACAGGATTTTGCTGATACTCTTCATTTGGTTTTTCAAACATCATTTTTAATACGTTTTCAACATATCCTAATGAATTAGAACCATAATTCAGAGGCAAACCTTTCTTCTTACGCATTGTCCAAGCAACCAATACTGGAAATTTACCTAATATTTTAACAATTGCATTGTACATTTCTTCTTCTGAATCTACATTCACAGAAGAAGGGTTAAATGCAGTTAATGCTGATGTTAATGAAGATAACACTCCCATTGGGTGAGCATTTTTAGGAAATGCATCTAATATTTTTTTAATTTCTTCATCAACAACAGATTCTTCTTTAATATCTGCATGAAATTTATCTAGCTGTTCTTTATTAGGAAGATTTCCAAAAATTAAAGCATAAGCAACTTCTAAAAAGTCTGCTTTTTCTGCTAAATCTTCAATAGCATATCCTCGGTAACGTAAAACTCCTTCTTCTCCATTTAAAAATGTAATAGCACTTTTACAAGAACCTGTGTTTTTAAATCCAGGATCAACAGTAATAACACCTCCTGTAGCTCCTCTTAAAGTTTTAAGTTCAATTGCTACCTCATTTTCAGTTCCCTCTATTAAAGGGAATTCATACGTATTTTCACCAATTTGTAATTTTGCTATATCTGACATTCTTTATTTAAATTTTTATTATTTAAGCCACGCACGAAGATACCAATTTTTAAAGGATTTAGAAAATATTGCCTAATAGATTTTTTATATGAAAAAATAGGGGTAGCCTATTTAAAAACTTCCTAAAAATACGTTTTTTTGTAATTAAAAGAGAATCATATTTTTACGTAAAAAAGAGTTTCAAAAAAAATGAAACTCTCTTAAATATTTTTTATTTTTTCCAATTATTTTACCGCTATTTTTTTTCTATAATTATTACCATTTACGATACCCTTGATTATATAGAAACCTGACTCTAGAGTATTTATTTCTTTCAAATTTTCCTCTATTGATTTTCTGTTTTGTAAAGACATTATTAATCTAGAGTTTACATCGTACACATATAAAAAAACTTCTTCTGCATAAAAATCTGAATCTTTGAAATTAAGTTTTCCAACAATATTAGAAGATCTACGATTATTCTTAGGAGTAACTGTAACATCAATCACATATGTTTTCTTATTTGTACCTTTATATTTTGTTAAATCTATCTCTTTTGGACTAAAATTATAATTTGAATGTGTAAATTTTATTCTTCTAGACTCATTAGGTCTTGCTGGCAACGAATAGTGTAAACGTGCTCTTGCTTTTGCTCCATGAATATACCAATTAGACTCTAAATTAGAATTCACAGTAACATAATCTTCAAAGTTAGATCCATTTGGTAATTTAAACCTTCCACTAACTTCATTAAGTGTATTTGCTGTAGTTATAACTTTACGTGCAGAATAGTTTCCTTGTTCGTAAAAATCTACAGCCATCGATGGTCTTTTACCAAATGAAAACCAACTTCTAATTAACTTATTATACATACGAGTGTATTCATTTGCATTTTTAGCTTTACTTTTATCTCCTGTTCCCAAAGGACTGTCTACTGCAAAATTATTAATAGTTAATAACGATGTTTTATTATTTCCTCTCCCAGGATTTCCAGCAATATCGTAACGATGTGCCTCTGTTAATTCAGAAACTTGATTCGCTGCATAATCATTTTGTCTAGTAAACAAAAACTCATAGTGTAACCATGACGGAGCAGAACCACCAAAATCTTTTTCTGAGAGTATAATTAATCTTTTATTACTATTAATTAATTGTTTTATTGTTGGCCATAAATGCAATGGATTTGTATGAGAATATAAATACTTCATTACATTTGCTCTAGAACTACATCTATTTCCTTTTCCTGCAAAAGCTTCTTTAATATGATTAACAGTTACTCCATTGTCAATCTGCATGTGTAATGTTATTATTTCATTTCTGTTATTCTCTAAAAAAGTTTTAATTTTTGAAAGAAAATCACACATTTCCATCCAATTTAAAAACCCTGCAGGCCCATGTCCTAATCGTAAAAAATTTCCTTTAAAAAAATTTGAAGTTCTTCCATATTGTAAATCAATCATAAAACTTCTTATCCCATTATTAAGCTGTGTATTAACAGAATGTGCTTGATTTATTCCTCCTGAAAGACCATTATCACTAGCGTTTATCTCTGGGTTTTGATATGCATTGTGATTAATTAGCCAAGAAATTTCATTATATCTTCTATTAGTATTTAAAGAATTGGTTGTTTGTGCATAAATATTCTTAAAATTTAAGAATAAACATACCATGCAAATAAGTGTTTTAGAAAAATTCATTTTTATAAGTATTATGGTTAATTAAGTTTAAAAAATTGATGATTACAAAGAAATAATTTCAATGTAAAATTCATTTCATCTGTATTTTAAATCGAAGTAAATAAAACGTTACTTAAATTATAAAAAGATTAATAAAAACAAAAAAGATCTCGGTTTATCCGAGATCTTTTTTGTTTTTACATGTATTTTAAGTACGTTACCCTACTTTAAATGCTTTTCCTTGAGGAAAATAAGCTGTGCTTCCTAACTCCTCTTCTATACGTAATAGTTGATTGTATTTAGCCATACGATCAGACCTTGAAGCAGAACCTGTCTTAATTTGACCAGTATTTAAAGCTACTGCTAAATCAGCAATTGTATTGTCTTCCGTTTCTCCAGATCGGTGACTCATTACAGAAGTATACCCTGCATTATGAGCCATATTTACAGCAGCTATAGTTTCTGTTAATGTTCCTATTTGATTTACTTTAATTAAGATTGAGTTAGCTGTATTATTTTCTATTCCTCTTCCTAAACGTTCTACATTAGTTACAAATAAATCATCTCCTACTAATTGTACCTTATCTCCTACTTTTTCAGTTAAATATTTCCAGCCATCCCAATCGTTTTCATCCATTCCATCTTCAATAGAAATAATAGGGTATTTTTCTGATAACTCAGCTAAATAATCTGCTTGTTCTTTACTAGATCTTATCTTCCCTTTTTCACCTTCAAACTTTGTATAATCATACTTTCCATCTACATAAAATTCTGCAGCAGCACAATCTAAAGCAATCATTATTTCATCTCCTAATTTATATCCAGCATTTTTAACCGCCAAGGCAATAGTATCTAATGCATCTTCTGTACCATCTAATGTTGGAGCAAAACCACCTTCATCTCCTACAGCTGTAGATAAATTTCTATCGTGCAATACTTTTTTAAGGTTATGGAATATTTCTGATCCCATTTGCATAGCATGTGCAAAGTTATTTGCCTTAATTGGCATTACCATAAACTCTTGAAATGCAATTGGAGCATCTGAATGAGAACCTCCATTAATAATATTCATCATTGGAACTGGTAATGTATTTGCTGAAACACCACCTACATATCTATACAATGGCATTCCTAATTCATTAGCTGCTGCCTTTGCTGCTGCTAATGAAACTCCTAAAATAGCATTTGCTCCTAATTTAGATTTATTGGCTGTACCATCTAAATCAATCATCATTTGATCAATTAAATTTTGTTCAAAAACAGAAACTCCTAATAACTCTTCAGCTATCACTCCGTTTACATTTTCAATAGCCTTAGAAACTCCTTTCCCCATATAAGTATCTCCTCCATCACGTAACTCTACAGCTTCATGTTCTCCTGTAGATGCTCCTGATGGTACAGCAGCTCTACCAACAATTCCATTCTCTGTTGTTACATCTACTTCAACTGTAGGATTTCCTCTAGAATCAAAAATTTGACGTGCGTGTATGTTGATAATAATACTCATTTCTTTTATTTTTAGTTTATTTGTACGTAGCTAAGTTACAAATGCTACATTATTTACAATTAAAATTAATTACTTTTCTACGAAATCGTTTTATTTTCTGAAATAGGTAGCAAACGAGAATCTTCAAGAGCTGCTTTTCTGTGTCCTGCAGTTTTTAGATATCCTTTATTTTCTGCAAATTTCATAAATGCTTCTACAGATGTATGTTCTACTAATAAAACAAAATCCCATGTCTCATGATTTGGTCCTATTAAAAAGTTTTCGCTTTTTCCCAAAAACAGAACTTTACTCCCCGCCTCTTTCAAATAAGGCAAAGTATGTTTCATGTACAAATTATAAGCCTCTTCTCCCGAAATTTCATTTGCAGGTTTAATAGATTCAAAATTCGTATAATCAGCGACACTTTTAAATCTTAACAAGTTTAGCATTACAACTTTACCTTTAGAGTAAAATTTTTGATAAAATGCTCTTCCTGATTCTTGAGTTACATCTACATACGTATCCATCTGTTATTTAGTTTTCTTTATATTTTCTATAAATTGATCAAATAAATATTTTGCATCATTTGGCCCTGGGCTTGCTTCTGGATGATATTGAACAGAAAATACATTCTTATTTTTCATTCTAATACCTGCAACCGTATTATCATTTAAATGTACATGTGTAATTTCTACATCTTTATGTGCTTCTGTTTCTTCTCTATTTATTGCAAAACCGTGATTTTGAGACGTTATTTCACCTTTTCCTGTTAGTAAGTTTTTCACAGGGTGATTAATTCCTCTATGTCCATTATGCATCTTATAAGTTGAAATACCATTTGCTAATGCTATCACTTGATGTCCTAGGCAAATACCAAATAAGGGTAAATCTCTTTTTATAATTTCCTTGGCAACATCTTGTGCTTCTTTCAAAGGTTCTGGATCTCCAGGTCCATTAGAAAAAAAATAACCATCAGGTTTCCAAGATTCTAAATCCTCAAATTTTGCATTGTATGGAAATACTTTAACGTAAGTATCTCTTTCAACTAAACTTCTTAAAATATTCTTTTTAATACCTATATCTAAAGCTGCTATTCTGTAAGTTGCATTTTCGTTACCAACAAAATAAGGTTCGCTCGTGGATACTTTAGATGCTAATTCTAAACCTTTCATATTTGGAATTTCAGCCAACTTTTTTTTCAATGAATCTATATTTTCTATATCTGTAGAAATAATAGCATTCATGGCACCATTGTCTCTTATATAAGAAACTAAAGCTCTTGTATCTACATCTGATATTGCTACTAAATTATTCTTCTCAAACCAATCTTTTAGATTACCATCAGAATCCACTCTAGAATGTGTAAAACTAAAATTCCTACAAATTAATCCAGAAATTTTTATTCCTTCCGATTCAACTTCTTCGTTATTAATACCATAATTACCAATATGCACATTCGTAGTAACCATTAATTGACCGAAATAAGAAGGATCTGTAAAAACCTCTTGATAACCTGTCATACCAGTATTAAAACAAATTTCTCCTGTAGCAGTACCTTCTATACCTACTGATTTACCATAAAAAATAGTTCCGTCTGCTAATAAAACTAAAGCCTTTTGTTGTTGTTTATATTTCATTTAGTGTGTTGTGTAATTTCAATCGCAAAATTATATAAAAAAAGGGATAAACATTAAATGTTCATCCCTTTTATATTCTTGATAAATAATACCATTTTTATTCTTCTTCTTGTGAAGCTTCAGTATCATTAGTAACAGGAGCAGCTGATTTACTACCTCCACGACGGCTACGACGTGTAGTTTTCTTCGCTTTCTTCCCATTAGGATTGTATAATTCGTTATAATCAACTAATTCAACCATTGCCATAGGAGCGTTATCTCCTTGACGATTTCCTAATTTAATTATACGAACATAACCACCTGGTCTATCTGCTACCTTTACAGAAATCTCTTTAAATAACTCTGTAACTGCATACTTATTACGTAAATAACTAAATACTACACGACGATTGTGCGTATTTTTTTCCGCTGTAGAATTGTTTTCTGCTTTTGCTTTTGTAATTAAAGGCTCTACATATTTACGTAAAGCTTTCGCTTTCGCTTCTGTAGTATTAATTCGCTTATGCTCTATTAAAGAACAAGCCATATTAGCAAGCATTGCTTTTCTATGCGCTGTTTTTCTACCTAAGTGGTTAAATTTTTTACCGTGTCTCATGACCTTAATTTTTAACTAACATCTTGCTCAACTCTTTTTGAGGAGCAAAACTATGATTAGTTGTTAATCTCTATCTAATTTATATTTTGCTAAATCCATTCCAAAATTTAGCCCTTTATTATGTACTAGCTCTTCTAATTCAGTTAAAGACTTTTTACCAAAGTTTCTAAACTTCATTAAATCACTCTTATTAAAAGATACTAAATCTCCTAATGTATCAACTTCTGCAGCTTTTAAACAGTTTAATGCACGAACTGATAAATCCATATCAACCAATTTCGTTTTTAATAACTGACGCATGTGAAGTGATTCTTCATCATAAGATTCTGTTTGTGCTATTTCATCAGCTTCTAAAGTTATTCTCTCATCTGAAAATAACATAAAGTGGTGAATCAATATTTTAGCAGCTTCAGTTAAAGCATCTTTAGGATTAATAGATCCATCTGTGTCAATATCAAAAACTAATTTTTCGTAATCTGTTTTTTGTTCAACACGGAAGTTCTCTATAGCATATTTTACATTTTTAATTGGTGTAAATATTGAATCAGTAAAGATAGTTCCTAAAGGAGCTCCAGATTTTTTATTCTCTTCAGCTGGTACAAACCCTCTACCTTTCTCTATAGTAACTTCTGCATTAATTTTCACAGACTTATCCATATTACAGATTACTAAATCTGGATTAAGAACTTGAAAACCTGAAATAAATTTTTGTAAATCTCCTGCAGTTAGTTGCTCTTGACCTGATATAGATATTGTTACCGTTTCTCTATCTGATTCTTCTATTTGCTTTTTAAAACGAACTTGCTTTAAATTCAAGATCATTTCTGTTACATCTTCAACTACTCCTGTAATTGTTGAAAACTCATGGTCTACACCATCGATTCTCAAAGATGTAATAGCAAAACCTTCTAAAGAAGATAATAATACTCTTCGTAAAGCATTTCCTACAGTTAAACCAAAACCTGGTTCTAATGGTCGGAACTCAAATCTACCTGTAAAATCGGTAGATTCAATCATAATTACTTTATCTGGTTTTTGAAAATTTAAAATTGCCATATTTTCTTCATTTTAATTGTTATTCAGTTGCGCGGTTTATCAGTTTGAAGAAATACTGATAAACCCTTTGGCTGAATTTCAATGTGATTAATTTATTACTTAGAATATAATTCTACGATTAATTGTTCTTTGATATTCTCAGGTATTTGTAATCTTTCTGGAGCTTTCACAAATGTACCTGATTTTTGGTCAGCATTCCAGCTTAACCATTCATATACACTACTATTTGCTGCTAAAGCACTTTCTATTGCTTGTAAAGACTTAGATTTTTCTCTTACTGCAACAACATCTCCTTCTTTTAATCTATACGAAGGAATATTAACTATTTCTCCATTTACAGTAATATGACGGTGAGAAACTAATTGACGAGCAGCTCTACGAGAAGTAGCAACTCCTAAACGGAAAACAGTATTATCTAAACGAGATTCACATAATTGTAATAAAACCTCACCAGTAATTCCTCCTGATGCCTGTGCTTTTTTAAATAAATTACGAAACTGACGCTCTAAAATACCATAAGTATACTTAGCTTTTTGCTTTTCCATTAATTGAACAGCGTACTCAGATTTCTTTCCTCTTCTTTTATTACCACCATGTTGACCTGGAGGGTAGTTTCTTTTATCGAAGTTTTTATCATCTCCGAATATTGCTTCACCAAATTTACGAGCAATCTTAGTTTTTGGTCCTGTATATCTTGCCATTTCTTTAAATTAAAAATAGGTATTGTGAATTAAGGCGTACTCCTTCGACAATATGATTTCCTATTTGGTTAAAAATATTATAATTATACTCTTCTTCTTTTAGGTGGACGACACCCGTTATGAGGAATTGGAGTTACATCAATAATTTCTGTTACTTCAATACCATTATTGTGTAATGATCTAATTGCAGATTCTCTACCATTACCTGGTCCTTTTACATAAACTTTAACTTTACGTAAACCTGCTTCTTTAGCTACATTTGCACAATCTTCTGCTGCTAGTTGAGCTGCATAAGGAGTGTTCTTTTTAGAACCTCTAAAGCCCATTTTACCTGCCGAAGACCATGAAATTACGTCACCTCTTTTATTTGTTAAAGAGATTATTATGTTATTGAACGATGCTGTAACATGAGCTTCTCCTGTTGACTCAATAATTACTTTACGCTTTTTTGTTACTTTAGATTTTGCCATGATTCTTTACTATTAGTAAAAATAATCTAATTGATTATTTTTTCTTGTTAGCTACAGTTTTTCTCTTACCTTTTCTTGTACGAGAGTTATTTTTTGTTCTTTGTCCTCTTAAAGGTAAACCTAATCTATGACGAATACCTCTTTGACAACCTATGTCCATTAAACGTTTAATACTTAATTGAACTTCAGAACGTAACTCACCTTCAATAGTAAATTTACCAACTTGCTCACGAATAGCTGCAATTTGATCATCGTTCCAATCTTGAACTTTAATATTTTCGTCTATTTTTGCTTCTGCTAAAACCTCTTTAGCTCTGCTTCTTCCTACACCAAAGATATATGTTAAAGCGATTACACCTCTTTTATTCTTTGGAATATCAATACCTGCGATTCTTGCCATAACTACCCTTGTCTTTGTTTAAATCTAGGATTCTTTTTGTTAATTACATATAATCTGCCCTTTCTGCGTACTATTTTACAGTCGGCACTTCTTTTCTTTATTGATGCTCTTACTTTCATCAGTATTATGTTTTAGTATCTGTAAGTAATTCTTGCTTTAGTTAAATCATAAGGACTCATTTCTAACTTTACCTTATCTCCAGGTAAAAGTTTTATATAATGCATGCGCATTTTTCCAGAAATGTGTGCCGTAACAATATGTCCGTTTTCTAATTCTACACGAAACATTGCATTTGATAATGCTTCTGTTATTGTTCCATCTTGTTGAATTGCTGGTTGTTTAGCCATATTACTTTAATGATTTTCTATTAGTGTTACCAGTTTTCATTAAACCGTCATAACGACTGTTTAATAAATATGAGTTAATTTGTTGAATTGTATCTATTGCAACTCCTACCATAATTATTAATGAAGTACCTCCATAAAATAAAGCCCAATTTGGTTGTATTCCAAGTGTGACTATAATCGCAGGTAAAACAGATAAAGCAGCTAAGAAGATAGAACCTGGTAATGTAATTTTAGATAAAACCGAATCTAAATGTTCAGCTGTTTCTTCTCCTGGTTTAAAACCAGGAACAAATCCATTACTTCTCTTTAAATCTTCTGCCATTTTATTTGTAGGAATAGTAATTGCAGTATAAAAATAACTGAAAATTATAATTAATAATGCAAAAACCACATTATACCATAATCCAAAATTATCCGTTAAACTTGCTAAAGCAGGATATTTCTGACCTAAAGTCACAGGTAAAAACATAATTGCTTGTGCAAAAATGATTGGCATAACCCCTGCAGCATTTAGCTTTAAAGGTATATATTGCCTAGCTCCTTCTACATCTTTAATATTTGCAATAGCAGTTCTACGTGCATATTGTACTGCTACTTTTCGAACGGCTGTAACTAATAACACTGTTAATAAAATAACTACAAACCACACAAATACTTCTATTAAAACCATCATTATTCCACCAGCTCCAGCATTTGTTGTTTTAGAAACAAATTCCTGCATAAATGCTGCCGGAAAGTTAGCAATAATACCTACTGTAATTAATAATGATATTCCATTACCAACTCCTTTGTCAGTAATTCTTTCCCCTAACCACATCGCAAAAATTGTTCCTGCTGTAAGTAAAATCATAGATGAAAACCAAAATGCAGCACCTCCTACCATAAAAGCAGCTTTAGGTAATCCCATTTGGGTTTTAATAAAAGTAATGTAAGTTGGTCCTTGAACTAAGGTTATTAGTATTGTTAACCAACGTGTAATTTGTGTAATTTTTTTTCTTCCACTTTCTCCATCTTTTTGTAATTTTTGTAAATAAGGAACTGCTATTCCCATTAATTGAACTACAATAGATGCCGAAATGTAAGGCATTATACCAAGTGCCATAACTGACGCTCGAGCAAATGCCCCACCTGTAAATGCATTTAATAAACCTAAAAGACCTTCTCCTGCACCTTCCTTAAGCTTAGTTAATTCCGCAGGATTAATTCCTGGTAATGGTACAGATGCCATAAAACGATAAACAGCTATTAAGCCAATGGTAAGAATTAATTTTTCTTTTAATTCTTCTATTTTAAAAATGTCTCTTATTGTATTTATAAAATTCATCATTTACATTTCTTATAAAGTTACCGCTTCACCTCCAGCTGCTTCAATAGCTGCTTTTGCTGTTGCTGTAAATTTGTGTACAGTTATATTTAATTTAGCTTTTAATTCACCACGTCCTAAGATTTTTATCAAATCATTTTTACGTGCTAATCTATTTTCCACTAAAACGTCCATGTTTACTGTATCAGTGATTCTACCACTATCAACAAACTCTTGTAATTTATCTAAATTTATACCAACATATTCTTTACGATTTATGTTTGTAAAACCAAATTTAGGCACACGTCTTTGAAGAGGCATTTGTCCACCTTCAAAACCTATTTTACGAGAGTAACCTGAACGAGATTTAGCTCCTTTGTGTCCTCTTGTAGAGGTACCTCCATGTCCTGAACCTTCACCACGGGCGATTCTCTTTCCGCTTTTAGTTGATCCAGTTGCTGGTTTTAAGTTATGTAAACTCATCTTTATTATCTTCTTATTTAATTTCTTCTACAGAAACTAAGTGTTGAACTTTATTTACCATCCCCATAATTGTAGCTGATGCATCATGCTCTACAGTCTGGTTCATTTTACGTAATCCTAAGGCCTCTAACGTTCTTTTTTGATTTTTAAGGCGACCTATTTGGCTTTTTACTTGTGTAATTCTTATTTTACTCATCGTCTTAAAATTTATCCGTTAAAAACTTTTTCTAAAGATATACCTCTTTGTCTTGCTACAGTTTCTGCACTTCTTAATTGTAATAAAGCATCAAAAGTTGCTTTTACTACATTGTGAGGATTAGAAGACCCTTGAGATTTAGATAATACATCTTGTATCCCAACAGATTCTAATACTGCACGAACAGCTCCACCAGCAATAACTCCGGTACCATTTGAAGCAGGCTTTATAAATACTCTAGCTCCTCCAAATTTACCTTTTTGCTCATGAGGTAAAGTACCTCCTAAAATAGGAATACGTACTAAATTCTTTTTTGCATCTTCTACTGCTTTAGCTATTGCAGAAGCGACGTCCTTAGATTTTCCTAAACCATGTCCAACAACTCCTTTACTATCTCCAACTACAACAATAGCTGAAAAACCAAAAGCTCTACCACCTTTAGTTACTTTAGTTACACGTTGAACACCTACTAATCTATCTACAAGATCTAAACCACTTGGCTTTACTCTTTCTACGTTTTTATATCCTAACATAATATAATTTCTTAAAATTTTAAACCAGCTTCTCTTGCAGCGTCTGCCAATACTTTCACTCTTCCATGATATAAATAACCATTTCTATCGAAAGTAATAGTTTCTACTCCTGATTTAACTGCTTTTTCAGCAATTGCTTTACCTACTGATGCAGCAGCTTCTGCTTTAGTAGCAGATGCTATATTTTTGTCTCTTGATGATACCGATGCTATTGTTACACCGTCTACATCATTTATAATCTGAGCATAGATTTCTTTGTTACTTCTGAAAACTGATAATCTTGGCTTAGCAGCTGTTCCTGTAACAATTTTTCTTATTCTATACTTTATACGTTGTCTTCTCTCAAGTTTTGATAATGCCATAACACTAATTATTATGCAGATTTACCTGCCTTTTTTCTAATTACTTCACCTACAAACTTAACCCCTTTACCTTTATAAGGCTCTGGCTTACGGAAAGAACGAATCTTAGCCGCTATTTGTCCCACTAATTGCTTATCGTGAGAAGATAGTTTGATGATTGGGTTTTTACCTTTTTCAGATACTGTTTCAATCTTTACTTCTGGTGCTAACTCTAATACAATGTTATGCGAAAATCCTAGTGCTAAATCTAATACCTGACCTTGGTTAGATGCTCTATAACCTACTCCGACTAACTCTAATTCTTTAGTAAAACCTTTAGCAACACCTTCAATCATATTATTGATTAAAGCTCTGTATAAACCATGAGCTGCTTTGTGTTCTTTACTTTCTGATGGTCTTGTTAATGTTATAACACCATCTTCTAACTTAAAAGTAATACCAGAAGTTAATTTTTGACTTAATTCTCCTAACTTACCTTTCACTGTAACCACATTATCGTTTACTTTTACTTCAACACCTTGTGGCAATGTAATTGGGCTTTTACCTATTCTACTCATCTTACAAAATGTTTTTTCTTAGTAAACGTAACATAATACTTCTCCACCAACATTCTCTTGACGTGCTTTCTTGTTTGTCATAACACCTCTAGAAGTTGATACAATTGCAATTCCAAGACCATTTAAAACTCTTGGCATTTCTTTAGAACCTACATACTTACGTAAACCTGGTGTAGATACTCTTTGAATCTTTCTGATTACCGGTTCTTTCGTTTGGCGATCGTACTTTAAAGCTATCTTGATAGAGCCTTGCACTTTATCTTCATTAAACTGATAACTTAAAATGTACCCTTGCTCAAACAAAATCTTGGTCATCTCCTTCTTCAATTTTGAAGCAGGAATCTCAACAACTCTGTGTCCTGCTGAAATAGCATTTCTCACTCGAGTTAAAAAATCCGCGATTGGATCTGTATACATAATTAATTTAATTTTCGGTTTTGGTATTCAGTAGTTTCTATTGTTCCTACGAAAAATCGTAACTACCAAACCTGAAACCAGTTAATATTCAATTTGTTTTTATTTATTAAAACTAGCTTTAAAACCACTACTAAATGCTTGATTAAAAAACATAATTCACCCTATAAAAACAGAGTGCAAATATACATAAACTTTTCGAAAAAAAAAGTGTTTTATTAATTATCATTTTGAGTCTTAATTTATTGACTAAAATAAAGCATGAATTAAACTAAAGTTTATGATTAATTTACATAAGCTTTATACTCATTTAAAAAAATAAAAACATGATTTTTTTAGAAAGGAACTAAAATATTTAACAGATAATAGCTTTAAACCTATATCTTATTTTGTGAACTTTAAACTACCAATCTTTAGTATAACAAAAGATACATGATATAGCTAGTAATCTTCTACTCTCCTTAACTACTTATTTACTCTAGTGTTTAGGTTTATTTATAAGTCTTAAAATAAAATAACACATGAAATAATATTAAATAGTTATAATTTGTTAAAACCTTACTTATTTACCATATTTAAATCAAAAAAGTCACAACTCATAGAGTGTGACTTTTTTGATTTATCTATTTTATTGTAGATATACTTTTTACCAGCTGGCTTTTTTAACACCTGGTATTAGACCTTGATTAGCCATTTCACGAAATGTTACACGTGAAATTCCAAATTGTCTCATATAACCTTTTGGTCTTCCAGTTAGTTTGCAACGATTGTGCATTCTAATTGGTGAAGCATTTTTTGGTAACTTTTGTAAACCTTCGAAATCTCCAGCTTCTTTTAAAGCTTTTCTCTTCTCAGCATACTTAGCAACCATCTTAGCTCTTTTACGCTCACGCGCTTTCATTGATTCTTTAGCCATGTTTAATTCTTTTTAAATGGTAAACCTAATTCTCCTAATAATGACTTTGCTTCTTTATCAGTTTCTGCAGATGTTACAAATGTAATATCCATTCCACTAATTTTCTTGATTTGGTCAATATTAATCTCTGGGTAAATGATTTGTTCAGTAATTCCTAAATTGTAATTACCTCTACCATCAAATCCATTGGCTTTAATTCCATTAAAGTCTCTTACACGTGGTAAAGAAGCAGTTACTAATCTATCTAAAAATTCGTACATGATATCTCCTCGTAACGTAACTTTTGCCCCAATTGGCATACCTTTACGTAATTTAAAGTTAGCAACATCTTTCTTAGAAATAGTTGCTACTGCTTTTTGACCAGTAATAGTTGTTAATTCTTCAATTGCATATTCAATTAACTTCTTATCTGCAATTGCAGCACCTACACCTTTACTTACTACTATTTTCTGTAATTTAGGTACTTGCATTACATTTTTATAACCGAACTCTTCTTTAAGAGCACTAATTACTCTGCCTTTGTACTCTTCTTTTAATCTTGGTACGTAACTCATGGTTATATTGGTTTTTTTGTTTTTCTAGAAATCCTAGTTTTAGGACTACTTTCAATATCATAACCTACTCTTACAGGTGCTCCATCCTCTATTAATGAAACATTAGATATATGTAATGAAGCTTCTTTTTTTACAATTCCTCCTTGAGGATTAGTTGCACTAGGCTTAGTATGTTTTGAAACCATATTTACACCTTCAACAATTACTCTATCTTCCTCTTTTAAGATACGTAAAACTTTACCTTCAGAACCTTTATGCTCTCCTGCGATAACTTTAACAGTATCTCCTGATTTAATTTTAAATTTCTTCATCTTAAAATCTGATTTTATAACACCTCAGGTGCTAATGATACTATTTTCATAAATTGTTTCTCTCGTAATTCACGAGCCACAGGTCCGAATACACGAGTTCCTCTCATTTCCTCAGTAGGATTTAAAAGTACACAAGCATTATCATCAAACCTTATATATGAACCGTCTTTACGTCTAACTTCTTTCTTAGTACGAACAACAACTGCACGAGATACTTGACCTTTCTTTACAGTTCCGTTTGGAGTTGCAGACTTTACAGTTACTACAATTTTATCTCCAACACTAGCGTAACGCTTTTTTGTTCCTCCTAAAACTCTAATTACTAAAACTTCTTTAGCTCCAGTATTATCTGCTACCTTTAATCTTGATTCTGTTTGTAACATATTATTTAGCTCTTTCTAGGATTTCTACTAATCTCCAACGCTTAGATTTACTTAATGGACGTGTTTCCATTATTTTAACTGTATCTCCAATGTTGCAATCGTTATTCTCGTCATGTGCAACATACTTTTTCGTTTTCTTAACGAATTTACCGTACATTGGGTGCTTTACTCTTTTTACCTCGCTAACTACAATAGATTTCTCCATTTTGTTGCTAGATACTACACCTATTCTCTCTTTTCTAAGATTTCTTTTTTCCATCTTTAAAACTGACTAGAATTATTGTAATTCTCTTTTAGTTAACTCTGTTGCAATTCTTGCAACAGTTCTTCTTAAGCTTTTAATCTCCATAGGATTATCTAGTGGAGAAATGGCATGAGCCATCTTAAGATCAGTATAGTTTTTTTTCAACGCTCCAAGCTTTTCTTGTAAGTCAGCTGTTGATAATTCTTTAATTTCTGATTGTTTCATGATCTATAGAATTAAGCGTTATAATCAAAATCTCTTGCAATAATAAACTTCGTTTTTACTGGAAGTTTTTGTGCTGCTAAACGTAAAGCTTCTTTTGCTACTTCCATTGGTACACCACCAACTTCAAACAAAATTCTACCTGGCTTAACAACAGCTACAAAATGATCAGGAGCACCTTTTCCCTTACCCATACGAACCTCTAAAGGTTTCTTTGTAATAGGTTTATCTGGGAAGATTTTAATCCAAAGCTGCCCTTCTCTTTTCATATAACGAGTTGCCGCAATACGAGCTGCTTCAATTTGACGAGAAGTAAGTAAGTTTTGGTCTATAGATTTGATACCAAACATTCCATTGGAAAGTTGAGTACCTCTTCCTGAGTTACCATTCATATTACCCTTGCCCTTCTGAACTTTACGGTATTTTACTCTTTTTGGCTGTAACATCTTCTAATTTCTTTAAAAATTATTTTCTTCTACGAGGTTGTTGACGTCTACCACCACCTTTGTTTCCTTGTCCTTGCTTTTTAGACAAACCAACTAATGGAGATAATTCACGCTTACCATAAACTTCGCCTTTCATAATCCATACTTTCACACCGATTCTTCCGTATGTAGTATGAGCTTCAACAAGTGCATAATCGATATCTGCTCTAAAAGTAGACAACGGAATTCTTCCTTCTTTATAGTGTTCAGAACGTGCCATTTCAGCTCCGTTTAAACGACCAGAAAGTTGAACTTTAATACCTTCAGAGTTCATTCTCATTGCAGCAGCAATTGCCATTTTAGTAGCACGCTTATAAGAAATTCTATTTTCGATTTGACGTGCAATACTTGCAGCTACTAATTTAGCATCTAATTCAGGACGCTTAATTTCGAAAATATTAATTTGAACTTCTTTACCAGTAATATTCTTAAGTTCTTCTTTTAACTTGTCTACCTCTTGACCTCCTTTACCAATAATGATTCCTGGACGTGCAGTAGTGATAGTAACGGTTACAAGTTTTAAAGTTCTCTCAATAATTACTCTTGATACACTTGCTTTATATAATCTAGCATTTACATACTTTCTTATCTTGTCATCTTCAGCAATTTTATCACCGTAGTCATTTCCACCATACCAGTTAGATTCCCATCCTCTGATAATTCCTAAACGATTTCCTATTGGATTTGTTTTTTGTCCCATTTCTACTAATGATTAATTACTGTTATTTTTAGCACCTAACTCTAATGTAACGTGATTAGAACGCTTACGTATTCTATGTGCACGTCCTTGTGGAGCTGGTCTTAATCTTTTTAACATTCCTGCGCTATCTACAAAGATAGATTTTACAAATAACCCAGCATCCTCTATACTAGCTTCCTCATTTTTTGCTTGCCAATTTGCAATGGCAGACAATAATAATTTCTCTAAGTTTCTTGATGCTTCTTTAGGGCTAAATCTTAAGATTTGTAAAGCTTTTTCAACCTCAACACCTCTTATTTGATCTGCTACCAAACGCATTTTCCTTGGTGATGTAGGACAATTAGTTATTTTAGCAAAAGCTCTAGACTTTTTAGCTTCTTTTAACTGTGCTGCCATGTTATGTTTACGACTTCCCATAATTCCCTACTATTTTTTTCCTTTATTTTTTGCACCAGCATGTCCACGGAATGAGCGTGTTGGTGAAAATTCGCCTAATTTATGACCTACCATGTTTTCTGTAACGTAAACAGGTACAAACTGACGTCCGTTATGTACTGCGATAGTTTGACCAACGAAATCAGGAGTAATCATACTTGCTCTAGACCAAGTTTTGATTACAGATTTTTTTCCTGACTCAACGTTCGTTAAAACTTTTTTCTCTAACTTATAATGAACGTAAGGTCCTTTTTTTAATGATCTTGCCATGATTTATTATTTCTTTCTACGTTCTATAATATACTTATTACTAGCTTTAGTCTTAGATCTAGTCTTATATCCTTTAGCTGGTATACCATTCTTAGATCTTGGATGCCCTCCGGAAGAACGTCCTTCACCACCTCCCATTGGGTGATCTACAGGATTCTTTCTTACTGCATTGGTTCTAGGTCTTCTACCTAACCATCTTGATCTACCTGCCTTACCAGATACTAATAGTTGATGATCTGAATTAGATACCACTCCTATGGTAGCTAAACAAGTTAATAAGATTAATCTTGTTTCACCAGAAGGTAATTTAACTGTAGCATACTTTCCGTCTCTCGCCATTAATTGTGCAAAAGATCCTGCAGAACGAGCCATAACAGCTCCTTGTCCTGGACGTAACTCTATACAAGAAATAGTTGTACCTAATGGAATATCACTTAAGAACATTGCATTACCTACATCTGGTGTTGCTTCTTTTCCTGATACTATTTTCTGACCTACTTTTAATCCATTCTGTGCGATTACATAACGCTTTTCTCCATCAGTAAATTGAACTAATGCAATAAATGCAGTACGGTTTGGATCGTACTCAATAGTTAATACTGTAGCAGGATCGTTATATCTATTTCTTTTAAAATCGATAATACGATATCTTCTCTTATGTCCTCCTCCTCTATTAGGAGTAGTCATACGACCCTGATTGTTTCGACCTCCAGTTCTTTTTCTCGGTGCCAATAATGACTTTTCCGGCTTATCAGCTGTAATGGTGTCGAACCCATTTACAACTCTAAAACGCTGACCTGGTGTTATTGGTTTTAATTTTCTAACTGACATTTGTCTTCTTATTCTTATAGATTGTTATAAAAATCAATTTCTCCATCTGCTAACTGCACAACCGCTTTTTTATAACCGCTTGTTAAACCAGATACTAAACCTTTCTTAGTAAACTTAGTTTTTCTTAATGCTGGATGATTTAAAGTTCTTACTTTCTCTACTGTTACTCCGTAAGTAGCTTCTACAGCATCCTTAATTTGAATTTTGTTAGCATTCTTGTTTACAACAAAAGTATAACGATTAAACTTTTCGCTATCTCCTGTCGCTTTTTCTGTAATAATAGGTTTTATTAAAATACTCATCTGAAAAATCCTATTTACTTAAATTAGATTCAATTCCTTCAATCGTGCTTTCAGCAATAATTACTTTATTCGCATTTAATACGTTATAAGTATTTACTCCTGTTGCATTTACTACCTTAGAATTTTTAATATTACGAGATGATAAATAAACGTTCTTATTTTCTTCTCCTAAAACAAATAATGTTTTTTTAACATCTGCTCCTAAAGCATTTATCACCTTAACAAATTCTTTTGTTTTTGGAGTTTCAAAATTGAAATCTTCCACAACAACTAAATTGCTATCTTTTATTTGAATACTTAAAGCTGATTTACGAGCTAATCGCTTTAAATTCTTATTTAACTTGAAAGAATAACTTCTTGGTCTTGGTCCGAATACACGTCCACCACCTCTAAACACAGGAGACTTGATACTACCCGCACGAGCTGTACCTGTTCCTTTTTGTTTTTTTATCTTTCTTGTACTTCCAGCAATCTCAGCACGCTCTTTAGCTTTGTGAGTTCCCTGTCTTTGATTTGCCAAATACTGCTTTACATCTAAATAGATTGCATGATTGTTTGGCTCTACTCCGAATACTTCGTTAGAAAGTTCAACTTTTCTACCA
Source organism: uncultured Tenacibaculum sp. (assembly GCA_947498055.1). Taxonomy (GTDB): domain Bacteria; phylum Bacteroidota; class Bacteroidia; order Flavobacteriales; family Flavobacteriaceae; genus Polaribacter. The sequence goes on from CANMJA010000020.1 coordinate 21,592, forward strand.
GTATCTTTTCCTGTAATATCTAATACTGCTACCTTCATTACTTCTCAATAATTACATAAGAGTTTTTATGACCTGGGATAGCACCTTTTATAACTAAAAGGTTTTTATCTGCAACCACTTTTAATACTCTTAAATTTTGAACTTTAACTTTTTCGCCTCCCATACGACCTGCCATTCGCATTCCTTTGAATACTCTTGCAGGATAAGAAGCTGCACCAATAGAACCTGGTGCTCTTAAACGGTTGTGTTGACCATGCGTTGCTTGACCAACTCCTGCAAAACCATGACGTTTTACAACACCTTGAAAACCTTTACCTTTTGAAGTTCCTGAAACATCAACGAACTCTCCTTCAGCAAAATGTTCAACAGTAATTGAATCTCCCATTTTATACTCACCTTCAAAACCTTGAAATTCAACGACTTTTTTCTTAGCAACTGTACCAGCTTTCTTAAAGTGGCCATCTAACGCTTTGTTAGAACTTTTTGCTTTTTTGTCATCGAAACCAAGTTGTAAGGCACTATAACCGTCTACCTCTTCGGTTCTGACTTGGGTAACTACGCAAGGACCTGCTTCGATAACTGTACAAGGAATATTTTTCCCGTTTTCATCGAATAAGCTGGTCATTCCTACTTTTCTCCCTATTAATCCAGACATATTTGTTTAGATTTAAGACGTTAGATTATTATCCAGCGCGTCTTTTAATTAATATTACTTATTTGAAACAAAAGTTTCGTTTTCACACCCTTCTCTTTACCTCAAAAAAAAAGAGCATAAACACATTTTTAAGCTCTAAAATTTGTGTTTAACCATTTTTCCTTCGCGAAACCCTCCGGACATGTACTTTACCAAAAAACTCTATGTAAGGTTTTTCGGCTTGCAAAAATAAAAAAAACTTTCGACTTATCAAAATAAGTCGAAAGTTTAATTACTTATACTTTAATTTCTACTTCAACTCCACTTGGTAATTCAAGCTTCATTAGAGCATCAATAGTCTTTGAAGAAGAACTATAGATATCTAATAAACGTTTATAAGCAGATAACTGAAATTGTTCTCTTGATTTTTTGTTTACGTGTGGTGAACGTAATACTGTAAAAATCTTTTTATGAGTTGGTAATGGAATTGGTCCATTTACAACCGCTCCAGTACTTTTTACTGTCTTTACGATTTTTTCAGCAGATTTGTCTACTAAATTGTAATCGTAAGATTTTAATTTTATTCTAATTTTTTGACTCATCTTAATTAACCTTTTGCGTTTGCAATTACATCTTCAGAAACATTTGATGGAGTTTCTGCATAGTGAGAAAACTCCATTGTAGAAGTAGCTCTACCAGAAGACATTGTTCTTAATGCTGTTACATAACCAAACATTTCAGATAAAGGAACTAATGCTTTTACTACTTTAGACCCTGCACGATCGCTCATGTCTGAAACCTGACCACGTCTTCTATTTAAATCTCCTACAATATCTCCCATATTTTCTTCAGGAGTTAATACTTCTAACTTCATCAATGGCTCCATGATTTTAGCTTTTGCAGCTTTTGCAGCAGCTTTATAACCCATTTTAGCAGCTAACTCAAAAGATAATTGATCCGAATCCACAGGGTGGAAAGACCCATCTCTTAATGTTACTTTCATTGAATCCATTTCGTAACCTGCTAAAGGCCCGTTCTTCATTGCTTCTTTGAATCCTTTCTCAACAGATGGTACAAATTCCTTTGGTACATTTCCACCTTTAATAACAGATTCAAATTGTAATCCTTGAACACCTTCATCAGCTGGCTCCATAGTAAATACAATATCTGCAAACTTACCACGTCCACCAGATTGTTTCTTATAAACTTCTCTGTGCTCTGCAACAGCTGTAATAGCTTCTTTGTATTCTACTTGTGGTTGTCCTTCATTTACTTCTACTTTAAATTCACGCTTTAAACGATCTACAATAATATCAAGGTGCAACTCACCCATTCCTGAAATAATTGTTTGACCTGACGCTTCATCAGTTCTTACAGTAAATGTTGGATCTTCTTCAGCTAGTTTAGCTAAAGATAAACCTAATTTATCTACATCTGCTTTCGTTTTTGGCTCAACAGCAATACCAATTACTGGATCTGGAAAATCCATTGATTCTAAAACAATTGGATTCTTCTCATCAGATAGAGTATCTCCTGTTTTAATAGATTTAAAACCTACAGCTGCTCCAATATCTCCTGCTTCAATAAAGTCAATTGCATTCTGTTTATTAGAGTGCATTTGATAAATACGTGATATACGTTCTTTTTTTCCAGAACGATTATTTAACACGTAAGAACCTGCATCTAAACGACCTGAATATGCACGGAAAAAAGCTAAACGTCCTACGAAAGGATCTGTAGCAATTTTAAATGCTAATGCAGAAAATGGTTCTTTTGCATCTGGCTTACGAGAAATTTCGTCACCAGTATTAGGATCTGTTCCAACGATTGCATCTTTATCTACCGGAGAAGGTAAATAACGACAAACTGCATCTAATAAAAACTGAACTCCTTTATTTTTAAATGCTGAACCACAAATCATAGGAATAATAGACATATCCATTACAGCAGCACGAAGAGCAGCATGCACTTCTTCTTCTGTAATAGAGTCTTCATCTTCCATATATTTTTCTAACAAGTTCTCATCATAAGCAGCAACCTCTTCGATTAACTTTCCACGATATTCTCTTGCTTCTTCTTTCATGTCTTCAGGAATTTCGATTATATCGAAAGTTGCTCCTTGCGTTTCATCATGCCATACAATAGCACGGTTCTTTACAAGATCAATAATTCCTTTAAAATCTGCTTCATCACCAATATTTAAAACGATTGGCACTGCATTAGATTTCAACATATCTTTTACTTGTTGACATACTGCCAAAAAGTTAGATCCTTGACGATCCATTTTATTTACAAAACCAATACGAGGCACCTTATAATTATCCGCTAATCTCCAGTTAGTTTCTGATTGAGGCTCTACCCCATCAACAGCACTAAATAAAAAAACTAAACCATCTAATACACGCAATGAACGATTTACCTCTACAGTAAAATCTACGTGACCAGGTGTATCAATTATATTGAAATGATACCCTTTAGTATCTGGTGTAGCAGTTCCATTTTCAGTAGGGAATTTCCATTCACAAGTTGTAGCAGCAGAAGTAATTGTAATACCTCTTTCTTGTTCCTGCTCCATCCAGTCCATAGTTGCAGCACCATCATGTACTTCACCTATTTTATGAGAAACTCCTGTATAATAAAGAATACGCTCGGTAGTTGTAGTTTTACCTGCATCAATATGCGCAGCAATACCTATATTTCTTGTAAATTTTAAATTTCTAGCCATTATAATTAAAATCTAAAGTGTGAGAATGCTTTATTTGCTTCAGCCATTTTGTGCGTATCTGTACGCTTTTTAACAGCCGCACCTTCTTCCTTAGCTGCTGCTAATACTTCAGCTGCTAAACGTTGTGCCATTGTTTTTTCATTACGCTTACGAGCATAACTAATTAACCATTTAATCGCCATAGAAACCTTACGGTCTGGACGAATTTGCATTGGTATTTGAAATGTTGCCCCTCCCACACGACGTGAACGAACTTCTACGTGAGGCATTACATTAGACAAACCATCTTTCCAAATTTCAAGTGCTGACTTTTCTTCGTCAGTCTTTTTTTCTTCTACGATATCCATTGCATCGTAAAATACTTTGAACGCTACTGATTTTTTACCATCCCACATTAGGTTATTCACAAAACGTGTTACTAATTGATCGTTAAATCTAGGATCTGGTAATAAAACCCTTTTTTTCGCTCTTCTTTTTCTCATGTCTTTACATTAAAAAAGTTACTGATTAAAATTACTTTTTGTCTTTAGGGCGTTTTGCTCCATACTTAGATCTACGTTGAGTTCTTCCCTCAACACCTGCTGTATCTAATGCACCACGAACAATGTGATATTTAACCCCTGGTAAATCTTTTACCCTTCCACCTCTAACTAATACTATCGAGTGCTCTTGAAGATTATGTCCTTCACCTGGAATATACGCGTTGATTTCATTACCATTAGTTAACCTAACACGAGCTACTTTACGCATTGCTGAATTAGGTTTTTTTGGCGTTGTTGTATACACACGCGTACAAACTCCACGTCTTTGAGGACAAGCCTTTAAAGCAGCCGATTTACTCTTCTTAGTTATTTTGGTTCTTCCTTTACGAACTAATTGTTGAATAGTTGGCATACTAATTAATTACTTGTTTTTATTTGTACTTATTAATATTATTCTCTTTTTAAGAGAGTGCAAATGTACAATTAATTTATAATTATTCAAGTATCAATAAGTTATTTTTAATTCATTCATAAATAATAAATGATTTTTCATTGATTTTAATGTACTTTAGCGGTTCATAATTTTGTGTTTGAGAATTCCTTTTTACATATTCATCCTTTTCATCTTTACAACTAACAACCATCTTTATTCACAAGAATTAATTTTAGGTATTTCTTCAAAAGACTCTTTAGAAAATTCTTTTTTAAAAAATCTTCCTTTAAAGAAATTACATCTCACTGAAAAGAGCATATATAATTATATGGATTCTTTATCTACATCTTTAAAAGAAAAAGGTTTTTTTTATAACCACATAGATACTGTTATTAAAAAAAATAACCATTATGCATCCGTATTTAAATTAGGAAAGAGAATTGACTCTATAAAACTAACAACAAGCAACATTTTTAAGTTAAAGAAAGATACTATTATCTCTACCTCTAATCTTTTATCATTTTTACAAAAAATCAAAAATAAAATTGAATTGAACGGAAGAACATTTTCTAAAGTTTATCTTGAGAATATATTTTTCGCAGAAAATCAATTAACTGCATCTATTGGTATTAGGGAGTCTGAAAAAAGATTTATTGATAAAATAATAATAAAGGGTTATAGAGAGTTTCCAAAAAAGTTCTTAAAACACTTTCTAAAACTAAGAAACAAAACAGTTTTCAATACAAAAACCATAGAAAACCTAAAAAAAGACATAGAGTCTATTGATTTCATTAAACAAAAAAAAGCTCCTCAGGTTTTATTCACCAAAGATTCAACTATAGTATATTTATATTTAGAAAAACTGAAGAACAGCTACTTTGATGGAGATTTAAACCTAGCTCCTTCTACTGAAGAAAAAAAACTACAATTTAGTGGTAATATCAACTTAAGTCTATCAAACTTAATAAACAAAGGCGAACAATTAAAGTTACATTGGAATGCAAATGGAAGAGAGAGACAAAACATAGAGCTTTCTCTAAACATCCCTTTTATTTTCAATACTTCTATTTCTTTAAAGAACCAATTAAATATTCATAAACAAGATAGTTCTTTTTTAAATACTAATTTTAAAACTTCTTTAACACATCAACTTACTCCAAAAATGAATTTTGGAATTCTTTTCGAATCTGAAAATTCTATAAACACACTAAACAAACAAACAAACAATATTAATGACTTTTCCAATTATTTTTTAGGTAGTAAATTTTCTTATAAAACTCCAAATAGGCACTCATTATTTAACACAACTTTTTTATTGGATTTAAAATACAGTATAGGAAGGAGAACTACAAAAGAATCCCAAACCACTCAACAGAAAGTCAAATTCAAAACATCTTATTTACTTAGTATAAACGAAAGAAATCATATTTTCATTAAAAACGAATCTGCTTTTTTGAAATCTGCTAACTATTTTCAAAACGAATTATTTAGAATCGGAGGTTTCAATTCTATTAGAGGTTTTGATCAACAAAGCATATTTTCTTCAAAATACTCATTTCTAAATTTGGAATATCGTTTGCTTACTTCTAACAAATCATTTTTATATTCTATTAGCGATTTAGGAATTATAGAACCCAAAGAAAACAACGCTATAAGTGTTTTTGGTTTTGGTATTGGTTTTTTTCAAAAAAGAAGAAATTCTATTATTAATACTGCTATTACTTCGAGTTATTCTAAAAGAAATAAACGAAATAATATAAATTTATCAATATCCATATCTAGCTTCTTTTAATACTAGTTATTTTAACATTAACACACAGTAATTTACATTTTATTAACGTTTTTTATTGTTTTTTTAAGTTTAATTTAAGATTTTAGCTGCAATTAATTCAAATAATTATAAAAATGAAAACAAAAATTAATGGGATTTTGACGCTATTTTTGGCGTTGATTGTGCAAATTTCCTTTGCACAAGAAAGAACTATCTCAGGGAATGTTTCGGATGACTCTGGACCTCTTCCTGGCGTTAGTGTAGTTAAAAAAGGAACAAAAACTGGAACAGAAACTGACTTTGATGGTAAATACTCTATCAAAGCAAAGACAGGGGATGTACTAATTTTTAGTTTTGTAGGAATGAAAACAGTTGAAAAAACTATTGGAAGCTCTAATAAAGTGAACGTAACTTTAGGAGAAGATAGTAGTGTTTTAGACGAAGTTGTTGTAACTGGTGTGGCTTCAGGCACTTCAAGAAAAAAAATTGGGGTATCTGTAAACTCTGTAAAAGCAGAAGACCTTCAAGATGCAGGAGCACAATCAATTGACCAAGCATTACAAGGTAAAATTGCAGGTACCGTAATTCAGTCTACATCGGGTCAACCTGGCCAACAACAAAACATTGTACTAAGAGCTATTGGTAGCTTAAACTCCTCTCAACCAATGATCTTAATTGACGGAATTGAAGTTTCATCTTCTCAAAATAGTATTGGAGGCGCTTCAAATTTAAGCTCTAGATTGTCTGATATTGATTTTAGCAATGTTGAAAGAGTTGAAACAATATCTGGAGCTGCAGCTGGAACAATTTATGGTGCTCAGGGTGCAAATGGTGTAATTAATATTATCACTAAAAAAGGTAAAGCTGGAAAAACTAAAATTAGCATCAACACTAACGTCGGAATTAACAACGCAATTACCAATGAAGATATGAAAAGAAGTACTTTACATAGATACACTACAAACAGTAATGGTTTTATGATAGATTTAAATGGTGTACCTGTAACACAACTTAATGGAGACGCTCAATATCTTGCAGTAGATGTTAATGAAAGAACCGTAGGCACAACTAATCTTGGAGCTGAAGGTATAAATGATACACCTTTTGCTGAGGACATTTTCGATGCTACTGATATACTTTTTAACACAGCAATAAGCTTAAAATATGGAGCTACTGTTTCTGGTGGTTCAGATAAAATCAACTATTTGGTATCTGGTAATAAAACACAACAAGAAAGTGTTCTTGTACCAGGAGAATATGTAAAATATGATGCTCGCTTAAACCTAGGTTTTGAAATTTCTGACAATCTAAAAGTAAATACTCGTTTCGATGTTATTAATAGTGCTAATGATACTGGTACTAATACTGACAACGCAAATCAAAATAACCTTATAAATAATGTATTCCAAAATTTACCCCATGTAAATTTCTTTAATAGAAATTCAGAAGGTGAACTAACTGTTGCTCCTGATGCTACAGATGCAAACTCTACAAATCCTTTCTTTTTTAGAGATATTCAAACAAGACTTGATCAGGTTACTAGATATATAGCTAATTTTGATGTCAACTACAAACCTTTCAAGGTATTAAACTTAAATGCTAAATATGGTTATGACACTTACACTCAAAATTTCACTTTCTTCCAAGAAAACAAATCTAGCCATCAACAAGTAGATCAAATCACTAACAATAAAAATGGAGTTTTTAATTTAATTGACACACAAGAATATTTTCAAAATTTATTATTATCTGCAAACTTAACTTTAGATTTTGAAGAAGATTTAAAAATTTCAGCCCCAATCACCTCTACAACTACCATTAATTTTGATTGGAGAGATAGAAATTTAAGACAGAACTCTGTTTCAGGGGCAAACATTCCTGTTGGTAGTTTTGGCGCTTTTAATGTAAACCAAGCTGCCACAAAAACATTTAATGGTTTTTTTGAGTCACCATTTAGAACATTTGGTTTTTTAATTAACCAAAAAGTTGATTTTGGTTCTATAGCTGGTTTTTCTGCTGGTTTAAGACGAGATCAATCAAACAGATTCGGTAGTGGAAAAAGTTTTACATTTCCAAGATTCGATGCTTATCTAAATATTTCTGAATTATTAGATTCGGACACCGTTTCTGGCCTAAAAATTAGGGCTGCTTATGGAGAAGCAGGTATTCAACCTTTATTTGGTCAAAATTTATTTACATTCCAATTAACCACTGTAGGTAGTGAAACAATTTCAAGTGTTCCTGGAACTGTAGCTAATCCTGACTTAGACGTTGAAATTTCTCAGGAATTTGAAATAGGTACTGACTACAAATTCAACTTCAACAACAATAGTAATTGGTTTAAATCAATAGATGGATCTATAAACTATTTTGATCGTAAAACTAGCGGAGCAATTTTTAATTTAGGCTTACCAACTAGTAGTGGTACATCTGCTATATCATCTAACGCTTATGACATCAGTAGTAATGGTATTGAAGCTTCCTTGAATATAAACAACTATAATACAGAAGATTTTAGTTGGGATTTCGGATTACGTTTTACCAAATCTACAGCTACATTAGATAGAATTGAAAATGACCTACCTGTTGTTGTGGGTGATTTCTTTGTTTTAGAAGAAGGACAAGAAATAGGATCCTTTAATGTTAGAAAAGTAGTAACTAGTTTAGATGAAACTGACTCACAAGGATCTCCTATAATAGCAGCTACAGATAGAGAAAATTTTACAGTTGCTAGCTCTGGCTATGTTGTTAATAAAAATACTGGTCGTGCAGTTATAACATCTGAAACACAAACTTTAGGAAGTACACAACCAGATTTTGTTATGACTTTCTTAAATGATTTCACTTTCAATAATTTCATCTCTTTATCTGTTCAATTAGACTGGTTTAAAGGAATGGACGTATACAATAGAGCTAAACAATGGACGTATAATAACGGGATTCATGCAGACACTTCAGTACCAATAACAATAGAAGATCCAACTGGTACAAATCAAACTGGAGCTTTTGTATCTTATTACACATCGTTATATAACACTAACGTTCCAACATCTCATTTTATTGAAGACGGTTCATTTTTACGCTTCAGAGATATTAGTTTAAAATTTAAATTAAATAATGTAATTAAACTAAAATCGGTTGACCAAATAAACCTAACTTTATCTGGTAGAAATTTAATCACTATAACAGACTATTCTGGTTTAGACCCAGAAGCTGCTAGAGGTTTTGGTAATACTTTTCAAAGAGGGTTTGATGAATTTACACACCCAAACATTAAAAGTTATAATTTAGGTCTTAATATCACATTTTAAAATAAAAAAAATGAAAAATATAATCAAATCGATATTAATACTAATAGTTACAACTCTAATATGGAGTTGTCAAGACAACCTATTAGACACGAACATAGAACCAGTTAACAACAATTTACCTGATTTAAATTCATTAAAAACAGTTGATGGACTAACCACATACTCGAGAGGTATATACAGATCAATAGCCTCAAACGTTGCTGCAACAAATGATAGCCCTATGTTATGGTTTGTCTACGGATACCATGAAACTATGGGAGACAATTTAACGATGCCATGGGGAAATTTTGGAGGCAGATGGATTAACCAACCGTCTTCAGTTACTCTTGATGATGGATCTGTAGTACTTCCACCTGCTGGAGGTGCACAACCTGATGAAATAGCCATTAGAAATTCAAGAGCAGCTGGTAGTGATAATGCAACTCAATATGAATGGAGAGATATGTACCGCATAATTGTACAATCTAACACTATCATTAAAGCTACTGAAAGCCTATCAATATCCGAATCAGAAAACCAAGCTTTTAACGCTTGGGCTCTATGGTGGAAAGCATATGCTTACCACAGACTAGGATCTATTTATGAACAAGGAGTTATAAATACCAATAACCTAATTGACAATCCTATTCCTATTACTTCAGCTAATTTTGTTTCTAACACGGAACTTATTAATCAATCTAACTTACTTTTAGACCAACTAAATACAGTTCTTAGTTCGGTACCAGATGATGGACTATTTAACTCAAGATTAAATAATTTTCAGCTAAGTTATATAGAATCAAAAGTAAACAAATCAGATTTATCAGAAAACTCGAACACATTAAGAGCAAGAAACCTAGTATACAATACTAGAGTAACTGATATGACAAATTCAAATTGGAACGATGTAATAACATGGTGTAATTCAGGAGTTTCAAACAATTCAGGAGCTTTTATAATGCAGTCAGAGACTTCTTTTATTAATAATTCTTGGCTTCCTGGACAGGTTACTGGTTTCTGGTACTTTCCTAGTGATCGTTTAATTCAAGATATCAACTCTGGTGACAATAGACTGAGTAGATACTTTACTTCTGGTTTTGATTTCCCTAACCCTAGAGGTAGAGGAATTCATTATGGAGCCTCTTACTTTTGGCAAAGTTCTTCTCCAATTGTATCTGGTAATGAAAAAGAAGTTTCTATGTATTATGCAGGTTCTTTTGAAGAAAACCAACTTTTTTTAGCTGAAGCCAAAGTACGCACCGGAGATATTGAAGGAGGTTTATCTCACCTTGACGCTGTTAGAAACTTACAAGATTCAGGCCTTGCTGCAACTGTAGGTACAGGGTTAACAAATAATCAAGCTCTTGAGGAAATTAGAAAAGAACGTAGATTAGCTTTAGTAATGAGAGCTGTTGCCTTTTATGATTCTCGTAGATATGGTATATCTAGTGGATCTAGAACAGGAGCGAGAGTGCTTGACACAAATGGTGTTGTTAACACAAATGCCACTATTAATTATGAATATCTAGACTACTGGCCAGTTCCAGCTTTTGAAGATGATTTTAATCCTGTCAATCCTTCTCGAATATAACGAAACATAAAAAGAGGTTGCAAAAAGCAACCTCTTTTTTCTTTAATCTTTTTTACAATGAAATATCTACCATTGAGTATTTTTATTTTTCTTTTATTAACAAATTGTCAAAAAACAAAAAATAAAAAATATTATTTATTTAAAAAAGTACCTAAAACACAAACTAATATTACTTTTCAAAATAAAATTAAAGATGATGTAAAACATAACATCATGAATTACATATATTATTATAATGGCGGAGGTGTGTCTGTTGGTGATTTTAACAATGACAACTTACCCGATATTTATTTTATTTCCAATAAAGGTGATAATAAATTATTTTTAAATAAAGGAAATTTAAATTTTGAAGACATCACAAAAAAAGCTGGTGTAAAAGGAAAAGCAGACTGGCAAACTGGAAGTACGATCATAGATATTAATAATGATGGTTATTTAGATATTTATGTTTGTGCAGTATCTGGATTATTAGGTTTTCAAGGTCACAATGAGTTATACATAAATAATGGAGACAATACCTTTACTGAAAAATCTAAAGATTACAATCTTGATTACAAAGGGTATTCTACACAAGCATATTTTTTTGATTATGACAAAGATGATGATTTGGATGTATATATTGTAAATCATGCAGTGCACACAAAAACTTCCCATGGGCCTGCTTTATTAAGAGAAAAAAGAACTGGTTTAACTGGAGATGTATTATTAGAAAATATTGAAAATAAATATACAGACAGTAGTGAAAAAGCTAAAATACATGGAGGCGTTAATGGATATGGACTAAGTGCATCTATTATAGATTTCAACAATGATGGATGGGAAGACATTTATGTTTGTAATGATTTTCATGAGGACGATTATTATTACATTAATAACCAAGATGGAACATTTACTGAAACATTAAAAACAAAATTCTCTACTATTAGTAGATTTTCAATGGGTAGTGACGCTTCTGATGTCAATGGAGATGGTTATCCAGATCTAGTTACTTTAGATATGCTACCTAAAGATGAAAGAGCGGTTAAAGAATCTGAAGGAGATGACACCATGCTTAATGTTCATCTTAGATTACAAAAATTAGGATATCAAGATCAATATTCTAGAAATATGCTACAAATTAATAATTCGGGAGATTTTTTTCATGAAGAAGCTTTATTTAACAACATAGAAGCTACGGACTGGAGTTGGACTCCTTTAATTGCTGATTTTAATAACGATGGCTATCAAGATTTATTCATTTCAAACGGAATTTTAAGACGTCCAAATGATTTAGATTTCAGAATCTATGTTTCAAGCACTTACAAATATCGTAACAGAAATAAATCTAAAAACCAATGGTTACTAGAATCCTTAAAAGAAATGCCTAGCGGGAAAGCTCCTAATCAAATATTTAAAGGCAATTCTACTAAATTTGAAAATAAAAATAACAAATGGATTGAAAACCTACCCTCTTTATCTAATGGTGCAACTTACTCAGATTTAGATTTAGATGGAGATTTAGATTTGATTGTTAATAACATAAATGAAAATGCCTTTATCTATGAGAACACCTCTACAGGTAATAATTATATCTCTCTAAAGTTTGACTACAATTCTAAAAACAAAAATGGAAATGGTTCTAAAGCAATAGTATACTACGCTAATAAATCTCAACTAAAACAACTTAGAAACTCCAGAGGTTTCCTATCTTCTGTAGATAATAATTTACATTTTGGCTTAGACTCTATAAAAAAAATTGATTCAATTCATGTTATTTGGCCTAACAATTATGCACAAACCATTACCAATCCAAAAATTAATCAACAAACAACTATAAAATATAATTCTTCTATTACTAAAAAATGGATATATAATCCAATAAAAAAAAGCAACTTATTTTCTAAAACCAATGACATTGTTTTCAAACATAAAGAAGATGATTATAATGATTTTTATGTAGAAAGATTAATTCCATATAAAGTTTCAACCTCTGGACCCGCTTTTTCAATAGGTGATATTGATAATAATGGTTATGATGATGTTTTTATTGGAAATGGCTCTGCCTATGAAGCAAAGCTCTACTTAAACAATGGTGAAAAACTTATTGAAACTAAAACTAATTTAAGTGATGATGTCTTTTTTGAAGATGTCTGTTCTTCATTCTTTGACGCTGATAAAGATGGAGATTTAGATTTATATGTTGGCTCTGGAATTAACGAAAAAAGAGAAAAAAAATATGAAATAGATAGACTCTATATAAATAACAAAGGAAAATTTAATAGATCAAATAACTTACCCAACAACCCAAACATTACATCTTGTGTAAAACCTTATGATTACGACAATGATGGAGACATTGATTTATTTATTGGTAATAGATCAAACCCTGACGATTTTGGTGAATCTATAACGTCTTACCTATTAAATAATGACGGCAAAGGAAATTTCAAAAAAGATATTAATTTTAAATTAGCCTCTCATGTTACTGATGCTATCTGGGAAGATGTTAACAATGACAATAGAAAAGATTTAATTATTGTAACAGAATGGGATTATCCTAAGATATATATTAATGATAATGGAAAATTTAATCTACTCGAAGAGTTCGACTCTTTATATGGGCTATGGCAAACAGTAGTTATGTTTGACATAGATAAAGATGGAGATAAAGATATTGTTTTAGGGAATTGGGGAAACAACACCAAATTTAAAGCCTCTAAAAAAACACCATTACTTATGTATCATTCAGATTTTGATTTAAATGGAAAAAAAGAAACGGTTCTTGCTTATAATCGAAATGAAAAATACTACCCCATGTATTCAAAAGATGAATTAGCGTCTCAAATGAATTACATAAAAAAGAAATATGTAAAATATAAAGACTACGCATTAAAGACAATAGAACAAGTATTAGGCGAAGAAGAGATAAAGAAATCAACAAAATATAAAATTAACGAACTTTCATCTGGCTATTTAGAAAACAACAATGGTAGTTTCAAAACCTTTATTAAACTACCAAAAGATTTCCAATTGGCACCTATTAATTCATTTCAAAAATTAATTATTAATAATGAAAATAATCTTCTGGTTTTTGGAAATTCAAAATCTGTAAACACTTTCCATGGTAGTTATGAAGGAAACAAAGGACTATTTATAAATAACATAAAAAGTTACACAAAAACAAATTCATTAGGCATACTTCCTATTGACGATCAAATAAACAAAAATGGTGTTGTTAAATTTAAAAACGAGAAAAAATTATTGATTATCTCAAATAATGATAGCCTTAAATCTTACAGAGTAAATGAAAAAAAATAAGATCTATTTATATTGCTTTTTTTTAACACCTATTCTTTTTTTTAATTCATGTAAAAAAAAGCAAACTGAAATTAAAATTACTAGCTCCGATTATCATTCTTTAGTTGATAAACTAACAAGCATAATGATCCATGATGTTTTTTCTCCTCCCGTAGCAAGTAGAATTTATGCATATCCAAACATTGCTGCTTATGAAGCCCTAAACAGTCACAGCAAGGAATACCGAACACTATCCAACCAACTAAACGACTTAAATTTAACCAAATATAACAAAGACAATACTACTAATAAAGAATTAGCATCTGTTATTGCATACATCGACGTAGCTAAAGAATTAATCTTCTCTAAAGAAAAAATAACTTCCTACAGAGATAGTTTATATAATCTTTGGAAAAAAGAAAACAAAACTAGTTTTCACGAAGCTAAAAATCATGGTTTACATTATTCTTCTCAAATTATTCAATGGATGAACAATGATAACTATAAGCAATCAAGAACTTTTCCTGAACATAATGCTACTTCTGACGATGTATCTAAATGGAAACCTACTCCTCCATCTTACATGGATGCCATTGAACCGCATTGGAATAAAATAAGACCTTTTGTTTTAGATTCAGCTGCACAATTCAAACCAATTCCACCTCCAAAATTTTCTTTAGAGAAAGAAAGTGATTTTTATAAAGAACTTATTAGTGTATACGATATAAGTAAAAAAATCACAAAAGAAGGTGACAGGTCTGAAGAGATCGCAATTGCCCAGTTTTGGGACTGTAATCCTTATGTTTCTGTAACAAGAGGTCATTTTATGTTTGCTTCAAAAAAAATAACTCCAGGAGCTCATTGGATTGGAATCTGTAAAATAGCTTCTTTAAAAACAAAATCAGATTTCAAAAAAACCGTGTTTGCTTATACTAAAACATCCATCTCAATCGTAGATGCTTTTATAAGCTGCTGGGATGAAAAATACAGAAGTAATTTGGTAAGGCCAGAAACATTAATAAATAAATATATCGACGAAACTTGGGAACCTATTTTACAAACACCTCCTTTTCCGGAATATACTAGTGGACATTCTGTTGTTTCTGGAGCTGCTTCTGAAACATTAACAGAAATTTTTGGCGATAACTTTCAATTCAATGACACCACAGAACTTCCTTATGGTTTACCTTCTAGAAACTTTACATCTTTTAGAAAAGCCGCTGAAGAAGCCGCTATCAGTAGACTTTATGGAGGCATTCATTATATTTCTGCTATTAAAACTGGAATTAATCAAGGTAAAAATGTTTTTAATCATCATAAAAAAAAGATAGTTTATAAAAATTAAAATAGAGTATCGAAAAATACTTAAAAGAATCCATTAAACTTCATCATATATGCAACCATAACTTCTTTTTTGTGTTAAAAAATTGTTTATTTAAGATAAATTTAAGATTTTAGCCGTTGATTAATTCAAACAATTATACAATGAAAACAAAGTTTAATGGAATTTTAACGCTCTTGCTAGCGTTGGTTGTGCAGATTTCTTTTGCACAAGATAGGACTATTTCAGGGACTGTTACAGATGATTCTGGACCACTACCTGGAGTTAGTATCTTAAAAAAAGGAAGTACTGCAGGTACTGAAACTGATTTTGATGGAAATTACTCTATTAAAGTAAAAACTGGTGATATATTAGTTTTTAGATTTGTAGGGTTAAAGACTGAAGAGAGAGTTGTTGGTACTTCTAACAACATTAGTTTAACCATGCAAACTGATAACTTACTTGAAGAAGTAATTGTAGTTGGTTATGGTACAACTACTAAACAATCTTATGTTGGTACAGCATCCACAGTTAAGAAAGAAAACTTAGAAGCAAAATCATTTTCAAATGTATCTCAAGCCTTAGCTGGGGAGATTGCCGGAGTTACAGTAATCAACACTTCTGGACAACCTGGTACAATTGGTACAGTTCGTATTCGTGGTTATGGATCTCCAAATGGTAATCGTGATCCTTTATATGTTGTTGATGGTATACCTTTTGCCGGTAATTTTGATATTAATTCAATAAATCCTGCAGATATTAAAAGTACTACTGTATTAAAAGATGCTACAGCTACTGCAATTTATGGTTCTAGAGGTGCAAATGGTGTTGTTTTAATTACTACTAAGAGTGGTAGTAAATCTTCTGATAAC
Source organism: uncultured Tenacibaculum sp. (assembly GCA_947498055.1). Classification (GTDB taxonomy): domain Bacteria; phylum Bacteroidota; class Bacteroidia; order Flavobacteriales; family Flavobacteriaceae; genus Polaribacter. The sequence continues at coordinate 37,987 of CANMJA010000020.1, forward strand.
TCATATATTGAAGTAGATGTTAAGACTGGTGTTAATGCACAAATTATTCCAAGATATGATGTACTAGATTCTCCTGAAGAATACATTGGTTATGTTTGGGAAGGTTTATTTAATGAGGCTGCTATTGGTGGTAGCGCAACTCCTGTAGATGATGCAAATTCAAATTTATTTACCTCAACAGGTGCTGGTGCTGGTTACAATTTATGGAATGTTCCTAACATCTCAGCATTAATAGATCCTGCTACAAGAACAGTTAGACCTGGAGTTCAACGTCTTTTTACTCCTGAAAGATATGCTGATTTATCTTTTGGAGAAGGTATTAGACAAGAAGCTAGTCTTCGTATAGGAGGAGGATCTGAAAATTCAAAATATTTTGTTTCTTTCGGTTATTTAGATGATAGTGGATATTCTTTAAATTCTGATTTTAAAAGATATACTACAAGAATAAACATTAATTCAGATATTAAAGATTGGCTGAATGTTGGTGCTAATATTGGATATGCATATTCTGAAAGTACTAATAACGGGCAAACAGCTGGTGCTGAAAACATTTTTGAATTTGCTGATAAAATGGCTCCTATATATCCAGTTTTTGCTAGATTCCCAAATACAGGTACATTAATTCCTGATCCAGTTTTTGGAGGAAATCAATATGATTATGGATCTCCAACTGGTACTGCTAATGGATTTACCAGATCTAGACCAATTTCTAACTTATTAAATCCAATAGCTTCTGCTTTACTAGATGCTACTCTTTTTGATACACATTCTTTAAATGGTAGTTTTTTCGCTAATTTTAAATTAACTAATGATTTAAAGTTTGAAACTAGATTTGGTGGACAGTATTCTTTAGAGCAAAGAAATGTTGTTGGTAATCATGTTTATGGAATTGCTGCTGGTACTAACGGTACTATCAATGTTAGAAATAGAGTTAGATGGTCTCAAACATTTTTACAATTATTACGTTATACAAAATCTTTTGGAGATCACAATATAGAAGCATTAGTAGCTCATGAAACATTTGAGCAAAGATTTGAACAAGAACAAAATTTCAAGCAAAATGTTATTGTACCAGGATTATTTAACTTAAATAATTATTTAGAAGCTAGTGCTCCTTCATCAGGGTTCGCCAATGGTTCTGGTATAGAATCATATTTTGGTCAAATTAATTATAACTATGCAAACAAGTATTTCTTAACTGGTTCATTAAGAAATGATGGATCTTCTCGTTTTGTAAATGATAAATTTGGTACTTTTGGTTCTATTGGTGCTTCATGGATCGTTAGTAAAGAAGATTTTTTACAAGATAGTTTTATTTCTTACTTAAAATTAAAAGCTTCTTGGGGTATTACAGGTGACCAACAAGGAGCTGCTACAGCTTCAGGTTTTAACACTTTTAACCCTGATTTTGTTGGAGGAAATTTAGCTCTTCTTAATAATTCATTTGGTGATCCAAATTTAACTTGGGAAACAACAAGAATGTTACAAGGAGGTGTTGAATTAAGTTTAGGTAAATATGTGGATGCTAATATTGATTATTATCAAAGAAATACAGATAATTTATTCTTTACCCAACAAAGAGGATCATCTGCTGCAGTTACTGGTGGTATATTAGTAAATGATGGTGAAGTTCAATATAATGGTTTAGAATTTGATGTTACTGGACATTTAATAAATAAAGATAATTTTAAATTGGATTTATCTATAAATGGGGAAGTTTTAAGTAATGAAATGACTCAGATGCCTCTTGATCCAAGTAGTGGATTACCAAGGGTTGTAGACAATAGTTCTAGTCAAGATGGTCCTTACGCATTTGCATTAGGTCGTTCAATCTTTGATTTTTACATGCCAGAATGGGCTGGTGTTGACCCAGCAGATGGAGCTCCTTTATGGAATCAATATTATGATGATAAAAATAATAATGACGTATTAGATGCTGGGGAAGAAGATTTTTCTACTTTAGAAAATGGAGATCCTAGTACTACAAGTTCTTTATTTGAATACAGACAGACTGCTCAAAACGCAAACATAAAGAAAACAACTACTAAAACTTACTCTGATGCAAATCAAGTATTTGTTAACAAGTCGTTAATTCCTGATGTTAGAGGTGCTTTTAGGTTATCTGGTAAAGTAGGAAGTTTTGATTTCGCAACACAATTTACTTATAGTTTAGGAGGATACGGATATGATACTACCTATTCAGAATTAGTGTCTGGTAATAATAACTTTCATACAGATATAAGAAATAGATGGCAACAGCCAGGTGATATTACAGATGTTCCTGTTTTAGCAAATCAATCACCTCTTACTGCAAATGTTCCTTCTCTTTCTTCTCGTTACATAACTAGTACTGATTATATTGCTTTAAACAATGCTAGAATAGGTTATACAGTACCAAGTCGTTTTATGTCTAACTCTGGTATAGATTTAATAAACATTTGGGTATCTGGAGATAATATTTTCACTGAAACGGCTAGAGAAGGATTTAATCCTTCAGTTAGAGAAGATGGAAGTTCTGCTCGTAGAATATATGCTCCAGCAACAACTATTACATTAGGTGTAAGAGTTAAATTTTAATTTTTAATAAACAATCATGAAAAATATAATAAAAATTTCATTTGTATTAATAGCTATATCTCTTTTGTATAGCTGTGCTGATGAATTATTAGATAATAGTGGTGAGTCTGGTGTAAGTCAGCCTACTACTAACCTTACTCAATCTCAATTAGAATTTGGAACTAGAACAAATCCAGCAATTCCTGCTGCTTTTGTAAGTGGTATTTATGCACAAATGATAGAAACTTTTGGAACCAATGGATCTCAAACTGATATTGGACAAAAAGGACAAGATATTTATTCTGACATTGTCTCTGGTGATATTGCTTTAAGCTCTTCTAATTTTCGTTGGTATAACCGTATAGCTCAACTAGATGTTACCGAAAACTTTATTCGTGGTGAAAATGACATTATTTGGAGTTATTACTATAGAATTATTAGATCAGCAAATACTGTAATCGTAAGTTTAGGTGGAAATGATGCTATTCCTAGTACAGATGCACTTAAACATTCTATGGGACAAGCTAAAGCATTAAGAGCTTACGCTTATTTCTACTTAACACAGTTTTTTCAAAAAGAATACAATCCTTCTGAAGCTATTTTACCTATGCCTATTGTGCCTGGTGATAATTTAGAAAAATCTACAGCACAGGAGGTTTATGATTTAATGGAAGATGATTTAACAGATGCTATTAGTTTATTAGATGGTTTTAATAGAACTGCTAAGAGTGAATTAAACAAAGAAGTTGCTCAGGTTTTATACGCCTATGTTTTAGGTGCCAGAGGTACAGATTATTCTAAAATGGCTACTATGACACAAAATGTAATTAATGGATCTCACACAATTAAACCTTCTAATGATCTTACTGATGGATGGAATGACGTTACTGATAACAGTTGGCTTTGGGGAATTGATATTACTCCTGTAAATGGACTTGGATTAGTTTCTTGGTGGGGGCAAATGGATGCTTTTTCTTTTAGCTATGCATGGGCTGGTGATTTTAAGGCTATGGATCAAGCTTTATTTGATAAGATATCTGATGATGATGCAAGAAAAGCTCAGTTTTTTGATGACGCAACAAGTGGAAGACATTTACAACCATTATCAAAATTTTACTGGAGTGCTGAGTCTCAAGCTACCTCAGCTTTTGGTTCTGGACCAAACCCAGGTGTAACTGCAGATTATGTATACATGCGTGTGGAAGAAGCTTATTTATTGAATGCTGAAGCAAATGCTAGATCTGGAAATGAAGGAGCTGCGAGAACTAGCTTAAAAGCATTAATGACAAATAGAATTCCGGATGCTTCTTATGTAGACGGTTTAAGTGGTCAAGCATTATTAGATGAAATTTATTTACAAACTCGTATTGAATTATGGGGAGAAGGTAAAAGTTATTTAGCTATGAAACGTAATAAAGCTACTGTAACTAGATCAGGTAACCATATATTTTTACCTAATGAGTCTATGAGTTACAATGAGGAAAGAATGACTTTTGAAATTCCAAGATCTGAAATTCAGGACAACCCATTCGTTAACGATCAAAATCAATAAATTATATTTTTAATTTATATATTAAACCACCTTTCGAGGTGGTTTTTTTATGTAATAAATTAAACTACATTTGCAATATGGAACAAACGACAACAATCTTTGGAATTAGAGCTATTATAGAAGCCATTGAAAGTAATTCTTCTATAGAAAAAGTATATTTACAAAAAGGGTTAAGAGGTGATTTATTTTTTGAATTAGATAAAATTATAAAAAAAAATAAAATATCTGTTAGTGTTGTTCCTATAGAAAAATTAAACAGATTATCTAAGCACAATAATCACCAAGGTGCTGTTGCTAAAATATCTCCTATTAGTTTTCATGATTTAGAAACTATCATAGAGAATTCATTAGAACTTAATAAAACGCCTCTATTTTTAGTCTTAGATCAAATCTCAGATGTTAGAAATTTTGGCGCCATTATTAGAACTGCTGAATGTACTGGTGTAAATGCTATTATTATTCAGAAAAGCGGAAGTGCTCCCGTGAATGCAGAGACTATTAAAACTTCAGCAGGTGCAGCTTTTAAAATTCCTATTTGTAAAGTAGATCATATTAAAGATGCTATTTTTCAATTACAAGCTGCAGATATAAAGTTAGTTGCTGCTACTGAAAAAACAGAAGATTCTCTGTATAGTGTCGATTTTAAACAACCTACTGCTATTATTATGGGATCTGAACATAAAGGTGTGAGTAATTCTATTTTAAAAATGGTCGATAATAAAGCCAAGTTACCTTTGCTGGGAGAAATAGGTTCTTTAAATGTTTCTGTTGCTTGTGGTGCTTTTTTATACGAAGCTATTAGGCAAAGGCATTCTTAGGAGTTTAAGGAGTTTAAGGAGTTTAAGGAGTTTAAGGAGTTTAAAATTATTTGTTTTTTTATAAAATCAAAATTATTCTTCTGATTCCTTGTAAATGTATTTATAATTGATCGTTTTTATTTCTTCTTGGTTTTCTTCTATAATTGGTGGAGGTGGAATGTAATTTCCATTCTCGTCAAACATAGTATCGAATTCTGTTTCTGTAAACTCAAATTTTTCTTTATTTATTCCTTTTTTTCTATAAATAAAAGCAAATGAAAGTCCTATCATAAAACCTGATAAATGTCCTTCCCAAGAAATTCCTTTATCTATAGGAAATAAATACCAAATCATACTTCCGTATAAAAAAATAGTAATTAAAGACATTGCGGTTAATCTGTAATGCTTTTTTATTATTCCACTAAAAAAAACAAAACTAAATAATAAATACACAACACCACTAGCTCCAAAATGATACGATTCTCTTCCAATACCCCAAGTAATAAGTCCAGTTAAAAAAGCTCCCATTACTAAAACTTTTGTCGCTACATTTCTATAGAAATAATACAAACTCATTAAAAGAACAAATAAAGGAACCGAATTGTTAAAAAGATGTTTTGTATCTGCATGTATAAAATGAGAGGTAAAAACACCTCTAAAGCCAATTATTGACCTAGGATAAACACCAAACTTATTAAAATTAAATCCAAATTTTATTTCTATCCAATAAATCAACCAAATAACAAAAACTGCTAAAAATGGTATTGTTACTATCGAGTTATTAAATTGTAATTGGTGCTCATCTTCCATAATTATCAAATAACAAAAAAGTTTCCAATTTTAATTTTCACCATTTCTGTCATAAAACTTTATTATTTTTACCAAATGAATGCACCTTTGGCAGAAAGAATACGTCCAAAATCGTTAGATGACTATATTAGTCAGCAACATTTAGTTGGTAAAAATGGTATTTTAACCAATCATATAAAACAAGGTATTATTCCTTCTTTAATACTTTGGGGACCTCCTGGTATTGGAAAAACAACATTAGCTAATATTATTGCCACTGAATCTAACCGTCCTTTTTATACTTTAAGTGCCATTAGTTCTGGTGTTAAAGATGTAAGAGAAGTAATTGAAAAAGCAAAAAAAAGTGGAGGCTTATTTACACAAAAAAATCCTATTCTTTTTATTGATGAAATTCATCGTTTTAGTAAATCACAACAAGATTCTTTACTTGGCGCTGTTGAAAAAGGATGGGTTACTTTAATAGGAGCTACTACAGAAAATCCTAGTTTTGAAGTAATACCTGCCCTACTCTCTCGATGTCAAGTATATATTTTAAATGCTTTTGATAAAAATGATTTGATAGCTCTTTTACATAGAGCGATTAAAGTAGATGAGAATTTATCTAAAAAAACAATCGTTTTAAAAGAAACAGAAGCTCTTTTACAGGTTTCTGGTGGAGATGCTAGAAAATTATTGAACATTTTTGAATTATTAATTGCCTCTGAGGAAGAAATAGAAATTACTAATGAGCTAGTACTTCAAAAGATTCAAAAAAACACGGTTCGGTACGATAAAACAGGGGAACAACATTATGATATTATTTCTGCTTTTATAAAATCTATTCGAGGTAGCGATCCTAATGCAGCTGTATACTGGTTAGCGAGAATGATTGAAGGAGGCGAAGATGTAAAATTTATAGCTCGCAGAATGCTGATTTCTGCATCTGAAGACATTGGTAATGCAAATCCTACAGCTTTAATTTTAGCAAATAATACTTTTCAGGCAGTTTCTGTTATAGGAAACCCAGAATCTAGGATTATTTTAAGTCAATGTGCTGTTTATTTGGCAAACTCTGCAAAAAGTAATGCTTCTTATTTAGCTATAGGAGAAGCACAAGATTTGGTTAGAAAAACTGGAGATTTATCTATTCCTTTGCATTTAAGAAATGCACCTACTAAGTTAATGAAAGATTTAGATTATGGTAAAGAATATTTATATTCTCACAACTATCCTAATAATTTTGTTGCTCAAGAATTTTTACCCAAAGAAATATCTGGCACCAAGTTATATGAACCTGGAATAAATAGCAGAGAAAATAGTTTTAGAGATTTATTAAAACAACGTTGGAAAAACAAGTACAATTATTAAAATTTTACTTCGTAGTTTTTAATTAACAATTTATCTTTATCATAATACTGTGCTTCCCAAAAACCATTTTCTTTTTTTACCAACATACCATTTTTATCTTTTATAATAAATAAATGGGGGTACTGTGTTTTTAAAATTTTAAATACTACTTTAGGTTCTTTATCTACTAATTGAAAACCACCATTGTTTGCCTGAGCATATAAAGTTTCAAAATTTTCTTTCTTTCTAACTATGGTTCTTTTTGCATAAAAATCTTTGCTTACTTCTTTACCACTTATTACTTCTTTTTTAATTTTTTCTTCAGTATTAATTGCAGCAGAATGTACGGTAGTTTGGTTCGTTTCTGTAGTAGTTGTTGGTTGGTATTTATAATTAAGTGTTTTTACCGATTGAAAAGACCTCCTTATAGCTTCATGATAGGCTTTCTTATACTCTTTTATTTTACTGGTTCCTTCTTTTGAAGTAAATAATATGTTATTAAAACAATCTTTTAAACTCAATTGTGTTTTGGTTGTAAACATACCTGAATTATCTTTTAAACTAGCTGTAAGTGCTAAGCATTTATTTCTTGCTAAATCCTCTGGTAATTGTTCATCATTAAAAAATACGGTGAAATTATTTTTTTTAAGTAAAAACTTTACCAACGAATTGACTTGATATTTGTCTATTTTATTAAAACTTTCAAACTGTTTCGGAACAATTACATATTTATAATCATTTATATTTTTCTGTGCTGAAATACTTATTGATACTAGTAAAAAAAGAAATATATTTTTCATTATTATTTAAAAATCACATTAATACCTAATTGAAAAGATGCGTTATTTGCATTTGCAATATCGGAAAGTTTTAATACATTATCTACCATTCCATAAATATTTAGTTTCCATACATTAGCGGAAACTCCTAATCCAAAATTTGAATACGAAAAATCATCTATAGTATATGTTACTTTAGTATTCCAATTTTTAGTGATTTTTCTTTCATAAAAACCTGTAGCGGCAAATCTTGGACCTATTGGTTGAATAATAGAGTACAATTGTAAACCAACTGCATTGTCATAATAATCGTTAAATGACATATCTGCACAGTTTTCTTCTCTTCTAGACTTTCCAAAGCCATGCTTAATAGCTGCATTAAATTTTATGGGTCTTAAAACAGTATAAGATTCTGTATTGTCTTTTCTAATTATGTTTGCATCAAAATCATCATTCAAATCTTGCCAATAATTTGGATTTGCAGCATCATATTGAAATTCAATCCCCGAAAAAAGATAATTTCCCTTGATAAAACCATTATTGGTATTCTCTGAATAACTAATAAATCCAACATCTAATAAACTCGCTGCAATTTGTGTTTGATCGTTCATTTTATATGTAAATCCGATATCAAAACCTACTCCTAAATTTCCTCCCAAGAAAGTACTTCCGATTACTTCTCCTCCATCAATATCTACATCACCTTGGCTGTTATAAATGCCAGATGAATATGCTGTAACATCTAAATTATTGAAAGAATGCTCATAAATATTACTAGCCCCTAACCTAGTTGTAAAACTTCCTTGATTTCCTGTGGATGTTATATTTAGTGCTCCCGAATAAATTTTGAACCTAGCTCCAGCAATAAACTTCTCATTAAACTTTCTTGTTATTCCAGCATGAATAACTCCCAATACATCTATTTTTGCAGATAGTTTTGAAAACAAAAAGCTTTTATTTATAAAACCTGCATTTCCATCTCTAATTAAAAATAAAAAATCTCTTGGAATGGTTATAAAAGCGTCTAATTCTGTATAATATCCTACGCTTAAATAATCTTTTTTATTCATCTGATAACCTCCATTAATTACTTCTATTTGAGAATTTACGTGTACATAATCATTCGTTCCTAAGTTATTTAATACTGTATTCAATTTTTGATTAAAATCTAAATTATCGTTTCTAAATAAATCTGCTACTGTAAAACCAGACAAGCCTATATTTGCAGAAATTCCAGATAAAATCGGCACACCTACGTGATATTTATATTCTGTTTCTGCACCCGGGTTTACTAATAAACCTTGGGGTATTTTATCAAAACCGTACAAAATTTGCTTGTTTTGAGTGGTTACTTTATAAACTATTAGTGACAAAAAAATAACAAGAAACTTTTTCATAATTTTAATTTGCTCTGAAATAAAAAGTTCCAGCTGATTTAAACACTAATGAAGTAGGTACATTTACATCTATAATAGATCCATCAGAACTAGGTAATAATGTTAGTCTTATTTGAATTTTTTTAGTTCTTAAAAAAGTAGCATTAGCAGCTACCATTATTTCTTCTTCTAAAGTAAAGTTTCTATTATTTGCATTTACATTTAAAACAATTGCATCATTAGTAAGGCCATCTGTTTCGTCTAAAAACAGGAATTCTAATCTAAATTTTCTATTGAATTGATTATTAACTTCGAAATTTAAACGTACTCGCTCTAAATTTTCTCTCGCAGTATTATTATCTAATGCTGTAAACCTAGTAGTTTGAGAAATAGAGCCTACTTCTGTACCTGCTATTACCAAATCATTTTGAACAATATTTGATTTTAATAAAGCAACGGTAACAACAGGTTCGATTTTCACATCGTTTACTTGTTCAAAATCGATATTATCTACACATGCAGTAAAGGAAAAAGCAAGTACTATTAAATAAATTTTGAGAATGAACTTCATATACTTTTATCTTAATTTAACGGAATTGTACTACAAAAATTGTCTTATTTCTAATAACGAACTTACACTTTTCACTTCTAAATTTGTTATTATTTCTTTTTCATTAAAAAAAATAGATTGCATTCCTATAGCCTTAGCTCCCAGAACATCTGCTTCATAACTATCTCCTATCATTATAGAATTTTCAATAGTCGCTTTTGCTTCTTTTATTGCAAAATCAAATACTCTTGGATTCGGCTTTTTTACTCCTACACTTTCAGAAGAAACAATAATATTGAAATACTTCTTAATTTTTGATTTTTCGAGCTTTAAGTTTTGAACTTCCTTAAAACCATTGGTAATTATATGCAACTCATATTTCGATTTTAAGTAATCTAATATTTCTATTGCTCCATCTATTAAATGATTATAATTTGGTAAATAATTAATATAATCTTCTGAAATTTGATGAATTACATCTTTACTTATTTCATATTCTAAAACATCAAAAGTATCTTTTAATCTTTTAAACCTTAAATCTGCTTTGCTTATTTTTTCTTCTCTATATAATTTCCAATAACTAAAGTTTATTGGTACATATGCATCTAAGAAAGAATCTAATGCTAACTTTATATTCTGTTCTTCAAAAATTTGTTGAAATGATAATCCTGAGTTCTTATCAAAATCCCAAAGTGTATGATCTAAATCGAAAAAAACATGTTTAATATTGTTCATAGGCAAAAAACCAAAAATAATGATATAAATTACATTCCTTTTACATTTATCTGTTAAAAAATGTATCTTGTGATTTTAAAAAACAGAAATTGCAATTAACAGAGATATTTAATTTATTTTTAATTGTTAGTGCTATACATGGATTTGTGTTTAGCGCATTTCTTTTTCATCGTAATAATAAAGAAGAAAACAGTGTTATTTATTTAAATGTAATGATTCTTGTTATTGCTTTAAATAATCTGCAATCTTGGCTATTAACTAAAGATATTCCTTTTTTACATTATATTCAAATACCTTGGCATTTTTTAATTGCTCCTTTCTTTTATACTTTTTTAGTTAATTATTTAAAAATTAAAAATAGGTCGCTCCGTATTTTAAGAATGGTACTTCCTTTCTTTGTAATTAGCATTCTATTACAAGTAGTTTATTTTTCTTTTATAAAAGGAACAACAACAGCTCTTGAATATGATTTTCTATATGAAAAGTACACTAGTTTTGAAGAAGTAGTTAGTTTTTTAATTTCTTTAAACATCTTTTTTTATTGTTTTCATCTTATAAAATACAAAAGCAACCTTTTTAATAATATTTTAAGTTTCGATAATTTAAAATGGTTAAATAATTTCATCGTTTTAGGAGGTATTTCTTATCTATTATGGGCTACTGCTTTAGCTTTAAAATTTTATTTAAACTTTCAAAATTTTATTACTTTCTTTTATCCTTTAAGGATTATGACTACTGTTTTAATTTATTGGTTAGGATATGAATTACTATTTATACTGAAACAAGTTAAAGAGAGAAAGGAAATAAGGGAAAAAGTTTTAATTACTACCTCTAAAGAAATTAAAAAGAAAAACCAACCGTTTAATAAGATTGAAGAATATATTCTTACCAATAGACGTTTTTTAGACAATCAATTAAGTTTAGAAACTTTAGCTAATGAATTACAAATGAGTGGCAGCAAACTTTCTAAACTGATAAATGAACAAACTTTAAATAGTTTTAATTATTTGATTAATGGTTATAGAGTAGAGTTTTCTAAAAAACTTTTAATAGATACTTCTTATAATAATTATACCATTACTTCTATAGCCTTAGAATCTGGTTTTAATTCTAAGTCTACCTTTTACAATGCTTTTAAAAAGTATACGGGTATTACTCCTACTCAATTTAAAGAAAATACTCTTTCCTAAAATGTCCTAAAATCAGCAAAACTATCCTGTTTTCAGCATTTTGCTAAATTCTGGACATCGATTTTTTTTGCTGTTTTTAGTTTTGAGAAAAACTTTTAATTATGAAATATTTCTTAAAACAACCTTACATTAGATCGTTAGTTCTTGTTTCTTTTTTAGCATTTCAACTACAAATTTTATCACAAGAAAAACCTCGTGATATGAATTCATTAAAAAAACATGAGGTAAAAATAGATGCTTTTGACCTAGCTTTTCTCTCTACCCTAGATGTAAGTTATGAACGCATTAGTAATAATAATATGAGTTATGGATTTTCTTTATTTTTTAACTTTAAAGAATTAGAAGGATATCCTGAAAAACAAGCTATTACTCCTTTTTTTAGAATCTACTTTTTTAATAAACAAGATTTTGGAGCTAAAGGTTTTTTTGTAGAAATTTTCTCAAAATTTGCCTCAGGAAACAATGAATATTTAAATACTTTATCTGGTTTAGATCTTGAAAAGGCTACTTATTTTGATGTTGCTTTAGGCTTTAGCATTGGAAAAAAATGGGTTAATAAAAGTGGGTTTACTTTTGAAACTTCTATTGGAGGTGGTAGAAACTTAGGCTTAGATGAAAACTCTCCTAGCTTTATGTTTAGAGGTGGTTTTTCTTTAGGCTATCAATTTTAATAACTAAATAGTAAAAAATTTATCATTCGCTGGGGAATTATAATAATTAAGGACGTTTATATAAGTATTTCTACACTTTTAAACATTGTGTAGGGTACTTTTATAAACAAAAAATTAATTCTAATTACGAAATTATTATCTAAAAAACACCTTATAAAACAAGGTTTATTACAAACAATATTAATCTGTTTTATAATGGTTTGAATTAGTATATCTTTTTATTTATTTCTTAAGAGTGTTACTTCGATTACACTCTTTTTATTTTCCTTAATAAAACTATCCCAAAATCAGTAAACTCTTCCTATTTTCAGCATTTTGCTAAATTCTGGACACTGAAACTTTGTACTGTTTCTAGTTTTGAAGAAACTTTTAATTATGAAATTTAGAACATTTAAAACAATAAAACAGGAAAAGGAATTCTTTGTAACCGTACGAAAAAGAGTGCATGAAAAACTTAACGATACTAATTTTAAATATGGCGGATATGCTTTTTGGGCTAAAGGTCTTTTTTGGTCTCTTATTGCTTACGGGGCTTATTTTCTTTTATTTCAAACAAAAAATGACGTCATATTTTGGTTTTCTTTTCTTCTTTTTCAAATTGCAGGACTTTTAATTGGGTTTAGTTTTGGGCACGATGCTTCTCATAACACTGCTTTTAAAAATAAAAATGCCAATCATGTTTTACATTTTTTTAGTTTTTTAACGATTGGTATCGATCCGTTGTTATGGGGATTAAGACATATTCGTTCGCATCATTTATATGCAAATGTGGAAGGAAGTGATATCGATATTGATAAAAATCCGTTTTTAAGACTTGCTCCATCACATCCTTGGTCTAAAAAACACACTTATCAGCATATATATGCTCCGTTTGTGTACATTCTAGCTTTATTACATTCTGTTTTTATGGGAGATTGGATCTATCTTTTTTCTAAAGAATATGACTGGATGCGGAATGGTGTTTCTAAAAAACATCTTTATGTTAGGTACTTTTTGTTTAAGGCTGTTTATTTTTCTATAGTTCTTATTTTACCTATTTTATATACTCATTTCTCTATAGGTTTTATTATTACCACTTATATAACAACTTCTGCTTTTACTTCTTTACTATTTGTAGTAATGTTAGTAGGTACTCATTTTTTTTATGAAGCGGAATATTACCAACCTTTAAATAATGAATTAGAATCTTCTTGGGCAGTACATCAACTAAAAACAAGTTGCGATTGGAATCCTAATAACAAATTTGCTCGTTTTTTAAGCGGAGGCTCTAATTGTCATGCTGCACATCATTTATTCCCTAACATTTGTCATACTAACTACGACAGAATAAATAACATTATAGAAGAAACTACTTCTGAGTTCGGATTTCCTTATCATAAAAAAACATTATTTGAAATGATGGTTTCTCATTTTAAGCATTTAAAAAGAATGGGACAGCAGGTTATATGATCACCTCTATTTTTTTCCTATTCAAAAAACAGGAAAATTTTCATCTCTTATAATTACCATAAAACTTTTTACCCCAGTTAAAAGCAATTTAAATTTTTTAAAATATTTATATACTTAAAATTATGTCAAAAAAAATAACCTATATCATAATCGTATTTTCTATTTTCTTTCTCATAGGTACTAAAAATAGTGCTAGTCAAAATAATAAAACAAGTAACTTTATTTCTTTCCATCCATCAGAAACAAAAAAAACAAACGGACTAGGAATTAAATATGACTTTGGTCCTAATTCTAATAACAATTACAAAATTAATGGACTTGGACTTGGTGTGGGACCTTTAGGTATTTTCATGCCTTTTTTAACGCTCATACATGCTTTCGAGTTTCAAGGAACTCCATTTAGCGAAGATTATTCTAAAGGTAATTTCAATACTGTAAACGGAATAGATATAAGTCTTTACAATCCGCATAAAACAAAAATAAACGGTGTAGAAATAAATTTTTCTGGTGGTTTTGGCTCAGTAGTAAATGGTGTTTCTTTAGGTTTGGTTAACAATCATTATGAAGTTAAAGGCTTAGAATTAGGATTATTAAGAAATAAAAGTAATAAATGTAGAGGCGTTCAAATAGGATTAATAAATAAATGTAATAATTTAAAAGGTTTACAAATTGGTTTATGGAATATAAATCAAACCAAAAGTTTACCCTTAATAAATTGGGTTTTATAAAAACGATTAAAAAAACCGTTGTGCTTTTGAAATAAAATTCTGTCAATTCGAATGGTCTTTCGGAATAAAATGGAGAAAAATTGTATCGAAAATCCTAACTTTTGTTCTAAAATAGTTCTCGATACACTTTTTACTACCTCAAAAGTACTCGAACTGACATTTAGTGCTATTAAAATTCCTAAATGCACAACTGGTTAAAAAAATTAATCTACTTTTAAAGGCGTTATTTTTATAGCGCCTTTATTTAAAAAGTACATTATTTGAATACCAAAAAACTTTCTATTCTTTTTTTATGTGGCTGGTATCCTTCTAGGGTGTTACCAAATAATGGTGATTTTATACAACGACATGCAGAAGCAGTAAGTTTACTACATGACGTTTCTGTACTACATATTATTTCAGATGCTTCTTTAAAAAAGAATATAGAAGTAGTAACCCAAAAGGTTAATGGAGTTCAAACAAATATTGCGTATTTAAAACCAAGTAAAAATCCTGTTGTAAAAACATATCGATTTCTAAAAGCTTTTTTTACATTACTCAGTAAAATAGAAAAAATTGATTTTGTACATGTAAATAAACTGTATCCTTTTGGTTTGTTTGCTTTATTTTTAAAATGGTTTCGTAAAAAATCGTTTCTTATTTCTGAACATTGGACAGGTTATCACCAACCATTATCGAAAAACATTTCTAAAACTGAAATTTTCCTTTCTAAAATTATCAGTAAAAATGCTAGTTTTATCTGTCCTGTTTCCAAAGATTTACAAAAATCTATGTCTATGCTAAATTTTAAAGGAAATTACAATGTGGTTCCAAATGTAGTAGATACTAATTTATTTATTCCTAAAGAAAATACTTCCTCTAAATTTACGATACTTCATATTTCTAATATGTTAGAAGAACACAAAAATGTATCTGGAATTATTACTGCTTTTTCTAGTTTTAAAAAGCAAATCACAAACACTGAATTAATTTTAATTGGTGAAAATTCTAAGAAATATAAATCACAAACCGATGCTTTAAAGATTTCTAACTCTATTCAATTTATAGATCATATTCCACATTATAAAGTAATAACATATTTACAAAAATCTAGTGTTTTTGTATTGTTTAGTAATTATGAAAATCTACCTTGCGTTATTTTAGAAAGCTTTTCGTGTGGCACGCCGGTAATTAGTACGAATGTTGGTGGTATTTCTGAATTTTTCCCAAAAGATTTCGGGTATTTAATTTCTCCGAAAAATGAAAATGAATTAGTAGAGAAACTTTTAGATATGTATACCAATCCGATTAAAAATAAAACTAAAATGCATGAGTATGCCAAAGCTAATTTTAGTTATTTACAAGTGGCTACTACTTTTTCTAATTTATACTTTAAAATAGTACATTGAAAGGATTAAAAAATTACATACTCGATTTTATGAATAGATCTGGTGGATTCATTTTTTTTTCTACCATAATTTCAAGGCTTCTTTCTTTTCTTGCTTCTTGGATTGCTTTACAGTTAATTCCTAACAAAGAACTTGGCACTGTATTATTTTCTTGGAATATTATAACCTTTTTAATTCCCTTAACAGGTTTAGGTTTGCATCAAAGTTATATTCGATATGGAGCGCTAACTACTTCTAAAAAAGAAAAAAGTTCTCTTTTAAATTATGTTATTAAAAAAGGAAGTTGGGCGTCATTAGCAATCACATTTATTTTAAGTTGCTTTGGGTTCTTTTTTAATTTTAATCTTGAAAAAACAGGAACTTATTTAATTTATTTTTCTTTTATTTTTTTACCTCTTTTTTTGTTTGAAGTTTTAAAAATTAAATATCGTTTATACCATCAAAATAAAAAACATGCTTTTTTAGAAATTATTTATAATTGTATTCTAGTTACACTCATTACCATATTAAGTGCTTATTTTTCTGAAACAGGTTATATTATTGCTTTAATTATTGCTCCTACTCTATCAGTATTATTATTTATAAGAGATGTAAAAACGAATAAAAAGGAATATAAAAAACCTGCCTTTATTAATCTTGAATTCTGGAAATATGGTTTTTTCGGAAGCTTGTCTAATGTAGCTACTATGCTTCTTTTTGCTATAGATATTTTATTGATAGGAAATATATTAAATAATGCTGAACAAGTTACAACCTACAGGTATTTGTCTTTACTTCCTTTTAGCATGTTATTTTTACCAAGGGTTTTTATGACCACCGATTTTGTTGCTTTTACAGAAAAAATATACGATCGTAGTTTTATTAAAAACTATATAAAAAACTATCTTTCGTTATTCTTTATTATCTGTTGTTTATTTGTTGCTACATCTTATCTATTTAGCAACCAAATACTTTCTTTTTTCGATAGTTCTTTCACTAATTACAGCAATAGTTATCTCATCTTATCTATAGGTGTTTGTGGTATTCTTATTTTTAGAGGTTTATTTGGTAATTTACTCTCCTCTATTGGGGCAGTAAGAATAAATTTTTATATCACTTTAATAGCTTTAGTTATCAATTATTTTGCAAATTCAAAACTCATTCCTTTATATGGTATTAAAGGAGCAGCTATCACCTCTGCCATTTTAATGTGGTTTACAGGTATTTTATCTATGCTTTTATTTATTTTTAAGTATAGAAATTATACTAACGCTTAAATAAACGTAGTAACCAAGGTAATTTATTATAATGTAGTTCTGTATAATATTCATCTACAGCTCCAAAACTCTTGTAATACTTTGCGATATTTTTCATAGAAGACCCACCAAAGTTAAAAACAGAAAAATTTCTTTCATATTTAAAAATAGCTCGGTCATTCATAAAAGTATTTCCTCCATTATCTCTGTTATTAAAGTTGGAAGAACAAACCAATTCTGTTACTTTACTCTTATGTTTTAAAAAAAATGCTCCAGAAATCAACCTATTTTCTTTATCATATACGGTTAACAATTCTCCTTTTTTATTCTTGATACAAATATGCATTAATTTATACAACCTTAAATAATCTTTATCTTTCAATTTCCGTACTCTCTTTCCTACATTATCTTTAAATAAATCGATTAGCTTTTTAGGAGTATCATTCCATTTTTCTGTTAAATCAGATTTACTAGCTTTTTTTAATTCTCTTTTTCTATTTCTATTATAATCAGTAACAATACTTGTATATGGTTTCTCTAACGCAATATATTGCAATTGCTTTTGTTTTTGAAAAGAATGAAACATGCTAAATAAATTATTAGCATTCATTCGTAAGTTCACGTATTTAAATTCACTAAACAATTCTATTAAAAACTCGTTTTCATCTTCCGTTTCTCTAGAAAAAACACCAAGCTGTATTACCCAAAACGGAAGGTATACATATGTAATGAAAAACTTTTTTCTCCAAGGAATTGGCATAACAGCTTCATAATCATTTAACACAAAAACACTCCAATTATCTGCTACAATGTCTAAATACCAAGAATATCCAAATACATTAGATTGTATCGATTCTTCAATACAAGCATTGTACTTTTCTTCATTTAATTCTTGCCTAGTTACTAAACGTATCATTTATTTAGAAGCAATTTTTAACATAGATTCGTATACCCTTCCCCAACCTTTCCAACGTAAATAATTGCTTATAGCCTCGTTATGAAATAAAGTTATGAAGGTTCCATTTACTCGTTTCA
The DNA here is from genome assembly GCA_947498055.1 of uncultured Tenacibaculum sp. GTDB lineage: Bacteria > Bacteroidota > Bacteroidia > Flavobacteriales > Flavobacteriaceae > Polaribacter. The sequence continues at coordinate 56,164 of CANMJA010000020.1, forward strand.
CTTCGTTCTTAAGATCACTAATTTTTCCTAAAGATTGTTTTGGTGTTAACTTCATATAATCATTTAAAGTAGTATCCATTAACGCAAAAGGAAATATTTTTAATGGCGTTTGAATTTCAAAATCTAAATCATAAAAATAAAAAGGAGTACAGGTACTTGCTCTAAAACCAACATGACTAGCATATCCCATAGAATAATCTTCTTTAATTTCTAAATCAATTAGTCTTTGAAAGGTGTCTGGTAGTAAAAATCGTAAATAATGTTGACGAGATCTAAAAATAGGCATATTTGTAATTCCCTCTAAACGCTCTTTCTCTGTTTTCAACTTTTTAAAATCGTGCATGGTGTAGTAAGACGGATGTAAACCTACTCTTGCATAATCTACCATATCTTTAATAAGCAACTTAAATTTAGCTTTAGAAGCAGAAATATTTGTATCGTATGTAGTGTAATCTCCTATTAAAAAAAAGAATAAGGTTCTTACCTTATATTTTTCTTTTAGTTTTATTAGGTTTTCAAAAGTATCAAAAGGATCTTTTTTAATGTTAAATCGAACCGCAAATCTATCTATAACATACCTAATATTTAGATTATAAAGGTCTTTAAAAAAACCTCCAATCGCTCTAACAGAACTTTTGTATTTGTAAGCATATGCATTATCTACATCTATTGTTGAAATAAATTGATATTTTCTTTGCTTGTATTTATAATCAGGAAATTTTTCTTTTAATTTATCTAGTAATTTAAATGCCCATATATCTATTACTGGTTTTTCTAAAAAATCATATTGAAAAGCTAAACTTTGCGTTGCTGAAAAACGTTCATGAGTATCTTTTATATGCGGTAAATACTCTTCATATCTTGTTATTAAATAGAAACTTGCCGAAAAAATATCGAAAGGTATCGTTGCTTTTTTACCTTGATAGAAAAAACAAGGTACCTCTTCCCATTTAGAAATGATAATATCTAAATCGTTTACCCCTTGTTGAAATAATAAACTCGTGCTTTTAATAAAAAATTCATTTCCTAAAGGTACTTTTGTATACGATAATTTAGGACCATTATGCGCAACAAAATCTTCTACTTTAGAAGTAAAATCTATATCTATTAATAATATTCTTGTAAAAATATGCTTAAAAGCATATCGTACTCTGGGCGTTACTTTATGTGTATAAATGAGTATCAATACTCTCGGTTTTTATTTACAAAACTCCTTCGTCTGCAAAGCTAAAATAAGTTTTTTCCGTTATAATTAAATGATCTAACACTTTTATATCTAAAGATTCTCCTGCACCCTTAATCTTATTAGTAAGTTGTTTGTCTGGTAAACTGGGAGTTATTTTTCCTGAAGGATGGTTATGAAATAAAATAATTGCTACTGCAGATAATTCTAATGCTCTTTTAAAAATTAATCGAACATCTACCAAGGTACTATTTAAACCTCCTTTACTAATCTGTTTTTTTGACAAAACGGTACTTGCATTATTTAAATAAGCTACCCAAAATTCTTCGTGTCCTAAATCTCCCAAAACTGGCTGCATCATTAAAAAAGCGTCTTTAGAAGAACCTATTTTCAAATTCTGCAACCTATTTTCAAAATGCCTTCTTTTTCCTAGTTCTAATGCCGTAATGATAGAAATAGATTTTGCTTCTCCTATTCCCTTAAAACTCATTAATTCTTCTGGTGAAAGTTTAGATAACTTCTGTAAATTAAATTCTACAGATTGTAGCATTCTTTTAGAAAGATCAATTGCACTTTCTTCTCTATTACCAGAGCCTATTAAAATTGCAATTAATTCGGCATTGGACAATACTTCTTTTCCTTTAGACAATAATTTTTCTCTAGGTCTATCATCTAAAGCCCAAGATTTTATACTCAACTTTTTCATTACTTTTTTTAAACAAATATACTAGAGATGTTTTAATAAAAAAGAACACCTTTCCATTAACTTACTATTTCTAAAGTTCAATAACCAACACAAGCAACTAACTACCAAATAATTAGTTCTGTGAAATAAATGTTTAATGACACCTTTTTTTTTTCATATGCACTTAAAAAAACTTAATTTTTAAATTTTTAACATTAAAAACGTATCTTTGCAGCCTATCCTTTAATTTTTAATATGAAAATTATTATAGCTGGAGCTGGTGATGTCGGTTTTCATCTGGCTAAATTACTTTCTTACGAATCACAAGATACTTATATAATTGATTTAGATGGAGACAAGCTAAACTATATTAATAATCATTTAGATGTTATTACTAAAAAGGGAGATGCTACTTCAATAAAACTATTAAAAGAAATTGGTGCTAATACTGCCGATTTATTATTAGCCGTAACAGAAAGTCAGAACACAAACTTTACTATTTCGGTAATAGGAAAAGCTTTAGGTGTAAAAAAAACCATTGCTCGTATTAAAAACCCAGAATTTTTAAATAGTGATACCATTAATTTTCAAGATTTTGGAGTTGATTTTATGATTTCACCAGAAGAATTAGCTGCTGAAGAAATTAATTTACTCTTACATCAATCTTCTTTTAATGATACGGTAGCTTTTGAAAATGGGTTATTTAATGTAATGGGTACCACTTTAAATTACAAATCTCCTATTGTAGATTTATCTGTAAAAGATGCTAAAGATAAATTTAATATGGTGGATTTTATCACTATAGCTATTAAAAGAGAAGGTATTGCGCAAACTATTATTCCTAGAGGAGATACTGTGTATAAAGTAAATGACCAAGTTTACTTTTCTGTACCTAATTACAGTATTGAAAAACTCTATCCTATTTGTGGAAAAGAGCATATCGATATAAAAAATGTAATGATTTTAGGAGGTAGTAGTATTGGTAAAAAAACAGCTCGTAATCTTTGCAAAAACGATTTTAAAGTAAAATTAATAGAAAAGAAAAAAGAAAAAGCACTAACATTAGCAGAAGATCTAAGAGCTACTCTAGTGATTAATGGAGATGGTAGAGATTTAGAATTACTTGAAGAAGAAAATATAAGAGACATGGATGCTTTTATAGCAGTTACAGGAAATTCTGAAACAAATATTATGTCTTGTTTAGTTGCTAAATCTAAAGGTGTTAAAAAAACAGTTGCCTTAGTAGAGAATATGGATTATATAAATATTTCTCAAACTATTGGTATAGATACACTTATTAATAAAAAATTAATTGCTGCTAGTAATATTTTTCGTCACATAAGAAAAGGAGAAATACTTGCTTTAGCTAACTTACATAATGTAGATGCTGAAGTTTTTGAATTTGAAGTATTAAAAGATGCTAAAGTTACCCAAAAACCAATTAAAGAACTACGTTTTCCTAGAGAGGCCGTTTTTGGAGGTGTAATTAGAGATGGTAAAGCACTTATGTCTTTTGGTAACATGCAAATACAAGAAGGAGATCATGTAATTGTATTTTGTTTACCCGAAGCTATTTCTATTGTAGAAGATTTATTTAACTAATGGAAAATTTAAATCTAAAACTTATTTTTCGTTTTCTTGGTATCACTGCCATTTTAAATGGTTTTTTCATGTGGTTAACCATTCCTTTTAGCTTATATTTTGAAGAAAAAGCAGTCTTAGGAATTTTAAACTCTGGTATTATCACCATATTTTTAGGCTTAATTCTTTTCTTTTTTAATAAACCTGACAATAAAAATCTTAAGAAAAAAGAAGGGTATTTAATTGTTACATTAGGTTGGGTAACACTTACCATTACAGGTATGCTTCCTTATTTAATGACAGGTAGTATTCCTTCTATAACAGATGCTCTTTTTGAAACAATCTCTGGTTATTCTACCACAGGTTCCTCTATTTTAACAGATATAGAAAGTATGCCTAAAGGTATCCTTTTTTGGAGAAGTGCTACGCACTGGATTGGTGGTATGGGTATTATTGTTTTAACAATTGCTATCCTCCCTTTATTAGGCATTGGTGGTATGCAATTATTTATGGCGGAAGCTCCAGGTCCTTCTACGGACAAACTACATCCAAGAATTACTGATACAGCAAAAAGATTATGGTTAATTTATGTAGGACTTACTATAATTGAATTCCTTTTATTAAAAGTAGCGGGTATGACTTGGTTTGATGCCATAAATCATGCTATGGCTACTGTAAGTACTGGTGGTTTTTCAACAAAGAATGCTAGTGTTGCTTACTGGAATAACTCACCTTTCATACAATATATTATTCTCTTTTTCATGTTTATTGCTGGAGCAAATTTTGTTTTAGTTTACTTTGCTTTAAAAGGAAAAATTAGAAAAGTGATACAAAGTGAAGAATTTAGATATTACTTTTTTGGTGTACTCTTAATTACCGCCATTATAAGTGTTGCCATACTTTTCTTTAAAGACCCTTCCTTGGTTACTACTATAAATCATCCTGAAGTATTAGGACATACCGAAAGTACTATTAGGCACACTTTATTTTCAGTAATATCGGTAATTACAACTACAGGTTTTGTGTCTGCCGATTTTACAACATGGAGCTTTTTTGTTACTGCCGTATTCTTTGCCTTATTCTTTTCGGGAGGTTCTGCAGGATCTACCTCTGGCGGTGTTAAAATTGTACGTCATATTGTAATGCTTAAAAACAGTTTTTTAGAATTTAAAAAAGCATTACACCCTAATGCTATAATTCCTGTTCGTTACGATGGTAAAGCTGTACAACAAACCATTGTTTTTAATATTATTTCTTTCTTTATATTATACATGCTTATTTTTATTATGGGCTCTGTTATACTAGCTATGATGGGATTAGACTTTCAATCTGCTATAGGTGCATGTGCTTCTTCTCTAGGAAATATTGGTCCAGCAATAGGTAGTGTTAGCCCTGTAGATAACTTTTCACATTTATCTGCAAGTGCAAAAGTATTTTGTTCTTTTTTAATGCTTATTGGACGTTTAGAACTCTTTACTGTTCTTATTTTATTTACTCCTTTTTTCTGGAAAAAGAATTAACTTATTATTTAAGTTACAGTCCTTCTAAAAGAACATTTCTTGCTCTTATTACCTAATATCATACGGTCATAACCAATAACAACACACTCATTCCTTAAAAACCAATAATAAAGTCTTCATGCAATACACTCATTCCTTATATACATACGCTCGTATCTAAATAAAAGACACTTAAGTAATAAAACACCTTTCAAGCCTTCATTCCTAACTAAATTTGAGTAGGGAATAAAATATTACTTTTTAATAATTAAGCATTTAAAAAGTACAAACATTAATAAACACTAACTTTTAAACTTTTTATTATGGATCCATTTATAGGACAAATTCAACCATACGGTTTTAATTTTGCACCACGGTCTTGGGCGTTATGCGATGGTCAATTAATGGCTATTTCTTCTAACACTGCTCTTTTTTCTTTACTAGGAACTACTTTTGGAGGGGATGGTAGAACAACATTTGCGTTACCAGACCTCAGAGGTAGAAGCATTGTTCATGTTGGACGAGGACCTGGACTTTCGACAATTACTTGGGGACAAAAAGGTGGTTCTGAACAATTAAATATACGAATACAAAATTTACCATCTCATAGCCATACACAATTGATACCAATTAATGATGATGAGGAAGCTAATACAGACGATCCTAATAATGCCGTAATTGGGAACTCTGGAAACCCTAGATTTTACCCAAACCCTTCAACTGGCAAGTTTCTACGTCAATCACAAACAAGTAATGTTGGAAATAGTCAACCTATTAATATTAGGAACCCTTTTTTAGGAATATATGTTTGTATTGCATTATTTGGAATTTTTCCATCAAGAAGTTAAGAAATGAAACTATTTAAAAAGCTGAATTTATATTCAACCTAAACTTATTTCAAGTTCTTTTTAATATTACAAAAGGACAGTTGGAACTTTTTAAATAGAGATTTGTAAATACTTTTTAAATAATCTTTTTAAGATAGTTAAAAACCATGAAGAAAAAAATAGGTATTCTTTTACCAAACTCTAAAGCATATCCAAAGTTATCTAAGGAGTTTATGGCTGGATTAAAGTTAGCATTACCTGAAAATTTCGAAATTAAAATTGAAGGTATTGGTTTTGGTGAAAATTCAAAACAAATAAAAAATGCAATACAAAAACTGGTATATCAAGAAAATGTTTCAATAATAACTGGACTACTAGGTCATAAAGATTTAGAAGATATTTGTGAGTTTGTAAATAGCATGGATGAAACTCTTATATTTTCAAATATTGGAGCTTCTACTCCTTTAGATTTAACGAAATGGTCTAATATATACTGTAACTCATTTCAATTAAATAAATCAACTTATCTTTTAGGAAGTCTTTTTTCAAAAGAAAATTTTAAAAAAATAGGAATTTCTACCTGTTATAATGATGCAGGTTATGGGTTTAATAGAATATTGGAGACTGCATTTAACAATGAAGAAAACGTTGAATTTGCAGGTCATTTTATAACCCCTTTATACCCTAGAGAGAATGAAGCTGAACTAATGCTTGATTTTGTTAAGCACACAAAACCAGATGCGATTTTTTGCTCTCATAATGGAATTTTTGCTGAAGAACATGCTGCTTTTTTAAAGGAAAACAAACTATCTTCTCAAGATATCCCTATGTATATGAATCCTTTTTCTATAGGTACAGAAGTGTTAAAAAAATATCCAAAAGTATTTAATGGGGTTAAATCTATTTCTTCTTGGTTTCCTGAATTACAAAACAAGGAAAATAATTCTTTTATAGGCTCATATATTGAAAAATACAGCACTACTCCATCTGTATTTTCTTTATTAGGATATGAAAACAGTCTATTAATTCAAAAACAATTACAAGAAGAAAAAGGGATTAAAGTAAATTTTAATGGCCCTCGTGGTTCTTTATATTTTGATGAGAATACAGCAAGAACTGACTATAATCATTATTTATGGAACTTAAAATTTGAAAACGATAGTTATAAAATTTCTCAAGAAAAAAAAATAGAACAGAATCATAATTTAAACTATACTTTTCTCTCGATGGAATCACCTATTGGAGGATGGAACAATTCCTACTTATGTCATTAAAAAATAGACCAAAACATTAATCCTTTTTGATTACAAAAATATAATGTTTTCATAATCAATAAAATATCCTTATTTTAACACAGACTAATCAAAACTTTATTCATGAAAAAAATAATTACTTTTTTTATCACTATACTATTTAGTATAGTTATGTATGCTAATACACCACTAAATGCTGGTGATATTGCTTTTATAGGATATAATTCCGATGGAAATACTGATCAATATGCTTTTATTTTATTAAAAGATGTAGATGCAACAACAAGTATTACCTTTACAGATAGAGGTTGGAATGATAGTGGTAGTTTTTCAAGTACGTCTACTGGTGAAACTAATTGGACCTGGACTTCTGATGCTGCACTTACCACAGGTACTGTAATAACAATTACTGGTACAAGTTCTTCTGTATCTACTAGCATCGGAAGTGTTGTTGGTAGTGCTTTAGTCATAAGTGGTATTGGAGATCAAATTTTAGCTTACCAAGGTAGTGAAATCTCACCTACTTTTATTGCTGCCGTACATGCTAATGTTAGCGGTTCTAATGACGCTAACTGGGATGGAGTTGCAAGTTCAACTTCGACATCTGCCTTACCTGATGCACTTACTAATGGAACTAATGCTATTCGTTTACATGCTTCAGAATTAGAAAGAGACAATTGGCAATATAATTGCGCTACTGTTTCAGGAGATGTTGCAACCGTTCGCGCAGCAATAAACAACATTGCGAATTGGAATAATGATGATGGAATGGCTTACAATCCTGCTGCTCCTGCATGTACATGGAGTATTACACCATCTTGCGACGCTACATTTTCTTACGCTACCTCTGCTTATTGTATAGATGGAACAGATCCAACTCCAACAATAACAGGTACTACAGGGGGAACTTTTAGTTCTACTGCTGGTTTATCTATTAACTCTTCTGATGGTACTATAGATATTTCCGCTTCTACTCCGAACACATATACTGTAACTTATACCGCATCTGTTGGTTGTTCTGAAGATGTATCTGTAACTATTAATGCCTTAGACGATGCAAGTTTTAGCTATAGTGCTGCTGCTTTTTGTGTAGATGCTATGGATCCTACCCCTACTATTACAGGATTAACGGGAGGTACGTTTAGTTCTACCCCTGGTTTAAGTATTGCTAATAATGGTACTATAGATATTTCTTTATCAGTACCTAATACATATACTGTAACATATACTACTGCCGGAACTTGTTCGAACTCTAGTACTACCTCAGTAACAATTAACGCTTTAGATAATGCAAGTTTTGGTTATGGTGCTTCTGCATATTGTCAAGATGCTTCAGATCCATCACCTGTAATTACTGGATTAACTGGTGGAACTTTTAGTTCTACTACTGGTTTATCTATTAACTCTTCTAATGGTACTATAGATGTTTCGGCTTCCACGCCTAACACATATATAGTTACATATACTACGTCAGGAACTTGTCCAAACTCAAGTACTGCTTCAATAACTATTAATGCTTTAGACGATGCTTCTTTTAATTATTCGGCTACTGCTTTTTGTCTGGATGCTTCAGATCCTAGTCCTACAATTACTGGATTAACTGGCGGAACTTTTAGTTCTACTACTGGTTTATCTATTAACTCTTCTAATGGTACTATAGATGTTTCGGCTTCTACTCCTAACACATATATAGTTACATATACTACCGCAGGAACTTGTCCAAACTCAAGTACTACTTCAGTAACCATTAATGCTTTAGACGATGCTTCTTTTAATTATTCGGCTACTGCTTTTTGTCTGGATGCTTCAGATCCTAGTCCTACAATTACTGGATTAACTGGCGGAACTTTTAGTTCTACTACTGGTTTATCTATTAACTCTTCTAATGGTACTATAGATGTTTCGGCTTCTACGCCTAATACATATACAGTTACATATACTACGGTAGGAACTTGTCCGAACTCAAGTACTGCTTCAATAACTATTAATGCTTTAGACGATGCTTCTTTTAGTTATGCATCAATGTCTTATACTACTAATGACTCAAATCCTACACCTACTATTTCTGGACTTACAGGAGGAACATTTAGTTCTACTGCTGGACTTTCTATTTCTAGTAGCACTGGGGTAATTGATCTGTCTATTAGTACACCTGCGACATACACTGTTACTTATACTACTGCAGGAGCATGTCCGAATTTATCAACAACATCAGTAACCATTAATTCTGGAATGGTTACTTGGACAGGTAACATGAGTAACTCTTGGACAACAGCAGGAAACTGGAGTACAAATACGGTTCCTACCAGTACATCGGATGTTACCATACCTAATAGTGTTACCAACTACCCAACTATTTCTTCAGCAGTAACTGTGAATTCTATTAATATTGCTTCTGGAGCTTCTTTAATTGCAAATGCATCGGTAACTGCACCAGTAACATACAATAGAAACTTACCTACTACCAATTGGTATTTAGTAAGTGCTCCTGTTTCTGGAGAAACACAGCAAGATATTATTGCTAATCATACATTTGCTAGTGGTACTGGTAGTAATATTGGTATAGGTGCATTTCAAAACAATACTGGGTCTTCTGCTTGGGTATATGCTACTCCAGCATCTACTGGTGGTTTATTTTCAGGCGCAGGCGTATCGATGAAATTAGCAGCTCCTGGAGATGTATCAATTACCGGAAACTTAAACGTTACTAATGTAAGTTTTCCTGTTACTATGGGGAGTAGAAATAATTTTAATTTAATTGGTAATCCGTTTACATCTTACATCAATTCTGCCACTTTAGCTGGGAGTAACTCGGTGATTGAGAATGCTACTTTTTGGTTATGGGACGGAAGTCAATACGTAACTTACAACAATGCTAGTCCTATAAATATTGCTCCTGCGCAAGGATTTTTTGTAGAGTCCAATAGTCCAACTCTTACTAATATCGTCTTTTCTACCGCAAATCAAAGTCATCAAACTACAGATACTTTTATGAGACAAGTTCCTAGAACTTCATTTGAATTATTTGTTGAAAACGATGGAAATAAAAAATCTACAAAAGTATTTTATATCGACGGAAAAACTACCGGTTTTGACAGCGGGTATGATTCTAAAATATTTGGTGGTGCAACGTATGACTTTGCTGTATTTACAGAATTATTGAATAATAATGATGGAAGAAAATTAGCGATTCAAACATTACCAAATAACGATTTAAATACCATGGTAATTCCTGTAGGTTTAATTGCTGAAGCTGGTAAACGAATAGAACTTTCTATAAATTCGGAAAATTTACCAACAGGTGTCGAAATTTATTTAGAAGATAGAACAAACAATACATTTACGAACTTATCGCAAGAAAACTTTACAACTACTTTACAAAAAGCATCTAATGGAGCTGGTCAATTCTATATTCATACTTCTTCTAAAAGCTTAAGTACGGATGAAATAGTGAAAAATAAGGCAAATATTAGTGTGTATAAATCGTCGAATAAAGAGATTACAATAACTGGTTTACAAGGAAAAGCTGACGTACAAATTTATTCTACTCTAGGAGAAGAGTTAATGAGTAAAAAAGTGGATTCTAATGGAAACAGTAAGGTGAGTATTCCTAACTTATCTTCTGGTATTTATATAGTTAGACTACAGTCTAGCTTAGGAAATATTTCTAAAAAAATTATTTTAAAGTAAATTAAGTATCATGAAAAAAGACACGACAAAAACACAGCAAGATATTTCTCGTAAAGAGGCACTAAAAAAGATAGGGAATTATGGTAAATACACTGCATTAACTGCTTTGGGAACCTACTTAATTTTAAACCCGAAAAAAGCACAAGCAGCTTCTCCTGAACCACCTGGTGATGGATTTTAAATAGATAAATTAATTAATAACAAAAGCCTTAAGAATAAATTTCTTAGGGCTTTTTATTTTCTTCTTGATTTTTGAATAAAATCTACTAATTTTTATTAAGTTAGCACCTGAAAACGAAAAAACAAAAAATTATGAAAAAAGAAAAGATCTCTTCTCTTATATTATTATGCCTTTTTTTTATAAATACAGTAGCATTTGGACAAGTTTTAATAACAGAAATTGCAGATCCAAATGATAATTTAAATGCTCGATATTTAGAATTATATAATTCTAGTAATGTCGATATTAATTTAGAAGAGGAGAAATATGCATTAAGAAGATGGACGAATAACAATACTACTCCAAATTCAGATGTTTTATTACGCGGAATTATTACAGCAAATAGTTTCTTTTTAATTTCTGCTAAAGAATCTGATTTTTTTTCTACTTATTTTATAAACTCTGACTTTAATACCAATCTTGTTAACTCTAATGGAGATGATACTATTGCCTTACTAAAAGATGGAGTTATTATGGATATTTTTGGAATTCCTGGTGAAGATGGGACCAATACCTGTCATGAATTTGAAGACGGAAGAGCAGAAAGAATACCTTCCATTGTAACTGGTAATGTTATTTGGACGGAATCGGAATGGAATGTTTGGGCAGATAGCACTGTAAGCGGATGTACTTCACACACCAACGAACCAAGGAACACCAATGATTTTGATCCTGGTAAATGGATTGGAGCTATTAAAGCTGGAATTTCATTAGGAACTATTTCTGGAAATACAAATGAAAATGCTACTTCCATTTCTTTTACAGTAGTTTTAGATAAACAACCTACAACTAATGTATCTCTAAATGTGACGAGTGATAATACGAATGAAATAATTTCAAATATTTCTAATCTAGTTTTCACTAATTCCGATTGGAACATTCCTAAAACAATTACATTAACTGGTGTAGATGATTCTGATATTGATGGAGAAGTTCCTGTTAAAGTTACCATAGCTGTTGAAGATACTTCTTCTGACAATGATTATCATGGAATTAATAGAATAGTAGTAATTACCAATGAAGACAATGAACTAAGTCCGATAGTTATTAACGAAATTCATGCAGATCCAGATCCCATAAACGGAGATGCTAATGAAGATGGAACTATTAACAATGAAGATGAATTTATAGAAATTTATAATGCTTCTAGTATTGATTTAAATATTTCTGGATGGACTTTGTCTGATAAAACATCTGATAGGCATATTTTTCCTAATGGTACTATAATTCCTCCTAATGAAACTATGGTTGTTTTTGGAGGAGGAAATACTATAAATATCTCTGGATTGGTACAGACCGCCTCTACTGGAAGATTAAGTTTGAATAACGGAGGAGATACTATAGAAATTAAAAATAAACTTGGAAATGTTATTCTAAGAGAAACCTACGGAAGTACTGCTTCTCAAAATCAATCTATAGCTAGAGAAATAGATATTACTGGAAATTTTGTTCAACACTCTACGATTAGTACCAACCCTATTTTATTTTCTCCTAATAAACAAAATTCTAATAATGCTACTTCTTCTTCCTTTTTAAAATGGATTGGAGTTACAGATAGCGAATGGACTAAAACAACAAACTGGTTGAATGGAATACTTCCTGTTTCTACTTCTAAAATCATTATTTCTTCTGGTTTAAAAAACTATCCAACAATTTCATCACCAATAACTATTAATACGATTCTTTTACAATCTGAAGCTACCTTAATTGCTAATGCTTCAATTACAGGACTCGCTTCCTATGAAAAAAAATTATTAACCACAAATTGGCACTTAATGTCTTCTCCTCTTTCAGGAGATAATTTAGAAAATATCATCCGCAATAATAACTTAGCTACTGGTACTAATAACCATATTGGTTATGGTGAATATCTTAATATAGGGAATACTCCTTGGAAATATGCTAATCAAAATAGTACGGGAAGTTTAGAAAATGGATCTGGTTTTTCTATAAAATTAATGAGCCCCGAAACTATTTCCTTCAAAGGAGCTATCCATTCTATGAATATAGATACGGATATTAATTTGGGATCTAGAAACAATTTTAATTTAGTTGGAAACCCATTTACTTCTTATGTAAATTCAGCTAATTTCGCAGCTAGCAACACAACTAAACTTAGTGAACAAACTATTTGGTTATGGAACGGAAATGATTATGAAACATATAACGCTATGAATCCAATAGAAATAGCTCCTACTCAAGGCTTCTTTATTGATGCAGCAACAACACTTCCCATTCCTTCTAATGAAGTATATGGTAGAGGCTTTATCACTTTTTCAACTTCTAATCAAAGCCATCAAACAACCAATACATTTAAAAAAGGAGTTCCTAAAACTATGTTTGAGCTTTTTATTGATAATGGTACTAATAAAAAATCTACAAAAGTATTTTATGCAAAAAATAAAACTACAGGTTTTGATAATGGGTATGATTCTAAAATGTTTGATGGAGATGCACAAAATTTTCTTCTATTTACAGAGCTAATTTCTGAAAATAAAGGAAAAAAATTAGCCATACAAACATTACCAGACTCTAATTATGAAGAAATGATTATTCCTGTAGGTGTAATCGCTGAGGCTAATAAAGAAATTAAATTTACTACAAATACTCTAAATCTACCATCAGAAATTAAACTATTTTTAGAAGATAGAACTAACAACATATTTACAAATTTATTAGAAGAAGATTATACTACTACCTTAAAAAACAAATCGGATGGAGTTGGACAATTCTATATACATACTTCTTCTAAAACCTTAAGTAATGCTGATGTTATAAAAAACAGTAACAATATAAATATATATAAATCAAACAATAAAGAAATTACAATTACTGGTTTACAAGGTAATGCTACTCTTAAAGTGTATTCTATTTTGGGAAAAGAGACAATGAATATTCAACTAATATCTAATGGAATTAGTAAAATTGAACTACCTAACTTAAGTTCAGGTATGTATATTATTAAACTAAACTCAGAAATAAACGTTATTTCAAAAAAAATTATTTTAAAATAAACAGAACTATAAAAGAAAAAAAATAGAAAGTATAAAATTATACAGAAACTTAAAACTTTGAAAACTTCGGAAGTATCTTTTTTTAAACTATTTTAAGTTCCTATCCAATACTAAGCACTAGAAAATTTCAAACAGTATAGATAGCAGTTTCTCAAAACTCAAATAATGGTTTTTAAAAATATCTTTTAAAAACCTATTAAAACTCTTGATGTTTTTTTTATTTTGTGCATCGATGGAACAAAAAATAATTACAAAAAACATAGATGATAGTTCAACTATAGTATGGTTTTCTAAAACGAACAATTATTTAGTAGTAAACCCAATAGTTGCTTCTATTTTAAAGGATTTTGAAAATAATGTAGAACTTAAAATAATTGCTTCTAATTTAGCTAGTAATTTTAAAGAGTCTTTTACTGAAGCTGCTCAATTTGTTAAAGATACTTATGAGAGAATATATGTACAGAATAATTCTCTTGATAATAGTAAGGAAGAAAAAAAAGAAATTCCTTTGACTGTTTCTTCTTTTGCTATTTCTAAATATTATCAAATTAAAACCATTATTTTTAAAATAGATTTTCAATCAGATTTTGAAATGTATCTTATCCATCCAAAATTTGCACATTTAGAAATCGATTCTTCAGAAAACTTTGAACACCATTACCAAGTTTTCACCAAAAATGATTGTACTTCTTTGATCATAAATAATGTATTAATAGATTCTTGGCATAGAAAAGACATTCACTATTTTCAAGGTAAAGTCTCTATGTATATCGTACAACAAATACATCAAAAAGAAGAAAATGAATGGTTAGGAGTTTTTCATGCTTCTGGAATTGGAAATGACCAACAAGCACTACTTTTATTAGGAGATTCTGGCAATGGAAAAAGCACTTCTTTAGCACTATTACAAGCAAGTGGTTTAACTTGTTTAGCTGACGATTTTGTTCCTGTAGATGTGAATCAACAACATATTTTCACATTTCCTTCTGCTATTTCCATTAAAAAAAATAGTTTAGAAACACTACTTCCTATGTATCCTGAATTAAACAATTCGGCGGAATTTCATTTTAAACGACTTAAAAAAATTGTTAGATACCTTCCTCCAAAAATAACGGATTACAATAAAAATCTTCCTTGTAAAAACATCGTATTTATTAAATATGAGAAAAATGCTGATTTAAAATTTAGCAGCATTTCTAAAACAGATGCTTTTGAGCGTTTAATACCAGATTCTTGGATTTCTGACAATGTAGAAAATGTTAAAGTTTTTTTAGATTGGTTTTATTCCTTAAATTGTTATCAGCTAACCTACTCCAACAATAACAAAATGATTTCTACAATTAAAAACCTATTAAATAATGACATTTAAAGAGGCTTTATTTTTTACAGGTAAATGTTTAACTATTAATCATGAAAAACATAATAAATTATTAGTTGAAGAGGCTTTAAAAAAGGATATTATAGATTGGGATATGATTGTAAAAGTGAGTACGGCTCACTATGTATTTCCTGCATTGTATTGCAATCTTAAAAAAGCAAACTTCTTAGAGTATCTTCCTGAAGATTTAGTTGCTTATATGAAACATATTACCGATTTAAATAGAGATCGAAATTCACAAATTATTGAGCAAGCTAAAGAAATCAACAATCTTCTTTTAGAGAATAACATCACTCCAATTTTCTTAAAAGGAACAGGTAATTTATTAGAAGGTTTATATGATGACATTGCCGAAAGAATGGTTGGAGACATAGATTTTTTGGTTAGTTTGGATGAGTTCGAGAGCTCTGCACAGTTATTAAAAAACACTAATTATTCTTCACCATCTGGTAAATATTTAGATCATAGACATCATCCTAGACTAACAAAAAAAGATAAAATTGCTGCTGTAGAAATTCACAAAGGTTTGTTGATTAAAAAATATTCAGATGAATTTAACTTTGAAATAGTTTCTAAAGATTATTTAACAATTGGGACTTTGAATTTCTTGAGTTATAAAAATCAATTATCATTATCAATTATAGCAAAACAAATTAATGATAACGGACAGTTTTATAACAACATTGCTTTAAGAAATAGTTATGATGTTTTTTTACTTTCTCAAAAAACAGATGCACTAAATGCTATTAAAAAATTCAACAAACTTTTCACTCCTTTAAATAACTTTTTAGCAATTACTAAGTTTGCATTAAACAGCAATATAATAACTGTTGACAAAAACAAATCCTCAGCTAATACAATTAAAAAATTTGATAGAATTATCTCTAAGCAATTACAACAAAAAACACTTACAAAAAGACTTTTTATCACTAAAAGACTATCCATAATCTATAAGTCTTTTTTCTCAAAAGAATATAGAAGTTGGTTATTTTATAGAGTAACAAGTAAGCAATGGCAGCGAGAAAAGTTAGTACAACTTGGATTAAAAAAAACTAAATCAAATCTTTAACCTGTTCAAAATCTAATCCCCCATAATTTCCTGAACTCATTAATAACAATGCTTTTTCTTTTAAATTTTGAGAAAATAAAAATTGTTTAAATTCATCAGGATTTGTATAAATAATTAAATCTTCTCTCTTAAAAGCATCTGCTATTTGCTCTTTTGTTATTTCATCTAATTTTTTAATTTCTAAAGCTTTCGGTGAATAAAAAACAACAGCTACATCTGCTTTTTGTAAAGTTCCTTTATATTCAGTTAAAAACTCAGTATTTAAACTACTATATGTATGTAATTCTAAACAAGCTATTAATTTCTTATTTTCATATTGTTCTTTAACAGCTTTCGTTGTTGCTAAAACTTTAGATGGTGAGTGTGCAAAATCTTTAAAAATAACTGTCGAATCATTTTCTCCTATTTTCTCTAATCGTTTGCTAGCTCCTTTAAAACTTACAATAGCTTCATAAAAATCCTCTTCATCTATTCCCATATGCTGACAAATCCACTTTGCTCCTGCTAAATTCTGTAGATTATGATTTCCAAAAATTTCTAAAGGCAACTCTCCTTCTGTTGTATCTAAATATGTAATTCCATTTTTTATAAAAAAATCAGGAGTATTATAAGCATACTTTTTAATAGAATTAGAAGACGTTTCTACTATTCTTTTTACTTCTTTATCTTCTTCATTATACACCATAATTCCTCCATGAGTTAAAGAATCTGTAAAAACGGAAAACTGTTCTACATAATTTTCATACGTAGGAAAAACATTTATATGATCCCATGCAATACCACTTAATAAAGCTATATTAGGCTTATATAAATGAAATTTAGGTCTTCTATCTATAGGAGAACTTAAATATTCATCTCCCTCTAACACTATAAAATCATTTTCTTCCGTTAAATGTACCATAGTATCAAAACCTTCCAGTTGTGCTCCTACCATATAATCTACTTCTCTTTCATGGTAATTTAACACATGTAATATCATGGAGGTAATTGTTGTTTTTCCATGTGACCCTCCAATAACTACACGCGTTTTGTGTTTAGATTGTTCATATAAAAACTCTGGATAAGAGTATATTTTTAAATGCAATTCCTGAGCTCTTAATAATTCAGGATTGTCCTTCTTAGCATGCATTCCTAGTATAACTGCATCTAAATTAGTTGAAATTTTATTCGGAAACCATCCAAATTCTTTAGGCAATAAACCTTTAGCTTCTAATCTAGATTTTGATGGATTATGAATTACATCATCGCTCCCAGTTATTGCATACCCTTTATTATGGAGTGCCAATGCTAAATTATGCATAGCACTTCCTCCAATAGCTATAAAATGTATATTCATGTACACTTTTTAAAATTTAGGTAAAGATACTGAAGTGAATTTGTATAAAAAATGTACAAAACCTTATTTCATTAATTTATTTATTTAGATTTGCTTTATCAAACAAATAATCAAATAGAAATCATTGCAATGAAAATTACTATTCATTTTTCTTATAACAAGAAAAAAGTAAGAACATTTTTCTTTTCTTTTTTTTTACTTTTTCTAAGTAATAAAATATTTTCTCAATGTGCGGGTACAGATAATTCTGTTATCATTTGTAACAAGGAATCTGACACGAACTACCAAACATATAATCTTTTTAACCAGCTTGGAGGTACGCCTACTACAGGAGGAGAATGGAGTACAGACCCTATAAATAGATTCGCCTTGAATAATACCACTGGTGAAATAAACTTATGGGCTATTAATAGATATGGTGAACATAAATTTACTTATACAAATACTGCTTGTGGAGAAAGTGCTACTGTAACTATTTTTTTAGGAGGATATCCTGGGGAAGATAATGTAGACGGAGGAGCAAATGCTTGTAGTGATAATCCTGCTGTTAATTTATATACTTTTTTAGATAATGATTTAACAAATTTAAATGCTGATATAAATGGTATTTGGCGAGGTCCTTTCGTATCTGGTGAATTTTTTAATGCAGAACAAGCAGGACCAGGAACTTATACATTTACTTACACAACAGAGGCCGTAGAAACCTGTGTTTCTGAATTTGCAACTGTAGTATTAGAAGTGCATAGAGCTGCTGAACCTGGAGAACCAATAAACATCATCATCTGTGAAACGGAGGATTTTTCTCTGTATACTAACATCAATTTACATGACTTTCTTACAGGGGAAGATCCGGATGGTGTTTGGGAAGATGTAGGTGTTACAGAAACAAATCAAATTGCAAGTCCTACAGATTCTATCATTAATATTCAAGAAATATATAACAATTTCGGGCCTGGTGATTACGAATTTCAGTATACTGTTTTTCGAAGACATGGAGTTTGTAATGATGAAAGTTCTATAATTAGAGTTACTATTCCTAATGTTACGGCAAATTTTGTAGTTGACAATATTTGTACATCAGAAGATATTTTAAATGTAAGCATCAACTATGTAAGTACACATGAAATTCCTTTTACACATGATTTAGAATATGAAATTAGAAATACAAATAATGATGTAATATATACTGGAAATTTAAACGACATTGATATAGAACCGGAGACTGATGATCCTGTAATACCTCTTTCAGATTCTCATATTTTTTCCATAGATCCAAATCCTATAACAACACCTGGAGGATACTATATAACTGTTAAAAACATTAGTGATGTAGATGGTTTAACTTGCGATACTTTTAATATTTTAGATGCCAATTTTGTAGCAAATAGCCTTTCCTATTCAGTAAATCAAGAATGTTTTAATGGTACAGATGCCGTTATAAACATTAGTGATTTCTTTGATGCTAGTGGAAATTTATCTAACGATAACATAAATATTAATTACACCATACAAGATCTAACCAATGGCGGTAGTTTCAATATTACAGATCAACCTCTTAATTTTAATAATGGTAGTGCTACACTTTCTATAGATATATCTACTTTTCCTAGAAGCACTAAAGAATATAATATTCAAATTACTAGCCCAAGTAATATTGGTTTAGATTGTTCTGATTTTACTTTTAAAGCCTCTCTAATTCCTGAAGACATACAACTAGATATTCTTATCGATAATTCTTGCGACGCTTCTAAAATAGATGCTGCTATAAACGCTCCTCCTATTGGTGATGGTAACTATACCATAACCTATCAAGTAAGAGAAATTAGCGGAACAAATAATTTAATAGATAATTCTTTTACAACTACAAATATCAATTCTAATTTAAATGTAAATATTTCTACTCTTGGAGAAGGTACTTATGAAATACTCTTAAAGAGTACTCAAAACGACACGAATCCTTGTAGAACACTATTTGACTTTGAAGTAAAAAAAACATTTTCTATTGGTGGTATCCCAGATACTCCTGTTTTAGATGCTACACAAACTTTTTGCTTATCTGATTTTCTACCTAATCAACCAACTATAGCAGATATTGTTGTTACTGATGGTGAAAATTTAACTTGGTATGAAGACTTAACAGCTACTACTCCTTTACCCTTAACCACTCCTTTAATTAATGGTGAAGACTATTTTGTAACTACTAGCGATCCTGTAAGCAGTTGTGAAAGTTCAAATAGAGCTACTGTTACTGTAGAATTAGCCGCTACTTCGATGGTTACATCCACAAATACAAATCCTACTTTTTGTAATATAACCCCTATTACATTAGCAAATTTTAACGCTACTGTTAACACAGGAACTTTATTGTGGTATGATGCTACTACGGGAGGAAATGTATTACCACTTAATACTCCTATTGTAAATGGAACAAGTTATTTTGCTGTAGAAAGTATTACAGGTTGTGAGCACCCTACTCGATTAGAATTTATTGCTACTATAATTACGCCTCCAAATTTAGTTGTAAACCCAAATCAAACTTTTTGTACTTCTAACTTTCAACCGAACCAACCAACTATTGCGGATATTGTAGTAGATGAAGGAACAAATTTATCTTGGTATATTGATACTACTTCTACAACTCCTTTAAACACTAACACAGTACTTACTGATGGTACTAGTTATTATGTTACAACTAGCGATCCTACGAATACTTGTGAAAGTTTAAGAAGTGTGGTTACAACTAAGGTTATAACCACCTCTATAGTAACTTCAAACGATACAAACCCTATATTTTGTAATGTAACTAATTTAACTTTAACAGATTTTGATGCTGTTGTTACTACTGGAGATTTAATATGGTATGATGCTACTACGGGAGGAAATATATTACCACTTAATACTCCCATTGTAAATGGAACAAGTTATTTTGCTGTAGAAAGTATTACAGGTTGTGAGCACCCTACTCGATTAGAATTTATTGCTACTATAATTACGCCTCCAAATTTAGTTGTAAACCCAAATCAAACTTTTTGTACTTCTAACTTTCAACCGAACCAACCAACTATTGCTGATATTGTAGTAGATGAAGGAACAAATTTATCTTGGTATATTGATACTACTTCTACAACTCCTTTAAACACCAACACAGTACTTACTGATGGTACTAGTTATTATGTTACAACTAGCGATCCTACGAATACTTGTGAAAGTTTAAGAAGTGTGGTTACAACTAAGGTTATAACTACCTCTATAGTAACTTCAAACGATACAAACCCTATATTTTGTAATGTAACTAATTTAACTTTAACAGATTTTGATGCTGTTGTTACTACTGGAGATTTAATATGGTATGATGCTACTACGGGAGGAAATGTATTACCACTTAATACTCCCATTGTAAATGGAACAAGTTATTTTGCTGTAGAAAATATCGATGGTTGTGAACATCATATTCGACTAGAATTTAATCCAACCATTATTAATCCTCCAAAACCAGAATATAATGGTACTACAGCCCTCTGTAAATTAGATAATTTAACTCTATTCGATTTACAAACCAATATCAACCCTACCAGTAATAATTTTGAATTGCTATGGTTTGATGCTGCTACAGGAGGAAATGAATTGAGTAATTCAGATCTTATAGAAGAAAACACTACATATTATATAGTGTATGCAGATGCTACTACTGGTTGTCAAGGAGAAAGAACTGCAATATCCTCTTTTAGTCTTTCTGAATGTGACCCTGATAAATACGACTTTTTTATTCCAGATGGTTTCTCTCCAAATAATGATGGGACTAACGACCAATACTTTATTCCTTTTATAGAATATTTTTATCCTAATTATGAATTTGAAATCTTTAATAGATATGGACAATCTCTATTTAAAGGAGACATAAATAAACCTAAATGGGACGGACAAAGTTCTTCAAGAACTGAAGTAACTAGTGGTGTATATTTCTATGTTCTTAGATATAATAAAGACAATTTAAAACCTAAACAAGGTAGAATTTATCTAAGTAAATAATTTAAAAATTCATGAAAAAATTAGTACTCTTAATCTGTTTACATACCATATTTACCGTATTTGGTCAACAAGACCCTCAGTATACGCAATATATGTATAATCAAAATATAGTAAACCCTGCCTACGTTACTAACGAATTGGGGGTTATCAACTTTGGTGCAATGCACAGAACACAGTGGTCTTCGGCTGTAGGAGCTCCAAAAACCTATAACTTTTTTGCACATGCACCTTTGAGTAATAAAATAGAAGTCGGACTTTCGTTGGTTACCGATAATATTGGAGAAGGTGTCTTAAAAGAGAATAATATTTATGCCGATTTTGCTTACATTTTAAAACTTGCTGAAGGGCATAAATTATCTTTAGGTTTAAAAGCTGGTATTACCAATTTTACCACCAATTTTACCAATTTTAGATTTCCTGACGAAGATATAACTACTGGATTTATTCCAAATGATTTAGCTTTTGACAATCAAAATAAAACATTACCAAACTTTGGTACTGGTATATTTTATTTTACCGATACATATTATTTAGGTGCCGCAATACCCAATCTTTTACGCTCTAAACATTTTGAAGAACGAAACGGTTTAAATAGTATTGGTGGAGAAGAATTGCATTTATTTGTTAATGGTGGATATGTTTTTAAAGTAAGTAATCTTGTAAAATTAAAGCCTTCCTTTATGATGAAAGCTGTAAAAGGTTCTCCTGTTGTTTTAGATACTTCTTTAAATGTTTTATTTAACAACAAATTTGAAGGAGGAATATCTTATCGTTTTAACGATTCGTTTAGTGCCATGTTTAATGTAAAAGCTTTTGACTCGTTACGAATAGGATATGCTTTTGATTATACTACTTCTAATTTTAGTGATTTTAACTCAGGTACTCATGAAGTAATGCTTTTATTTGACTTAGATATTTTAGGTTTAAGAAAAGGATACGATAAATCTCCTAGATTCTTCTAAAAAACGAATTATGAAAAAAGTTACCATCGTATTATGTACGCTACTTACAGTTTTTACTGCAAAAGCTCAAAATAAGCACTTAAAAAGAGCTCATAAATATTTTGAAAGAACTTTTTATGCAGAGGCAATACCTTTGTACGAAAAAGCAGTAAAAGAAAGTGAAAGTTTTGAAACTATAAAAAACTTAGCAGACTCCTATTATTATATCAATAATATGGAAAAAGCTTCTGTAAACTACAGATATTTAATTAAAAACTACAGGAAATTTGTAGAGGAAACCTATTATATAAAATACGCAAACACGCTAAAAGCAATAGGAAAGTATAAAAATGCACATAATTTATTACGAAATTATTACAAGAAAGAAAACAAGGAAAAACTAGCAGTTTTAATAAAAGAAATCGAGTATTTAGAAAATGTAGAAGCACTTGGACAACGTTTTGCTATTGAAAATTTAGGAATTAATACTCCCGAATCTGAATTTGGTGCAATACAAAAAGGAGATACGATTATTTTTGCTGCTCCAAGAAAAGAAATCTATGGAAAACGCTTTGGTTGGAATGGTCAAAACTATCTAGATATTTACAAAACGCATACAAATAAAATATATTTAGGAGATAGTGTAGTGCTTCCTTTTTCAGACAAAATAAATTCTAAATTACACGAGTCTAATATCGTTTTTACAAAAGACGGAAAAACGGCTTTTTTCACTAGAAACAATTTAGTAAAAGGAAAAAGAAAAACAGACGCTAATAAAGTAACACACGTTCAATTATACAAAGCAGAGTTTGTGAATGGAAAATGGCAGAATATTAATCCGTTGCCCTTTAATTCTAATGATTTTTCAACAGAACACCCAACATTAAGTATCGATGAAAAAACATTATACTTTGCTTCCGACATGCCTAATGGTTTTGGCTCTTTCGATTTATATGCAGTAGATATTTATGCAAATGGTAATTTTGGAGAACCTAAAAACTTAGGGCCAACTATTAACACTTCAAAAAGAGAACAATTTCCATTTATAAGCACGGACAATAAATTATATTTTGCTTCCGACGGACATCCAAGTTTTGGTTCTTTAGATGTGTTTGTTAGCACCATTTCTAACAATGGTTTTTCAAAACCAGATAATGTAGGTTTTCCTGTAAACTCAGGTTACGATGATTTCTCGTTCTATATAAATCCGAAAACCAAAGAAGGATATTTTGCTTCCAACAGAACAGGAGGAAAAGGAAGCGATGACATTTATAAAATTATAGAAGAAAAACCTTTAAAAATTCAAGAATGCCAGCAATTTATATCGGGTACTATTACCGATATAGATACAGATGCTTTGTTAGCTAATGCATTGGTTCTTTTAGTAAACAAAGAAGGGAAAGAATTAAATAGACATACTACAGATAAAAATGGTGAATTTAAGTTTACTGTAAAATGTAACGATTCTTACACTGTAAAAGCATCTAAAGAAGGCTACACAAAAGAACAAAAAATCATTGTTGTAAAAAAACAACGTGCAAAAAACCATGATGCTTCTATGGCATTAAAATCGCTTGCTAAGATAGCAGAAGAAAAAAGAAAAATTTCAGAATTAAAAAAATTAAAAGAACGAGAAGCTTTAGCTTTAAAACAAGCTAAAGAGCAAGCACAAAAACTAAAAGATAAAGAAAAACTAAAAGTTGCTATTGCTAAGAAAAAAGAAAATATCATTGCTGACGAAGAAGATATTAAAAAGGAAAAAGATAGAATTGTTATTAAAACCGATGAAATTAATTTCGATTATAAGTTATGGTATTTACGTAGAGATAGTAAAAAAGCCATCGATAAAGTAATTATCTTAATGAAAAAATATCCTGAAATGATTATTGAAATAGGAACACATTCAGATATTAGAGGTAATAATCGATATAACTTAGAGCTCTCTCAAAAAAGAGCCACTTCTGTACGAATGTACTTCCTAGAAAACGGAATAGAACCTGATCGAATTTCTGCTATTGGTTATGGAGAAACAAAACCTATCGTTAAATGTAAAACAGAAGATGCCTGCTCTGAAGAACAACATGAAGTGAACAGACGTTGTGAATTTGTTGTGATTAAAATGATTTAATCTTTAAAAAAACTTTATTTTTATACATAAGGGGACTTCTAAAAACTATTTTCCTCCGCCCAATAACTTTTCTTGACTTTTTTAAATTTCAAAAGCAACTTTGATTTTTCAAGTAAAGACCTGTTTATCAATGATTTATTTATTTAGTGTTTTAAATTTAAACAGTTTTATT
>CANMJA010000021.1 GCA_947498055.1 uncultured Tenacibaculum sp.
ATAACCTGAATGTCAATAGTTCGTGCCATAGAATAAAGATACTCATTATTTGAGTAAAATAAAAGTTAAAAATGTATTAACTATAAAAATGAAGCATTTTAAAGTTAGTATTAGTATGTTTTTTAAGAAAGAACCATAAAAAAAGGTCAGAATTTCTTCTGACCAATATAGTTTTAAAAATCTGATTTTTATTCTCTTAACTCTCGTTGTAATTCTTTACTAGTTTTACTACTTCCATCATGACTCCAACCAGGAGGCATAAAAACATACTTTAAACGAGTTATTAAAGGTAATTCTTTCTTTCTATTAAAAAAGTCTTTGTAAATTTCTTTCCATTCATGAAAGATAATATTAATAGGGCCTCTATCTTCAATATTTGTGGTTAAACCAAATTTTAGTTTCTCATATTCAGTTTCATCTTCTTCTGCTTGAAAAGTGCCAAAAATACGATCCCATATAATTAAAAACATGCCCATGTTTTTATCTAAATATTTGATGTTAGATGCGTGATGAACTCTGTGGTGAGAAGGAGTAACGAAAATATATTCCCATACATTTAATAAGAAACCAATAACTCCTTTTTTAGTATTTTTCTTTATGAAATTAGTATGACATAAAGTACCATAATTTTGATTCATCGCATAGGCAAACATAATATGCAAAGGCGCAATTCCTATTAAAATTAGAGGAATTAAGAACATAAAACGATAAAATGGTTGTAATACAGGCGAACGAAAACCTGTGGTTATATTGTAGTGTTCAGAATTATGATGGGTAACATGTACTGCCCAAAAAAATCTTGAATGGTGATCTACATAATGATGAATGTAATACAAGAAATCTTGTCCTACAAATGCTATAAACCAATATAAGAAACCAGTGTTTTCCCAATTTATAAATCGATAATCGTAAAAGAAGTCCATTACAATAAAAGAAATTCCATACATTAAACCATCTAATAAAACGTTTACTAAAGCAAAATATACGTTTGTAGAAACATCTTTAAATTCATAATTTTTAGCTTTTCTTTTATAGCTGAAATACATCTCTATACCAATAGCTAAAGCACAAACAGGAACAAACCACATGTAAGCATTTTGGTGAGTAAAAATATCCATATTAAAAATTTTAGGTTAAAAAGACACTGTTAGATCTCTATTTAATAAGACACAAAGTTAAACTATCTGTAGTTAAAAATATTTATTAAATATAGAATTTATTTATAGGCTGATTATAGTCTTTTATCTATCCAATCTTTAAAACTATAAAAATTTTGAGGAGCTACGCCATGCCCTACAGGATATTCAGAATATTCGTAATTTAAAGACAATTTGGTAAGTATTTCTTGCGATTTTCTTGCCCATGTAACGGGTATTACTTGGTCTACTAAACCATGAGAAACATAATAGTCTGTAGTTATGTCTTTTGAAACTTCTGTAGGAAATAAATCTTCAAACATATAACCACTTAGTGCTATTACATGTGCTACTTTATTAGGATAATTTAAACTTAAAGCATAACTTAAAATAGCGCCTTGACTAAAACCTAATAAGAATGTTTTATTAACTGAATATTTTGTTTTTATTTCATCAACAAAATCATGTACTATCTTTAAAGACGATTTAGCTTGTTCTAAATCTGAAAACTTTTCATTATTAGCATCAAAATTAATTGCATACCAAGCATAGCCACCATGTCCCATTTCATATGGTGCACGTGCACTTACTATTAATAATTCACCAGGTAATTCTTCTGCAAAAGAAAACAGATCTTCTTCATTACTACCATAACCATGTAATAAAATAAGTAAATTAGGATTTTCAATAGCAGTTTTTGGCTCTCTTACTTTGTAAAATAAAGACATGTTCTTTTTATGAATTTAATAATCGTTGTTTTTGTTCTTGAAACTCTTCTTCTGTTAAAATACCTTGGTCTCGTAAGTTTGATAATTTTAATAACTCATCAGACATAGAAGAAGTGTTAATTTGTTGATTTATTATTGGTTGCTCATTATTATCTTGCCAAGCAAAACCATTTATATTTTGAATAATTTCTTTTTTATTATTCATCATAGTAGTTCTTAAAAAAGAAGTACTACCATCTGTTTTTTTTAGGACTAAATTTCCAAAACCAAGTATTACAGAAAAGAAATTACGTTCATAATATGCTTCAAAAAACAAGCTATGTGGAATTGCTAAATCTGTTCTTTTCCAAGGTAAAAAACCAGTAGTAAAATGAAGGTATTGATTGGTTAATATCCATTTAGTTCTTAAATTACTAAGTATATGAGTAATTGAATATAAAAGAATAGGAACACCAGAAATCCATAATTTAGATGTAAATGCTGAAAAACCAATTAATGTTAGTATTATAGGAATAATGTAAGAAGCCCAATGTTTTGAAGATTCAGCAATAATTTCTTCACCATTTGATGATACTCTTGATACAGTTTCTTCCATATTTATTGTTTTAGAATCATTATTTAATTGATATTTATTTTATCCACTAAGACCTTTTAAAAACCAAATTCCTCCTTTTTTTCGTACCATAAAAATAAATGCATCGTCCCAAATAAAATTAGAAGTATTACTGCCCTTTTTTAATTCATATCCGAGAAAAAAGAAATCTGAATGTGTTGTTTTATAATACTTTGGAAGCTTTGTGTTAAATTTTTTTTCTATTGTTGCTCGAGTAAGAATTTCAATGTTATAAGCATCTATATAGTCCTTAATTTTTTTAGATTTATCTCTAATGGCTCTTTTCATAGATTTACAAAGTTTTTCTTTTTTTCCAATTTTAGAAATTATTCCATCTCCATCCATAATTAAAAGAGAATCGCTCATTGTATTAAATACAAAATCACAATCTTCCTTAAAGTAAGCTTGTACAATTTTTAAAGAGAATTTTTTAGCTTCTTGTTTTAAACTATCTAAACTCTGTACTGTTTTTTGAGCGTTTATAGATATCCCGAAAGCAAAAATGAATATTGTAATTAAATAGAGTTTTTTCATTACTTAAAAATTATATATCTAAAACAAGTTGTCCGTTAGCATATACACCATAAGCCTTTCCTTTTAACTTTTTATCCATAAAAATACTGTTTTTAGAGGTAGAATGTATATTATTCAAAGAAAAAGTATAAGAAGTATCTGGATTAAATAAGGTTAAATCTGCATGTTCACCTACAGTAATACTAGTTTCTTTTTGACCAAAAATTTTCTTAGGATTTGTACTTAAACATGCGATAATAGTTTCTAAATCGAATACAGTATGTAGCGCACCAAAAGCACTTTCTAAACCAATACTACCATCTTTAGCAATAGAAAATTCTACTTTTTTATGTTCAATATCAATAGGATTATGATCTGAAGTAATAATATCGATAGTCCCATCTTTAACTCCTGTTATTAATGCGTTAATATCTTTTGAAGTTCTTAAAGGAGGGTTTACTTTTACTTTTGAATTAAAACCATACAACTCTTCATCTGTTAATAACAAATTAGGTATAGCTACACTACAGGTAACTTGTAATCCTTTTTTCTTTGCTTCTTTTATAAGAAGTACAGATTTAGGAGTAGATATAGTAGGGATGTGTAATTTTCCGCCTGTATATTCTAATAAAAATAAATCTCTAGCAATTTGAATTTCTTCTGCTAAAGCAGGGATTCCTTTTAAACCTAATCTCGTTGCATTTACACCTTCATGAGCAACACCTTCTCCTGCAATTTTATTGTTTTTAGGAAAACTCATAATAAGCCCATCAAAATTCTGCGCATATAATAAAGCTATTTTAAGCAAATTATCATTTTCTAAAGGTTTTTTATAATCACCAAAAGCAATTGCACCAGATTGCTGCATGTCATATAACTCTGCCATTTCTATTCCTTTACTTTGCTGTGTTAAAGCACCAATAGGAAGTAGTTTAGTAGCTGAAGATGCACTTTTATGTAGTAAATACTCTACAGAAGATTTCGTGTCTGTAATAGGATTGGTATTCGGATTAACAGCAACCATGGTAAATCCACTTTTAGCTGCAGTTAATAAACCATTATGTATCGTTTCTCTTTCCTCGTAACCAGGTTCTCCAAAAGAAACACTGGTATCAAACCATCCAGTAGATACATGAAGGTTTTCAAGTTCTACAATAGTATATTCTTCTTTTTTAGCAATAACATCGCTAATTTCAACAATGGTGCCATTTAAAATAAGGATGTCTTTTGTTTGTTTATGAAAAGGACTATTTGGATTAATTATGGTAGCCGATTTTAAAAGCGTATTCATACTTTAAAGTATTTTAGAATCAAAATTTCTAACAGCAAAGATACAATGGCAAGAGCTAAAAACCATTTCCAAAGCCAATGAACTTTATTTTTACTAGTAATTTTTTGTAAAGAGTCTTTTAGCGAATTGGTAACAGTTATATTTTGTTGCTTCGATACTAATTCTTTTGTGTTTAAAAAGTTTAAAACGCTTTCATTAGATGGTATATTGTAAGAAATTGTTTGTATCGGTTCAGTATCTTTTATAACACTATAAAAACCGTTGTTTTCTGGTTTTTCTTCTGTTATTAATTGAACTTTACTCTGAAATGTGTTTTGTAAAGGAATAAAAGAATGTTCTTCGTTTTTAAGTTTTAGTATAGCGTCTTTGTTTAACTGCGTATTTATTTCAATAGTATTTCTCTTGTTAACGGTGTAATATAATTGAGATAATTGTAGACTTTGTTGTGCAATATTGTAAAAAACAGGAACTATTAAAGGAGAGTTTGTAAAGTTACTTTTTGATTTATTAAGTGGAGAAGAAAACCAATAAAAATTAGAGTTAAAAACCTTTACCTGTTTTAAAAAGGAAGTGTTATTTTCAAAAGAAATAATGTTGTTTTCATTTTTAAGTTTTGTGTTAAAAGATAAAGAAGCGTAAGGGTATTGGAAATTTCTAACTTGTTTATCAAATACATTTTTAAATAAAGGATGCTTAAAATTGATAGAAGTAATTTTTAAAGAATCTTTTTTCTTATGTAAGATTTTACCAATAGTTATATTTTTAAAAAACGAATTATAAGAGTTAATATCTAACTCTTCATTTGGTATAACAATTAAATGACCTCCATTTTTTAAAAAAAGGTGAAGGCTAGTTGTTAAACTGGTAGGTATGCTTTTAAGCTCATTTAAAATAATTAATTGTTGCTTATTTATGCTATTGTAATTGGTGTTTTGAAGTTTTGTATTTGTAAAATTAAAGGCATCATTTGTATATATTCGTTGTAAATAATCTGAATTTTCACCAATAGCTAAAACCTGTACTTTCTCATTCGCATTTAAGGAAAAATAGAAAGAATTATCAAAATCATAAGCATCGTTAGAGTTTATTTGTACACGTCCCAAAAAAGAAGTTGTTTTTTCTACTAAAAAAGCAATAGTTTTCTTTTGGTTTTCGGCAACAGAAAACGTTTGTTTACTAAGTAATTTGTTATTGTTATAGATAGCAATAGGAATATTTTCTTTTGCAATTCCTTGGTTGTTAACAATGGCATTTATTGTAAAGCTATTTACTGTGTTTTGATTGATAAAAACACTATCTACAGAAATATTATTTTTTTGCTCTGGTAAAATTTGAACCAGCGATAGTTGCTGTTTTAAATCGGTAAAAACTTTTTTGTCAATGTTCTGAAAGTCTGATATTAAAATATTATCACTAGTGTTTTTTAAACTTGTTATTTTAAGTGCAATATCTTCTATAGAAGTGTTTTTAGAAGTATGTTTTATTTTTTTCAGCTCTTCTTTTAATCTATTCCCGTTTATTTTCTGATAAAAGTTAGAGTTTGTTAAAAAGGAATACGTGTTTTTATCAGAAACATTCTCCATTAAATCTTGCGAAGCAGTTTTCAATAAATTTCCTTTACTTCCTTTTGTATCTGTGCTTAAAGAATTATCTAAATAAATAAATAGATGCTCTTTGGTATCTACGTTTACTTTTCCAAAAAAAGGCTGTGCAAAGGCCAAAACAATAGCAGCTAATAACAATAACCGAGTACATAAAACTAACCATTTCTTTAATTGCGAACTTTTTCTGTTTTTTATGCTTAGATTTTTTAAAAAAGCAACATTGGTAAATGGTACTTTTTTAAATCTTCTTAACTGAAATAAATGAATTATGATAGGAATAATCAAAAAAAGTAAAAAGTATAAGAAGTCAGGATTTTTAAACTGCATATTAGATTAATTATTTTGTAAAAATAGAGAAATAGATTAATAAAATTTTGTTAAGAAGAAACGGAAGTTGCTTGCAAAGCATTAAATTTGTTTTCTTACTTAAAAAAATAACAAATGTCGTTAAGCGATTCTGACTGTAGTACCTATATTTCCTTTAAAAAAACAGGTTTTTTTTCTACCATGATGTGTGATTATATAGAAAAATCTAATAAAGTAACCCCTTTTTACGCTAATTTTCCAGATATAAAAGGCTTTAAAAGTCAGATTGAAACGAAAGAACCATCATTTACACAAAAACAAAGAGAAACATTAGTTACAGCTTTAGAAGAGCAATATAAAGGAGTGAAAACTTCTAGTAAAACTTCTTTACATATAGCATCATTATCTAAACCAAATACATTTACAGTAACCACTGGTCATCAGTTAAACTTATTTACAGGGCCTCTATATTTTTTATATAAAATTATAGCTACTATTAATTTATCAGAACGATTAACAGAAGAGTTTCCTGACAAGAATTTTGTGCCAATTTATTGGATGGCAACGGAAGATCACGATTTTGAAGAAATTAATTTTTTTAAGTTTAAAGGAAGAAAAATACAATGGAATTCTAATGAAACAGGAGGAGTAGGTCGTTTTTCAACCGAAGGATTGCAAGAGGTTCTTACGGCTTTTAAAACATTATTAGGAACGTCAAAAAGAGCAAAAGAATTAATAACTCTTTTTGAAGAAGGATATGTAGAACATCAAAATTTAGCTGCAGCAACAAGATATATAGCAAATGAATTATTTGCAAAGTATGGTTTGGTAATTGTAGATGGAGATGATGCTAGCTTAAAAGAAGAATTTATCCCTTTTGTAAAAAAAGAATTATTAGAACAAGTATCATATAAATCGGTTACAGAAACGAATTTAAAATTAAGTAAAGCTTATACTGTACAGGTAAATCCAAGAGAAATTAATTTATTTTATTTAAAAGATGCTATTAGAGAACGTATTGTTTTTGAAAACGGTGTTTATAAAGTAAATAATACAGATATTGAATTTTCTAAAGAAGAAATTTTAAAAGAAGTAAAAGAACATCCTAAACGTTTTTCGCCTAATGTAATTATGCGACCATTGTATCAAGAAGTGATTTTACCGAACCTTGCTTATATTGGAGGAGGAGGAGAGATGGCGTACTGGATGCAGTTGAAAAATTATTTTGAGAACGTACAAATTCCTTTTCCTATTTTATTATTGCGTAATTCGGTACAAGTAATTAATGAAAAACAATATAAAAAACTAGGTAAATTATCTATATCTGTAGAAGAAGTGTTTTTAAAACAAAGCGAGTTGTTAAAGAAAAAAGTGTTGGAAAAATCGGAGGTAAAGGTTGATTTTTCGGAACAGAAAAAATTTTTAGAAAAACAGTTTGAAAATTTAAAAGAAATAGCAACAAAAACAGATGTTTCCTTTATAGGAGCCGTGAATGCACAAGAAAAGAAGCAATTAAAAGGACTGAATAATTTGGAAAAAAGATTTTTGAGAGCAGAAAAAAGGAAAGAAGCTTCTTTAGTAGAAAGAATAAAAACACTTCAGAATGAGTTATTGCCTAATTTAAGTTTAGAGGAACGTCAACGTAACTTTTCAGAATTTTATTTAGAATATGGAGAAGGCTTTGTAGAAACACTTAAAGAAAAATTAAATCCGTTACAGTTAGAATTTTTTGTGTTAGTAAAGTAGTACGCTTATTTATGAATTGAAACCAAGGGTTTTTGTTCCCTTGGTAGTTTTTTTCGCGGAATGATTGAAGAATTAATTACTAGTTTTCTCCTTTATTGG
The DNA here is from genome assembly GCA_947498055.1 of uncultured Tenacibaculum sp. Classification (GTDB taxonomy): domain Bacteria; phylum Bacteroidota; class Bacteroidia; order Flavobacteriales; family Flavobacteriaceae; genus Polaribacter. The sequence continues at coordinate 8,037 of CANMJA010000021.1, forward strand.
GTACTGTCTGAGTTTTCAAAATTTCATCCACTTTTTCTTTTTTACCCAATTTTCTATATAATTTAATAGCAAAGGTATTAATTGCAATTAATTCTATAGTCTTTCCTTTCAACTTGTATATATTTTTCGCTTTTTCTAAACTTAGCTCTGCGATTAAAGGGTTTCCATAATTGAATTCCAATTTTGAGAGCTGAAATAAAGATTCAGCCACTTTAATATCGTTAGTAATTATCTTACTTAATTTGATGGCTTTATTAATGTTCTTTCTTGCTTTGTTTATTTCCTTTTGTTTTCCTAATTCTTCACTTTGCATTAAAAGAGATGTAATTATAGAAACAGTATCTTTTTTATTTTCAAGCTCAATCTTTTCTTTAGAGATATTTAAAGAAGGTTTTTTATGAGTAAGATTGCAAGATATAAGAGTTGTTAAAAGTGCGAATAAAAAAAATCTCATAATTTTATAGTATTTACCATTAACAATCTGCTAAACCAACAGTAATAGCTAAACCGCCTTCTGAGGTTTCTTTATAGTTTCTACTCATATCTTTAGCGGTTTCCCACATAGTTTCTATTACCTTATCTAAAGGTACTATAGCATCACTAGCATCTCTTTCCAAAGCTAATTCGGCAGCATTTATTGCTTTTATAGCTCCCATGGCATTACGTTCAATACAAGGTATTTGTACCAAACCTCCAATAGGATCACAAGTTAAGCCCAAATGATGTTCCATAGCTATTTCAGCAGCCTCTAAACATTGTGAAACAGTACCCCCTAGTAATTCTGTTAATGCAGCAGCAGCCATAGCAGAAGAAACTCCAATTTCTGCCTGACAACCTCCCATAGCAGCAGAAATAGTAGCATTTTTCTTAAATATACTACCAATTTCACCAGCAACTAATAAAAACTTTCGAACGTGTTCTATAGTGGCTTCATGGTTTTCTATTACCATATAATACATTAATACAGCAGGAATTACACCAGCACTTCCATTTGTAGGAGCGGTAACTACACGACCCAAAGAAGCATTTACTTCATTCACAGATAAAGCAAAGCAGCTAACCCATTTTAAAATTTCTCTAAATTTTACTTCAGTAGTTCTTATGCCCGCTAACCATTCTTCTTTGTTAGTGTATTGGGTATCTTTAATTAATTTTTTATGTGTAGAAAAAGCTCTACGTTTTACTTTTAATCCACCAGGTAAAATACCTTCAGTATGACAACCAATGTACATACATTCTAACATAGTATCCCAAATTCCATCTAATTTAGTATAGATTTCATTTTCCATTTTTAAAACAAGTTCATTTTCAAAAACAATTTCAGAAATCGTTTTCGTGTATTGTTTACAATAGTTTTCTAAATCGATCGCTTTATTAATAGGATAAGGAAATTGATGGTCGATTTCTTTTTTTTCAGTTAAAGGAGTATCCTCTTGTATTACAAAACCGCCACCAATAGAATAAAAAGTTTCCGAAGAAATTTCTATTTGACTACTATTAAAAGCTCTAAAAGTAAGTCCGTTAGAATGAAAAGGAAGAAAATCTCTGTTAAAAACAATATGTTCTAACAAAAAGTTAATTTCTTTTTCTTTATTAAATAAAATAGTCTCAGTACTCTTAATTTGGTCAATTATTAAGTCAATATTTTCAATAGGAATGAATTCAGGATCGGTACCACTTAATCCTAGTAATATCGCTAAATCTGTAGCATGCCCTTTTCCTGTTAAAGATAAAGAACCATATAAATCTACTTTAATAGCAGTAGTTTTTTCAAATAAATGATTCTTTTTAAGTTTTTTAATCCATTCTTGAGCAGCTCTCCAAGGACCCAAAGTATGAGAGCTAGAAGGACCCACTCCAATTTTTAACATGTCGAAGACACTAATAAATTGAGACATAAATTTGTTGTTTGTTATTGCAAAAATAACAAAACCTGTATTGGTTAAATACAGGTTTTTAAATTTATTATACTAAGTATGGTTTTCATTACAATCCGTAAACCGACTCTTTGTTAAATTTCTTTGTTAAAAGGTAATAAACAACAGCACGATATTTACTTCTTTCAGATTTACCAATTTGTTCTAAAACTTCCGTAATAGCTTCGTCTAAACTAGGGCTATCTGCTAAGCCTAACTTTTTAATTAAAAAGTTTTTCTTTACAGTTTCACATTCTTTAGGATCGCTTCCAGAAACTGTTTCAGCATCTCTTTTGTAAATAGAAGGTCCTAATCCTTTAGTTACTGCTTTTAATAAATCTGCATCAAACTTTAAATCTTTTTTGTTCATAAAGTTTTGGTACAGCTCTACTTTCTCATCAAATTTGCTCATAATTTTTTATATTAGTTAACTTGTCTTTTGACGTTTCCCAAATATAGAAAAATAATTAGGGAAATCAAACCAATTAAAGGCAATGATTTATAAGTATATAGTATGTTTTGTTAATTAGTTTGTTGAAAACTAATTTTTTTTTATGTATATAAAAAAGCTTCTTGTAGTAGATTTATGTAGTAATTCAAATTTAAAGTAAATGTCTTTATCGAAGTTTGAGTCCATGTTGAAAACCAATAATGTGTATTTTTTTGATGCTGTTGAATTTGAAAATATAATTCAACACTACTTAAATATCGGAAAACATGCATTAGCTAAAAAAGCAATTCAATTAGGTTTAGAACAACATCCTAATAATATTTCACTTAAACTTTTTAAAGTAGAGGTTTTTATTTTTGAAGATAAATATGAATCTGCAGTTAATTTAATTTCACAAATAGAAGCAGTTGCTCCTAACAATGATGAGGTTTTTATACAAAAAGCAACAATTTTATCAAAACGCAGAAAACACAAAGAGGCAATTGAAATTTTAAAAGAATCCTTGAATTTTGTGGAAGATCCAGTAGATATTTGGGCGATGATTGGAATGGAATATTTGTATTTAGACGATTATGAGAATGCGCAGCTAAATTTTGCAAAATGTATAGATGTTGATTATGAAGATTATTCTTCATTGTATAATATTGTTTATTGTTTTGAAATGCAAGAAGACTATGAAGCTTCTATACGTTTTTTAAAAAAATACATAGATAAAAACCCTTATAGCGAAGTTGCTTGGCACCAATTAGGAAAGCAATATTTTGAAACAGAAAAATTTGAAGATGCTTTAAAAGCTTTTGAATATGCAGTTTTAGTAGACGAAACGTTTATTGGAGGGTATTTAGAAAAAGCGAAAACACTTGAAAAACTTCATTTATATGAAGAAGCAATAGAGAATTATATAATAACTTTAGAATTAGATGATCCAACAGCATACGCTTACATTAGAATAGGAGAATGTTATGAGAAAATGGAAGCTCCAGGAACAGCTATAGAATATTATAAAAAGGCAGTTTATGAAGATCCTTTGTTAGATAGAGCTTGGTTATTGTTAACAGACATATATTTTAACGGAGAAAATTTTCATAAAGCAATATATTACATTAATAAAGCATTGCATATAGATGATTCTAACCCTTTATATTGGAGGAAATATGCAGAAATTAATATGGAACTTCATTTTTATGAAGAAGCAGTAAGAGCTTTTAAAACATGTATTAATTTAGGAGATATAGAAATAGAAATTTATATTGCTTTAGCAGATGTTCTTTTATTTTTAGGAGATTTTACAGATGCTATTGATATTCTTTTAAGAGCTAACAATACTTACAGAGAATTTGCAGAAATTGAATATCGATTGTTTGGCTTATTAATGATTAATAATGATAAAGACCGCGCATTATCTCATTTAGAAAAAGGATTAAATATAGATTTTGAACATCATAAAATTATTGAAGAACTATTTCCAACAGTGAGTAATAATGAAGATATTCAAAAAATAATTCTCAATTATCAGGCAATAAACTAAATTTCAGAGCACTTTTTTAAAATATTTTTGTTTTTAAATAGTTGTTTTTCAGTAATATTTACTTTTTTGTTAGCACCCTACTTTTAGGTAAGTACTTTCCTAAAGTAAGTAGAATGCATAAATTTGTATACAACAGATACAATATTCAAATTAAAATTTTACATGTTATCTAATAAACCTGAGTTCAATTTATATTGAATTGTTTTAAAACTAAAATGTCACATCGAGTGATTTTTCAGACTAGAAGGAAGAAAAATAGTATCGAGATGTTATCGAACAGTTTCAGATACATCTTCATATTGTAGACACTCAAAATGATAATCAATGATTTAAAAACTAATTTTTAGTTATAATAATAGGAATCAGGTTACTAATAATTATAAACTAGTTTTTCTTTTAATAAGAATTACAAAGTAAAATACTATAGAATATATTGTATTATAAATTCTAAAAATGGGAAAAAAAATATTTATTTCAGGAGCTACAGGTTTTCAAGGAAGTGCAATGGTTAAAGAAGTATTATCTAAAGGTAATACTGTAACTTCAGTAACTTCATCAGAAGAAAAAGAGGTTTCTACTAATACTATAGAAATAATAAAAGGAAGTTTTGAAAACAAAGAGTCAATAAAAAAAGCATTAAAAAATGTAGAAGCAGGGGTGTTTACTATGCCTTTATTATTTGACATAGAGAAGGCGAAAGAATATACAACGAATTTTGTAGAGGCAGCCAAAGAAGAAGAGATACCATTGGTAGTATATAATGCATCTTTCGATTTACCTTCTGAAAAAACAGGCTTTTTAGCATTAGACATGAAGCTAGAAATAAAAAAAATATTAGATGCCTCTAAATTAAATGTGATCACATTAGTACCAGATCTATACATAGATAATATTGCTGCTCCTTGGTCTATTCCGGTTTTACATGAGCATAGTATAGTTCCTTATCCTATAAAACCTGGAAAAAAATTACCTTGGATTAGTCATCACGATTTAGCTAAGCATGTAAGTTCTGCAATAGAGAAACCAGCCTTAGCAGGAGAAATATTGCCGATAAGAAGTGGTTTGTTTTCTGGAGAAGAGATTAGTGAAGCAATTGCAGAAGAGTTAGGTAAACCTTTGAATTTTGTTAGTGTTTCACCAAATGATTTTGAACAGCAATTAGTACCTTCTTTTGGAGCATTAGCAGGAAAAGAAATTTCTAATTTATATAGATACGTAGAATCTAATAGAGAAGCATTAACTCAAAAAAGTTTCTTAGAGAGTCAAGAAAAATTAGGAGTAACTCCTGAGAGCTTAAAAGATTGGGTAAAATCTGTAAACTGGAAATGAAGTTAATCCATATAAATTCTAGCTTTTAACGATGTTAATAAAGAAATATATACCATTGTTTTTTGCTGTTATTTGTAGTGTGAATTGTTATTCTCAACAAAAAGAAATAATGAATAAAAATGAAAAAACAGGGATAGTTTGCAGCCCTGAAGATGGAAATTGTAAAGTGGTAGAAAAAGAAACTTTTAGTAACTTAAAAGAAGAAAGAAGTACTAAAAATATGCCTAAACTTATTTATTACTATGACGCACTCTGTGGTTGGTGTTATGGTTTTTCTTCTGTAATGGATAAAATGGCAGAAAAGTATGAAGATAAACTAGAAATAGAGGTAGTAAGTGGAGGGCTGTTTATAGGAAGAAGAATTGGTAAAATAAATGAAGTAGCGGGTTATATTAAGCAAGGAGCTTACAGATTAGTAGAGGAGAGAACAGGAGTAAATTTTGGAGAAGAGTTTTTGCGTATTTTGTTTGGTAGTGGAGATATGTTATTAGATTCCTTATACCCATCCATAGCGCTTTGTATAGTAAAAGATAAAATTCCAGAGAAACAATTTGAATTTGCAGAACTTTTATTGGCGGCTTTTTATAAAGATGGGTTAAGTACAGATAATATAGATGGTTATGTAAAGTATGTAGAAAAAATTGGTTTAGATAAAGAGGTGTTTAAAACAAGTATGAAATTATTGAAGTATAAAGAAGCTGCTTTACAAGAATTTAATAGTTTTAAAAGCAAAGGTTTAAAAGGAATGCCTACTTTAATTTTAGAGAAAGATGGGCAACAACAATTAATATGTAGTGGGTATTTAAGTTTTAAAGAATTAGATATAAAATTACAAGAGAAACTTAAATAACGAGATTTTGATGTAAATAAGGATTTTAACTTTTTATCATCTGTTTTTCACTTTAAATAAGTACTGAAAATCAATCATAATACCCTAAATTTAAAAAATCCAAAGCTCTTTTAAAACTTAAAAGTACTTTGGATTGTTTTTTTCAAAAACTATTTGTTTAAAAAGGTAATTTCCTTTAGTCAAGATATTTTCGTTTCCAAAGCTGTTGAATACATATAGTACAAACAATAGCACTAAAACTTAACAGTATTGCATTGGTTGTTTTTCCATAAATCCAATTACCAGTAGCAAATAAAAAACTATAAACACCAAATGTACCTATTAAAAAAGCGGCTATTTTAGGACCTATATTTTTAAATTTACTTTCATTTCCAAATAATAAAGAGTTAAAGTTATCAAGTGTGTTTTTATCAGAAGGCTTGGTTAATAAAGTCACTATAATCCATCCAAAAGTAGTAATAATTACCCCAATTATTAATTGCCAATGTCCTGCAATTTCAAACAAAGGAACCTCTAGTTTACCATTAATAAAAAAGACAAAAGCAATAATAAAAGAAATAGCCATTGCAGCAATTTCACTTAAAGGGTTAATTCGATGCCAAAACCAACGTAGAATAAATAAAAGACCAGTACCTGCACCAATTTGTAGTAACAAATCAAATACGTCTTTTGCAGATTTAAGGTAAAAAGAAAATAGAGCAGCACAAACCATTAATATAACAGTAGAGATTCTACCCACAATTACTTTTTGTTTTTCAGAAGCTTCCGTATTTATAAAACGACTATAGAAATCATTAACAATATAAGAACTTCCCCAGTTTAGTTGTGTAGAAATAGTACTCATAAATGCAGCAATTAGTGAGGTTAATACAATACCTAACAATCCTGCAGGTAAATAAGTCATCATAGCAGCATAAGCAACATCATGTCCTTGCATATCTTTTGTTAAATTTGGGAAAGCAGTATTCATGCTGTCTAAACTTGGAAAAATAACTAAGGATGCTAAACCTACTAATATCCATGGCCACGGACGTAAAGCATAATGTGCAAAGTTGAAAAATAAAGTAGCCCATGTAGCATTTTTTTCATCTTTAGCAGCTAGCATTCTTTGCGCAATATAACCACCACCACCAGGCTCAGCACCAGGATACCAAGTACTCCACCATTGTACTGCAAAAGGAATAATAACCAAGGTAATTAAAGTTTCTGTATTTGAAAAATTAGGTAGCATATTTAGTTTTGTACTTACTGTTGGTTGCGATAATAAATTATCTAATCCGCCAATCTCTGGTAAGTTTAATATATATATGGTAGCCCATACAGAACCCACCATTGCTATAATAAACTGAACAAAATCGGTTAGTAATACACCTTTTAACCCACCTAAAGAAGAATATATAACCACAATAATAGAAGAGTAAATTAACATTTCACTCTGTGATATTCCTAATAAAATAGAAGCAATCTTTGCACCAGCCAAACAAACACCAGCCATGGTGATAACATTAAAGATAACGCCTAAATAAATAGCCCTGAAACCTCTTAGAAAACCAGCAGCTTTTCCAGAATAACGTAGTTCATAAAATTCTAAGTCTGTAGTAATACCCGATTTTCTCCAAAGTTTAGCATAAAAAAAAACAGTTAACATACCAGTAAGTAACATCGCCCACCATACCCAATTACCAGAAACACCATTTTTTCTCACTAATTCTGTTACTAAACCAGGAGTGTCTGCAGCAAAAGTAGTAGCTACCATAGAAACTCCCAATAACCACCAAGGCATATTTCTACCAGATAAAAAGAATTCAGAACTATTTTTTCCTGCCGATTTAGAAGCTTTGATACCAATAAATAACGAAATAATAAAAAATAATATTATAATAGAATAATCTAGTAGTGTAAGTTGCATAGTATAGGTTTGATTGCTAAATTAACTAAATATTTTAAAACGTTATATATTCGTGAAAGTCGAAAACGATTTCGCATTTTTATAGGAAATAGTTGTAAATAATAAGTAAATTTGGTATTAGATTTATGAGCAAAAAAATTAAAAAAATAGCAGTAATGACTTCTGGGGGAGATTCTCCTGGAATGAACGCGGCCATACGTTCTGTAGTTAGAGCGTGTGCATATTATAGAACAGAATGTGTCGGTATTTACAGAGGATATCAAGGAATGATTGAGGGAGATTTTGTTACAATGTCTGCCAGAAGTGTAAATAATATAATTAATAAAGGAGGTACTATATTAAAATCTGCAAGATCTAAAGATTTTAGAACCAAAGAAGGTCGAAAGCAAGCATTTGAAAATCTGAAAGAACACGAAATTGACGGATTAGTAGTAATAGGAGGTGATGGATCTTTTACTGGTGGTGTTGTTTTTAATAAAGAATATGGTTTTCCAGTAATAGGAATTCCAGGTACTATTGATAATGATATATACGGTACCTCGCACACATTAGGGTACGATACAGCTTTAAATACGGCTATGGAAGCCATAGATAAGATAAGGGATACTGCTTCTTCACATAATAGACTGTTTTTTGTGGAAGTTATGGGAAGAGATGCTGGTTTTATTGCTTTAAATGCTGGAGTTGGAGCAGGAGCAGAAGAAATTTTAATTCCTGAAGAAAACTTAGGATTAGAAAGAATGCTAGAATCTTTAAAAAAGAGTAGAAGATCTGGTAAATCATCAAGTATAGTTGTGGTTGCTGAAGGAGATAAATCGGGAAAAAATGTGTATGAATTGGCAAATTATGTAGAAGAAAATATGCCCGAATATGAAGTTAGAGTATCTGTTTTAGGACATATGCAACGAGGAGGTTCACCAAGCTGTTTTGATAGAGTTTTAGCATCTAGATTAGGAGTGAAATCTGTTGAATTACTAATAGACGGAAAATCTAATTTAATGGTAGGTTTAAAAAACAATGAAGTATTAGCAACCGATTTAGAAAAAGCGATTAAAGGACAACATTCAATAAATAAAGAGTTATTAAGGGTTTCTGATATAATGACTACTTAGAATAATATAATAATAGAAATACAAACAACACTAGATAAAATTAAAAAACATGGTAAAAATAGGAATTAATGGTTTTGGTAGAATAGGTCGCTTAGCATTCCGTTCGGCAATTCAAAGAGATAATGTAGAAGTAGTAGCAATTAATGATTTGTTAGAGGTAGATTATCTTGCTTACTTACTAAAATATGATTCTGTACATGGTCGTTTTAATGGTACAGTAGAAGTGAAGGATGGAAATTTAATCGTTAACGGTAAGTCTATAAGAATTACTGCCGATAGAAATCCAGAAAACTTAAAATGGGATGAAGTTGGAGCAGATTACGTAATAGAATCTACAGGTTTCTTTTTAACAAAAGAAAAAGCAAGTTTACATATAAAAGGTGGAGCTAAAAAAGTAATTATATCTGCACCATCTAAAGATGCAAATATGTATGTAATGGGAGTAAATAATCATACACTTTCTGCTGATGAAACAATTATTTCAAACGCTTCTTGTACAACAAACTGTTTAGCACCATTAGCTAAAGTAGTTAATGATAATTTCGGATTAGTAGAAGGGTTAATGACAACAATTCATGCAGCAACTTCTGGTCAAGATGCAGTAGATAGCCCTAATAGCAAATGGAGAAGAGGTCGTTCTGTTTTACGTAACATGATTCCTACTACTACTGGTGCTGCTGTAGCAGTTACTAAAGTAATACCAGCATTAGAAGGTAAGTTAACTGGTATGGCTGTGCGTGTACCTACTGCAGATGTTTCTTTAGTAGATTTAACTTTTAGAACAGAAAAAGAAACCACTTTAAAAGAAATTCTTGCAAAATTAAAAGAAGCTTCAGAAGGTGAATTAAATGGTGTTTTAGGATATACTGAAGATGAAATTGTATCACAAGATTTCGTTTCTGATACTAGAACATCAATTATTGATGCAGGTTCTAGTATAGAGTTAAACGGAAATTTCTTTAAAGTAATTTCATGGTACGATAATGAATATGGGTATGCTACTAAAATAGTAGACTTAATAGAATATGCTGCTTCTTTATAATAGAAGAAAGTACATAAAAATAAAAAAGAGACTTCCATATAGGAAGTCTTTTTTTATGCTAAAAAAGCAAATAAAGATAGAACAGTATCGAATATGAATTAAAAGGTATCGATTCTTTCTTGGTGTATTATTAAAGTATAGATCCCCTATATCTTTGATGAAAAATAAATCAATTATAATGAAAACATTGAAATTTATAGCGCCAGTTGCAATAGCTCTATTTACATTAGGAAATGTAAACGCTCAAAAACTAAAATCTTTTGGTAGTTCTATTGAAAAGAAAATAGGGTTTGTTAAGAAAAAAGTTCCTTACACAGATGTTGTTAGTTATTTAGGATATGCAGCACCAAATACAGAAGATGAAGTTAAAAATGGAAAGAAGTTTTATTACATTTATGTATGGGTACCTGCAGTTGCACCAGAATTAGGATTAAGAATGATGTCACCAGCCAAGAATGCAAAGGTGAAAAATGCAATTAAAGGTAAAACATTTGATGCAAATGCAAAGTCAGAAGATTATTTTGATACATATATAACATTAGAAAGATCAGATATTTTAACAAAAGATAAAGTAAAAGATGCGGCTTCAGCTTCATGGACAGTTTTAGCTAGAAATGACGATAGTGGAGAAATGCCAAAACAACCAAGTGGAAGAAAATATAATTCTTTATTAAGATATAAGAGTAAAACAGGAGATCCTTTAAAGGCACTTACAAGGGGACTATATAGAGTAGGGTTTACTACATACAAAAAGGGGGAAGTAAAAGGAACTTTTGTAGCTCAAATAGGATCACCTGTTAAATTACCAGGAGTGGTAATGGCAAAAAGTATTGAGGAATTGTTAGCTCAAATGAATTAGTTTTTTTAAGTTAATTTCGATTACTTATTTTTTATTAGTTTTAGACAAAGGGTATCTTTTTATAGGTACCCTTTCCTTTTTTATAAATTGAATAACAATAATCGAAATAAGGTTAACACTATTTTTTTATTAGATAGAAAAGAAATTCGATGGTTAAAATAAGTTGAATCGTTATAATTGCCTTGCTTTTTTAATCCTAAAAAATCGCTACATCTCTTATCTTATAAGAAATGTAGCGATTTACCCTGCTAATTATCATATAAAAATACAATTTGAAATCAATTCACAACTAAAGCTGAAAGAGATAAAGTAAAGTTAGACCTGCGAATTATCATACTTCGGCTGTCGCTCAGTATAAACTGCAAAATACAGTTTGAAACAGTAAAGATGAAAACATTAAAATAGTTGTTTTCTTAATTTATTAGGTTGTGTTCTGTCAATATCTCCAACCTCTTGCGCTCCACCATAAATAGAAATCAATTGTTCTTTAGTTAATTCTTTAAAATTTTCAAACATGGTATTAAAATATAAGTTTATACACTATTTAATAGCAATCATGCTAATTTCTACATTAACAAACTTTGGAAGATTGGCAACTTCAACAGTTTCTCTGGCAGGTGCATTTTTTTCATCAAAATAAGTAGCATATACTTCATTAATAGCAGAAAAATTATGCATATCAGATATAAAAATAGAAGTTTTAACCACATTTTCAAAAGACATTTCAGCTTCATTTAAAACTGCTTTCATGTTTTCTAGTACTTGTTTTGTTTCTTGCTTTATATCTCCTAAAACTAACTCTCCCGTTTCAGGATCTAAAGCTATTTGTCCAGATGTATATAACGTATTTCCACTTAATACAGCCTGATTATAAGGGCCAATAGGAGCAGGTGCTTTACTAGTATTAATTATTTTTTTCATAATAGTTATTGTGATTTATTTAGATATAAAAGGTTTGTTTTTTGTGTGTAAAAAATAATGTTTTATTAAGTTAGTATAAACATAAAGAAAATAAATTTACTAACTACTAACTTAAAACAAACGTCTATCGGGTGGCTGTCTTTTATCCCATTTTAAGTCACTTAACATAGATGATTTAACACCGATAAAGAAATTATAAGAGGTAAAATTACCAAAAGGCACCCAATTAAAATTAAAACGCCAACTATCTAAATCTCTAGAAAAATTCATGGTAGTATAAGAAAAAGCACCGTTTTTTATGTCGTAAGAAGATCTAAAACCAACTTTCCATTTAGGAGTTAAATCGATACTTCCGTTAAAACCTACAGTATGATTTTGAATACCAATATTTCTAATGCCATTATTACTATAGTTTGCAGAATATACAAAACTTAAATTCCAAGGAACTTTAGCCTTATATAAATCGGCAGTTTTTTCTTCAGGTTCTTTTTGATTATTTGGTATTTGATTATGAAAACCATTAGTAGGATTTACATCAGAACCAAAAACATCTGGCGGATTATTAGGATTGTTTTTGTTTTTATCTTTTTTATCTCCTTCTTTTTTTTCTTCAAAATCTTTATTCGAAAAGCTATAATTTGCTGTTAAAGTAGCATTACTTAGCCTAAACAAAGACTTATTAAATTTGTCTATTCGTATTCCATCAGAATTTACTTGGTAAGGATCTAAGCTACCAGAGAGGTTTACAGACATTTTATTTTTAAAAAGTTGTGTTCCGGTAGAAAAACTAACATTACTCCATCGTAAACTATCTCTAGCTATATTATAACTAGTACTAAAGTTTAAATTGTTAAGAAGTGTAATTTTTTTGTCCTCTTCATCACTATCTGGGTCTTTGGGCTTTACTTTGGCTTCAAAAACATTATTAACACTAAAACTTACCAAATTAGAAACGCCACTACCAGGAACTCCATAGATACCGTTTTCAAAAGGAGTGTAGGTAATAATATCTCCAGGAGAAGGACTTCTTCTAACCCTTTCTTCAAATTCAGCGGCAAAATTAGGTCTGTAACTCCAAGATATAGAAGGTCTTATTGTGTGTCTAATAGCTTTTAATCTCCCTTTTTTAAAGTTAAAAGTACCATATATATTTGTACTCATAGAAACTCCAAAGCTATATTCATTAAATCGTGTAAAACCTCCAATAGTATCGTTTACAGCAGCACCAAAAGTACCATTAGAATTTTCTACACTAGGATCGTAGCGTTTCTTTATTTTATCAAAATACCAAACATCTTTATAGTTAAGATTCGGAGAAAGTGTAAAATATTTAAAAGCTTTTATATTGGTGTTGGTACTAAGAGTATGCTGAATACCAGATCTAGCACCATCAAACATTTTTCCTGTTAAAAAATTTTCTTCATTGGTTCTAATTCTTTGTTCTCCTTGCATACTATAGTTTAGCCCTATTTTCTGTATCGGATTTTTCTTTACTCCACCTTTTCCTGTAAAAGGATATATTCTATCCATATTTACTTGTAAACTTGGTAGAGTCATATTAATAACATCGTTACCAGAGTTTTGATTGTGCGACATGGTGACTGTCATGTTAAAAGGAGTACCTACGAATTTTTTATAATAACTAATAGAAGAATTAAATGAATTAGTTAATCTTTGATTTTGATCTATTTCATTTAAAGATTGCCTAAAAAACTGACTACTACTACTTATATTTACTCTTGCTGATAAATTAGAGTTTGGACTTGATTTAGAATCTTGTCTATGATTCCAAGATAAATTATAATTAGAAGCTTTTGAAAAATCACTAAAACCAGGAATACTGGTGGTTAAGTTCTGAAATCTGAAATTCAAATTTCCAGAAAACTTATATCTAACATTGTAGTTTGAGTTAAAGTTAACAGCCCAACTACCATTAGAATATACATCTCCAGTTGTTTGAAGATCAAAATAATCACTAAGTGCAAAGTAGTATCCTCCATTTTGTAAGAAAAAACCTTGCTGATTATTATCTCCCCATGACGGAATTATAAAACCAGAAGTTCGCTCTTGGGTTAATGGAAAATAAGCAAAAGGAAGATACAAAGGAGTTGGAACGTCTGCAATTACTAAATTACTAGCACCTACAATAATTTTTTTACCAGGCACTAGTTTTGCCTTACTAGTAGCGATGTGATAATCTGGATTTTTCTTTTTAGAGGTAGTAAAACGTAAGTTTCTCATGTAAATAGTAGAATCGTTAACTCGCTTAGTTTTTTCACCATAAGTTATCATTTCTCCTTGCACAGTTTTAATACCATAAATTAAAGCTTTTTCAGTTTTAAAGTTGAAAAGAATAGAATCTTGTTCTGTTTCTTGACTTCCTTGTTTAAAAATAGGTCTTTGTACATAACCAGTACTATCTTTTATACCAGTAGCATAAACAGTATTTTTTATGTAGTTAATAATTATTTTACCAGCTTTTAAATCGATATCGCCATAAACTACTCTGGCTTTGTTATACAGGGTAATTGTTTTGTCTTTTGCATTCTGTATTGTATAATCTTCTGCATCATGTGTAATAGTATATTCTATTACTTCTTTAGGTTTTATAATAGAATCTGTAGGAATAGAATCTTTTTTTACAGGAAGTATTGATTTTTTTTCAAGGGTTGAATTGGCTTTTTTTTGAAGCACTTTTACAGAGTCTTTCTTAGTGATAGACTGCTCCGGAATGCCTTCTTTTTTGTTTTCTTGAGCACTACTCATTTGAAAACAAAAAAGAAATATAATTAAAAGTATGTATAATGAATTTGCTTTCAATTTGATAAATGCTATTTTTGTGGATAAAAGTATGGCTCAATATTTGAAGCACCAAATGCTAAAGAGCCAAAATTAGTTAAATTTTATTAATGCAAATCTTAAAATTCCGCAAATATAATATTAATAGTGCAACTTCAGTTTGTATACTATTCCTATTATTCACAGTTTTCAGTATTTCAAATATTTATGCGCAAAAAAAATATACCGTTGTATTAGATGCAGGGCATGGAGGAAAAGATCCTGGTAATTTAGGAAATGGATATAAGGAGTCTAAAATAGCGTTAAAAGTTATTTTACAGATTGGAAAATTATTAAAAAACAATAATGACGATATAAAAGTAATTTACACAAGAAGTAAAGATGTTTTTGTGGAATTACATAATAGAGCAAAAATTGCAAATGATAATAATGCAGATTTATTTGTATCTGTTCATTGTGATTCTTACAGAAAACCCAAAGCACACGGAGCAGGTACTTTTGTTTTAGGTTTAAGCGGTAATAAGGAGAATTTAGAAATAGCTAAAAGAGAAAATGCAGTAATTAAATTTGAGGATAATTATAAGAAAAATTATGACTATGATCCCGACTCGCCAGAATCTGTAATAAGTTTATCTATGTTACAAGAAGAGAATTTAGATGAAAGTTTAGCCTTTGCAGATTTGGTGCAAAATAATTTTTCATTAGTTAAAAGATACGATAGAAGTGTAAAGCAAAATAATTTTCTAGTATTGCGAGAAACAGTAATGCCTAGTGTTTTAATTGAATTAGGTTTTTTAACAAACAAAGCAGAAGGTAGGTTTTTAAATTCTAAAGCAGGACAATTAAGAATGGCTAAGGCTATAGCAACATCAATAGAAAAGTATTTTGAACAGCAAAAATTAAATGTAGTAGGAAATAAAAAAAGAATAGCAAAAAGTACAAACAAAAAGATAACAACCCAAACAAAAAGAGAAGTAGTTTATCAAAGAGTAAAAAAAGAACCTATAAAAGATAAGGATGTACAAAAGAAAAAAATAGTAGAAGTAACTCCTAAAAAAAATAAAAAGAAGCCTGTAATTGTAGAAAAGAAAAAAGAGAAACCTAAAAAAATAACAGCTACTTTAACAAAACCAGAGGTTAAAACACCAAAAAAGGTTGTAGAAAAAGTAGTGAAAACAGAAAAAGTAAGTCCGAAAAAAAGTATTCAAAATTCAATAATCGAGTTTAAAGTACAAATAGCAGCATCGAGAGAATATTTAACGGACGATAATTTTAATTTTAGAGGTTTAGAAGATGTAGAAGTACTTGTTATAGACGATTACTTTAAATACTACTATGGAAGTTCATCCAATTTAGCAGAAACAAAAAGAAATTTAAAGATAGCAAAAAAAGCAGGACATAAAGGGTGTTTTATCGTAGCTTTTGAAAATGGAGAGAAAATTTCAATTCGAGAAGCTTTAAGAAAAAGATAATTTAGAAAAAATCTAATATAATCTCCCAAAAATAATTAGTAATTTCGTTCTTCGTTAATCTTTGTCTATGTCGAAAGAACTTAAAACAGGAATTGTAGCATTAATAATAATAGCCCTAGGAGTTTGGGGGTATAACTTTTTGAAAGGACAAAATGTTTTTAGTCCAACTTCACGTTACTTTTTTGTTGAATATAAAAATATTAATGGTTTAAATGAAGCAAGTGTTGTTACCATAAATGGTTTACAAGTAGGTAAAGTAGATCAAATAACCTTTAATCAGAAATCAGATAAGAGGGGAACATTATTAGTAAAAATGTCTCTGAATGATGATTTTCAATTTTCAAAAAAAAGTATTGCTAAAATATATTCAGCAGGCTTAATGGGAGGACAAAATCTAGCAATTATTCCAAACTATGAAGGAGAAATGGCTGTTTCAGGCGATTATTTACAAGGCGATATAGAATCAGATTTATTCTCTTCTGTAGGTGAAAAACTAAATCCAATTCAAGCAAAAGTAGAAAATGTATTAGTACATGTAGATTCTTTAGTAACTGGTTTAAATCAAACTTTAGATAAAGAAGCAAGGCAGAGTTTAAATAATACAATTATAGGTTTTGAATCTACTATGAAAAGAGTAAATTCTATGCTGTTTTCTATGAATAAGTTGTTGGCAGATAATAAAATGAATATTGATGAAACGGTAGCCAACACAAAGAAAATAACAGAAAACTTTTCAAAAGTATCTGAAGATTTAGTAAAAGCAGACATAGGAGCTACTATTAAAAAGTTAGAAACAACTGTTAATAATGTAAATGGTTTAGTTGCTGGAATTAAAAATGGTAAAGGAACAGTAGGGAAGTTAATGACAGATGAGAAACTGTATACCAATCTTACAAATGCTAGCAAAGAAATGGAAGAATTACTAAGAGAAATGAAACTAAACCCAAAAAGGTTTGTACATTTTTCTTTGTTTGGTAAAAAACCTAAGCCTTACAATAAAGATAGTAATCAAAAGAATATGAGTAATCAATAATGAGTTGGATAGAAGTAATTTCTTTTGAAAAAGCAAAAGGTAAATTAAAGAGATTATACGAAAAGGTTACCGGGCCAGATAATAATGTAGATAATATTATGGGGGTTCATAGCTTAAGACCACACACCATGGTTGGTCATATGGCTATTTATAAAAATGTTTTACATCATAGTGATAATACATTACCAAAATGGTTTTTAGAAACCATAGGAGTATATGTTAGTATGCTTAATAATTGTGAGTATTGTGTAGATCATCATTTCGAAGGATTAAAAAGATTGCTAAAAGAGGATGAGAAAGCAGTAGAAATAAGAAAAAGCTTAGAAGAGCATTCCTACGATTATTTTAAGGAATCATTTAAAGAAGCATTACAATATGCAAAAGAATTAACTTTAAAACCTTCTGAATTACAAAAAGAGGTAATTGAAAAGTTAAAAAGAAAAGGTTTAACAGATGGTGAAATATTGGAGATTAATCAAGTAGTTAGCTATTTTAATTATGCCAATAGAACCGTTTTAGGACTAGGAGTAAATACCGAAGGAGATATTTTAGGCTTATCACCTAATAGCTCTGATGGAGATAATTGGAAACATCAATAAACTAACAATAACAAATGGAGAAATACGTACCAAACATCTTTTTTGCAATCATTTTAATAGCAGGAATAGGTTATTTCGTAATGAATGTTCGAAAGCTAATACGAAATATTAAGCTAGGTAAAGATGTAGATAGAACAGATAGAAAACCTGAACGATGGAAAAACATGGCTAAAATTGCTTTAGGGCAGTATAAAATGGTTCGCAGACCTGTATCAGGAATTTTACATGTGGTTGTTTACATAGGGTTTATTTTAATAAACATGGAAGTTCTCGAAATCGTTATAGATGGTTTATTCGGAACACACAGAATATTTGGAGAACCTTTAGGTGGTTTTTATAATTTTTTAATAGGAAATTTTGAGGTTTTAGCCTTTCTGGTATTAGTTGCTGTTATTGTATTCTGGTTTAGAAGAAATATAGAGCAAGTAAAACGTTTTTTGAGTAAAGAAATGGAAGGTTGGCCAAAAAATGACGGTAATATTATTTTGTATTTCGAAATAGTATTAATGACTTTGTTTTTAGTAATGAATGCTGCTGATTATCAATTACAGGTACTAGGAGTGGAACATTATGCAAAAGAATCTGGTATTGTCGGGTCTTTCCCAATAAGTAGTTGGTTAGTTTTACCATTTATAGAAAATTATTCTACAGAGGCATTAATCCTAATTGAGCGTACTTCTTGGTGGTTGCATATTACTGGGATTTTGGTATTCTTAAACTATTTATACTATTCAAAACATTTGCATATTTTATTAGCTTTTCCTAACACGTACTTTGCAAATTTGAAGCCTAAAGGACAGCTTACAAATTTAGAATCGGTAACCAATGAGGTTAAAATGATGATGGACCCAGATGCGGATCCTTATGCAATGCCAGCAGATGGAGCTGAAGACGAAGTGCCAGAAAAATTTGGAGCTTCAGATGTAACTGATTTAAATTGGGTACAGTTAATGAACTCATATACTTGTACAGAATGTGGAAGATGTACTTCTTCTTGTCCGGCTAATTTAACAGGAAAAAAATTATCGCCTCGTAAAATTATGATGGATACTCGTGATCGTTTAGAAGAAGTAGGTAAAAACATAGACGAAAATAATGGAGAGTTTAAGCCAGACGGAAAGCAATTATTAGACGATTATATTACTCGTGAGGAATTATGGGCGTGTACAAGTTGTAATGCTTGTGTTCAAGAGTGTCCTATAGGTATCGACCCACTGTCTATTATTATGGATATGCGTAGGTATTTAGTAATGGAAGAATCTGCAGCACCACAAGAACTAAACATGATGATGACTAACATCGAGAACAATGGAGCACCTTGGCAGTACAGCCAAATGGATAGATTAAACTGGAAAGACGAATAATATTAATGTAACAATTAATTAATTTGAAAGTGTAACAATTTTCAATGCGAGTAATTTTTCAAAAAAATAGATGGTGTAAAAACCTAAAAGAAGCAATTATTAATTTATAATTATGAATTGAATACAGTAAAAAATGTAATTTGTAATTCGTAATTCCAAAATTTAAAATTAATTATGAACGTACCAACAATGGCAGATATGATGGCTCAAGGAAAACAACCAGAAGTGTTGTTTTGGGTAGGAGCAGCAGGAAGTTATGATGATAGAGCTAAAAAAATAACAAGATCGTTTGTAAAAATACTACATCAAGCAAAGGTAGATTTTGCAGTATTAGGTACTGAAGAAAGTTCTACAGGAGATGCAGCTAAAAGGGCAGGAAATGAATTTTTATTTCAAATGCAAGCAATGACAAACATTGAAATTTTAAATGCATATGAAGTAAAAACGATTGTTACTTGCGATCCACATTCCTTTAACACACTTAAAAATGAATATCCTAGTTTAGGAGGTAAATATGAAGTATACCATCATACACAGTATATTAATAAGTTAATAGCTGATGGTAGATTAACTATAGAAGGTGAAAATTTAAAAGGAAAACGATTAACCTATCATGATCCTTGTTATTTAGGACGTGCAAACGATGTGTATGAAACACCACGTGATTTAATTCGTCGTTTAGGAGTAAAATCTACAGAAATGAAGCGTCACAAATCTACCGCTTTATGTTGTGGAGCAGGGGGAGCCCAAATGTTTAAAGAACCAGAAAAAGGAGATTTAGATATTAATGTTTTAAGAACCAAAGATGCTTTAGAAACCAATCCTGAAATTATAGCAACTGGTTGTCCTTATTGTAATACAATGATGACAGATGGTGTTAAGTTTGCTTTAAAAGAAGATCAAATAGTCGTAAAAGATATCGCAGAATTAATTGCTGAGGCAAATAACTTGTAATTTTACATGATTCAATTTCAAAATAATGAGATTATAGAGCTACCAGATATAACAGAAATTACTTTTAATAGAGTAGAAAAAAAATATTTAAAAGTAGTATTACTAAGTACGTTTATCAATTTTTTTATTGGATCACTATTTTTTATTCTTTTTATTGAAAAAATAATAGCAAAAAAAATACCTGAGTATACAGGTATTTTTTATTTCCTTTTTTCTTGCTTTGTAATTAGTATTTTTATTGTATTAATAGTAGGTTTTCCTAAAAGAAAATTTGCAGTGAGAGATAAAGATGTTTCTTATAAGAGTGGTCTTTTTATAGAAAAAATGGTCACTGTTCCTTTTTCTAGAATTCAACACATAGAGATTGAAGAAGGTGTTTTTTCTAGACTCTTTAAATTGGCGAAAATAAGTGTTTTTACAGCAGGAGATAGTAGTGATGATTTAGAAATAAAAGGAATTACCAAAGAAAAAGCACTTCAAATTAAAGAGTTTATTAGTCAGAAAATTAATGGATAAAACAATTGATTTTTCTGAGTTTACTAGGCAATCTTCCAAAGGAATTATAGTTATTTATGGAAATTTGTTAATTACTATTTTTAAAAAAACATGGGTAGTTTTTCTCTTATTAATAACAAGAATTTCAAAGTTTAGACATTTTGATAAAACCTATTTTATAGTAGGTGTTATTTGCCTGTTCGTTTTTTTATTTATAAGATCTTATGTGTTGTTTAGAAATTTTCAGTTTAAAATTGAAGGAGATAATTTTATTTTAAAAAAAGGAATCTTTTCTAAAAAAAACACTTCTATTTCATTAGATAGAATTCAAAATATAAATTTTTCTCAAAATTTAATTCAGCAATTAATAAACGTTTATCAAGTGAGCATAGAAACCGCTGGCTCTAATAAAACTGAAATTTCAATTAAAGCACTTTCTTTACAAGATGCAAAAGCATTAAAAGAAAAAATTTCTAGTAAAGATATTCAAGAGAAAGAATTAGAACAAGATAGTTTAAAACCATTATTAACTATTGATGCTGGAAGTTTATTAAAAGTTAGCTTTTCTGAAAATCATTTACAAAGTCTACTTGTTTTTTTAGGATTATTACTTGGTTTTTATCAGCAAATAGAAGATGTTTTTAAAAATTTTTTTGAAGAAGATATTCTAAAGAATTATGTAAAAGAAAGTAAGGAATTAGTTTTTGGAAGTTTTTTTCTAATAGTAATCGTATTATTTGTTTTATTAATTATTGCTATTGCAAGTTCTTTTGTCAGAGTCTTTTTATTTCATTTTAACTTACGTTTTTTTATGAAAAACGATGCTTTTGAAATTAAACAAGGGCTAACCAATAAAAAAATGATTGTGTTAAAGAAAGGGAAAGTACAAAGTATTACCATTTCAACAAACCCATTAAAAAAGAAGTTAGGTATTTCTTATGTGGTTTTTAAACAGGCTGTTAGTGGAAAAGTGAAAAAGAAGAAAGAAAAATTAATTAAAATAGTTGGATGTAAAGAACTACACTTAGAAAGAATAAAAGAAAGTTTATTTCTAAAAAATGAATTAGTGAATTCTAAAAAAGAATATCCACATAGTTATTTTAAATTTAGAATAGCGTTTAAAAGCATGTTATGGATTCTTTTTATCAATGTTTTTTTACTACTTTTTTTTAATAGCTTAAAAACATTGTATTTTAATAGTATATGGATTCCATTGTTTCTTTTTATAGCCTATAAAAAAATAAAAAAGACATTTTTTAAAATTTCTGAAAATTTACTATTAGTTGGTAAGGGTGCCTTGGAAACTCATTTTACCTATGTAGAAATTTTTAAAATTCAGAATATAAAATTGAGACAAACAATTTTTCAAAAAAGAAGAGATATCATCGATGTTGTTTTACAAACTGCTGCAGGAAAAATTATAATACCATGCGTACCTTATCATAGAGCAATAGATATATACAATTATATGTTATACAAAGTAGAAAAAAGCACCAAAGAATGGATGTAAAAAGTTATATAAAAGCAGCACGTTTACGTACGTTACCATTGTCTGTTTCTGGAATTATTGTAGGAGCTTTCTTGGCAAATTTTAATATTATAAAAGGAAATGGTTTTATAGGGACTTTTGGTGTAGATTATCCATTTCAAAAAAACTATTGGGTTTTTGGGTTAGCAATTTTAACCACAATCGGTTTTCAAGTACTCTCTAATTTTGCAAATGATTATGGAGACGGAGTAAAAGGAACCGATAAAAATAGAGAAGGAGAGGCTAGAATGGTAGCATCGGGAGCTATTACACCCAAACAAATGAAAAGAGCTATGATTGTAACAGCTGTGTTAACACTAATGGTGGCACTGTTATTAATTTACACAGCTTTTGGTAAAGAAAATTTTGCATACTCGTTATTGTTTTTTGGCTTAGGAATAACAGCTATAATAGCAGCTATAAAATATACAGTGGGTAAATCGGCTTACGGTTATAGTGGATTCGGAGATGTTTTTGTGTTCCTTTTCTTTGGCTTATTAGCCGTAGTGGGAACTTACTTTTTATATACAAAGCAAATTAACTTTACAATTTTTCTACCTGCATTTTCTGTGGGATTATTAAGTACTGCAGTCTTAAACTTAAATAATATGCGAGATCGAGTAAACGATGCAAAAGCAAATAAAAATACTTTAGTGGTAAAAATAGGAGCAGAATTCGCTAAATATTATCATTATTATTTAATAGTTTCCTCACTTTTATTTGCGTTATTGTATGTGGTAATTCATTATAGAAGTCCGTTTCAATTTCTTTTTTTAATAGCTTATTTACCATTAACAAAGCATCTGTTTTTCGTATATAAAAACAAAAAAGAGCCTTTATTAGACGGAGAATTAAAAAAAGTAGCATTAAGTACATTTCTATTTGCAATTCTTTTTGGTTTGGGAAATATCCTTTTGTAAATTTACTAACGGTTATCAATGATCAATGAACAGTTAACAATTATCAATTAATTTTTAATTGATCTTTAAAAATACTACCAATAAACAAACAACAAAAATGAAAATTACATTTTACGGTCATTCATGTTTCGGAATAGAAGTTAATGGAAAACATCTTTTAATAGATCCTTTTATTTCAGGGAACCCATTAGCATCAGCTATTAATATAAATACGATAAAAGCAGATTATATATTAGTAACACATGCACACCAAGACCATGTATTAGATGTAGAAACAATAGCAGAAAGAACAGGAGCTACTATAATATCTAATTATGAAATAGTATCATATTATGGGGCAAAAGAATTAAAAGGACATCCTGTAAATCATGGAGGTACTTTTAAAACAGCCGATTTTTCTGCTAAATATGTAAATGCAATTCATACTTCTTCTTTTACAGATGGAACTTATGGCGGGCAACCTGGGGGTTTTGTAATAACAGCAAAGGAGAAATCAGTTTACGTGGCAGGAGATACTGCTGTTACAATGGATATGAAATTAATACCAATGACCACCAAGTTAACTGCTTCTATTTTTCCAATAGGAGATAATTTTACTATGGGAGTAGAAGATGCCGTTATTGCTAGTAATTTAGTAGAATGTAATCAAGTAATAGGCTGTCATTTTAACACTTTTCCTCCAATAGCAATAGATACAGAGAAAGCAAAGAAAACTTTTTCAGAAGCAGGAAAAGAATTAACTATTTTGGAAATAGGAACCTCTATAGAAATATAATTTAGAAGCAAGGTTATTAAACTCTTGCTTTATATTTTCGAAAACATTTCAAAAGTCATACAATATCATTTTAAAGTATTTTATCAATAAATGAAAGCAGTAAAAATAATATTAGGAATAATTATAACACTAACGATAGCTTTTTTAGCAACAGGTCTTATTTTTAAAGAAGTAAAGTATACAACAGAAGTAACTATTAACAAACCAATAAAAGAAGTATTTTCATTATTTAATGATAGTTCGAAAATTAACAATTGGATTCCTGAATTAAAAACGATAGAAGGGATAGATGTAAAACCAGAAAAAACTGGTAGTACTTATAAAGTTATCTTTAAGAATAAGAGTGGAGAAGAAATATTATTAAAGGAAAAAGTATTGGCGTATGTACCTAATGAAAAAGTTACTTTACGATTTAACTCTGATACGATGTTAAAAACAGATGATTATATATTTAGTTTTGTAGATGGAAATACAACAATTAAAAATAATTCAAGTTGTGTAGGAAATTCATACCTTTTAAACTGTTTGTTCCCTTTTTATAAAGGAACTTTAAAAAAAATAGATCAAGGGTACCTAAATAACTTTAAGTCTTTCATAGAAAAAACGTAAAAATTTGATTACAGCAACGTTTCATAAATATAATTTAGAGTTTAAACGACCAAGTGGAACCTCTAGAGGGGTTTTAAAAACAAAAGAAACTTATATTTTACAACTTTTTGAAGAAGGAAAAAAAGGAATAGGAGAGTGTGGACTTTTTAAAGGATTAAGTGTAGATGATACACCAAATTATGAAAGTAAATTACAATGGGTTTGTAATCATATTCATTTAGGATTGCCTAAATTATTAGAAGAAACTGTAGCATTTCCAAGTATTCAATTTGGATTAGAGCAAGCTTTTTTATCTTTAAGAAGTGAAAATAAATACCAGCTTTTTCCTTCTAATTTCACAAAAAAAGAAGATCCGATTTCAATTAATGGTTTGATTTGGATGGGAGATAAAGCGTTTATGAAAACGCAAATTAAAGAGAAAATAGCACAAGGTTTTTCATGCATAAAAATGAAAATAGGAGCCATTAATTTTGAAGAAGAATTAGCCTTGTTAAAGTATATAAGAAGTCAGTTTTCTGTAAAATTGATGACACTTCGAGTAGATGCTAATGGTGCTTTTTTACCTCAGGAAGCATTAGAAAAGTTAAAAAGATTATCAGAATTTGATTTACACTCTATAGAACAACCCATAAAACAAGGACAAGTAGAAGAAATGGCTAAATTATGTGAAAACACGCCATTACCAATAGCCTTAGATGAAGAATTAATTGGTGTTTTCGATATTGAAAAAAAGAAACAATTAATACAAACAATACAACCTCAATATATTATTTTAAAACCAAGCTTAGTCGCTGGTTTTAAAGGAAGTAAGGAGTGGATTGATATTGCTGATGAAAATGAAATAGGTTGGTGGATAACTTCTGCTTTAGAAAGTAATATAGGATTGAATGCGATATCTCAATGGACCTATACTTTGGATAATAAAATGCCTCAAGGTTTAGGTACAGGAGCGTTATTTACCAATAACTTTGAAAGTCCGTTGGAAGTAAAAAATGGAAGTTTATTTTATAATAAAACTTCTTCATGGAATTTTAATTTAGATTAAAGAAACGATGAATTATATACAGCAAGCATATAAAGGAGACTTAGGTTTTTGGAAATACATAATAATTCCATTGATTTTTTTCGGAATGATGGTTTTAAATTTTGTAGCAATAGAGTTTCTTGGTTTAGATCAAGAAGCAGTGATGAAAAGAGAAATTGCTGCAAAAGGAGAAAACTTAGTGTTAATAGAGGTGTTAATTCCTTTTGTACTGTTTTTAGGAGCGTTATTGTTATGGGTAAAATTTATTCATAGGCAAACAATCACTTCTTTAACAACTTCTAGAAAAAAAATAGATTGGAAACGCTTTTGGTTTTCTTTTCTATTATGGGGAGGTATTACTGTGTGTTTTGTTTTGGTAGGGTACTTTTTAGAACCTGAAAAAATGAAATGGAATTTTATACCTAACAAATTTTTAGGATTGTTGTTAATAGGTGTTATAATGATTCCCATTCAAACTAGCTTTGAAGAATATTTGTTTAGAGGGTATTTATTACAAGGAATAGGAGCAAAGTTTAAAAGCAGAGCCGTAGCCTTAATCAGTACTTCTGTAATTTTTGGGTTGCTACACATTGCAAATCCAGAAGTAGAAAAATTAGGATTAATTATTATGGTATATTATATAGGAACAGGTTTGTTTCTAGGAATTATAACATTAATGGATGAAGGACTAGAATTGGCATTAGGTTTTCATGCAGCAAATAATTTAGTAACCGCTTTATTAGTAACATCAGATTGGACAGCCTTTCAAACAAATTCATTATTTAAAGATTTTTCAGATCCTAATACATACACACAAATTTTAATTCCAGTTTTAATTGTTTTTCCAATATTACTATTCATTTTTTATAAAAAATACGGA
Organism: uncultured Tenacibaculum sp.; assembly: GCA_947498055.1. Classification (GTDB taxonomy): domain Bacteria; phylum Bacteroidota; class Bacteroidia; order Flavobacteriales; family Flavobacteriaceae; genus Polaribacter. The sequence goes on from CANMJA010000021.1 coordinate 34,406, forward strand.
TGGCAAAACTGGAAAGAAAAGCTATTAGGAAAAGTAGTAAAACCAAGTATGGTGAATTTTAAAGAAAATTACAGTAACCTAGATGAAATAGGAACAGATTGATCTAATTTTAAATAGTAATTTATCAAGGAGTTTCATAGCCTTTATATATTTGTACGCATATAAATGGTATAAAATAAATACTAGTGATACATAAAAATTTTACACTAAATAATACTTCTTTTAACTCAGAAAAAGAGTTGTTGGCATATGCAATGGATCTTCCTGAGGAAGTAAGAAGTTTTTTAGAAGAATGGTTTCATAAAGATGCTTTTGTTGTAGTTCAAACTTCAGGATCTACAGGAATTCCTAAATCGATACAGCTTAAGAAAGAATATATGATAAACTCAGCTATAGCTACGGGTGAGTTTTTTAATATAAGAGAAAACACGACTGCTTTATTATGCTTATCAGTTAATTATATAGCAGGAAAAATGATGTTAGTAAGGGCGTTAGTTTTAGGTTGGAATTTAGATATTGTAGCACCAGTTTCTAATCCACTTTTACAAGTAGATAAAGAATATGATTTTACAGCCATGGTACCGCTACAATTACAGAATTCATTAAATAACCTTCACAAGGTTAAAAAGTTAATTGTAGGTGGTGGCGTAGTAGATAATTCATTATTAAATAAAATACAAAAGATAAATACTCAAATTTTTGCTACTTATGGAATGACGGAAACGATTACACATATTGCTGTAAAACAACTAAATCATGTAAAAGAAACCCCCAATTTTTATAAAGTATTGCCAAATGTTATTATTTACAAAGATCGTCGAAACTGTTTGGTAATTAAAGCTTCTAAAGTAGCTAAGGAATTAATTATAACAAATGATGTAGTACAGTTAATTTCAGAAAAACAATTCGAGTGGTTAGGTCGTTACGATAATGTCATTAATTCTGGAGGAATAAAATTACATCCAGAAAAAATAGAAAAAAAATTAGATGCAATTATTAATGAACGTTTTTTTGTAGCTGGTGTTTTTGATGTAAAATTAGGAGAAAAATTAATACTAGTAATAGAAGGTACTATTTTTGAAAAAGAAGAATTAGAAGAAAATATTTTAAATCTTTCATTATTAAATAAGTTTGAAATTCCAAAAGAAATTTATTTTGTAAATCACTTTATTGAAACGGAAACAAAAAAAATCCAACGTAAAAAAACATTGGATTTGATAGGTTTATAATCGTAATTTTTTCTTCAGAAAAGAATCTTAACTAAACATTCCTGCTACCATAAAAAAAACAAAGAAAATACCAATAACCAGCAAGCCTATCCAATGGGTAATAGGAGATTTTGTATTCTCATCAATTCTATTATATTCATTACGTAATTGAGGACTCATTCCTTGTGGTTCTAATGTAGATTTACAATTTAAACATTCAGAAAACCCCTTTTTACCAATAGGAAAAAAAGGAATCCAATAAAGATAAAAATACCTACCATAGATACTTATATTGTGGGCTTCTGTTTGGTGACATCTATTACAAGGAATAGCATTTTTTCTTTCTTTGTTTAAAAGCGATCCTTTAGTTCCGTAAATAATCATATTAATTTATTTTTAGTTTTGTGATAAAACTATAAAAAAAAATGAATTTAAGATCTTTTTTTGAGTTAAATATGTTTTACTCAATGAATAGACCACTTTACTCATTTGTATTTATAGGTTGTCTAATTTATGTTTTCTTTTAAAATATTTAAGAGTAGATTTATAACAAAATAATGAGGACATGAATAAAATAGTTATTACCATACTATTGTTACTATTAATTGGTAAAGTTTCATCGCAAGAAATACCAAAAATAAAAGTAGGAGAAGATGAAATTTCTGTCCAAAAGTTAAAGATTAGTACTTCTATTTTAGGAGACATTGCTTTAACTACTTATGATATGGAGTTTTACAACCCGAATAATCGTATTTTAGAAGGAGAACTTTCTTTTCCTTTAGGAGAAAATCAATCAGTTACTCGTTTTGCATTAGATATTAATGGCTCTTTAAGAGAAGCAGTTGTGGTAGAAAAGGAAAAAGCAAGAGTTGCTTTTGAAAGTTCGGTAAGAAGAAGAATAGACCCTGCTTTATTAGAACAAACAAAAGGGAATAATTATAAAGCAAGAATATATCCTATACCAGCAAAAGGCTATAAAAGAGTAGTCATAGCTTTTAAGCAAAAACTATGGATTAATAAAAACTCTTATTACTATAAATTGCCGCTTAATTTCAAAGATAAATTAGAGGCATTTTCTTTTTCTATAGAAGTTTTAAATCAGAAGAACAAACCTATTTTTAAAAAGGGAATGAAACAACAGTTTTATTATAATGCTGAAGAGGATTTGTATTATGCAAAAATTGATAAAAAAAATAAAAGAATAGCTAAACCAATTTTAATTAAAATACCTTTAAATATCAATAAAGAAAAAATAGTAACAAGTAAAGATTATTTTTACTTCACAAAACAGTTGCATTTAGAAAGTAAAAAGAACGTTTTAGAAAATGATATTACTGTTTTTTGGGATACTTCCTTATCACAAAAGACTAAAAATATAACTTCCGAATTATTATTGTTAGATACCTATTTTAAAAAAGTCGAAAACTGTAAGGTACACTTAGTAACATTTAATACAGAGATTAAAACAAAAAAAAGGTTCGATGTAAAACAAGGAAACTGGTTAGAACTAAAAAAGGTATTAGAAAACACAGTATATGACGGAGCTTCTTCTATACATTGTTTAAAAGAATATGTAGATAGCTCGAAAGCAAATTTATTATTTACAGATGGTTTAAATACTTTAAGTAATAAAACGATCTATTTTTCAAAGAAAACGTACATAATAAACAGTCTTCCATCTGCGAATCATTTATTATTAAAACAGATATCCAATGCTTCTGGAGGTGTTTATATAAACTTACTTCAAAATTCCGTAAAAAAGAGTTTTGAAAACTTTTTTAAACCACAACTTCAGTTTTTAGGAACTAACTTATCAAAGGAAAAATTAGAAGTATATCCTATAAAAGGAAGTATTGTTTCAGAAGACTTTTCACTAACAGGAAAAGGAAATTTTTTAAATAAAAAAGTTAAAGTGTATTTAGGGTACGGAAAAGATACCATAAAAACAATTTCATTTACACCCAAAAAGAGAACGCGACAACATTATTTAATTCCGAAAATATGGGCGCAATATAAACTAAATGAATTTGTGCTAGAGAAAGAGAAAAACGAACAAGAAATAATCGAAATAAGTAAAAAGTATGGAGTAATAAGTCCGTTTACCTCTCTATTAATTTTAGACCGAGTTGAAGATTATGTAGCTCATCAAATAGAACCTCCTAAAGAATTAAAAAAGGAGTATGATCGTTTATTAGCGAAAAGAAAAGATAATAAAAAAGCATGGTTAGCGAGTTTACAAGTAGATTTATTTAATGAGTACCATCATTTTTTTGAATGGTATGAGACGGATCATAAGAAATTATTAGAGATAGCAAAGAAAAAAGCTGCTGAAGAAGCTGAAAGAAGAAGAATAGCAGAAGAAGTAGCGAAGAAAAAGGAAATAGAAAAAGAAATAAAAGAAGCAATAGCAGCTAAGAAAAAGGCAATAGCAGAAGAATTGGTTAGAAAGAAATCAAGAAAAATTGCAGAAGAATTAGCTAAAATTAGAGAAGAGAATAGATTAGGAGGAAAAGTAACAGAAATAGTTAAAGATATTGCTTTAACAGAGGAAGGCTTCATTATTTCAGGTGTGGTAAGTGATACTATTGGAGGACTTCCAGGTGTTTCAGTTACAATAAAAGGAACTAATAAAAGTACAGAAACAGATGTAAATGGTAATTATACCATTAAGGTTGAAAAAGAAGGAGTATTAGTGTATAGTTTATTAGGAATGAAAGATGTGGAAGTAACTATAGTAAATTCTAATGGAATTAATGTAGTAATGGAAGAGGGCGAATTTACTTTTGATGAGGTAGTGGTAACGGGTTATTTACCTATTAACAGAAAAGAGTATACATTAGCTGCGGCTAGTATACAATCAGAATCAATAGAAAAAAGTGCGCCAAGATCCATAGAACAAAGTTTAGAAGGAAGTCAAAGGAACCCTAGAGCTAATCCTTCCACCTTTTCAAACTCAGAACTTTTATATGTGGTAGATGGAAAACCAGTTTCTAAAAACCCAAAATTACAGCCAAATGAAATACATGCATCCTACATGTTAGAACCTGCACAAAGCACTGCTATATTTGGTGTAAGAGCAGTTTTCGGAGCCGTTATAATTACTACCAAAAAGGGGCATGAAGAAGAAAATGAGGTAATTGAAAATTTAGAAGAGTTAGTGAAAGAAAAAATAGAACTAAAAGGATGGAATCCTAAAACTCCTTATTTAGAAGCTTTAAATAAAATAAAAGATATAAAAGAGGCATATAAAACATATCTTAAATTAAGGGAAACTTATGGTACTTCACCTTCTTTCTATATTGATGTTGCAGATTTTTTTAGAAATAGAAAAGAACAAAAAATAGCCATTCAAGTATTAACAAATGTCGCTGAGATAGATTTAGATAATTATGAGCTATTAAAAGCATTGGCATATAAGTTTGAAGAATATGAATTGTATGAGTATGCGGTATATATATTTAAAGAAATTTTAAAACTAAGGCCAGAAGACATTCAATCGTATAGAGATTTGGCGTTGGCTTATGAACATACAAAAGCATATCAAAAATCTGTTGATTTATTATATAAAATAGTAAATGGAGAATTGTTAGAAAAAGACCAAAACAGACGTTTTTCAGGAATAGAAATGATTGCTCTAAGCGAATTAAATAGAATGATTTCTTTATATAAAGAACATCTTGATATTTCCCACATAGATGAAAAGTTTATAAAAGAAATACAAACAGATATTAGAGTTTTAATAGATTGGAATCATAACGATACAGATATCGATTTATGGGTAATAGACCCTAATGAAGAAAAGTGTTATTACAGCCATAGAAGAACGAAGATTGGAGGGTTAATGTCTAATGATATGACCAGAGGTTTTGGTCCAGAACAATTTATTCTTAGAAAAGCGATAAAAGGAAAATATCTATTAAAAGTAAAATACTATTCTAATAGTCAGCAAAAAATATCTGGACCTACTTTTTTAAAAATAACAGTTTTTAAAAATTATGGAAAGGAAAATGAAATTAAAACCACACAATTAGTTCGATTAAAAGATGCAAAAGAAGTTTTAGAAGTAGGGAAAATTAAATTTTAAACGCTAATTATTTTAAACAAAGTCATTTCACTCAACCATTTTGCTATTTCACTCATTCTGTATATCAGTTCTCTAAATGGTTATTTGAGTTCATGTATTTTAAGAGTAGTTTTCCAGTACCTCAAACTGATAAAAAGTTCATTGACATAATTGTGGTAAGTTTAAAAAAGGTGATTTTCCTACATTCTTTTTTTAAAAAATTAACTTTGAGAATATTAAAAACCAAATATAGAATTATCATGAAAGAAAATCTTTTTTACGTCATTGCATTTTTGCTAATAGGCTCCTCATATAGTTGTTGTTCAAGTAAAAACACAACATCTAAAAATAACAGATTAATTGCGGTAAAGATGATTAAAACTACCGACAAATTAGTTAGTGTTAGCTTTAATAGTGATACAAAAAATGTACTTGACCAGGAAATACCTTTAGAGTTTAAAGGAAATGGGAAAATATAAAAACTACTCATTATGTTTCACCAGCTATTTCTTTTCTTATAGATCAGGGCAGAAAGAAAGTAGTAGTTTCTCAAGATAAAGCTTCTGATGGGGGAATTAAAAATTCCATTTCTTTCGAGTTAATTAAATAGTATTTTCCAAAAAATAATACTTACCACAAGTATCTCAATTGAGATGCTTTTTTATTGTCAAAAATAAAAAAAAACGAATATTAACCAGGATACGCCTATAAAAATAAGTGTAGTAAAACAAATATTAACGCAAAACAAATGAGAAAATTTGAAGACGAAAATAGAAATAATAATACAATTGATAAAGAGGGAAAATTTCATTAATGGTAAATGTGTAAATCCTAAAGCATCAGATGTAGGAAAAAAATAGGTGATACTTACAAGAATTTAAAACTGTAGAACATGAAGTAACATTTAAATGAAGATCAACTAGACGGATTAGTAGAAGAGCAATACTACTATGAGGCTTTCGAGTATCAAGGATTAACAGATTAAAAAAAAAGAGAACCGAAGTTCTCTTAAGTCTTTATCTAACGTAACCACCAGGAGGTGCACATTCATTTCGACAGCATGCAAGATCAAGTGCACATTGTCCAGGACGGGGATTGATTAGGACATTTTTACAAACTTGATAAATTGCCTCGCAATTAGCCAGACAATTAGGATCATATGGGTTGTGTCCTCCTTTGATTTTTTTTTGGATGTTTTTATCTAAAGCATCCCCTAGATTTAAGATTGATTTTTTCATTTTTAAATGATTTTAAGGTTAAAAAAAAAAAGATACAAAATTTAAAATAAACAGTAGAATTACGAGTATACAGGGAATAGATATAAGTTTTTCAGGAATTGTAAATCGTTTAGAAGGAGATAAAGAAGAAGGTCGAAAACTAGCTATAGAATTAGTTGATAAATACTTTTCTCTAAGATGTAATTGAAACTGTAGAGAAGAATTGAAAAATTTAAAATATCAACAAGAAATGGCTCATGAAGGTATAGAACATATTGCTAATCATCTTAATGTAGGAAAACTATTCTACATAGAAAATACGAGCCAAGGATTGATTTATATTTATCAACATAAAATAATATGTAACAACAAAATACTGTAATTTAATACAAAATAAATAATATGAAAAAACTACTTTCTTTCATCATACTTTTAGTAGCAATATTCAGGGTTTCATCGCAAGAGATCCCTAAAATTAAAATAGGAGAAAAAGAAATTTCTGTACAGAAAATTAAAATAGAAACTTCTATTATAGGCGATATTGCATTTACTACCTATGACATGCATTTTTATAATTCTAATAATAGAGTATTAGAAGGAGAATTAATTTTTCCGTTAGCAGAAAATCAATCTGTACATCGTTTTGCATTAGATATTAATGGAAACCTTAGAGAAGCAGTTGTTGTAGAAAAGGAAAAAGCAAGAGTTGCTTTTGAAAGTACGGTAAGAAGAAGAATAGATCCTGCTTTGTTAGAAAAAACAAAAGGGAATAATTATAAAGCAAGAATATATCCTATTCCCGCAAAAGGATATAAAAGAATCGTTGTAGGAATACAACAAAAATTACTACTAAATAATGATTCTTATTATTATAAAGTACCCTTAAACTTTACAAATAAACTAGAAGAATTTTCATTAGCTATAAAAATTCTGAATCAGAAAAATAAACCTATTGTTAAAAAAGGAATGATTTCTAGTTTTACATATAATTCGAAAAAAGGAACTTATTATGCCTATGCGAATAGTAAAAAAGAAAAAGTTACACAACCAGTATTAATTAAGATTCCATTAAATACGAACAAAGAAAAAATAATAGCGAATCGTAATTATTTTTATGTTTCTAAAAAATTAGATTTAGAAGGAATAAAAACTTCTTTAAATAAGAAAATAACTATTTTTTGGGACGCTTCTTTATCTCAAAAAAATAAAAAGATAACCTCAGAATTATCCTTATTAGATACTTATTTCAAAGAAATACAGAACGGAACAGTAGATCTTGTCGTATTTAGTGATAAAATAAGAGAGAAAAAGAGATTTATAATTCGCAATGGAGTATGGGATAGTTTGAAAGAAAAATTGAACACAATTATTTATGACGGAGGATCTTCTTTTCATTTTTTAAACAATTATACAGATAACTCAAAATCAAATTTACTTTTTACAGACGGTTTAAACACCTTAGATAATTTAGATATAAAATTCACTAAAAAAACATTTATTATTAACAGTTCATTAAGTGCAAATCATCTTATATTAAAAGATAAAGCAATTACTTCTGGCGGAAATTATATAAACTTACAACAAGTATCTATAAAAAAAGCATTCGAAAAATTTAGAGAACAAAAATTACAATTTTTAGGAACTGATTATAGTGAAAATATATTAGAAGTATATCCTAAAAAAGGAAGTGTAATTACAGAAAACTTTTTTGTGATAGGAAAAGGAAATATCATAGGGAAAGAAGTAAAACTTTACTTTGGAAATGGAAATAAAATAGTAAAAACAAAAACTATTTTTATTGAAAAAGAACAAGAAGAAACAACTTATTTGTCTAAAATATGGGCGCAAAATAAACTAAATGTATTGGCGGTTGACAAAGAAAACAACGAACCTGAAATTGTAAAATTAAGTAAAGAATACCAAATTATAAGCCCCTTTACTTCAATGCTAATTTTAGATAGAGTAGAAGATTATGTACAACATGAAATTGTACCACCTAACGATTTATTAGAAGTATACAATAGGTTAATGGCTCAAAAAGTAAATAATAAAAAAGAGCGATTAGCTAGCTTGCAAAATAGATTGTTTACTACGTATGAAGATTTTTTTCATTGGTATAAAAAAGATTTTGAAATAAAAAATGAAAGAAAGCATGGAATAAAGAATAAAGCTTTTAGATCTCAATCTCCGCCTCCGCCTCCTCCACCTAATAGAATTGAAATAGTGGAAGATGATGTTGAAGTAGAAGAAACTGTAATAGAAGTAATAGAAGAGCACGCAGAAGAAGAAATTATTGAAGTAGATGAACCTGTAAGTATGGTGAGGATGTCACCCGTTAGTGATACTATAGGGAGAAAAAAATTGAAAGCCAGAAAAGAAGAAATTAATTCAGGAATTTCTAAAACAAAACCTGTATATGTAGTGGACGGAAAATTAATAGAAGGAGTGCATAATTTAGAAAGATCAGAAATTCATAGTTCCTATACTTTAACGCCTCAAGAAGGACAAGCAATCTATGGAGCAAAAGCTGCAGTTGGAATTGTAGTTATTATTACTAGAGAAGGACAAAGAAACAATCGTAAAACTATTGAAGATTTTGAAAAGTTAGTAAAAGAAAAAACAGAATTGAAAGGATGGAATCCTAAAACGCCTTATTTAGAAATTTTAAATAAAACAGCAACAATAAAAGAAGCTTATAATAAGTACTTAGAATTAAGAGAAAATTATGGAAGTTCTCCTTCTTTTTATATTGATGTGGCAGATTTTTTTAAGAAGAAAAACGAAACCGAAACTGCAATTCAAATACTAACGAATGTAGCAGAAATAGATTTAGATAACTATGAGTTGTTAAAAGCATTGGCATATAAATTTGAAGCGTATGAATTACATGAATATGCAGTGTTTATTTATAAAGAAATTTTAAGATTAAGACCAGAAGATATGCAATCTTACAGAGATTTAGCCTTGGCTTATGAATGCATACAGGAATATCAAAAATCGGTAGATCTTTTATACCAAATAGTGAATGGAGAATTATTAGAAAAAGATGAAAATAGACGATTTTCTGGAATTGAAGCAGTTGCATTAGTTGAACTAAATAGACTAATACAATTACATACCTCAAAGTTACAAACTCAGCATTTTGAAGAGCGTTTTATAAAAGAAATACAAACAGATATTCGAGTGGTAATAGATTGGAATCATAATGACACAGATATTGATTTATGGGTAATAGATCCTACAGGAGAAAAGTGTTACTATGGACATAAAAAAACAAAAATAGGAGGATTAATGTCTCAAGACATGACGAGAGGTTTCGGACCAGAACAATTTGTACTTAAAAAAGCAATGAAAGGTAAGTATCAATTGAAAGTAAAATATTATTCCAAAAGTCAACAAAAAATATCGGGACCAACCTTTTTAAAAGTAACTACTTTTAAAAATTACGGAAAGAAAAATGAAATTAAAACGACACAATTAGTACGTTTAAAAGATGCAAAAGAAGTTTTAGATATAGGTAATTTTTTCTTTGATTGATTTTAAGTTTTTTCTGTTTACCTATTAAAACCGCTCATTAGAGCGGTTTTGTTTTTCTGTTAAGGTTTTTCAAAAGACACGCTTTAGAATAGTAAATATTGTAAAAAATCAAATAGTGACAGTTCCCTCACTCAAACGTAGTATTCACTCATTATAAGTTTTTTAAAATATAATTAAGTGCTAATTTTATTTCGAATTGAAAAAGGAATTATTAAATATGCATGAAAAAGTAAAGCTATGAGAGAGAGATTGCTATGAAAGATAATTGTTGGGAATTGTGAGGTTGACTACTAACTATCACATTAAAAAACACCGTATAAACGGTGTTTTTTTATATAGTCAAATCTTACTTTTAAATAAGATTTATAAAAAAATTAAGCAGGTATGCAACGCCTATTTATGCAATACCAAGCATAAGGTTCGTAACGAGTTGCACAGTCAGAACGACGTGTACAATAAACTACAAAACGACCATTTCCTACAATTGATTTTTGTTCTTCTTTGTTTAAAGATTTACCTAAACTTGAAATGTTTTTTAACATGATTTAAAATATTGGTTAATAATTGTTTAAGATAGTAAAAAATAACTATTATGAGGTGCAAGAATTTGTGTTTTAAGTAGTTTTTTAGAATGTGTATTTTATAAAGTTGTTCCATAATAATTTTTGAGGCATACAAAAAGATAACTCATTATCCCTTTTAGTTGCCTAGGTAAAAAGTATCATTAACTCATTCCTGTTTTTATGTGTTGCTAGTAACCAGTAGTTTTATTTAAAATCTAAAATCAAAAGCATGTTAAAAAAGTTCTTTTACCTAATAGTAATTTGTAGTATAACATTATTACAAGCACAAGAAAAGTTAATTTCAGGAGTAGTTTCAGACGTTTCTGGCCCTTTACCAGGAGTATCGATTTTTGTAAAAGGAAAAACCAACGGAACAGAAACGGATTTAGATGGGAAATATCAAATAAAAGCTACAGAAGGAAATATATTGGTATTCTCTTTTATAGGAATGAAAAAAGTAGAAAAAATAGTAGGTAAATCTTCTGTTATTAATGTGCTTATGAAGGAAGATATATCTACGTTAGAGGAAGTTGTTATTTTAGGATATGGAGTTCCATCAAGAAAACGAGCAATGACTGGAGCTTTAAGTAGGTTAAGTCATAAAAGAAGGATTCATATTAAAAAGAAGAATAACGAATCTTATGCAAAAATAAAAGAGAATACTTTTAAAAGAACAAATAATAATCCATTATCAACTTTTTCTATAGATGTTGATAAAGCTTCTTATAGTAATATTAGAAGAATGATTAATAAAGGAGTAGAAATAGCACCAGATGTTGTTAAAATTGAAGAAATGCTTAATTATTTCAATTATGAATATCCGCAACCAAAAGGTAAAACTCCATTTTCAATTCATACAGAAGTAATAAAGACTCCTTGGAATAAAGAAACCACTTTAGTTAAAATTGGTTTACAAGGAAAAAAGATACCACAAGAAAATTTACCAGCATCTAATCTTACATTTCTAATAGATGTTTCTGGGTCTATGGATTCTGAAAATAAATTAGACTTATTAAAAAAGGCATTTAAGTTATTAGTAAATCAATTAAGGGAAGAAGATAAAGTTTCGATTGTAGTATATGCAGGAGCAGCAGGAGTTGTTTTAGAGCCAACATCAGGAAATCAAAAAAAGAAAATTATTGAAGCGTTAGAAAACTTACAGGCAGGAGGTTCTACAGCAGGAGGAGAAGGAATAGAATTAGCATATAAATTAGCACAAAAAAACTTTAAAAGAAAAGGAAATAATAGAGTGATTTTAGCTACAGATGGAGATTTTAACGTAGGAAGAACTTCTAATAAAGATATGGAAGAATTGATAGAAGAAAAACGAGAATCTGGAGTCTATTTATCCGTGTTAGGCTTTGGTTATGGAAATTACAAAGATGATAAATTAGAAATACTTGCAGATAAAGGAAATGGAAATCATGCATATATAGATACTATGCAAGAAGCTCAAAAAGTTTTTGGAAAAGAATTTGGAGGTACGTTACATACGATTGCAAAAGATGTGAAAATTCAAGTAGAATTTAATCCCAAAAAAGTACAAGCTTACCGTTTAATAGGGTATGAAAATAGATTGTTAAACGAGGAAGATTTTATAGATGATACTAAAGATGCTGGAGAGTTAGGAAGTGGGCATACAGTAACTGCTTTGTATGAGGTTATTCCTGTTGGTATAAAAAGTAAATTTTTAAAAAAGACACCAAGTTTAAAATACACAAAAAATATCACATCCAAATCTTATTTAGAAGAATTATTAACTGTTAAATTTCGATATAAAAAGCCTAGAGAAAATAAGAGCAAAGAAATTATAAAAGTAGTAAAAGATGAAATTTTAGAACCGTCTAAGGATATGAATTTTGCCTCTGCAATTACTCTATTTGGAATGCATTTAAGAAATTCAAAATATAAAAATGATAGTACTCTCGAAGAGGTGATTTCGTTAGCAAAAAAAGGGAAAGGAAAAGATGAAGAAGGATACAGAGGGGAGTTTATAAGACTGGTAAAAACATATACAAATACCGTTCAGTAAGTTTACTCAACGAAAAGAAGCGTTTACTCAATAGTAGTTTTATTAGAAGTAATTAGATGGTACATTTATTAAAAATTAAAAGTTGTTACATAGCATTATTAGGTTAGTTTATTTGTTTTTAGATGATAGAATGATGATGAGGAGAATTGTTTAGGGAGTTGTAAATTGATTTGGGAATATCAATTTATAACTGAAAAAAACACCGCGAAAGCGGTGTTTTTCTTTATTTTAAGATTGGTGTTTACTACATTTCCATACTGTGGTAAACGTTGTTTACATCATCTTCTTCCTCTAATCTTTCCAATAGTTTTTCAACATCTGCTTGTTGCTCTTCGTTCAATTTTGTTGTAGTGGTAGGAATTCGTTCAAACTCTGAAGATAAAATTTCAATAGTATTATCTTCTAAATATTTTTGAATAGATCCGTTTTGTTCAAAAGGAGCATAAATTAAAATACCATCCTCATCTTTAAAAACTTCTTCCACTTCAAATTCAATCATTTCTAATTCAAATTCTTCTAAATCCATTTTTAAAGATTCTTCATTAATTCTAAAATTACAAACATGATCAAACATAAAAACTACAGACCCAGAAGTTCCTAAATTTCCATTACACTTATTAAAAGCAGCTCTAACATTTGCCACTGTTCTATTGTTATTATCTGTAGCAGTTTCTACAACAATAGCAACACCATGAGGTGCATATCCTTCAAAAAGAGTTTCTTTATAATTGGCAGTATCTTTATCAGAAGCTTTTTTTATAGCTCTTTCAACATTATCCTTAGGCATGTTGGCAGCCTTTGCATTTTGAATTACTGCACGTAAACGAGAATTTGTTTCAGGGTTAGGACCGCCTTCTTTTACAGCCATTACAATGTCTTTACCTATTCTAGTAAAAGTTTTAGCCATTGCAGACCATCGTTTCATTTTTCTTGCTTTCCTAAATTCAAATGCTCTACCCATTTCTTAACGTAATTATATTTAAAGAAAGCAAATGTAAAAATTAGAAAGTATTTTTACAATTATTTTAGCGTTTGCAAATATACTTCTTAAGCAATGTTTTTAAATTTAAAATAAAAAAGAGCTGTTTTTTAAAAAAATAATATTCTAATTAGCTTTTTCAATATAAAAATAAATAGAATGCAATAAGATTATAAAATATATAAAATAAGTTATGTTTTGTTTCTTTTTTTTAGGGTTTTTCTTAGCTTAATTAAAAATTTAGTGATCTTTTTGTTAAATAATTAAGTTTATGATTTGCAGTTTATTAATTGTTTTTTTACAGTCATAAATAATTAGGAAATGTAAAATAATATTATTTCATTTGTGCTCGTAAAAGTAGAGTATATAAAGTTGTGACTTTAAAGATAAATTAGGGTCATATTTTAAGTAAATGTTGTTAAAATTAAAATTAAAAAAATGAAAACTTTAAAGTTTGTAATTATTTTGTTATTCTTTGTAGGTGTACAACAAATCGTAGCACAAGAGAGTTCAAAAGAAACTAAAAAGGAAATTAATAATTTAGAAGAGGATATTCGAGCTAATGAAGAGATGTTAGTTAGTGGAGTAGAAGGACTAGAAAGAATTAAAAAAAGATTTCAAAAAAACGAAGGAAGTAAGAAAACATCTAAAAAAGAAATAGAAAGAAAGCGTAAGATTTTTCGTAATGTACAAGCTAGATTAGCAACTTTAGATAAGGAAATAAAAAAACAGAAGAAAAAATTAACCAAACTTCAAGAAAAATTAAATGAGAAAGAAGTTACAAGTGAAGTAAATAAGGTAGAAAATACGAAAGTTAAAGAAGAAAATACTTCATTTGTTAGTAATGAACAAGAATTAGCAGAACGTCAAAAAAGATTAAAAGACGCAAGAGAGAAACTAGAAAGAGAAAGAAAAGAAAGAGAAGCTAAGTATTTAAAAGAGCAAGAAGAATTGTTAAAAGAGGCGGAAAAGCTAAATCAATTAGATAACGAAATAAAAGTAGAGAAAGAAAAAATTAATAAGCAAAAAGAAGCTATTAGAAATAAAAAAATCGAAGAAAATAGAGAAAAGATTAATGAGTTAGAAGATGATATTATTGTTAATGAAGAAATTTTAATTAGTGGTGAAGAAGGCTTAAAAAGAGCACAAGCTAAATTAGAAGAAGTAAAAGCAGATTCAAACTCAACACAAAAATCAATTACTAGAAAACAATCTATAGTTACTAAAATTCAGAAAAGATTAGAAAAAATTAAAGCTGAAATTCAAGAAAAGAAGAATGCTATCTACAAATTAAAGAATCCGTCATAGGTATTTTTTATTTTGTGAAAATAAATAAGAAACGGGTTTAACTAATAAAGTTTTACCCGTTTTTTAATATTAAAAAAGTTTTAAAAATAGAACCTCCTTAGTTGTTTTCAATTAAGGAGGTTTTGCATATAATTTAAGGTGTTATTTAAAAGAGTTTAATCATTCTGTTTTGATTTTCACTTCTTTGTATTAAGATAAAAGAAAATATAAGTTGGTGTTTTTTATGGAGATTGAACGAAGTTGAAATCGAAGTATAAAATGATTCTTCATTATTATTACGAATAATTGCATTTGAAGTGTCAAAAACATTTACACGAGATTAAACTATCTCTAAAATATTAACTTATAACTTTTATAATGGTAAAATTAAATTAGTTTTTACATTTTTTTTAGGTTTAGATACAAGAACTCAATGAGTTGCAACATGGGCTTCTGAAAAACCAAATATTCTTAACGTTGCTCTTACTAGAGCTAAGTATAAATTTATAGCCATAGGAGATAAAAATATATGGTTACATCAACCGTATTTTAAATTATTAAGCAGATTAGAAGAGGTTGTTGAATTGAGGTCTTTTTATTTTAAATAAAAAAATGAAAACATTCTTGAATGTACTATTTACATTTTGTTAGTCTCAGTTTGGGGAGAAAATTCTATAATTTTATTGGAGTACTTTAATAATGTGAAAATTTATACATTTCTCTTCAATTATGAAAAAAGTTTACGAAATGGTTAATAAATGTTTGGAAAATCATGTAAAGCTTTAATTTTATATTGTAATAACCTAGCGAATTTAAGTCTCTAGTAAAATACTCTGTACTTTCAGTGCAGAGTGATTTAGTAAGTAATAAAAAGATATAAAAACACAATACTATTAAATATGAACTGTTTATGTTTTTAAATTCAAATTTTTAATATAAATTTGCAAAAGTTTTAAAAAATTAGCTAGCTCCCCCCAAAAGTAAAATTTAGTAACATAAAAGTGTATGAAAAGAAAATTACCCCTAATTTTTTTTATAGTTTTTTTTATATGTGCAAATTTGTTTGCATTCAATGTAAAACTTATAATAGAAAAAGACAGTTTAATTTCAAAAAGAGTTCTTAAAACTTCAAAAAAAGAAATTGCAAACAATAAGTTATTTCGTGATTTCTCTTCTTTAGAAAAAATGGATGCTTTAGAAGATAATTTTACTTCAACTGTACAAAAAAGATTTAATCAAGAAGGTTTTCAATTCAATACTGTCGACTCTTTAGAAAATAAAAAATGGCATAATATGGCCATAAATACATTTAAAACAATAGAGGAAACGAGTAATTTTATAGATGTATTAACTAAAGATGGTTTAGCACAACTACCAGTAGCTATAAAACCTATAAATATTAGCAATGTTAAGTACACCGTAGGAATTGCGAAAGCAGTATTTAAACCAGCTTTCACAGAACTAACAGTCTTTTTAAAAGTAGAGTTGCCTAGTAATATAGGTGACGAAAGAGGAAAACAAGAGTTAATTTTAGGGGCGTCTAATGTGAAATTATCTCATGAAGGTGGAATTATAGGGGACGCTAAATTACAGTTAATATCACAGTTTACGATAAATTTTAATAGAGGGTCTGTATTATTAACGTTAAATGGAAGCTTTGAAAATCCAGGTACCTATGCAATTATAGATTGTTCTGGTTTCAAAGAAATGGGGTTAGATGCTAATATAAAATTTGCGAATGGTTTGTTATTTCCTGTAGATAGTAATGGAAAAAAGAAGATAGGATATGTAGAAGCAGACTTTAAAACCTCTATATCTGATTGGAATGATATGGTGGTTAATATTTCATTACCAGAATTTGGAGTAAAAGGATTAGAAGGGACAACTTTTCAATTAAATACGGCAGTTTTTGATTTTAGTGATCTAAGAAATGATGAGGCTACACCAGCAGGATATTTGAATAAATATTATGGAGACCAACCAACTTTATGGAGAGGAGTATACGTACAATCATTAAAAGTTATTCTACCTCCAGAATTTAAAATTAAAGGAGGAGGGAACGATAGAATAGGCTTTGGTGCTACAGACTTAATAATAGATGGACAAGGAGTTACTGGAAAATTTATAGGGGAAAATATTTTAAGTTTAGAAGAAGGAGATGCTTCTGGATGGGATTTTTCTTTGGATTACTTTATGTTAGATGTGGAGACTAATAATCTAAAAGCAGGAGAATTTAAAGGTAAGTTAGTATTACCAGTTTCTGAACTAGATAGTTTAAAATATCATGCTGTTTTTCAACCAGGAGAATATAAATTACGAGTAGAATCGGAAAAAGATATTAATTTTGATGTGTTTAATTCCGCCGAGGTTTTTCTAAGAAAAGATTCATTTATTGAAATGGCAGTTATAGATGGAGCCTTTAGACCAAAAGCTGCTTTAAATGGATCAATAACTATTAAAACAGGTACAGGTAAAAATAAAAAACCTAAAAAATCCTCTAAGAAAAGTACTGTTAGTTTTGAAGGTATAGAGTTTGAGCAAATGGTTTTACAAACAGAATCTCCCATGTTTTCTGTAGAGTATTTTGGAATGAAAGGAAAGTTAGGACTGGCTGGTTTTCCTGTCTCTATAAATAAATTAGGTTTACGAACGCCTGCTGATAATAGAGTAGAGCTATTTTTTGATTTAGCAGTTAACCTAACTTCTGAAGGAGATGGTGGTAATGGAGGGGCTACACAGTTAGCAATCAAAGGAAAATTAGAAGATGATAAATGGAAATTTGATGGGGTTACATTAGAAAAGCTTTTCATAGAAATGGATGTAGCAGGTACGCAACTTAAAGGATCTATTTTTATTTTTGATGATGACCCTACTTATGGTACTGGTTTTGCAGGAGCTGTGGGAGCTAAATTTAATAAAGGTTTAGAAGGTGCTGAAGTAAAAGTAAAAGCCTTGTTTGGAAAAACAAAAACATTTCGATATTGGTTTGCAGATGGACAAGTAGTTCTACCTACTGGAATTCCTGTTTTTACAGGGTTTTCTATGAACACTTTTGGAGGTGGTATGTATAATAGAATGCGAATGGCTGGGGTAAATAATGCACATAATGCCACCTTTAATGAAATTGGGGTTTCTTCTTCGGGTGTTATTTATGAACCTTATAAAGATAATGCTTTAGGATTAAAAGCTTCTGTAGGTATTGTAGCTTCTGGATCAGAAGATTTATTTCATGCAGGAGTAGAATTCGGAATGGCTTTTAATAGAAGAGGAGGGTTACAAGAGGTTTATTTAAAAGGTAAAGCAGAATTAGTAGCTCCTTTACCCGACGATTTTTCTAATAGAGTTTTATCTAATTTAGAAGATATTTCACAAGATAAGGAGAATCCTTATTTACCTGCGCAAGAAATTTCTGCGACCATTGCAGCTAACTTATACATAGGTTTTGATTTTGTAAACGATATTTTTCAAGCTACAGCCGAAGTGTATATTAATTTAGGAGCAGTAAGAGGTACTGGTGATTATGGTCGAGCAGGTTGGTTAGATTTTTATGCTTCTCCAAATCAGTGGCATTTACTTATAGGTACTCCAAAAGATAGAATCGGGGTAAAAGCAGATTTAGCGATTATAGATGTAGATCTAAATGCTTACTTTATGGTTGGAGATGATTTACCTGGTAGCCCACCACCTCCAGCAATTGTAGCAGATATTTTAGGGTTAGATATTGCTGAATTAGATTACATGAGGGATTTAAATCAATTAGAATCTGGTAAAGGATTGGCTTTTGGAGCAAGTGTTAGTGTAGAAACTCCACATCTAGTTTTTTTAATATTTTATGCAAAGTTTGAAGCTGGAATAGGTTTTGATATTATGTTAAAAGATTATGGAGATGCCCATTGTAAAGGATCTTCAGAACCTGTAGGAATGAATGGTTGGTATGCCAACGGGCAAGCGTATGCATACCTTCAAGGAGAATTAGGTTTAACTTTCCGACTTTTTGGCTTTAGAACAAAAATACCAATTATTAGTGGAGGTGGCGCTGTTTTATTACAAGCAAAATTACCTAATCCTTCCTGGTTTAGAGGGTATTTAGGAGGTAGATTTAATTTACTAGGAGGATTAATTAAAGGGAGTTTCCGTTTTAAGATAGAACTTGGAGAGCAATGTGAAATCGTGGGAGGTAGCCCTATAGATGGTATTGTGGTAATAAGTGATTTAACACCTAAAAAAGATAGTAGAGATGTAGATGTTTTTGCAGCTCCACAAGCAGTATTTAATTTACAAGTAAATAAAGTTTTTGAATTGCCTGATGAAACTGGTGATAGAAAGTATAAAATTTTATTAGATGAGTTTTCAGTAACACATAACGGAAAAAAGATAGAAGGAGAAGTAATATGGAGTGATGGTAATGATTCTGCGGCTTTTTATTCTCATGAAATTTTGCCGCCAAATTCAAAATTAAAAGGATTCGTTCAATTACATTTTGAAGAATATAAAAACGGTCGTTGGATTGTAATGCAAGCTGAGGGTAAAAAAGCTATAGAAACAAAAGAGGTAAACTTTACAACAGGAGAAGCACCTAAAACCATACCATTAAACAATATAGATTTTATGTATCCTGTACTAGGACAGAAAAATTTATTTAAAGATGAATATGGGAAAGCATACGTGAATTTAAAAAGAGGACAAAACTACTTGTTTGAGAAAGCTCCTGATTGGAATAAAACGATGATAATGACTTCTGCTACTGGAAACGTTTTTAAAAAAACGTACACCTATAATGCTGCTAAAAAACAGTTAACATATATTTTTCCAGAGGAAATGGATTATGAAACAGAATATACAACAAGTATAAAATTAATATCAAAAGGAAATGAAATTGATGGAAATATAACAACTACAACATCTAAAAAAGATTTAGGAAATAAAGGAGAAGCAAGCTCTTTTGATGGTAAAAATAAAAAAGATAACTATTCTAATTCTTTAGAAAAAACTTCTAAAAAAGCAACGGGAGAGATCACAAAGGATGGTGAACGAGAATTATTAATTTATAATTTTAGAACTAGTAAATACGCAACATTTGATAAAAAAATGAATGCGATTAAAAAGAATAACGACTTGTACGATCATATTACTTACCCTTATGGAATAAGTTTACTTTCAAAAATTGATCCTAACGAACCTTTTGATCTTACGGAATTAACAGGTAGTCAGTATACGGCAAATAAACCATTAGTCGTAGCAAAAGCTACATTAGACGATTCTTATTATAAGAAGAATATTTATCCATTACTTTATGCCGATTATCCATTAGAAGGACAAGTTGAAGTGAGTAGAAAAACAGATAAAGTAGGAGTGCCACCTGTAGAAGCAGTTCAGCCCTTAACTTGGTATACGTTTTATTTAGAAAATGGACATACAGGAGAAACGAGTTTGTATTATCCATATAGCTATAATCTCACTAATTACTATTTGGAAGATTATCAAGATTTATCACATCAATTATTAAACTCTAATTTACCATGGCGTTCTAATCCTAGGTATCGTGATTTAATAACAAAAGCATTTCCTTATATGAGAAAAGGAAAGTATAAAACAATATTTAGGTATGTATTGCCAGGAGGAGTACAAAAAGGAAAAGAGAGAACAGTAAAATATATAAATCCTATTAATAAATAAGGAGCATTGAAGATGAAAAGAATTGTGTTGTTAATCCTATTGGTGAATTCTAATTGTATTTTTTCACAAAAAGAAATAGGTGTTGAAAAATCAGAAGTAAAAGCAATAGCTTCTATTTACAAAAATAGTATTATGCTACGTTGGGGAGTAAATACCCCTACTGCATGGAAGTATGCTAATAAATATGGGTATATAATTGAACGGCAAACCATTGTTTCTAATGGGGAATTATTGTTGAAACCTATTATTAAAATACTAAATAATGTACCTCTTAAACCAAAACCAATGATGGAATGGAAAGAGTTTACACAAAAAAATAACAATGCGGCTATAGCAGCTCAAGCTTTATATGGTGATAATTTTGATGTGGGGATGAAAAATGGGAATGGTATTATTTCCATTTTAAATCAAGCACAAGTTTTAGAACAACGATTTATTTTTGCTTTATATGCTGCAGATCAAGATTTTGAAGTGGCTAAATTTTCTGGCTTAGGGTATGTAGATACAGATGTAAAACCTTCAGAACGTTATTTGTATACTATTAAGGTTGCTTTGCCAGAAGGAAAATACCCTATTAAAACTGGAGGAGCATATTTAGGATTGTCTGATCATATACCTTTACCTGAACCCAAGGAATTTACAGGGATTTTTAAAGACAAATCTGTGATCTTAAATTGGAATTACGGGATTATAAAAAAATATTATACAAATTATATTGTAGAAAGATCAGAAGATAACGGAACTACTTTTAAAGCACTTACCAAAACTCCAATATCAAACTTAGGCGAACGAGAAAATAATCCTTCGAATAGAATGATGTATGTAGATAGTTTATTTCAAAACGACAAACAATATCAGTATAGAATTAAAGGAATTTCCCCTTTTGGTATACAAGGACCTTATTCTAATGTGGTCAAAGGAGAAGGAATTACTCCTTTAATTCATAACCCGTATATTATTGAAAATAAAGTTTTAGATAATGGCACGGTAGTATTACAATGGGAATTTCCAAAAGAAGGTTTTGGAACTTTAAAATCTTATGAATTAGTAAGAGCAGATACTCCAAAAGGAATATATACAGTGGTAAATCCTTCCATACATAAAACAAAAACAAGTGTAGAATTATCCAATTTAAAACCGATTAATTACTTTAAGATAGTAGCCATAGGTACTGATGGAACAAAAAGGGAATCTTTTCCAAAAATGATTCAACCTGATGATAGTACACCTCCGGCAATTCCTACACTTATAACGGGTGATATAGATAGTTTAGGAGTTGTTAGATTACAATGGAAACAAAATATAGAGGCGGATTTTTTAGGCTATCGTGTTTTTAGAGCAAACTTAAAAGACGATGAATTTACACAAATTACCTTTGAGCCCATTTCCAATAATACGATTATTGATACTATCAATATTAAAACACTCAACAAAAAAATATATTATAAAATTCAAGCACTAGATAAACGGTACAATCCATCCAATTTTTCTAAAGTAATTGCTTTAAACAGACCAGATATTGTTCCTCCATCTCAACCTGTGTTTACTTCCTTTAAAGTAGAAGGGAATGAGGTGCTTTTAAAATGGGTAACTAGTGCCAGTAAAGATGCTGTTAATACAGTTGTTTATAGAAAAGAAAGAGGTAGTAAATTACCTTGGAAATTCATAAAATCATTGGCTTTGCCTAAAAACTCTTACGTAGATGCCAATACAGAACCTGGAAAAAATTATTTATATACTATTTTAACAGTAGATGAATCGGGCTTAGAATCTGAACCTGTGAGACCTTTAAAAATTACAATATCAGATAATTTACCCAAACCCCCAATTACAAAATTTACCCATACCATAAATAGGGAACAGGAATTTATACAACTAGATTGGAGATATACTGTAAAAAATGTAGAGGAATTTATTTTGTATAAAGGAGAAGAACAAAAGCAACCCACTTTATACAAGATTTTTGATAAAAAAGAAAACTCTTTTAAAGATAAAAATTTATTAATAAATACAAAATATACGTATTTATTGCAAGCGGTATTTAGCTCAGGAGCCAAATCACCTATTAAAAAAATGGAATTAAATTATTGATTATGAAAAAGATTTTACTATTAATAACAGTACTTCTTTTTGCTGTTATCTCAAGTTATGGACAAGAAGAATATGCTATTGATATAACTGTTTCTTTTAGTGATGGAGGTAGTGATTGTGGAACTATAAATGGACTCACAAAAATAGCTTTACTAGATAAGAATGATAATGAACTCCAAGAGGTGCATAGACAAAATGTTTATAGACAGGCAAATCGAACTTTTTCAAGAACATTCTCTTTATCTAACCCCGCAAAAAAAGTGAAATTTTATTATGTTAGAAGAATTGGAGGACTTTCTTGTGACAGTAGACCTAGTTCTAAAATTATTGAAATTAATTTACCTTGTCATGATCAAAGATATAGTAAACGTGAAATATTTGATGGAGCTATCAGTAGAGGTTGGGCAAGAATAGTAGTATATCCAAATAAACCACAAATAAAATTTGCAGACAATTCACCTTCGGCTGAAAATAAAATAGTTTGTGAATCGGATGGCGTAGATATTTCTGCAATAAAAACAAATTACCCTTCTTCAGTTTATAAATGGGAATTTCGAGATCCTGTAAATACGGTAAGAGTTCAAACGGCTGCATTTAAACAAATAAATGATAGATTAGAAAGAACGTTAAAAAATTTCACAGACTGTATCGGTGGACCAGGAGGAGGAGGTCCAGGAGGTGGTGGACCTCCAGGAGGCGATTTTATCTGTCAATATTTATTTGGATTATATCAAGACGCCTTAGTAGATTTTGCCAATTTCACAGGAGAACGGTATCAAGACGATCCTGTATGGCGACCAATTACTTCTCAAAATGGAACATTTGCAGCAGGGAAGTCAGAAATTAGTTTGTTTTTAAAGGATCTTTATCCTAATAGAGAAGATCAATTAAAAGCTTTAAATAATGAAAAAATAAGCATACGATTAAATCCTTTATGTGATACTAGAAATGTCAATAAAGAAGATATTTCTAATATAATGAGTATTCAATTTCTCCCAGAACTCCCAGAAATAGCGAATAGAGAACCTGAATTTGATTCTCCTAAATGTTCTTATGAAGGAGTTGAAAACTTTACACTATTTTTCAAAAGACAAGTACTTCCTGGAGAGACAATTGATATTTCATTAAAAAGACAAGCAGACAATGCGTCTAGCACATTTATACCTAATGGAAAAAATGTTGGAATAACATCTTTTGAACCAGTACCAGGGGTAGCTAATTTATACAAGTATGTTTGGAAGAAAGATGATCCTATTATAGATGGTAATTATAAAATATTTGTATCTGGAAATAGAAACGGAATAGAAGAGTTTGATTTAGTGTCAAGCTGTCGACAACGTATTTTTCCAGACGATATTATTCCTAAGGTAAAAGAGTTTTACGAAATAAGAACACCAAAACCTATTGTTTTTGAAACTCCAGAAATAGTACAACAGGAAAAATGTTTTGGAGCTAAAGATGGTATTATAAAAATAAAAGCCTCTGGTGGTACAGGAACTTATAAAGTGTTTTTAAACGGGCGTCAAACTGCACCTTCTTCTATAGCAGTAGTCAGTGGTATTACCGAAATAACTATGGGTGGTTTAACCCCTGGTAAATACCAAATAAAAATTAAAGATAGTAATGATTGTGAGGCTAGAGACACAAGTGCTAACGAAATTGTTAAAACAATAACGATACTTGCTAAAACAGATATCAATCATTCTGTAAATGCTAGGCATATAACCCGTCCATCCGCTCCAAGAGCAAGAGATGCTTCTATTGATATACAACGCGTTTTTGGTGGCACCCCTTTCTCTTCGAATAGATATAGTTATGTTATTCTTTTAAATGGAAGTACTTCTAATATTACAGCAGCAAAAAATATAGGAACCACGGGAGGTCTTATAACAAATTTACCTGCAGGTACACATAAAATTAGATATACAGATGCTAATGGGTGTCCTAAAACCCTAACATTACCTACTATTACAGATCCTTTGCCTGTTAAATTTACACTTACAAAAGAGGACCCAAAATGTTTTGGAGGAATTGGAAAAATAATCGTGTCAGGAATTTCAGGAGGCTACTCAGATGTTCCTTATGAAATAATTGTTTATAAAAAAGGAACTACCACCAAAAAAGAAGTAACTGCAACAACTCCCATTACAAGAATTGATGTACTCGATGGTGATTACACTGTGGAAGTTAAAGATCATAAAAAAGGTAGCCTAAAAAAAGATATAAAAATCATACAACCTGATGAGATAAAAATAACAAAAGTTACCCCTTCATCTATTTTATGTCATGGAGGAGATTCTAAAGTAACTATTACTGCTACAGGAGGACAAAGAGGAATTATATATCAATATGCACAATATAGACCTAGCGGAACTTTAAGATGGCAAAATAGTAATGTATTCACACTAAAAGCAAGTACTATTGGCTACCGATTTATTGTTCGTGATAAAAATTTAGAGAGCTGTCAATCTAAACCATCTGCTTCTCAAAGAATAAGTCAACCTGAAGAACTGTATATAAATCCGAATCCTAAACTAACACACAATACTATTTTTAATGAAGCTAAAGGAAGTATTGAACTAACTATATTAGGAGGAACTCCAAACTACACAGTAACATGGAAAAAAGATGGAGCAAATATTCCTACTAAATCGGGTGCTAAAATAACAGGTTTAAAAGCAGGGAAATACATAGCTACGGTTAATGATAGTAATAGGTGTACTATTCAGTCGCGAGAAATTGAAATTACAGAACCAGAAGAGTTAAAGGTTTCTATCTCTATAGACAAACAAATTAATTGTTATGGAGAAACAGGAGTTCTTAAAGCTGTAGCAACAGGAGGTTTAGGTAACTATAAATACCAGTGGTTTAAAGACGGGAATAAAATTTCTGGAGCAACATCTGTAACTCATCAAAATACCTCGGGTAATTATACTGTTCGAGTAAAAGACGATTATACATCTGCCACTAGTACTGTGAAAAATTTACCTTCAGTACCTAAAATAGCTTTAGCACTCACAAAAACAGACATTACCTGTAATAATTTAGATGATGGTACTATAAAATTAAACATTGGAGGAGGGGTGCCTCCTTATGAATTTTCAATAGATAATAAAACATCGTATGAAAAAGTTGATAACCTTACTAATAATATTATACAAAGTTTAACTAAAGGAACGTATCAAGTTTGGATTAAAGATAGAAATGGGTGTGTTATTGATACGCCTAAAGAAATTGAAATTATAGAACCTTCTAAAATAGAAATTACACAACAAAGTATTAAAAATAATGAAATTAGAGGAGAGAGTAAGGGAGAAATTACAGTAACTGTAAAAGGAGGAAGTAACCTATATGAGTATATTTGGACTAGTGATAAAGATGCTAGTTTTAATAGAACCACATTAAATATAACTGCATTACCTGCTGCTATATATACCTTGGTTGTAAAAGATAAAAGTAACCTTACTTGTCAAGTACAAAAAAGTTTTGAAATAAAAGAGCCATTACCATTAACAGTAAAAATAAAACAAACAGAATTTATTTTTTGTAATGGGGAAGATACAGCAGAGTTAGTAACAGAAGTAACAGGAGGTTTTCCATTAAATTCTAAACCTTCTGATTTTGATTATAGATGGTATAAAGTAGAAGGAACAGTAACGACATTATTAAATACTACGAATTTAAAATTAAATATAAAAGATAAATTACTTGCAGGTACGTATAGAGTAGATGTAAATGATGCTAAAGGAATTAAAGCGAGTGACAATATAACTATTTTAGAACCTAGTAAAGTAACAATAAATTTAGACAGTAAAACTAATGTGAGTTGTTATGATGGTAGAGATGGAAGCATTACAATTCGTGTAGAAGGAGGTAATAAAATGTATTCTTATGTATGGAAAAATGAAGAAGATGCTACATTTTCTAAAAACACAAAAGATATTAATGCACTTAAAAAAGGAAGATATTATGTAGAGGTAATAGATGGAATATGTGCTCCTATTAAATCAGAAGTTTTTGAAATTACAGAACCAGTATCTTTACCAAAAGTAACTTCTGTTAGTATTAAAAACTTGACTGGTTTTGAAACAGGTAATGGAAGTATTACAGTGGAAGTTGCTGGAGGAGCAAGTACAATATATAGTTACCTCTGGAAATCACAAGGAGATCCCACTTTTTCAAGAAACACCAAAAATTTAGAAGATGTTACTGCTGGAGTATATCAATTAACATTAACTAATGAAAAGTGTACTGTTGTATCTGATTTATATACTGTTTCACAACCAAAAAAATTAGTAATAGACGAACTATCACAAATTGGAGAAATCAAATGTTATGGAAATAAAACAAAAACTCTTACTGTAAAAGCTTCTGGAGGAGTAGGTAAATATACCTATTCATGGAAATTAAAAGGAGATGATACAGAATTAGGCAAAAATGAAAATAACTTAGCTAATATAGGGGCAGGAATATATATAGTTAAAATAACAGATGAAAATCTAAATGTAACCAATGGAGAAATAGAGGTAGAGCAACCTCCTATATTACAACTTCTGGAGAAAGATATTATAGTAACAAATGTCTCTTGTTTTGGAGGTAATAATGGAGTTATAAAATTACAAGCATCAGGGGGTGTTGGAGATTACTCTTATAGTTGGAATCATGGAGTTACAGGAAGCGAACTTACAAATCTAGAAGCGAATAAGTATACAGTAACCATAAGAGATAAAAATTTAGAATGTGAGGTTGTTAAAACAATTATAGTGCAAGAACCTGTAGCTAAATTGGCAATACAAAATGCATTGGTAGAAGATGCTAAAGGAAATAAGTTATCAAACGGATCTATTACTATAACAGTAGCTGGAGGAACTCCACCTTATACCTATGAATGGAAAGATGCATTTGGGAATCCTCAAACTAGTAGAACGAATATACAGGAAGGTTTACAAGCAGGAAAATATACGGTTAAAGTATTAGATGCTAAAGGTTGTTCTATTAATCCAATGCCAGAATATGAAGTAAAAGAACCAGCTCCCTTAGCAATCACTTTTACTAAAGACGAGATTAGTTGTAATGGGGAAAAAGGAAGTATTACAGCAGAGGTTAAAGGAGGAGTACCTCCTTATAGATATTTATGGACTTTAAAAGGAGATACAAAAGAACTAAATACTAATGCAGAATTAAAGGACGTTTCTGGAGGTACTTATATTGTTAAGATTTTAGATAAAAACGATAATTTTATGCAGCAAGAAGTATTTCTTTTTGAGCCGACTTTATTACAACTTTTAGATGAGGACATTAATATTATAAATGTTTCTTGTTATAAAGGTAATAATGGATACATAAAAGTAGAAGCTTCTGGAGGTGTTGGTGATTATTCGTATAATTGGAAACATGGGGCTACGGGTAATGAACTTGCAAATTTAGAAGCAGGTATTTATGAAGTGACTATAAGAGATAAAAATTTGAAGTGTATAGTAACTAAAAAAATACCAGTTACACAGCCAGCAGATAAGTTAATTATTCAGAATAGTCAAATTAAAAATGTAACAAGAAATGGATTAAGTAATGGTTCTATATCTATAACTGTTTTTGGAGGAACTCCACCTTATACCTATGAATGGAAAAATGCACTAGGAGAGGTTCAAAGTAGTAATACTAATATACAAACAGATTTAAAAGCAGATATATATACTGTAAGAGTAATAGACTCCAAAGGTTGTACTATAGATCCTGAACCAAAATATGAAGTAGAAGAACCAGCTCCATTAAGAATTTCTTTTAAAAAGAAAGATATTAATTGTAATGGAGAAAAAATAAATATAAATGCAGATGTTACTGGAGG
Organism: uncultured Tenacibaculum sp.; assembly: GCA_947498055.1. GTDB lineage: Bacteria > Bacteroidota > Bacteroidia > Flavobacteriales > Flavobacteriaceae > Polaribacter. The sequence continues at coordinate 62,904 of CANMJA010000021.1, forward strand.
AGTAGGTTCTTACAGATATGCATGGAGTTTGAAAGGAGAGACAACAATATTAAGTACGAATTCAGAATTAATTGATAGAGGAGGAGGAACTTATGTACTTAAAGTATTAGATGATAATGATAATCCTGTTGAAGATGAAGTATTTGTTTTTGAACCTTCTAAACTAGAAATAGAAAGTATTAGAAAGAAAAATATTACTTGTTATAGTGGAAATGATGGTTTTATTGAAGTCTTAGTAAAAGGAGGTACACCACCTTACACTTATAGATGGAAACATACTAGTTTAGATACTAATAAATTAGAGACTCTTTTTTCAGATACATATAATCTTACAATAACAGATGGAAAAGGATGTGAAATTAATACAGAGAATATTATTTTAACGCAACCAGTTCTTTATAATGTAACAAACGTTAAGTTAGTAAGACCTTCATCAGATATAATATCAGATGGAAATATAGAGATTTTTATAACTGGAGGAGAAGCTCCTTATAAATATGTATGGAAAAATGAAATGGGTAATGTTGTTTCTGATATCACTAAGAATGATAAAAATGATAAGATCTCTAATTTGGAAGAAGGAAAATATAATTTGACAATTATAGATGCTAAAAACTGTATAATAATAAAAGAATATAATTTAGCTAATCCTGGAGAATTAATTGTAGAGATAAAGCAAACACAAGAAATTACTTGTTATGGAGCAAGTACAGGTGTGCTAGATGTAACAACAGTAGGAGGAGTTGGAGGTAATGTGTATAAATGGTATGATGCTTCAGATAACAGATTAGTAGGAGAAACTAAAGAGTTAAGGAATGTATCGGTAGGTAAGTATTATATTATTGTAAGTAATGCAGAAGGGATAGAAGAACAAAGCGCAGATTTTGAAGTTACTCAACCAGAAGAAATCAAATTAGAAATTGAGTCGACTAACTTAAGTTGTCATGATAAAATAAACGGTATTTTTAAATTAGATGTTAAAGGAGGTTTAGGAGATTATGAATTTAGATATAAAGGAGGAGCAGATTCTAATTTTAGCGATTGGGATAAAATGACAACAAACGTTGCAGAGGTAAACAAACTGTTAAATGGAATTTATACAATTCAATTAAGAGACAAAGAAAAATGTTTCGCAAAAAACAAAGATGGAGATATAAATTTCGAAGTTGAAATTTTAAAACCTTCAATGTTAGAAATTAATACAGAAACGGTAAAAAATGCTACAGGTTTTAATTTATCAAATGGATCGGTATCAATTAATGTTATTGGGGGTAGTTCTTTATATACCTATACTTGGGTAGATTCTCTTGGAAAAGAAGTATCAAATACAAATGCTATTAATAATGTAAAGGCTGGTGTTTATAAAGTAAGAATAGAAGATAGCAAAGGTTGTTTTTTAGTTAAAGAGTATACAGTAACGGAGCCATTAGAACTAGAGGTTGCATTAAAAATAACATCGATTATTAGTTGTAAAGCAGATAAAAATGGAGAGGTACAAGTGAATGTAGAAGGAGGGGTTAAACCATATTCATACAGTTGGTATAAAGAAGGTTCAACAACAATTTTAGGTACAGATTCAAAACTTACCAATATTGGAGAAGGAAAGTATTATGTAACTGTAGTAGATAAAAATTCTAATACAAAAACCAGCAGTGTTATTTCAGTCACAGAACCAGATGTTTTGGAATTAACATTAAGTTCTGAATATTTACTATGCGGTTCAGGTAACGATTGGACTATTACGCCCCAAGTAAAAGGGGGAACAGCACCTTACAGATATTTATGGAATACAGGCGATAATAATGCATCATTACATGGAATTATTGCAGGAAATTATGAAGTGTTGGTAGTAGATACTAATGGATGTAGTATTTCAAAAAATATTACATTAACACCGCCACCTACATTAAAAATAGATACAGAAACGATAGAACATGTTACAGGTTTTGGCTTGTTAAATGGATCTGTTACTACAACAACTATTGGTGGTACACCACCTTATAAATATAATTGGTTTGATGCAGACAATAAGTCAATATCAACGACTACAACAATAAAAGATGTAAAAGCAGGAATTTATACATTGGTTATTGAAGATAGTAAAGGGTGTAGTATCGCTAAAGAATATACAATAACAGAACCATTAAAGCTTAATGCAGAAATAAGTATTGCTACTGTTATTAGTTGTAATGGAGAAGAAGATGGAGCCTTAGAAGCAAAGGTAAAAGGAGGGGTTGCTCCCTATAAATATGCTTGGTATAGAGAAGGTATAACCACCATATTAAGTGAAGAATCAAAACTTTCAGATATTGGAAGTGGTGATTATTATGTGAAAATTATTGATAAAAATAATAACGAAGTAATTAGCGCAACTAAAAACTTCTTAGAACCAGCTATTTTAGAACTAACATTGAGTGCAGAATATACTTTGTGTGGTACAGGTAATGATTGGATAATTAATACACAAGTAAAAGGAGGAACAGCTCCGTACAGATACTTATGGAATACAGGAAATAATAGTTCGTCATTAAAAGAAATAGTAGCAGGAAATTACCATCTGTTATTAGTAGATGCTAATGGATGTCGTATATCAGAAAGTATTACATTAACGCCACCACCTACTTTGGAAGTGGATGCTGTAACAATAACGAATCCAACTTGTTTTAAAGGCAATGATGGTAAAATAGATATTTCATTTAAAGGAGGAACACCACCATATACATATAAATGGAATACGGGAGAGGTGAATCGAAATATAGAAGGACTTACTTCAGGGGAGTATCAAATTACAATAACAGATAGCAAAGGATGTGAAATAACAGAATTATATACAGTTACTAATCCAGAGCAAATAGCATTAGATTTAGGAGAAGATGTTACTTTATGTGAAGAACAAACGTATATTTTAGATGGAACTATACTAGATGGAATTACTTATAGTTGGACAGCAACAAATGGTTTTTCAAGTAACGATAAAGTGATAGAAGTTGAGAAAGAAGGAATTTACACATTAAAAGCAACTAATACAGATGGTTGTATGGTAGAAGATCAAATTGAAATAAAACGTTCTAAAGAAAAAGTATCTTCCGATTTTATTATGTCTTCTATAGCCTTTATAAACGAACCATTTATTGCAGTAAATGTGAGTAATCCAACTCCAGATCAAGTTGAGTGGGAATTACCAGAAGAAGCTAAAATAAAAGAAAGAAATGATGAATATGTAGAAATATATTTTGAACAAGAAGGAGCGTATGATATTACATTTTATACTAAAAAAGGAGATTGTGAATCCTTTACAACAAAAAGGGTAATTGTAACAGAAAAAACAATGGAAGAACAAACGGAAGAACAAACAGGAAAATCTCCCATGATTAAAGACTTTGTAATTTATCCAAACCCTTCTTCAGGAGTATTTGCATTAGATATAAAATTAAAAGAAATAAGCGTAGTAAATGTGAAAATGTATAGTTTGTTAAGTAATGATTTAGTAGACTATAAAAAAGTAGAAAATAAAGAAACCTATACTATTGATTATAATTTAAACTTAGTACCAGGTATCTATTTTGTTCTTTTAGAAGTACAAGATGAAAAATTAGTAAAAAAAATAATCATAAAGTAAAAAATCATTTATTTGATGTCATTTTTTAATGCTATAAATAGATACAATAACACAACAAGATGTTCTATAAATATCTTACTGATAGTATTATTGTTATTAAAATAATTACGAGTTTGTATTCTGATAAGAATTGCAATAAAAAGGAATTTTATATTTTTTATAAAAAAAATAGTCTATTGAGAAGTAAGAAATTTATACTAATATTAATATGTAGCCCTATGCTATTGTTGGCACAAAATCTAGATAAGATTGGTAAATCTTCCCTCTTTAAATTATCAGGAGGCGTAGGGGTAAATTCTGTATATTATAATGGAGATGCTAATAGAGAACCCTTTACCTATTTTTTATCAGGAAATGTGAATTTGAATATTAGCGACGTATATAATATACCGTTTTCATTTTCTTACTCTAACACGAAGTTTCAAACCAACAACCCTTTTACATTTAACAGGTTAAGTATGCACCCTAGTTATAAATGGGTAACTACGCATATTGGCGATGTAAATATGAGTTTTTCACCTTACACATTAAACGGACATCAGTTTACGGGCTTAGGGGCAGATGCTTCGCCTAATGAGAAATTTCAGATAAGTGCTATGTATGGTAGGCTTTTAAAATCGAGAGAATTTGATAATGAAAATTTAAATGGAGAAGCAAATTATAAGAGAATAGGATACGGATTTAAAACGTCTTATAAGTTTGAAAAAGCTACTGTTGGACTTATCTTTTTTAAAGCTACGGATGATGTAAGCTCCTTAGAAAATCAAATTCCGATAGAAAATGACATACAACCTAAAGATAATACAGTTATTAGTTTTAACAGCGATTTTAATATTTACAAAAATTTACAACTAAAAGGAGAAGTAGCTTTATCGGCTTTAACAGAAGATACTCGTATTAATGGAGCAAGCGATCATGTTGCCTCTTTTTTGGTAGCTAGTAACCCTACAACACAGTATTATAAAGCATTTAATTTAAATTTATTATATCAAATAGGAAAAGGATCGGTAGGCGTAGGTTACGAACGAATAGACCCGAATTATAAAACATTGGGAGGCTATTTTTTTAATAACGATTTAGAAAATATTACCATAAATGCTTCGCAAACTATTTTTAAAGACAAATTATCTTTAGCAGTAAATGCAGGATTACAAAAAGACGATTTAGACGATAGTAAGGCAAGTCAATTAAACAGATTAGTAACCTCTTTTAATGCCACTTATAATGCTAGTGAAAAATTAAATATTTCTGGAAGTTATTCTAATTTTCAATCGTTTACCAATATTAAAAATCAGTTCGATTTTATTAATGGGGTTTCTCAAATAGAAGAAGAATTAGACCAAGATAATATCGCACAATTATCGCAAAATGCCAATGTAAACGTTAATTATACAATTAAAGAAAGCCCTAGTAATACCCAAAATATAAACGTAAATATATCTTACCAAGATGCAGAAAATCAAATAGACGATGTAGTAAGAGAAGAAGATAATTCTTCTTTTTACAATGCTACATCGGCATATACCGTTAGTTTTCCAGAGAATGCTTTATCTCTCTCAGGAGGTTTTAATGCAAGTATTAGTAAATTAGAAATGTCTACCGGGTTAATTTTAGGACCTACTGTAACTGCGAGTAAAGGTTTTTTTGAGAAAAAACTAAAAGTAAATGCAGGAATTAGTTATAATGAGAGCATTAATGACGGTTTGCGACAAGGACAAGTGGCTAACATACGGCTTGGTAGTAGATATGTGTATAAAAAGCAACATAATTTTAGTTTAAATGGTTTATTTCAACATCGAAATAATGTAAACAAGGCAACTCAAAATTTCACACTTACTTTTGGTTACAATTATAGTTTCGGATTATTCGATTCTAAAAATATTCGCTTTAAAAAGAGAAAGAAAAAAGAGAAGAAAAAACGAGCTAAAAGAGAGAGAATTAAAAAACCAATTAAATTTAGCTATAAAGATTCCTTGTACATTGGTACTATAGCAGAAATAGATTTTAAAATAGAAAACTTGTTAAAAGTACCTATTTTTAAAGCAATACCAATTGCTATAAAAGAGCAAATGCATACACAAAGAAAAGAAATAGCAACAGAAAAAGAACCTAAAGTATATAAAATTAAAGCCATTCAATTATTAAAAGAACTATACGACACCAAGCAAAACCTAAAGGAATTTAACCAACTATTATATATAGCTTTAAAAGAAGTGTATAGGAGTGCAAATAACTTAGATCGAACCATAGAAAGGCAATTTGTAATGAATAAAAAAGAAATTGTAAAACATAGTTTATGGAACAAAACAAAAGAAGATAAAAAACTTTTTTCTATGAAAGAGCAAAAAGAATTTAGTAAAATGGAAAAAGCTGTTAATAAATCTCACAAAAAACTATTAGTTCACCGATGGCTTTTATCGGAATTAGAAAAATATAAAACATTTGAGCAGCTAGAAAAAGACACAAAATTATTTCATGATTTTAGAGAAAAGTATGTGTATAATGTTTTTAAAATGTTAAAAATGAAGGAGAATAAAAATAAGATAAACTTATATTTGCAAGCATCGATTATCGAATTTTTTGCAAAAGAATCAGAAAGTCATATCGATAAAAACAGGTATGAATTACGTTATATGGACTTAAATTAATACCCTAAATTATTATGAAAAAAGAACTACGATTATTATTAGGCTTATTTTTAGTGTTTAGCGTCACATTAGCCCAACGATTTCCTGTAAAAATAGTGCCACGAGTACAAGCACCTTCCCCTGTTAATTTTTATAATTATGCAGATGCTACGAGTTTAAATAGCCCAATAACAGTACAATTATTTTTAAACGATTTAACGGTATCTAACCGTCAAATACGACTAAAAACCTATTTTGAAGGTGGTAATATTAGTTTTACCAGTAAAGAATTTGTTTTAGGAGCAGAAAACTTATTTTTAGAAGGAGGAGTTCCGTTAACCTTAAAAAACACCGAACTAGCACCGTATTATCAGTTAGAAAATATTCAAGGAATAGGTACAAGCGTTTATGGGCAATCGATACCCGAGGGTAGTTATAGTTTTTGTTTTGAGGTTTTTGATTTTCTTTCTGGCGCTAAACTATCCGCCAAAGAATGTAGAACGGTTTTTATCTTTAAAAACGAGCCACCAATATTAAATATTCCTTTAAATGGAACAAATATAAAACCTACTGATTTTGAAAACATTGTTTTTCAATGGACACCACGACATATAAATGTAAGCAATGTTGAATACGAATTTAGCTTGGTAGAAGTATGGGACGATGTAGTAAATATACAAACAGCATTTTTATCGCAAACACCTATTTATGAAGAAACCACCAGAGCAACAACTATTTTGTATGGGCCAGCCAAACCTTTGTTATTACCCGAAAAACGCTATGCATGGCGCGTAAAAGCAAAAGCATTACAAGGCTTAGAAGAAATAGGTTTGTTTAAAAACCAAGGATTTAGTGAAGTGTTTTGGTTTTCAAGAACAGCTCCTTGTATGGTTCCCGAAAATATAAGTGCAGAACCTAAAGGACTTTCTAAGATTAATGTTTTTTGGGATCAAGACCCTACCATCCATTCAGAATATGTTATAGCTTACAGAGAAGCCGATAAAGAGTATGCCAAATGGTTTACCAAACGAACTAACAGTGCTTGGGCAACAATATGGAATTTAAAACCAGGTACAAAATACGAGTATAAAGTAAAAGGAAAATGTAAATATCAGTTTAGTGATTATTCGAAAGTACAATATGTTACGACAGATATTGTAACCAATGACGATGCCAATTATAATTGTGGAATAGTACCCGATCATATTGCTATTTCTAATAGAGAACCACATACAGGGTTACGTATTGGTGATGAGATTACCGCAGGTGATTTTCTAATCGTTTTAACCAACATCACTAGTCAATCTAATGGGCGAATATCTGGAGTAGGGTATGTTTCAATTCCTTATTTACAGTTTGCAAAATTTGCAGTGTATTATACAAATGTTTTAATAAATACCGATAACCAATTAGCAGAAGGCGAAATAGTTACGATATACGATCCCGAATTTGGAGAAAATGCTTCTATGACGGTAGATATCAACTTTGAAAATGAAGAGGAAGAAGAACCTGTAGCAGAAAGTGAAGGGGTAAATCAAGATACGAATACTTCAGATATTCCTACTGAAAATACAGAAGTGCAAACTCCTGAAAATAATACACCAACTGAAACCACAGAAGGAACTGAAACCCCTCCATCAGGAACAGGAGAAACCCCTCCACCAACGAGAGAAGAAATACCTCCAACTGATACTACTAAAACAAAAAGTGAAGATCCGCCATCGTCTGAAGGAGAAACTGGAGAAAGTGAGACGGAAAAATATATTATCTACAGAGATAAAAAGTATTTTGAAGGAGAAACTATAAAAATTGAATATGATAATAGAATTAATAAAGAAAAAACAACTTTTTTTGGTGCTAAAAATGAAGCTAGAATTCAATGGAACGCTTTTACAAAAAAATACCCTGAAGGTAATGGAGAGTATATTGTAGAGGGTAAAACGGTTAATTATTTATTTCAAAAAAAGTTTTCTAAGTATAAATTAGCAGTTAATTTTTGGAATGATCCAAATGATTTTCCTAACGAAGAAGAGGATAAAATGAGTACATTTACAGTGAATGTAGAAGTAACAAATTTTAATTTTAAACTTATAGAGTTATATGCATCTGATGGAAAAAATTCTAAAAGATTAGCTAAAAGTGGTCAGATATTGTATTTATTAGATCAAAAAGGTATTACAGATGAGTCGAGAAAGATAAATTATAGTGTTGTTACTGACCCTAAGTTGAAGAATAATTATGGTAAATACGATATCGTGTGGGATTATAATGAAAATGGTCCACGACCTAATTTTGGAGAAATAAATATTCATAGATATTTAAAAGAGAGTAATGAAATTTCGACTACTGGTGTTAAGGCTGGTTATCCTGATAAATCATATAAAAAAGTAGATGTTTTATGGGTTTTAGAAAAGAAAAAGGTTAAAAGCTTTGCAAATAAGATAAAAAATTTCCTAAGTTTTTTTAAAGTTGTAAATGATGTCTCTGAAAAAGTAAGTAAAGTAATGCCTTGTGAAGTAAGTTTATTGAAAGATTTTGATAAAAATTTAAAATTTCAAGACGTAAACTTTAATAAAGAAGATAAAATTTCTAGACATTTAATTGAGGTAGAAAGATTTCAGTTTGATGTAGAGGCTTCCAATATAGCAAAATTAAAATGTGGAAAAAAAATAAAGTTTAAAACTTTTGGTTATGTTATAGATATTGCTGAAGCTTATGTTCAATTAGGAGCTGGTCTAAATGTATCCATTATAAAAGATGATAACTATTATTATGAACAACATCAATTTATAGATAAAAATAAATTTTCTCAAGGAGGTGTTAAAGTATCAGGAGAAGCAGGATTAAAAGCTGGCTTAGGAGTAAAGAATGATAAAGGTAAAATGATAGTTGGAGTTGAAGGAGGAGGAAAAGTTGATATAACTGGTGGAGGAAAAATAATTTATCCATATAAAGAAAATGAAGATTTAATAGCCGGTGAATTATATTTAAATCCTTTAATGTACTCGTTTACATTAACTGCTAAATTAGGCCCACTAGATAAAGAATTTAAACATTCTGATATTCTTTGGAATATTAGAATGAAAAGAAAAGTAATTTACAATATGAAAGATTAAATAACTTATATTATGAAGATAGAATATAAAGTTTTTCGATTTCTCTTATTTTTTTTGATCAGTATTCCTTTTTATTTTTTCTCCTATATACTAGTTCAAAAGGAATATAAAGAGTGGTTTGTTTATGGGAATATAATAGAAACTAAAATATTAAATATTAATTATGAAGACGGAGGAATGGATCATGGAGATGGTACAGACATTATTATAGAGATTACATATAAAGAAAAAAAATATAAGGCAAGAGAAAATTTCAAATCCAGTATTATTAAAGGAAATAAAGGTGATTTTATTAATAACGTTAAAGAAAATGATGAAATAATCGTAAAACTTTTAAATAATAAAACAGTTAAAATTCTTTTTTGGGAAGGAAAAAAAATAAACAATAATAAAATTAATTTTGGAGCATGGATAATTATTCTTTTACTTTTCTCATGTGGATGTTTATGCTGTTATTATATTTATAAAACATTTAAAATTTAATTTATGAATAATTACAAAAAACTAATTATATCAACTTTTCTTTTATTTAGTATAAAATTATCATATAGCCAAGATCAACAAACAGATTGTGCTAATAATTTATTAATTAATCAAAGTGTTCAAAATTTTAAAATTTTAAAGTATAAAGAAGGAACTTTAGCTAAAAAAAAAGGGGCTTTTAGTCAAGTTTCAAATAATACTCCTGAAGAATTGATGAGTTCTATTATATCAGCAACTTCCGATGAATGGTATAATTTTAATCGGGAGAAAAAAAAGAAGAAAATAAATCAAGATTTTAATTATATAAAAAATATAAGTCCTGATTTATATTATGCTAAATTATTATATAAAGTGTCTTTTGAGGCTAATGGTGTAGATTATGCTTTAATAAAATATCATTTACAAGATAATAATAAACCTTTATTAGGTTATGCTGAATCTATGAAAAGCATTAATGGTAAATGGGTAACTTCTTCCGAATCAGAAATTTCAGAATTTTTATTTTTTATGATTATGATTGATACAAAATATATTGACCACATTTTTAAAGGAACAAAATCAGATAACCCAAAATTGAACGATATTATTAAATCGAATACATTCAATAAAGAAGTTAATTTAAATGGTGTGCTTAAAGAATTACAAGCTATACTAAATTCAGAGCCTGAAAAAATGAAATCAATTCTAGACACTAAAAGACTTTTTAAATAATTTTTTTTATGAAGAAAACACTTATTATAACTTGTTTATTATTTCAAGTTATTAAATTTTACTCACAAGAGATTAATTTTGAAGGAAAACCAGTAGATATTAACTTTTCCTACGGACTCAAAAAAGTTTCTTACTGTAATTTTTATGAATATAAAATATATAATAATACAGAATTAGATAATTCGTCGTTAAATATATTAAAAGAAAAATATCTGAAATCAGGTTTTTTTAAAATAGAAGGCAAAGAGAAAAAAAATATTAAAATTAAATCAATTTTAAAATTTCTATGGAAAGAAAAAGAAATAATTTGTATCAACTATAGTTTACAAAATAAAAAAGTAGTCTTAAAAAGGAATTTAATTTATATTAGTGAACCTAACTTTCCAATTACACAAAATTTTGAGGAGCTACTAAAACTTAGTAATGATGCTTTTTGGGAGTTCTATAACTCTAATGATAATGCTGATTACCCAGTGATAAACAAATTAAAATTTAAAGCAAAGGATTCAAACGGGATTTTAAATATTCAAAAATTAGCGAAAGTAATAAAAGAGAATAAATATGTTTTATCAAAGCATATTGAAGAATAAGATTAAATCTGTATTCTAACATTAGAAAACATAAACTTAACAATAACAAAAGCTCAGATAAACTCTGGGTTTTTGCTCTTTAGGAAATAACTATTTCGTAATTAGTTTATACAGTTTTTTTAGTAGTTCTTTTTGAGAAAGAAATCCTATCTTTTAGAAGTTAATTTTATAATGGAAATACTTTTGCGTTAGGGATTGTAGCATTTGTTGGAGCTCTTTAAAATTTATGTCTATAAAATTTTAAAAGCGACTGCGAAAAGCCCGACCCTTGGGTAACGCCCAAATCTCATTATTGATAATACATTTAAAATAATAGAATTATACTCGAAAAGTACTTAAATTCTATGAAAAAAGAACTACGATTATTATTAGGCTTATTTTTAGTATTTAGCGTCACATTAGCCCAACGATTTCCTGTAAAAATAGTGCCACGAGTACAAGCACCTTCCCCTGTTAATTTTTATAATTATGCAGATGCTACGAGTTTAAATAGCCCAATAACAGTACAATTATTTTTAAACGATTTAACGGTATCTAACCGTCAAATACGACTAAAAACCTATTTTGAAGGTGGTAATATTAGTTTTACCAGTAAAGAATTTGTTTTAGGAGCAGAAAACTTATTTTTAGAAGGAGGAGTTCCGTTAACCTTAAAAAACACCGAACTAGCACCGTATTATCAGTTAGAAAATATTCAAGGAATAGGTACAAGCGTTTATGGGCAATCGATACCCGAGGGTAGTTATAGTTTTTGTTTTGAGGTTTTTGATTTTCTTTCTGGCGCAAAACTATCTTCTAAAGAATGTAGAACGGTTTTTATCTTTAAAAACGAGCCACCAATATTAAATATTCCTTTAAGTGGAACGAATATAAAGCCTAGCGATTTTGAAAACATTGTTTTTCAATGGACACCACGACATATAAATGTAAGCAATGTTGAATACGAATTTAGCTTAGTAGAAATTTGGGACGATGTAGTAAATATACAAACAGCATTTTTATCGCAAACGCCTATTTATGAAGAAACCACCAGAGCAACAACTATTTTGTATGGGCCAGATAAACCTTTGTTATTACCAGAAAAACGCTATGCATGGCGCGTAAAAGCAAAAGCATTACAAGGCTTAGAAGAAATAGGTTTGTTTAAAAACCAAGGATTTAGTGAAGTATTTTGGTTTTCAAGAACTGCTCCTTGTATGGTTCCCGAAAATATAAGTGCAGAACCTAAAGGACTTTCTAAGATTAATGTTTTTTGGGATCAAGACCCTACCATCCATTCAGAATATGTTATAGCTTACAGAGAAGCTGATAAAGAGTATGCCAAATGGTTTACCAAACGAACTAACAGTGCTTGGGCAACAATATGGAATTTAAAACCAGGTACAAAATACGAGTATAAAGTAAAAGGAAAATGTAAATATCAGTTTAGTGATTATTCGAAAGTACAATATGTTACGACAGATATTGTAACCAATGACGATGCCAATTATAATTGTGGAATAGTACCCGATCATATTGCTATTTCTAATAGAGAGCCACATACAGGGTTACGTATTGGTGATGAGATTACCGCAGGGGATTTTCTAATCGTTTTAACCAATATAAGCAGTCAATCTAATGGGCGAATATCTGGAGTAGGGTATGTTTCAATTCCTTATTTACAGTTTGCAAAGTTTGCTGTTTATTATACAAATGTTTTAATAAATACCGATAACCAATTAGCAGAAGGCGAAATAGTTACGATATACGATCCCGAATT
>CANMJA010000022.1 GCA_947498055.1 uncultured Tenacibaculum sp.
ATTGATTATGTCCATTACAGCATACGACATCTATACAAAACCTTTAATTGAGTAAATTAAAATATCAAATAGTATTAGAGATTGGTTGTTTGTAGAAGATCATGCGAAAGCAATTGATGTTATTTTTCATAAAGGAAAGTTAGGAGAAACATATAATATAGGTGGATTTAATGAGTGGAAAAATATAGATTTAATTAAAGTATTAATTAAAACAGTAGATAGGGTTTTAGGCAGAAAAGAAGGAGCATCTGAAAAGTTAATCACTTATGTTAAAGATAGAGCAGGACATGATTACAGATATGCAATAGATTCTTCTAAATTGAAAAATGAATTAGGTTGGGAACCTTCTTTACAATTTGAAGAAGGAATAGAAAAAACTGTGAAATGGTATCTAAATAATAAGGAATGGATAGAAAATATCGTTAATGGAGATTACCTAACATATTATAAAGAAATGTACGAGGAGTAAGTAACTCTTTCATAAATAAAAAAAATGTTGAAATTTTTAAATTTCAACGTTTTTTTATTATAAATTTTAATTTTTTATCGTAACCTTTCTAAACTTAAATCACGATTATATTTTACAATATATAGTCCTTTATTACTAATAGGACCAAATAATTTCTTTGTATAATCAAATTTATTTTCTAGTCGTAAAGAAACTCCTTGTTTAAAAGTTTCGGAAAGCTTTTCTCCAGAAGCTAAACGCATTAAAATATCATACGTTATATCAAAACCTTTAAAAGAATATTCAGAAGGTATATCTTTATTACGAGAGCGATATTTTTTATTAAATTCTTTTATGTTTTCAGATTTATAATCCGAGTAATTACTAGTTACATACGTAAAGTCTATTCTAGCAAGTGTGTTATTATCTACTTCATCGTAAGCACTGTTTTTTTCAATAGCAAAAACTTGTGCAGTAATATTTTTAGGTAAAACTACCATACTGTTTATAGCATCAGCTACGGCAGCATTCTTATCAGAAGTTAAGATAACCCAATTATGAACTCCTACTTTCATTTCTTTAGTAAAACGCTCTTTTTTAATGTAATTATCTTTTGGTTTAAGAACATGAATTTTTTGAATAGAATCATGTTTTTTTAAACCATTTAAGATGGTTTCTACTTGTTTATTGGATGCTTCACTACCATCTCCAACAATAAATACTGTTTCTCCAGTGTAGATTCCTTTCAAATGATTTACCAAAAATTTACTATGCGTTTCTTTATCTGGTGTAGATTTAACAATTTTAGAAGAAGAAAAATCGCGTTGATTTTTAGAAAAATGAGGAAAAATAACAGGTACATTTACATCTTTAGCAATAAGTTCAGCTTTTTTAGAATAAAACGGACCAATAATTACATCACTATCAACCAATTTATCTTGTTCAATAATACTATCTATATTTTTACCTCTGTTTCCTGTATCAAAAACAGATACATCTACATTAACTCCTTCTTTTTTTAGAGAGTCTATAGCCATTTCTGCTCCCATATAAAAATCTGTAACAATATTTGCTAACCTAGCAGCACTTTTAGATTTTTTATTTTTCTTTTTATCAAAAATATCTTCGTAGTTAATATTTTCATATTCCTTCGCTCTAAAAGGTAAAAGTAAAGCCAGTTTAATAGAATTTGTATCTGCTATAGAATCTAAATATAAAGAAGATGTCTCATCAGTATCTAATTTTTCTTCAACAGGTCTAATTCTTAAAACTTGTCCTATTCCTAATTCATTATCAATAATTCCAGGATATTCAGGATTTAATCGAATCAAATCATCTTTAGAAATATTGTAAAAACGAGTTAAACCATAAACAGTTTCTTTAGATTTTACTTTATGCGTAACATGATTTTTTAAATCTTCTTCTCTAGAAATATAAAAAACTTTTTTTTCAGCGACTTTAACCTTTATTACCTGACCAACATCTAAATAGTTATCCTTAATTCTAGGGAATTCAGGGTTTAATTTAATTAATTCTTTCTTAGAAATATTGTATTTTTTGGTAATTCGATATACCGTTTCGCCCGATGTAACAGTATGAGTTTTGTATTCAAAAACAGTTCTAACTACCTGAGTTGAATCTGGTAATTGATTTGAGTTTTCCGCACTGTTTTCTCCAGGATTTTCACTTGAATCCCTTTGATTATTATCAGAATCTGGTTTTTGAATTAAAGGGATCTTCTTTTTGTATTCAGGATTCGGAATAATAATAACACTATTGGTAGAAGGTGTTTCTCCAATATCAGGATTTAAACGGATTAAGTCTGATTTTTTTACATTAATTCTTTCTGCAATATCACGCATGGTTTCTCCTTCTTTTACCTTGTAAGAGATATACCTTTTCTGCTGACTACAAGAAAATAGTAAAGCCAAAATTAAAGTAAAAGCGAAAAATTTGATTTTTGTCATAAAAATTTATTTTTAAAAAAGAATAAAAAAATTATTCCCATTCAATAGTTGCTGGTGGTTTAGAGCTAATATCGTAAACAACTCTATTTACACCTTTCACATTATTAATTATTTTATTAGATGTTTTTTGCAAAAATTCATAAGGCAAGTTAACCCAATCTGCCGTCATACCATCTGTACTTTCTACAGCTCTTAAAGCTACTACTTTTTCGTAAGTTCTTTCATCTCCCATGACACCTACAGAATTTACAGGTAATAAAATAGCGCCAGCTTGCCAAACTTTATTGTATAAACCATCTTCTTTTAAACCATTGATAAAGATAGCATCAACTTCTTGCAAAATACGAACTTTTTCTGATGTTATATCTCCTAAAATTCGAATAGCTAAACCTGGACCAGGAAAAGGATGTCTTCCTAATAATTCTTTATCTATTCCCATAGAAGCTCCAACTCGTCTAACTTCATCTTTAAAAATCATTCTAAGTGGTTCAACAACTTTTAATTTCATGAAATCTGGTAAACCACCTACATTATGATGACTTTTAATGGTAGCCGAAGGACCTCCATTTACTGAAACAGATTCAATAACATCTGGGTAAATAGTTCCTTGTGCTAACCATTTTGCATTCTCTACTTTAGATGCTTCATCATCAAACACCTCTATAAATACTCTTCCTATTGCTTTTCGTTTCGTTTCCGGATCACTAATTCCTTCTAGAGCATCTAAAAAACGATTGGAAGCATCTACACCTTTAACGTTTAAACCCATTCCTTCGTATTGTTGAAGTACACTTTCGTATTCATTTTTTCGTAATAAACCATTATTTACGAATATACAGTGTAAATTTTCACCAATAGCTTTATGTAAAAGAACCCCAGCAACTGTAGAGTCTACACCGCCAGAAAGTCCTAATATAACTTTATCATCACCTATTTTTTCTTTTAAATTATTTACTGTAGAATCTACAAAAGAATTAGGAGTCCAGTTTTGCTCTACTTCTGCAATATTTACTAAAAAGTTCTTTAATAATTTAGCTCCGTCAGTAGAATGATAAACTTCAGGGTGAAATTGAATAGCGTAGGTATTTTCTCCTTCTATTTTATAGGCAGCGTTTTCTACATCATGAGTACTCGCTAATAATACTCCATTGGTAGGTAATTCTTTAATGGTATCTGAGTGGCTCATCCATACTTGACTTCCAACAGATATGTCTTTAAAAAAAGTTTCTTCATTTTTAATGAATGATAAATTGGCTCTTCCATACTCTCTAGTATTAGAAGGAGCTACCAGTCCTCCTGAAAAATTAGCTAAGTATTGAGCTCCATAACAAACTGCTAATAAAGGTTTTTTACCTCGTATTTCAGATAAATCTGGATGTGGTGCTTCTTCTGATCTTACTGAAAAAGGGCTACCAGATAAAATGACTGCTTTAAAAGAGTTTATATTTTTTGGAATTTTGTTAAAGGGGTGAATCTCACAGTAGATATTTAACTCCCTTACTCGACGTGCAATTAATTGTGTGTATTGCGAACCGAAATCTAATATAAGTACGTTGTGTTGTTGCATCCGCAAAAATAATAGTTTGATTTTATTTTTGCGGATATTTTTTATAGATTTTAATAACGATATACAATTGCGTTAATATTCATGCCAGCCCCTACAGATGCTAAGATAATTACATCTCCTTTTTCTAAAGTTTGATCCTCTAGTTTATTTTTTAAAACTAAATCTAATAAAGTTGGTACGGTTGCAACCGAACTGTTTCCTAAAGTATGTATGCTCATAGGCATTATTTTTTCTGGAACAGGTTTCTTATATAGTTTATAAAAACGTTTTAAAATAGCTTCATCCATCTTTTCATTAGCTTGATGAATAAATATTTTTTTTACATCCTCAATAGGAATATTACTTTCATCTAACGCAAATTTCATCGCTTTAGGCACTTGTGTTAAAGCAAATTCATATATTTTACGACCATGCATTTTTATATATCTAATGTTTGGATCTTCTTCTTTGTTATACGACTTTCCAAAAAATAAATGATACGCTTCGTCTTTTGAAAACGTTTGCGAAGCATGACTTAAAATTCCATTTTCATCTGAAGAGGTAGAGGGCTCTAAAATACACGCTCCAGCTCCATCACTATAAATCATAGAATCTCGATCGTGTTTATCAATTACTCTAGATAAAGTTTCCGCGCCAATAACTAAGATCTTTTTTGCCATTTCTGCTTTAATAAAAGCTTTGGCTTGTATTACTCCTTCTATCCAACCAGGGCATCCAAAAAGAATATCGTAAGCAACACAATTTGGATTTTTAATACCTAATAAATGTTTTACTCTAGTAGCTAAACTTGGTATAATATCACTTTGAATAGCACCACTTTTTACATCACCAAAATTATGGGAAAGGATTATATAATCTAATTCTTCAGGATCTATTTTAGCATCTTCAATAGCTTTTTGTGCGGCAAAAAAGCCTAAGTCTGATGAATTAAAATGATCTTCTGCATATCTTCTTTCTTCAATACCAGTAATTGATTTAAATTTTTCAATAATTACGGTGTTTTCAGTTTCAAAAGAACTACCGTCTGTGTTTAAAAATTGACTTTCACTAAATTTAGAATTATCTTTTTTAATAGTTGGAATATAGCATCCTGTTCCTGTAATTACTACTCTCATTGCTAAAATTTTTAAACTAAGCTGACAGCAAATAAACAAGATTTAGCCTATGAAACCTACTAATTATAAATAAGATGTTTTATTTTTGTTGAATTCTTATTTTTAGTAACTGAAATTATTAAATCAATAATTTTTAATTACTATAATTATTGATATTGTAACGGTAATTTGATTAAATAATTAATTAAAAGCAGTGATACCAGCAGCTACAAGAAAGAACTGTTGAAAGAAAACGGAAGGAGAGAGGCTAGTGATTCTACTTTTATAATTTTACCAGTTTCGCCCATAAATAAAATTTGAATTGGTTCTTTTTGATTGAATTCATATTCATATAAAGTTTGCCTACATGCACCACAAGGTCCTACGGGGTCTTTAACAGTATATTCTAAAGAAGCTGCTGTAATAGCTATTTTTTTAACAGTTACACCTGGGAATTCTGAGCTAGCTTTCCATATAGCTACCCTTTCTGCACACATACCAGAAGGGTAAGCAGCATTTTCTTGGTTGTTACCACTAATAATAGTTCCATTGTCTAATAATATAGTGGCACCAACATTAAATTTTGAATAAGGAGCATATGCTTTCTTCCTTGCAACTGCTGCCAATTCGATTAATTTTCTATCTTCTTCTTCTAACTCAGAAAGACTATTAAAAATATATCCATTTGAAGAAATATCGATTTTTTTCATTCTAAAATTTTTTGGAAAAAAAAACAGTCTTAATAGTAAGACTGTTTTTAAATTATAGTACTAAAGTACAAAAATATTATTTTAAAAATCATATATCTCACCAATATCAAAAGCCAAAGAAAAACGCAATGTATTTTCTAATGGATTGTTAACATCAGATGTGTTTATAAGGTAAGATAAATCTACAGAAAAAGCTTGGGCTGTAAAACCAGCACCTAAAGTAAAGAATTTTCTATTTCCTTTTGTTTCGCTTTCGTTAAAATAACCAGCTCTTAAAGCAAAAGCATTATTGTATAAATATTCTGCCCCTAAAGACCAGTTTGTTTCTCTTAATTCTTCTCCAAAACTTCTATCTAATAAAGAAGTAAACATTCCTTCAAACCATCCTCTTGTAGATTCTGTACCACTAGAAGGAACTAATAATTTTCTGAATTCTAAATTTACTCCCAATGTATTAAAATCATCAAAAATAAAATCAAAACCACCACCCAGTTTTCCAACTGTAGGAATAAAGTTTTCCTCTCCAGGAGTATATTCTACTTTAGGTCCTATGTTAGCTACATTAACACCTATACGGTATCTACCATTAAAAGTTCCGTAGTTTTCTTCATCTGATTGGTAATATGCAGAAATATCTACAGCAAAAGAATTAACTGCTTCTAAAGTATCATCTACATCTAAATTAGAGTTAATATATTTAAGACCAACTCCCATTGAGAATTTTTCACTTAATTTTAAAGAATAATAACCTGAAATAGCTAATTCTGTTGGGTTAATACTTCCGTTACTAATTCCGCTATCACTAGTTAAATCTATTCTACCTAAAGAAAAATATTTAAAATCAGCCCCCCAAGCACTATTTTCATTAAATCTATTGACTACAGAAGCGTTACCTGCAAAAATATCATCTGTTAAATTACGTAACCAAGGCACATAACTTAAACCAATGCTCAATTTGTTTTTATTGAATGCTATTTTAGCGGGATTGTGAAATAGAGAAAAAGCATCTGAAGAGGTAGCAACACCTATATCTCCCATACCACCAGCTCTTGCATCTGAATTTATTTGTAAGAAAGGTAAAGAAGTTGTAATTGCTCTAGAATCTACTTGAGCGTTCATTACTGTTTGATAAGTAACTAATAATGTGAGTAGTATTATTTTTTTCATTTTAGGTTGTGACATTTTTTGCAAATATATGGTTTTATTATAGGATAACTAGTTTTTCGTATTTTTCTGAGGATAAATTGTTTGTGGTTGAGGTGACTTTAATCTTGTATAGATATACTCCTTTACCTATTTTATTGCCAAAATCATCTAATCCATTCCATGTAATAGATCTAGATAAACCCCCGGTTGTTTGTATTGTTTGATTCATTGTTTTTATTAATTTTCCAGAAATAGTGAAAATTTGAACTTGAACATTTAAAGGTTCATTAGGACGATTGTGTTGAAACCAAAACTCTGTGTAATTAACAAAAGGATTTGGGTAATTTAGTACATTATTTAGTACTAACTTAGTATCACTAACGACCTCAAAACTTAACGTGGCTTCCGAAGAATTATTATATGTATCCCATGCTTTTATTTTTAAAGTATGTTTACCAACAGATAAATTTCTTAATTGAAATTTCACCTTTCCTTTGGTAAAGTCATTTAACTCAGTTTCATAAAAATCATTTAATATAATAGGTGCAGATTCGTTTCCATCAATTATAGCAACAATATCGTGATCTACAGCAGTTATTGAAGTATTGATTCCACTTATGTCTGAAAGTTTTACAATTAAATTAGGAGAAGCATTTGTAATTCCTCCATCAATAAATGATTCATCATTCATAAAAAGTTGTACTTCAGGGCCAGTGATATCTTCTGGAGCATTTTCGTTGATTCCACCAACATTAATATCGAAATTAACACCAGATTTTTCTTCTTTTTCATCTTGTGCATATAAACTTACTTTTCCTTTTCCTACAGTAATTTTAATGTCTTTTGGCACAATAAATTCAAAATTAAAATTTCCATTAACAACAGAAGATTTTCCTCTAAAAATTTTACTCTCTTGCGAATCAAACGTATTTACAATTCCAAAACCATCATTATCTAGAGTAGTTTTATCAATAGGTTTGTCAAAAATGGTAGTAAAAATAGTACCATTATAATTATTTAATTGTGCTCCAGAAGCATTGGTAACCGAACCTTCTAACTTAATTTTAGAAAGAGCTTTTAAGGTATCTATTGGTTGAGATATAGGAACTCCATTTACCTTATTTATAATAATGTTTGGTTTAGGGATTGCTAATTTCATAGCAGGATCTCCAAAATAATAAATAAAAAAACGTTGATTACTAGTGGTTTCATTCTTGGTTTTAATTAAATTTTCAGCAATCGTACTATTACTATTGTCAAAATCTAAAACATACTTGGTAAGTTCTTTGTTAAATGTTTCTCCTAAAGAAATAAAAACATCTCTTGTAGTAGTAATCATGCTAACAGCCCCTCCTTTCGGATTTAAAAATAATTGTTCTCCTGCAGTATCTCTTAAAGGATTATCAAATCTAGAAAATTCACAGGTTACTGTAATAAATAAAGGTAAATTCTTGAAATTATTGAAAGACTGAATTTGAGGAATTTCTAAGATTCTTTCAGAAGCCAATCCATCTTCACCACCGTGCCCAAAATAATCGAAAACCAAAGAACCTTTTTCAATAGCATTTGTAATGGCATTTTTTACATCGGGGTAGCGTTCACCACCAGAGGAGTTTTCTTGTTTAAAAGCATCTGCATAAATTTTATTAATATTAAAAATAGGTTTGTTTATTTTTATGTTGCCGGCAACTTCCTCTAAACCAGACTGTAAACTTGTGTCGGAAGAGTCATCTATATCATCGGCAACTAATGTAATAGTGTTTCTCCAATCGCCAAAAGATTCTTTATCGTAGTAACTTAAAATTTTAGTAATAACTTGGTTTGCTTGTTGTGCTGTTGTTACAGGTATCCTTCCAGAAGCAATATCTATTCCATCTGTACCTTTCATGCCTCCATCATTGTCATCTATCATCACAAAAAAATCATCTGTAACGTAAGAGGAAACGAGATCAAAACTTTCTCGTGCATGAAACGTAGGCACAATATTATTATTATTTGCTATCCGATCTTTAAAATCATAAGAAGAATCACCTAAGAAGCAGACATATTTTAATTTTTTAGAATTAGAAGTGTCATATAGGTACTTAATAAAATCACGAATACCAACAATATCAGGAGCGCCAGAAGAAAACTCATTATATATTTTAAGAAAATCGATGACCTTAGTGCTTAAATTATTATTTTTTTTATGAAAATCGGCAAGTCTCTGCGCCTCATTTAATAAGTTTTCAGAGGTTATTATCAAATATTCAATATCAGATAAACCATGAAGATTTTGGTTAAAAACTGTTTTGTTTTGAGTTTGTGTAGGTTTATAAAAATCCTTTTCATTTAAAACAACATATTCTTTTAAATTAGTGGCACTAGATTTGAATGAAAATAAATTAGAATTATTGCTTTCATTATCTAAACTAACAGGGTTTAATGCATCTGTAACATCCCATAAAGCAAAAATATTAGGAGAGTTTTCTATGGTGTAATTTTTTATCCCTGAATTTTTAGCTTCTAAAAAATTTCTAAAAGAAAATTGTTTGTCGTTAACAGTTAATTTTTTTTTACCTATAATTTCTATATAATCTAGATATGCTCTAGCAGAAGGGTTTCCATTATTGTTATAGCTTACTTTAACTTCTATTGAACTTGAAGAAGCATTTATTGTTCTTACACTTTCTCCATAACGAGCTAAACCAGAGGAAGAAGAATTAAAAACAGGAGGGAAGCTTATAGTAGGTAAAGTATTACCATTACTAGTTATATTCATGTTAGATGCTGTACTTGATTGTGCTACAGCAGTAACCTTCATTTTCACAGTAGAGCCATTAACAATATCAGGAAAAGGAATGGTGAAAAGTTGTTCATTATTATTGCTAAAGTTTTCCCCAAACCATTGTCTTCCTACAGCTAAAAGATTTACTTCTTCTTTTTCATAAAAAACAAAATCATCATAATCATTAATATTGATAGTTGCGTTACCAATTATAGGGGAACCTTTTTTAATTCTTTTTCCAGGAGTATCTGAAATTGTTAAAAAATAATAAGATTTTTCTGAATAAATATTCTGTACATGATTAGCGGTTTCGTTTAAAAGATCAACATTCCAACTATGCGGTCCTACACCATAAAATAAAATATAATCATCATCATCAAAAGAAGCGTCATTTTCCCCTTTTATAAAAACAGAATTCTCTTGTAAGTCATTATATCTAAAAGTTGCAGCCAATTCTGGAAGTAATTTTCCGCCATTACCATAAATTTTTAAGTTTTTTGGATTTATATTTTTTACATTAATACCAAGTTCTTTCAAGAAACTAGCATCTATTTTAAAAACACCAGTTGTATCTACAGCAAATTTATACCAAGATCCATTGGATAGCACGGAATTTCTATTTTGGCCATAGCCAAATAAAATAATAAATAAGAAGATAAAAAGTGACTTTTTTATCATATATTGTTCTAACATAATGTAGCGTTATATTAAATAACGTTTATTTTACAAGATTAATTATAATAAAGCGAAAAAACAATCGTTAACATTTAGTATTTGTAACATAATTTAATTTTGTTATATTTATAATTGTTATATATTTTAAATGTTGTAAATTGGCAGACCCTAAAAAAAGAAGTAAATACATGAAAAGTACATTAAAACTACTAGGTTTACTATTAATCTCCACTATTATTTTAACTTCTTGTGAAAGTTCAAGAAGAAGTTCTAGTAAATCTAATTTAACTGGATGGAATTTTAATGACCCCAGTTATGGTAATTATTTAAAAGGAGATTTTAAAGATGGAGAAGTGCCACAAGGTATGGTTCATATCGAAGGAGGAACTTTTACAATGGGATTGGTTCAAGATGATGTAATGTTTGATTGGAACACAACTCCTAAACAAATGCATGTTCGTTCTTTTTATATGGATGAAGCTGAAGTTACTAACTCTGAGTATAGTTTATTTATGCAATACACTAAGGATGTATTTCCTCCTAGTGATCCTCAATTTAAGCATATTTATCCATCAATTTTACCAGATACATTAGTATGGAGAAAAGGACTAGGAAACACGAATCTGCTTTCCGAAAGTTATTTGAGACATCCAGCATATTCAGATTATCCAGTAGTTGGTGTAACTTGGATTCAAGCAAACCAATATTGTAAATGGAGAACAAATGCAGTAAACCTTAAAATATTAATGGATAAAGGTGTTATAACTAACATTTTTAAAGAGGATTCATTAGAATTTAGAGGGAAAAATAATTTTGATACAGATGTGTATTTAACAGATCCTTATGTGTTATTTGATGGAGATTCTACAATTTATAAGAAAGGAATACCAGTTCCAAGAAAGAAAGGAGAACCTAAGCCTGAAAAAGGATCTTTTACTGGTAGACAAGTAACTTCTTCTGATGGTATATTAGCACAGAAGTTTAGATTACCTACCGAAGTAGAATGGGAATATGCAGCTAAAGCAATATTTGAAAATAGAGAGTATAACAATATTCGTGGTAGAAAAAAATATGCTTGGAATGGTAAATATACTAGGAATAGAAACAGAGCTAAAAGAGGTGATCAATTAGCGAATTTTAAACAAGGAAAAGGTAATTATAGTGGTATTCCAGGTTGGAGTGGTGATTTTGCAGATATACCAAACTCTGTTAGAAGTTACCCAGCAAATGCATTTGGTTTATACGATATGTCTGGAAATGTTGCAGAATGGGTAGCTGATGTATATAGACCTATAGTAGACGCAGAAGCGAATGATTTCAATTATTTTAGAGGTAATATTTTTACGAAAAAATTAATTGATGAACAAGGTAAAGTTGTAATAGTTGATGATAGTGAAGTTGAAATTGATACTTTAGTTAATGGTAAAATAACACCAAAAGGTTTACCTGGAACTATTAAATACATACCAATTACAAAAGATGATACTTACATGAGAAGAAATTATTCTTTTGCTGATAATTCTGATTTAAATGATGGTGATCAAAAATCGTCTAAAGAATTTGGATTAGAAGAAGATCAATTAGTAAATGCGCCAAGAATGTATAATTCACCAGTTAGACCAGAAAGTGAAAAAGATTCTTTAGGAAACATTACTAATAGATTAAAGTATGATAAAAAAACTAGAAGAACTCTAATTAGTAATAAAACTAGAGTTTATAAAGGTGGTTCTTGGGCAGATAGAGAATATTGGTTAGATCCAGCTCAGAGAAGATATTTTCCAGAGTATATTTCTACTAATTATATAGGGTTTAGATGTGCAACTGATAAAGTAGGACCGATGGTAAAAAATCAAAAAAGAACTGCAACTCCTAGATAATTATTTTATTGTATAGAGCTAAAAAGTAGTTTTTAAATTTTTATAATTAAACCTCGTTGATATCAACGAGGTTTTTTATTTTTACTATATGAAGATTGAAAATTTATATTCCTTGTATAAGGAAAATTACCTAGTAGATACGGATACTAGAAAAATAAGAAAGAGTACACTTTTTTTTGCATTAAAAGGAGATAATTTTAATGGTAATATATATGCAGAAGAAGCTTTAAAAAAAGGTGCTAGATATTCTATTGTAGATGAAGTTGAATATAAAACAAGTGATAAAACAATCTTAGTAGAAAACGTTTTAAAAACATTACAAGAATTAGCAAACTATCATAGAAAGGAATTAAATATACCAATTATAGCTTTAACAGGTAGTAATGGAAAAACAACAACAAAAGAACTTATTAACGTTGTTTTAAAGCAAAAATTAAAAACAACAGCCACTATAGGTAATTTGAATAACCACATAGGAGTGCCTTTAACTTTGTTATCAATGACTCCAAATACTGAAATTGGAATTGTTGAAATGGGGGCAAATCATCACAAAGAAATAGCATTTCTATCCGAAATTGCAGTACCAAATTATGGTTATATAACTAATTTTGGGAAGGCTCATTTAGAGGGTTTTGGCTCAGTTGAAGGGGTTGTTGAAGCTAAAAGTGAATTATATGAGTTTTTAAAACAAAATAATGCATTGATATTTATTAATCCTAAAGATAAAACTCAGATATTAAAAACAGAAGGAGCAAATGTAGTTTCGTTTTCAAATAAGATTAAATTTTTAAAGGCAAGTCCCTTTGTTAATTTAGATTATGGTGGCGTTAGAATTCAAAGTAATTTAATTGGGGATTATAATTTTAATAACATAGCCATAGCTATAACTATTGGTGAGTATTTTAAAGTTTCTCAGGAAGATATAAAATTAGCAATTGAAAATTATATTCCAGAGAACAATAGGTCGCAAATAGTAAAAAGAAGCTCTAATGAAATAATTTTAGACGCTTATAATGCAAATCCAACGAGTATGGAAGCTGCTCTGAAGAATTTTAAACAAATTGAAACTAAAAACAAGAAACTAGTTGTTTTAGGAGATATGTTTGAATTAGGAATAAATAGCGAATTAGAACATCAAAACATTGCAAATTATGCTCATGATTTAATGTTTGATAAAGTCATTTTAGTTGGAGATAATTTTTTTAAAATATCTTCAGAAGATATAAAATGTAAAGATTTTGATGAATTAATATCTTATATAAATAAAACAAATATTAGCAAAACAACAGTTTTAATAAAAGGCTCTAGAGGTATGGCTCTAGAGCGACTATTGAAATACATTAATTAATGTTTTTCTTATGATATTCTAATAAATTATCTATTGGTCTTTGAATGATACCAGTTATTTTTAAATCATTTTTATGAGCTATTTTTTCTAATATTTCTTTGAAATAGAAAGCTATAGAACCAATAAAATAAATAGGTGTTTCACTGTTTTTATTGTAAGGTAAAATTCGATATTTAAAAAACTCTTCAAAACCTTTTTTAATAATTTTTCTAATGTATTTCTCATCTTTAAAATC
This sequence comes from uncultured Tenacibaculum sp., assembly GCA_947498055.1. Taxonomy (GTDB): domain Bacteria; phylum Bacteroidota; class Bacteroidia; order Flavobacteriales; family Flavobacteriaceae; genus Polaribacter. Next base: position 13,835 of record CANMJA010000022.1, read on the forward strand.
AAACATAAATTTAGCAAAAGTAGCTAAATACATATTCGGGTTAGGTTTTCTATAAAGATTTAATTTTATAAAGTCTGCATCTAAATTATATTCAGATTTAAAAGTAGTAGCTACTTTCTTTGGCATTTTTTTATAATAATAGTCGCGAAGTAATATTTTACCAAAGTAATTTCCACTAGCTTCATCCATTATAGTGTATCCTAAAGAAGGTGCTAACATTTCAATTTCTTCTCCATTAAAATAGCAACTATTAGAACCAGTACCTAAAATACAAACAACAGCTGGTTTTTTTTCAGAAGCAGCATATACGGCAGCTAACATGTCTTCAGCTACATTAACAGAAGCATTTGAGAAGATGTCTTCCATCACTTTTGTTAAAATAGACACTGGCTGTGGAGTTCCACAACCTGCACCGTAAAAATGAATTTCGCTGACTTGCTCTTTTATGTTTATTAATTGAAACATATTTACAATCCTGTTTTTTAGTTCATCTTCAGGAACTACAGCAGGATTTAAACCTAAAGTACGTACTCTAAAAACTTCATTTTTATTCGAATCTAAAGCTATCCAATCAGCTTTTGTTGATCCTCCGTCTGCTATTAATATCATATTCTTTGGTTGTTGTTTTATTCAAATATATATGTTCAAATTAGGTTATACAACAGCAAGTAAAAACTCAAACGATTTCGTGTTAAATAATGACAAATTTTATTAATAAATACATTAATTTTGTGTACACTAAAAAGTAAATATGTTTTTTTTAAAAGATAAAGTAGTGCCACTGAATGAAATGTTTAGTGATAATTTTGTAGATATTCATTCTCATTTGTTACCGGGTATTGACGATGGAGCTAAAGATATAGATGATTCTTTGTCATTGATAACAAAAATGTATTCTTATGGAATTAAAAATTTTATCACAACCCCTCATGTATTAGGAGACGTTTATCCAAATTCAACAGAAATTATAAAAGAAAAATTAAAAGAAGTACAAGAAGCCTTGTTGAAAAATGGGTTAAAAGATATTAATTTTAATGCTTCTGCCGAGTATATGATGGACGAACAGTTTGTAAAAAGGCTGAATGAAAACGATATTGTGCCATTAAAAGATAACTTTATTTTAGTTGAAATGTCTTATTTTAATGCTCCTTTTAATTTATATGATGTCTTATTTGAAATTCAATTAAAAGGGTATAAACCAATTTTAGCTCATCCTGAAAGATATAATTTTTATCACAATGATTTTCAAAATTATTATAAGTTAAAAAAAGCTGGCTGTTTATTTCAGCTGAATTGCTTGTCGTTAACACAACAATATGGATCTAATGTCAAAAATACAGCGGATAAATTATTAAAAGAAGGTATGTATGACTTTATTGGAACAGATACACATCACCATAATCATTTAAATTTATTGGTTAAAATAGGTACAAAAAAGATATATAAAAAGATAGAAGCAATAATAGGAAACAATAAAAAATTCTTAATTTAAAAAAAAAGCTTTTATAAAAATTACAATAAAAAGAGAGACAGTTCTAATTTTAAAACTGTCTCTCTCTTTATTATAATGAAATTCGTTGATTAAAATAACCTTTTATACCAAGGTTTTTTCTCATCTTGAACATTACCATATCCATATCCGTAACCATAACCATAACCGTATCCATACCCTCTTTTCATATCTGTATCGTTAAGTACAATAGACATATTAGGAAGTTTCCCTTCTTTATACAACGTATCTGGAACGACAAGTAACCTTTTATCTAAATAGTTTGCTCTTGTAATATATGTGAATAAATCAGCATGTTTAGCTATTAACAAAGTATCTGTAACTAAGTTTACAGGTGCAGTATCTACTAAGATATAATCATAATCGTTTCTTAGCTCATCGAACATTGTTTGAATTTTATCCGACATTAGTAATTCAGCAGGGTTAGGAGGTATAACACCAGAAGCTATAATATCTAAATCTTTTAATTCAGGAACGTTAAATTTTAAAGATTCTAAAGTAATACTATCATTAGTCAAATAGTTGGTAATTCCTTTTCTATCAGGAATTCCTAAATATTCAGTAACTTTTGGAGCACGTAAATCCATTCCTATTAAGATAACCCTTTTTCCAGATAAAGCTAAAGTAGCAGATAAGTTTATCGAAATAAAAGACTTTCCTTCTCCACTCGTTGTAGAGGTAATAAAAATAGTTTTTCCTTTTTCAGACTTTACATTAGACAACATAAAATCTAAATTTGTTCGAATCAATCTAAAAGCTTCTGCAGTACTAGATCTAGCATCTGAGTTAACAACAATTTTCTGACTTGTTTCATTGTGAGGAATATCTCCAATAAAAGGAACAGAAGTTAAATCTTGGATATCTCTCTTAGTATGAACTTTAGTATCTAATAGATCTCTAATATAAATTATAATGAAAGGTATTATTAAACCTAGTAAAAGAGCTGCTAAAAAGATTATTTTTTTCTTAGGAGAAACAGCAATATCAGAACCATAGGCTTTATCTATAATCTTGGCATTAGGAACAGTTACAGCTAAAGAAATAGATGTTTCCTCTTTTTTCTTTAAAAGATAAGTAAATAAACCAGAAATAATTTCCTGCTGCCTAGCTATATCTAAAAATTTACGTTCTTTAGAAGGAATAGAAGAAATTTTAGAGTTAAATCTACTAGCTTCCGCATTTAAATTGTTAACATTTAAACGTAAGGATTTCTCGCGATTGTTTAAACTACTTTTTAAAGCGCCTTTTAAATTATTAATGTTTTCTTCAACTTCAATTACTGCGATGTTTTTTTTACCAGCACTTTTTAATAAACGATTCTTTTTTCCTAATAGACTATTATAGTCAGCAATTAATTTACCTACATTTTGGTCTTGTAAACCTAAATTTACAGGTAATGTTCCATCTGTTTTATCTAGTTCTTGATTTAAAGATGTAACAATTCTCAATTGAATAGAAGTATCTAATAATTTTTGACGATTCATACTACTTGTCTGTAATACAAGTTGTGCTTCAGATTGAATATCTGTTACATTATTATCTGTTTTAAATTTTTCTACACCATCATTTACAATAGCTAGCTCTTTACCAACATCTTTAAGTCTTTCATTAATAAAGTCAACAGTTTTTCTTGATACTTCATTTTTATCTTTCTTAGCATCTAAATTATATTGCTCAACAATTTCATCTAATATATCTTCTGCTTTTTTTAAGACAGAAGATTGTAATGAAAGTTTTAAAACACTAGAGTTTTTGTTAATAGGAGCTATAGAAACCCCTTTTCTTAGACCATCAATTATTTTGTCTTTAATAAAAATATTAACAACAACTTGTTTTCCAATAAAATCCTTTTCAAAAAAAATAGTTTTACTGACACTTAAATCGCCTAAATTTTCAATGTTAAAAGAAGTGTCAAATAAAACGGATTTTTGTATGATATTATTTTCTTCATCAAGAATAGTAAAGTTACTTTCAGAAGTAAAACTGAAAATAAGAGACGTATCTTCATCTAGAGTTTTAATTCTTAAAGAATCAGAAAAGTTTAATTTTATAGGAGAATTTTTATATACTTCTGAACTTTTGACTCTACCTTCCGTAATATATTTAACTTGTAAGTTTAAATTATCTATAACATCTCCTAAGACTTTTCTAGACTTAAGTATTTCAATTTCATTATCTACATTATTACTAGACCCACCACCAATGATACCTAGATCTTCAAATGCAGCCAATTCTGCAGAAATTCCAGATTTCTTGTTATCTTTTATCATTATAGTTGTAGATGCTGCGTACTTAGGTGTACTATAACGTAAATATAGAAAAGCAAGAATTACACTTAATATTACACCAAGAAAAAACCATTTCCAGTGAATTAGATATTTTTCTAACTCAGCCCTAATATTTATAGTATCGTTCTCTTCTATTTGTTGAGAATTTATATTATTATTCATTTAATTTTTTTTATCTAGTTAAAACAGCAATTAAAGAAACTATAATAGATCCGATAGAAACAAAAAGTCCTGTATTTCTATTAAAAGCAGCATCTTGCGAAGAAGATTTATTTTGATCTACGTAAACAAGATCGTTTTGTTGCAAATAATATACAGGGGAAGTAAATATTTTATTAGACCTCAAATCTAATTCAAATTTCACTTTTTCGCCATTAATTTCTCTAAACACTTTAACGGTATTTCTCTTACCAGTAATGTTTAAGTCTCCTGATAAACCTATAGCTTCCAAAATAGTTATTCTTTCATTAGGTATGGTATAAGTTCCAGGTCGTTTCACATCTCCTAAAACAGTTACAGAAAAATTGGCAATTCGTATATTTATGGTCGGATTTTTAACATAATCTGGATCTAATTTGTTTTTCAACATTTCAACTGTTTCATTTCTAGTTAAACCTCCAATTTTCAATTTTCCTATTACAGGAAAATCAATAAAACCATCATTGTCTATTAAATATGTTTGCTGTTGAGGTGTACCTACAGCTCTATTAGTAGTAGTAGCGTAACTGACAGCAGGTAAATTAAACGCTTTTACTGCTTCTAAATCTATTGCAGATACGGTGATTTGTAACAAATCATCAGGTTTGAAAATTGTTTTATAAGAGTTGGATACTTTTGCTTGATCAATTTGATCATTTTGAAAATAAGTAATATCTTTTTTAGATACACAAGCCCCTAATAAAAGTATAGTGAATAGTAATAAAACAATTTTTTTTGCTTTTCTCATGTTTTAGGAAATTTTCCGCGAAATTAATAAATTTAATTTAATATTTGACGATCTAACTTTTCATAAATAGAATTGTTTGATTTGTATTCAGGAACAAGTTCTTTTATTAATTTTACAGATGTGTTATTGTTATTGTGTGAATTTTGTTCACAAAGAGTATGTATTTTTGATTTAATCTCTTTTACATTAATGTTTTGAGTTCTTGCAATCATGATTTTTTCATGATATGTAGGAGTTGTATTTTCTCCATTAGCTAAAAGCTCTTCGTAGAGTTTTTCACCCGGTCTTAATCCCGTTATTTTTATATCAATATCTTCTGGGTATTTTAATCCAGATAAGTGAATCATTCTTTTGGCTATTTCAAATATTTTAACAGATTTCCCCATGTCAAAAATATAAATTTCACCTCCTTCTCCCATGGTTCCTGCTTCAATAACTAATTGACACGCTTCAGGAATAGTCATGAAATAACGAGTTATTTCTTTGTGAGTTACTGTTAAAGGTCCGCCAACTTCTATTTGTTTTTTAAATAAAGGAATTACGGATCCATTAGAACCTAAAACATTACCAAAACGTGTTGTTGTGAATTTTGTTGTGTGATTTTCTCTACTTAAGCAACTGATATACATTTCTGCAGCTCTTTTAGTCGCTCCCATAACGTTTGTAGGATTCACCGCTTTGTCTGTAGACACCATAACAAATCGTTCTACATTATATTTTACAGCTAGATCAGCAATTATTTTTGTTCCTCCAATATTTATTTTTACAGCTTCATAAGGATTATTTTCCATTAAAGGAACATGTTTGTAAGCAGCTGCATGATACACTTTATCAGGAGTGAATTCCTTAAAAATGGAATCCATTCTACTTTGATCTCTTACGTCTGAAACTATTGAAGTGAAGTTTTTTACTCCTTTTCGAATCAATTCTTGTTGAATTTCATATAAAGGAGATTCAGCTTGATCTATTAGTATTAAATGTTTATGGTTGTAATTACAAATTTGTCTTGAAATCTCACTACCTATAGAACCAGCAGCACCTGTTACTAAAATAACTTTATCATTAACATCCCTTTTTATGATAGGGTTATCTATGGTTATGGGCTTTCTGTCTAATAAATCTTCTATTTTTACTTGTTTTATTTCATTAGCTTCAAAGTCGCCACCAATCCATTTAGAAAATGGAGGAACGATTTTGGGTTTTACACCTAAAGCTAATAATTTATCTGTGAGATAAAGAAGTCTTTCAGATTTTATATTTTGTATAGAAAAAATGATTTCATCTATCTCTTTTCGTTCAACAAATTCTTTCGTTAGCTGAGATCTACTATAAATTTTTACTCGATCAATTTTTTTTCCAACTTTGTTTTTATCATCATCTATAAAACCGATAACTTCATAGTTGTTTTTTGTGTCTCGATTTAAAGCACCATATGTTATCAATCCAGAATCTCCCGCTCCATAAATCATAACATTTGTTATTTCTTTCAATTCGGAAGATATAACTTCATAAAAAGCTTTGAAAATAAAGCGACTTACAACAAGAACAAAAACAGAGATGAAATAATGTATAAGAATGATTGTTTTCGGAATGGTAAAAGATGGGAATATTTTAAAAACTCCATTAATAGCTACTAAAAATATGATAGCTAAACTAGCTAACGTTACACCAATAAATACATTAAAGGCGTCTCTAGTTCCTGTATGTCTTATAATACCTCTATTAGAGCCAACCATCCAAAAACTAATGAATGAAATAAGACAAATAAAAGGTAATTGATAAAGTAAATTAGAAGTATTAAAGTTTAAAGAAGCATTAAACCGAATAGTATAAGCTAAAATAAAAGAAAGCCCAATAAGTACAATATCTATTATTAATACAAGCCAGTGAGAAGCATGTTTGTTAAGTGCTTTTAAAAGAAAGTTTCTTATCATCATTTAAAATCGAGCGAAGTAAATATACAATTAATTAATGAATGCGTAGTTGTTAACTAAATTCTTTTCATTTGCTGTTTTAGCATTTGAATTTGTTCTTTTAGCATTCCATGTTTATCTAATTTCTTTGCTTCGTTCATTAAAGTGGTCGCTTCTCTTTTTCTTCTTTTGGTCATTGCTATTCCAGCAAGTTGTAATTTAGCCATGGCTAAATCATGATCCATCGAAAGACCTAGTTTTAATGCTTTTTTTAAATATTTTTCTGCTTGTGTAATATTTGTTTGAGATAACATAATACCATGCAGATAATTATAGTATCCTTCTTGTTTTTTAATTAAAGCGCTTTCAGGTTTTTTAATATATGAAAGCCATTTCTTAGCTCCTTCAAAATTTTGTTTTCTGAGTTGGAGAAAAGCGAGTAATATAAATTCATTTTTAAAATAGAAAAGGACAAAAATGGAAGCTAATAATAATATGAAAATACCATTCCCAATATTGCCTTGAGAAAATTCATAAATAGCCCAGATAGTAATTAAAACAGAAAGAACTAATTTGATATTTTTATTAAACATTTTTATATTTTTAGATGGCAAATGTACGTTTTTATCATAATTAATATTTATTTACGATAAAACTTTTTATTTTTAAACCAAGCAACAAGACCTAAAAGGAAAACAAATAAAACAGAATAATAAACAGATGACGGAGTAATTACTTTATCACCACTTGCATAAGAGTGTAATCCTGCTAAATAAAAATTGACTCCAAAATAGGTCATCATTATAGAAGCATATGCTATAATAGACCATAAATTAAAGGTGTATTTACTTCTTAATCCTGGTATCAATCGCATGTGTAAAACAAAAGCATAAATCATAATAGAAATTAAAGCCCAAGTTTCTTTCGGGTCCCATCCCCAGTAACGGCCCCAGCTTTCATTTGCCCACATAGCTCCTAAAAAATTACCAACAGTAAGCATTACTAAACCAACAACTAAAGACATTTCATTAATAATGGTAAGCTCTTTAATGTTTATTTCCATTCTTTTTTTGTTGTTTTTGTTAGTGAAAACTATTAAAAATAAGCTAACTATTCCCAAAATCATGCTTAATGAAAAAGGTCCGTAGCTACCTGAAATAATAGAAACATGCACCAATACCCACCAAGAATCTAAAACAGGTTGTAAATTCGCGATTTCTGGGTCTAACCAATTTCCTAGTATAGCAAAACTTAATACAACAGAGGTGATAAAAGTTGCCGCTCCCGTTGTCAAGAGTGATTTTCTTCCTAAAAATAAACCAAAAAGTAAAGTTGTCCAGGCAACATAAATGATGCTCTCATATGCGTTACTCCATGGGGCATGTCCGCTAATATACCAGCGGGCAATTAAACCTAATGTATGGAACACAAAAAGTCCTATTATTATTACTATAAGAGCTTTTGAAATGAAACGGATTATTTTCGAAGTAGAATAGAAAATTTGAAGAATAATAAAAAATATTAATAAAGAACCAGTAAGAGCGTAGTATTTAGCAAGTTTTGTAAAAATATTTACTTTATTATATGTTATTTCTAAATCAATTTTGTCTTTACTAGGTATAACTTCGGCTCCATGTTTTTGTTGAAACTTTTTAATACCATCTAAAACCTGATCTGCTTCTATATAGTTTTTGTTTCTTTTTGCTTCCTGTAAAAATTGTAAATAAACTGGTAAAGATTGACGAACAAAAACAGAATCTGTACCTTTAAAGTTGGCATTTGTAGTTTCTGGTTGCGATACCCATTTATTGTTCTCATCATTTGGAATAGGATATATACGTAAAATTGCACCGCTTAAGGTTTGTGATAACAACCAAACACGACTTTCTATTTTAATAAGGTCTTTTTCAAATTTGTTTTGAATTTTCTTTTTTTGTGCATCTGAAACTAACTTACCGATTTTTGAATTCCCTCTAGAATCATAAAAATCAATAATCTTTGCATATTTAGCAGTAGCATCTAATCCTAAAACCTCCCGAATTTGTGTGTTTTCCTTTTCTAAGTAAATGACAGGAACATCAAACCATAATCTAGGATTTTGCGTCATAGATAATAGAACTTGACTAGGGGTCATGTTTTTAAAAGAAACAGTTCTAGCAACTTTACGAACTAACTCAGAAGCAAAAGTGTGTGCTGGTTTCATTCTTCCTTTTGCATCTTGAATGACCAAACGGCTGAAACTTTCTGCATGTTTTTTATCTACTAAATTTGCTTTTAAAATACTATCTACTTGTTGGTCTGTAATCTTTTTATGCTGATTTGTATGTTGTGCAAAAGAGAAGCTAGCAGAAAGCAATAAAAAAAGAGATAAAGTAGCTTTTTTATTGTTAATTTTCTTTAATGATTTTTTTAGAGAGTCAAAACGTGTGTTTTTAGAAAATAACATAGAAATTAAACCTATATATAACAAAGAATAACCAAAATAAGTTACAAAAGTTCCCCAGAAATCATGGTTTACAGATAGGTGGGTTTGCTCTATTTCTTCTCCTTCATTTTTATAACTTGCTTGAAAAAATTTATACCCACGGTAATCTAAAATATGATTCATGAAAATTCTATAGTCAAAGGATTCATTATCACTAGTCACTGTAACCTCACTAGCGTAAGAAGAAGCAGTTTCAGAACCAGGGTATTTTTCTAGTTGAAAGTCATTTAATTTTATACTAAAGGGAGTTTGTCTTAGTTTTGCACCGTACCAAGTTCTAAAGTTTAATCCTCCCAAAGAAAAATCCTCTTTATTACTTGTATTAAAATCACCTCCTGTTAATTCTATACGTTTTGTTTCATTATTGGCAGTAACATCAAAAACAACTATATCGTATTTTTCTTTATTCTTTTTTCCTCTAACTGTTTTAATTTCTCCTTTTTCTGCGGGTCTAGGTATTACAAATTGTAAACCATCGATATTATGAAGTGTTAAAAACTGAAAGTTTTGAATGCTATCTTTTACTATTTTTCCTTTTTTTTGATCTTCCATTCTAAGCCAATCTCCATTAGATTTCGCTTTTATTTTTAAGTTTCCTTCTTCATAAAAGAAATTAATAGACGCATTTTGGTTTTTTGCTTCAAAACCAACTAAAATGTTATGAATGTTTTGTATAGTGCCTTTTTTAATATAGTGTTCGTGCCTGCTACCACTAGAACTTTCTACTAAAAATAAATGTTCCGTGCCATTTTCATCCTTAATCATTTTTGTTTCTGCCCAAGGAATATAGTCTACTAATTTAAAGTCTACTTTTTTAGCGTTTTCTTTTTTATTAGGTTGAAATTTTAAAGAGAAGTTTGAAGTGTTTTTTCCCCATGCAGATAATAATAACTTTTCATTGTATGTCTTTTGAGATTTGTTATTATCGATAGTTACGTTTAGATAATTAACATCAGATAAAAACACATTAGTTGTTTCTCCTTCATCAATAATCATCATTCCTTCGAATCCAAAATATCTTGTAATTCCTGCACCAAAAAGAATAAAAAGAAAAGCAAGGTGGAACATAAATACCGTCCATTTTTCTTTTCTATATAATTTGTACTTAAAAATATTTCCAAAGAAATTAATGACAAAAAAGACAAGAATAAGTTCAAACCACCAAGTATTGTAAATTAATTTTTTAGCTGTTTGTGTACCAAAGTCGTTTTCTATAAAAGTAGCGATTGCCATTGCGACTGCAAATACCCAGAACAAGACAGCCATTAAACGAGTAGAGTAAAATATATTTACTATTTTTTTCATGTGATAATTATTATTGTTTTATAACAGTCACATATAGCCTTTTGTTAAATTTTTACTAAGACGATAGTAGTTTAGGCCTTATTAAAATGCGTGTAATAAAAACTTTGCAAATTTACATAAAGTTGCCTTAATTAGCTTGTGATTTAAACTCTTTTTTAATGTTTAGAATTGTTAAAGTTAAAGGCTTTTTTATTCTGCAATTTTTTCTCCCATTTTAACAAAAGTTTCTATTTTATTTTTAGTGTTTTGTAGAATATCTGAGTCCATTTTAATTTTTGTTTTATCTACTAAAACAGCAATGGTAGAACCGCCAAAAGCAAAGTATCCCATTTCATCTCCCTTTTTTACTTCAGAATTTGGTGTGTAGGTTTCTATAATAGTACCAACCATAGTAGCACCAACAGGTATAAGTAGTATGTTTCCTTTATTTTTGGTAGATAATGAGCAAAATTCTCGTTTGTTTTCACAGAATACTTTCGTGAAATTGTTTGCTAAAGCGTAGGGAGAAACAGATAAATAATCGCCTTTTATTTTTGTGGTTTCAGAAGGAATTCCATCATAAGGAAAATGAAAACGATGATAATCATTTGGAGCTAAACGTAAAATGAAAAGAGAGGCATTTTTATATTGTTTGGCTAATGTATCGTTGTTTAAAAATTCTTTGAGTGTGAATTTTCGGCCTTTAATAAAAAAATCATGTACATCGGCTACATCTTCAAAAGCTAATAATTTTCCATCTCCAGGAGAAACAAAATTATTTTCTATAGGGCGGGCTTCAGATTTTAACTCTCGATAAAAAAAATCATTAAAAGAGGTAAAATCTTTTACTTTTTTTTTAGCTTCACTAATATCTATATTTAAATCAGAAATAAAAGAAGGTATTTTTTTTACGGAAGAAGGTTTGCTCATTTTTCGACCGTACCATTCAGATAAAAATTTACGTTTTACTAAAGGAAGTAAAGCTATTTTGCCAAACGGATTATTGTATAATAACTTTAAGAACCCTTCTCCTGGAGGTGTTTCTAGTTGTGTTTTTCCAGATTTTCTGTCAATGAATTTTATTTGCATTCTATATTATTCTATAATTGGATTATACATCATAATGGCATTGTTTTTCACCAAAAGTTTCTCACTTATTTCTCCTTCTTTGTTTTCTTTTATCTGAAAAATAGTATTATGTCTTGTGTAACCTCCCCAAAATTGTAATTCTATTTTATGGTTTCTTTCTTCTATTTTAAAGATATCAGTAACTGCTTTTTTAGATGTTAATTCACCGTTTAAATGAGTATCGTCTATCCATAAATTAATTTGAAAACTATTGCCAGTATTGTTTTTAACTTGTAGGTCAATATAATTATATGAAAGTGTTGCACCGGCTCCAAAAGGAACTCTTCTTTTTACGTCTGGAAAAACATCATATCCATGTCGATACCTTTCTGTGATAGTTAACGGGCTATGGGCGAAAATCCAAAATAATAAATTTCCTAGTTGGCATAAACCACCTCCGGTACCTTTATCTATTTTACCACTATTTAAAACTAAACCTTCTAAATATCCTTTTCTTTTTGTGGGTCTTCCTACTAATTTCCAGAGTGAAAAAGTTTCTCCAGGTTGAATGACTAGGTTATTTATGTTTTTTATTGCTAAAAGTAAATTCGTTCTTTTATTTTCTTGAAGATACATTTCTACATCTTTCAAAGGTCTTAAAATTAAAGAGCGATGTTTATAAACAGCATTTTTAAAATTGACTTTACTTTTTTTAGAAGCCCAATTAGAATGGGTGATCCATTTAAAACGTCTTTTTAAAATATAAAATTCTTTTCCAAAAAGTAATCTTAAATTGCTTCTTTTTATAGGTTTTTTTACTTTTTGCAAATCATATGTTTTAATACTTATTCAACACTATCAATTAAAATATCTAACATGTCAATTGCTGCTTGGGCTATTTTTGTACCAGGACCAAAAACACCAACTGCACCAGCATCAAATAAAAATTGATAGTCTTGTGCAGGAATTACCCCTCCAACAATTACCATAATGTCTTCTCTACCATATTTTTTTAATTCATTAATTACTTGTGGAACTAATGTTTTATGTCCGGCAGCTAAAGAAGAAATTCCTAAAATGTGCACGTCATTTTCTACGGCTTGTTTTGTTGCTTCTTGTGGAGTTTGAAATAATGGACCAATATCTACATCGAAACCTAAATCAGCATAACCAGTAGCCACTACTTTAGCGCCGCGATCGTGGCCATCTTGTCCTAGTTTTGCAATCATTATTCTTGGTCTACGACCTTCTAATTCTGAAAATTCATCAGCTAATTCGCTTGCTTTTTTAAACAGAGAATCATCTTTTATTTCTTTGCTATACACGCCTGATATGGTTTTATGTACTGCTTTATGACGACCAAAAACAATTTCTAAAGCATCGGAAATTTCTCCTAAAGTAGCTCTGTTTCTAGCAGCTTTTACAGCTAAATCTAATAAGTTGTCATTGCCAGATTTTGCAGCAGTCGTTAAATTAGTTAATGATTGTGTTACTTTGGTATTATCTCTTTGTGTTTTTAAATTAGTAAGGCGTTCTATTTGAGATTGTCTAACAGCTTCGTTATCTACTTCTAAAATATGTAAAGGATCTTCTTTTTCTAGTTGATATTTATTAACACCAACAATAACATCTTGTCCGCTATCTATTTTAGCTTGTTTAATTGCTGCTGCTTCTTCAATACGCATTTTAGGTATTCCTTTTTCAATAGCTTTGGTCATTCCACCCAGTTCATCTACTTCTTGAATTAAATCCCAAGCTTTGTTGGCAATGTCTTCTGTTAATTGTTCTAAATGATAACTACCAGCCCAAGGATCTACTGTTTTGGTAATATGTGTTTCTTGTTGTAAATAAATTTGAGTATTCCTAGCAATACGTGCAGAAAAATCGGTAGGTAAAGCAATAGCCTCATCTAAAGCGTTTGTATGTAAACTTTGTGTTCCACCAAATGCTGCTGCCATAGCTTCAATAGTAGTTCTTGCTACATTGTTAAAAGGATCTTGCTCTGTTAAACTCCAGCCACTTGTTTGGCAATGTGTTCTTAATGCTAAAGATTTAGGGTTTGTTGGGTGAAATTGCTTTACTATTTTAGCCCATAACATTCTGCCTGCTCTCATTTTAGCAATTTCTGTAAAATGATTCATTCCTATTGCCCAAAAGAAAGATAAACGAGGAGCAAAAGAATCTATTTCCATTCCTGCTGCTAATCCTGTTTTAATATATTCTAATCCGTCTGCTAAAGTATATGCTAATTCAATTTCTGGAGTGGCACCCGCTTCTTGCATGTGATAACCAGAGATGGAAATGGAATTAAATTTTGGCATGTAATTACTGGTGTATTTAAAAATATCTGCAATAATTTTCATGGAGGGAGTGGGAGGGTAGATGTAGGTGTTACGTACCATGAATTCTTTTAGAATATCGTTCTGAATGGTTCCAGAAAGTTTTTCTGGAGTAACACCTTGTTCTTCAGCGGCAACAATATAAAATGCTAAGATTGGTAATACTGCTCCATTCATGGTCATCGATACCGACATTTTGTCTAATGGTATTTGATCGAATAAGACTTTCATGTCTTCTACAGAATCTATTGCAACTCCTGCTTTTCCAACATCGCCTTGTACTCTTTCATGATCGGAATCATAACCTCTATGAGTTGCTAAGTCAAAAGCAACAGACAATCCTTTTTGTCCGGCAGCTAAATTTCTTCTATAAAAAGCATTGCTTTCTTCAGCTGTAGAAAAACCAGCATATTGACGAATAGTCCAAGGTCTACGAACATACATAGTAGAGTAAGGGCCTCTTAAGTTAGGGGCAATACCAGCTACAAAGTCTTCATGTTTAAAGCTTTTGTTTTCCTTTTTTTTGCTTTCTTCTAACTGTATTTTTGATACATCTTTTCTACTCATTATCTAATCGTTCTTGTTCTAATTTTTCGCTCAACCTTTTTGAGATAATTGGCTGAATTAATGTTTTTAGATGGCGTTGTTTTACAAAAGGAAATAATTCAAGATTATTTTTCATGGTATCTTTTGAATTTTGAATCTTATTAGTTCCTAGTAAAACAATTTCTTGGTTATTAAAAAGAAGTTGCTCTTTTTCTGCAGATTCTTCTATTTTACGCTGTATAATTCCTTCTTTTAATTGTTTTAAAAAACCACCACCTTGTTCAATTTGCTTAAAAATTTCAAGAGCATTTTCAGTAAGTTCTTTCGTAATAGCCTCTATATAATAACTACCATCGGCAAAAGTATGAGCATTTTCAAAACCGCTTTCTTCTTTAAGTATAAGTAATTGGTTTCTAGAAATTCGTTCTCCAAATTCATTAGACTTGTGAAATAGTTCGTCGTAAGAAATATTGGAAACAGTATTGGCTCCACCTAAAACTGCACTCATACATTCAGAAGTGGTTCTAAGCATATTTACATTATAGTCATACAATGTTTTGTTTCTTAAAGAAGGTTGTACAAAAATATGAGCTGTTTCATTTTCTATTTGATATTCTTTTAATAACGCTTGCCATAAACTTCTAAAAGCTCTTAATTTTGCGATTTCGAAAAAATAGTTGCTTCCGACTGAAAAATTAAAATGCATTTTATCTGCGGCTTCTGCTCCGAAATAGTTTAAATACTCATTAGCGTGTGCTAGTGCATAGGCTAATTGTTGGGTAATATTGGCTCCAGCATTTTGATACAAAGAAGCATTAATAGCTATGGTGGGAATATGAGTAGCAGAAATTATTTTTTTTAATTCCTCATGATCTTTGTTTAAATTGAAGAACCAGTTTCCTGTTTTAGCTAAATTCCCAATGATATCTATATGAAAACGTAGGTTTTTTATTGGTAGAAAATTAGAAATATCAAGAATTAGTTTCGTGTCTAAAAAGTTGAAATTAAAATAAATATCTGCTTTTGTTTCTTTTAAATTGTTTAAAACTTCTTTAAAATCAAAAGGAGCATTTGCTTTAAATTCTATGGAATTAGCACCTCTTTGTAAAGAATCTATAGCTAATTTGTTGGCGATTATTTCGTTATCAATAAAAATGGACTCACAAATTTTATAACCTGTTTTAGATTGTTGTATTTTGGTATGTGTTTTATCATTTTTAGTATAAAAAGGTTTTACAGTAATTCCTTCAGAAGTTTTCCAAAGAAGTGTATCATTGTAATCTAAGCCTTTTAAATCTACTTGAATTTTTTGTTTCCAAGCTTTTTCTGAAATAGTTTCAAACTCGCTAAATAGATAATTTTCCATTATTTTTTTATAGTATCAAATTCAATAATATATATATCTTCATTTTCTCGCTTCATCAGGTATTTCTCTCTTGCAAAGCGTTGTAGCTCTAATGAGTCTTTAAGTTTTTGTATGGTTTTCTTATCTTCAGTAATCTTTTTTTTATGATAATCTATCCAAGTTTCTAGCTCTTTTATTTCTTTGTTAAATTCTCTGTGATTAAGGTAAGAATTTTCATCAAAAAAAAGCATCCAAATAACAAATACTGTAAGTATTATTAAATAAATATTGGTAGCAACCTTAAAGATAGGTTTATTTTTTATAGATTTTAAATTCATCTTATAAACGTTCGGTAATTACAGTTCTTACAATGTCTATAGCTACTGTGTTAAAACGATCATTTGGAATTATAATGTCTGCAAAATTTTTTGTTGGTTCAATAAACTCTTCATGCATTGGTTTTAATGTTTCTTGGTATCTGGTTAAAACTTCATTAATATCTCTTCCTCTTTCAGAAATATCTCTTTTTACTCTTCTAATAAGTCTTTCGTCAGCATCTGCATGAACAAATATTTTTATATCGCACAGATTTCTTAATTCTTTATTATTGAAAATTAAAATACCTTCGACAATAACCACTTTTCTTGGGTGTGTTTTTATAATGTCTTTCGTTCTGTTGTGTGTAACAAAAGAATATATTGGTTGTTCAATTATAGTATTGTTTTTTAATTTAGTTAAATGCTCTACCAGTAAATCAAAATCAATAGCTCTTGGATGGTCAAAATTAATTTTAGAACGTTCGTTGTATGTTAGGTTATCTGTTGCTTTATAGTAAGAATCTTGAGAAATTACACAAACTTCATCTGGAGGGAGTTCATTTATAATTTGATTAACAACTGTTGTTTTTCCACTACCAGTACCTCCAGCGATACCTATTATAAAAATATTTTTCATTAGAATAAATTATGAAGCAAATTTAGGAAAATAAGTAAAGAAAAAAAGACATCATTTCTGATGTCTTTTTTGTTTAGAGCCGATAGAGGGACTCGAACCCACGACCTGCTGATTACAAATCAGCTGCTCTAGCCAGCTGAGCTATATCGGCTATTGCTTTTAAAAGCGATGCAAATATATAATCTTTTTAAAAACTGGCAAATTTTTTTTATTTTTTTTGAAAATTATATTTTAAAAGATAAAACAGGAAGAGGAGAGTGGTTTGCAACATCTTCTGTAATACTTCCATCAAAAAAATGAGCAAGCCCTTTTCTGCCATGAGTAGCCATAGCTATAATGTCGGCATTGTGTTTTTTTGCAAAATTAATAATACCCGCTTCTACATTATAATCTGAAACATATTCTACATCTTCTAAGTAATCTGCACTAGTATTTGCTTTTTCAAAGAAATTTTTTACAATCTCTCTCATTTCTGAAGAGCTTTTAAATGATTTTGAAGGAGTGTTTACGTATACTACTTTCATTTTACAGTTAATTGAGTTTGCGAAAAAACGAGCTCTTTTGTAAGCTGAAATAGATTCTTCAGAAAAATCACAAGCAAAAATAGAATTTTCAAAATGTAATTTAGCTTCTTCTTTTATAACTAAAATAGGAATTTCTGAGTGCCTTATAACTTTTTGAGTATTAGATCCTATAAAAAATTCTTTCATTCCTTTGGCACCTTGTGACCCCATAATAATTAAATCTATATTTTCTTCTTTGCTAAGCTCATTTAATTCACTAAAAACTTTATAGTGTTTAATTACAGGAGTTATTTTAATATCTTTTAAATAATCTTTGTCTAAAAACTCATTGAATCTTTTTTCTGTTAACTTTAGATAAAACACTGTTTCTTGTGCTGAATGTGAGGTGCCAGAAATAACTGCATTTGAAAATTCTAACATATGAACAATAACTAGCTCAAAGTTAAATTTATTAGCAAATGAAGCAGCGGTTTTTAGTGCGTTTTCCGATTGTTCTGAGAAATCTACTGGAACTAAAATTCTTTTCATGATATTCGGGGTTTTTGAATTAGTCCTTTTAATTTACAAAATTATAAGTCTAACACCTCTTTTTTTGTGTTAAAGTGTTGTTTATGTGTGTTTAGTGGTTGTTTTTTAAAGATGAAATAATTGTTGGAAGAGATAAATTAAATAGTCGGGATGAAAGGATTCGAACCTTCGATCTCTGGTCCCCCAGACCAGCACTTTAACCGGACTAAGCTACATCCCGAAAAGAAGTGTAAATATATAAATACTTCAATTACTACAAAAAAGAAATAGAAAACTATTGATATTATTTTTAGATGATAATTTCGTGTTCAAACTGCAATAGGGTAGTTAACATACTTGATCACTTTAAAAACGGAATTAAGTTATTAGATGAAATAATTAAGTGTTAATTGATATATTGATAGGAAAAAGAAAGGCGATTCAAATTTTTGAAACGCCTTTCTCTGTATGTTTTAATTATATTATTTTATGATTATTTTTTTTGTGATGGCATCTTCGCCCTTTATTTTAAATTGTATTAAATATACGCCTGGTGTTAGAGATAATTTTTTTGCTGAGATTTCATTGTTCCCTTTAATTAATACTTTTTCTGAATATTTTTTTCCAGTAATATCATATATGTAGGCATCAATTATATGGTTATTAGGGTTGTTGATATTGAAAATATCGGAAGTTGGATTTGGATTTAAACTAATAGTAGAAAGAATACCTTCTCCTTGATTACCTAAAATAGGTTTAATAGACGTGATGGTGTTTTTTTGGAGTAAATTACTATTACCACATGTACCTTCGTAAATTTTAACATTTCTAAAAGTAGAAGTGTTTCCATTTCCTGCATCGTTATCATTTAAAAAAACTAAACGATCCATCGATCCTGTATAAAAATTACCTACAGGAATAGTATAAGTTTGACTTCCTGAAGTATAATTGTCGTAGTTTGTTACACCGTAATTTTGCGAACCATGTACTTTAAAATATCTATTAGATGTTAAACTATTGTCGTTTTCAAAACCAATACCGTGTATTTCTCCTTCGGAGGTACTATTAAACTCAAATTCAAGAACAGTATTTGCTGTTACATCATAATTCATAGGTATGTATTTCCAAGTATTATTTGATAGTTTTAAAGAGTTTCCTGAGTTTTCAATAGTAAATGTACCGTCGTTATCTTGATTAGAAAAAGCAGTGACACTAAAATCATTAAAGTTAATAGCTTCACAAGTTGGGGTGGGGTTGCCTCCTGTATCGCTACTAATAGATATTGTGTCTATAGCAATATCACTTTGCCATCCTTCACTTCCAGATCCTGTTATTATGTTAAAACGTATTTGAACACTTGTTTCATTAGTGTAGCTGCTTAAATCAACATCTGCTAGATTCCAATTACTACCTTGTGTT
This sequence comes from uncultured Tenacibaculum sp., assembly GCA_947498055.1. Classification (GTDB taxonomy): domain Bacteria; phylum Bacteroidota; class Bacteroidia; order Flavobacteriales; family Flavobacteriaceae; genus Polaribacter. The sequence goes on from CANMJA010000022.1 coordinate 32,963, forward strand.
CCAGATTGACTAAAGATAGTAGACCAATTACCTGTATTGTTTGTTCTTGCTTCTACAGTTAAAGAAGCTATTGCGCTACCTAACATATGGTATTGAAAACTTAATTTTGGAGATGTTATAGAGCTAAGATCGAAACAAGGAGAATTTAAAATTGCTTTTTTGTTAGGAAATCCTGTGCCATTACCAGAAGCTTCTACATATGCATAAAATGTTCCGTCCGAAGCTCCGTTTGGACCAGTATTGTTTGATGGTGTTGTTCCTGAGTTTCTAGAAAAATCAATATCATCACTTGTAGATTGTGACCAGTCACCGAAAGAAGACTCAAAGCTCTCTTGATAAGGATAAGAAGTAATGATTTGTGTACAGGTGTTTCCTCCTGGATTACTTCCACCAGTAACACCATTAGAAATTTCTATTAAAAATTCTAAAGCTAGTTTTGCAAATTTTGCTGCATGTGTAGCATTTGGTGTAGGAGATCTATCAAAAGTATCTCTAGTAGTATGAATATTTGGGTTACTTTGATTGAAGGAAGCTTCAAAAGGAAAAGCAACATCGTATCCTTGTTGTGCCCAACTATAATGATCTGAGCAACCGTAATTGCATTGCGATGTTCCGTATGTTAATTTATGTGGCTCAGAAGCATTGTAAAAATTCATTAGTTCTACTAAAAAATTATTTAAATTATCGTCGTTATAAGAATCTGTAGAAATATAAATATCATTAGAAGAGCCTTTGTAATTTGTCATGTCTAATTGCATATAACTAACAACATTTACATTTCTGTTTTTGTAATCTACCGCAATTTCATTGGACCCTCTTAAGCCTACTTCTTCTGCTGCAAAAGCCATGAATTCAATAGTTCTTTTAGGAGTGAAATTCATTTCAAATAACACTCTAGCAGCTTCGGTTATGGTAGCAATTCCAGAAGCGTTATCATCTGCACCAGGGGCATTATCGTTATTGCCACCTCTAGCTGTAGAATCTATATGCCCACCAAGTATTACATACTCCTCTGGTTTTTCACTTCCAGTAATGGTCATAACTACGGAAGGCATACTGGTACTTGTATGATTTACAATTCTAACAGAAACATCACTTCTTCCAGAAGCTAAGTTTTCCCATTTAGTTTTTAAATCTAAAACAGATTGCCTAGCGGTAGCCGTTGTATGATACCTGCTGCCATAATTTTCTAGTTCTTGTATTTGTGTAGCTATGTTTATATTGTTAACAAGATCTAGACTTTGCCTAACTAGAGTTTCTTGGGTTATGGAATAACTAATAAGATTACTTATTACCTGTGATTTAGAAGCTATTTTACTATTATTATTAATAGTTGTTAGTGCACTTTCTTTGTTGGGTTGGTAAATAAAGCCAGGTCCGTGTACTAATACTTTGTGATGTAGTTCTTCGGCAGCATTGGAATTTAGCATTACTGCGCTAAAACCGTTTAAAGAGCGGATAATTTTAATGTCATTTGGATGATTGATTTTTAATCCTTGAGCATCTCTAGTTTGCATGGTAGCATAAAACATCTTTTTTTTACTTTGGCTGCTGAGATTTTGAGGTTTAAAATAAATGCATAGAAATAACATGGATAAAACAAATAATTGAAATGTTTTCATTTTATAGGGTTTTTGGTTAATATTTATTCGGGGGTGGTTTTAAGAATAAGAAGAACTTCTTTGTTCTATATATACCGGGTAAATGTTATGGTTGAGTTATTTCAATAGTAACTGTAGTTTAGGATACTGCAGTTTGTTGATTGCTTTCTGTTAAAATTAGATAAAATATTTAACATAAATCAGTGTTTTTGTTGTTTTGTTAGGTTTTGTTTAAAAAATTAACAAAAAACTTTTTTATGTTTTTTAAAGCAATATTTTTTGATATATAAAACAAAAAGAGACTTCTAAAATATAAAAGCCTCTTTTGTTTTCTGATGTAAAAAGATAACAATAGAAATAAATCCAAAGGTAGTCCGAAGATTTATTTTAGATTTAATGTGTTTGTTTTCTTTATGGTCTTGTTATTGTCGGTTCGAGTGATTTTCGATAGAAAATTGTATAGAGAAGAGATAATAACAAAACGAAAATAAAGTTCTCAATACAAATTTTCTTCATTTCTCTTCGAAAATTTACTCGAACTGATGTTTTTTGTATTAATAAGTGTCTTAAAAACAATACATTGTTTTTTGCCTACCAATAGAATAAAACCATTGTTAAAATTAATAAGGAAAACTTATAAATGTAGATTACATAGTGTAAAAAAACTGTTCGTTTGTTATTTTTCCTTCTTTCACTTCAAAAACACATACTTCTTCCATTTGTTGTCTTCCTCTATCTTTAAAAGTTACATCAAAAGACATTTTAGTCGTAAAATGATTGTCGGCTATTATAGGTTCTGATATTTCACTTTTATGAAATTCTACTACATTATCTAGCCATTGTTTGCCTTTTTGATATACATTTTCTTTACCAGATACAATTTCTCCGTATGGAACGCCAGGCATTTCTTTGCTAGTTACATTCTCAGAATATAATTCATTTATGCATTCTAAATTTTTTCCTTCTCTGCACATTTCTAGCCACTTATTAGCTACCTCTTGTGTGTTCATGTTTTTTTGATTTATCGTTAATTTCTTAAAGATAAAAATTTAAATTTAGAAAATGAAAAGTTAATTTTAAGAAAGTGTTAAAGCTTTTTTATAAGTGTTTAAGCATCGTTCTCTTGCGAATTTATGATCTACTATTTCTTTAGCGTATGTTAATTCTTGAAAATCGGGAACCCATTTATTAATATAAGTCAATTGTTTATCGAATTTTTGAATTTGCGTAGTAGGATTAAATATTCTAAAGTAAGGAGCAGCATCTACTCCGCATCCGGCAACCCACTGCCAGTTGCCAACATTACTTGCTAATTCAAAATCTAATAATTTTTCTGCGAAATAAGCCTCTCCCCAACGCCAATCTATTAATAAATGTTTACACAAAAAACTGCCAACAAGCATGCGAACTCTATTGTGCATAAATCCAGTTGTGTTTAATTCTCTCATACCAGCATCTACTAAAGGGTAACCAGTTTCTCCTTTACACCAAAGTTTAAATTCCTCTTCATTATTTCGCCATGGTATATTTTCATACAAAGGTTTAAATGAAGTGTTTGTAGTGTGCGGAAAATGCCAAAGAATTTGCATGAAAAACTCACGCCAAATTAATTCTTTTAAAAAAGTAATATTATTGCTTTTTTTTGCTTTTAAAACTGCTTTTCTCGTAGATATACTACCAAATCTTAAATGTATTCCGAGTTTAGAAGTGCCGTTTATTGCAGGAAAATTTCGTTTTGCTTCGTATGTATCTATTAGATTTTCGTTAATATTAAATTCAGGTATTTCTATTTTAGATTTAGTAAAGCCTATTTCGTTAAGTGTTAATACTTCTTCTTTGTTTAAAGGATGTAAGTTTTTAAGTAAATTCTCTGAAGGATATTGCTCGAGTTGTTTTTTATTGATTTCTGTGAGCCATTTTTTAGAGTAAGGTGTGTATACTTTATATGGTAATCCATCTTTTTTTACAATTTCATTTTCTTCAAAAATAACATGATCTTTAAATGATTTAAACGAAATGTTTTTTGATTTCAGTAATTCTGTAACTTCCTTATCTCTTTTTATGCCATAAGACTCGTAATCTTTATTGCTAAAAATACATGTTATATGAAACTTTTCTGTAAGCTGTTGAAAGATGGTTAAAGGTTCTCCAAAAAAAGTTAAAAGAGTGCTTTTGTTTTTTTGAAGTTCGATGTTGATTTTACTAATTTGTTCTTGTATAAAGCTTACTCTAGCATCGTTTTTAGGCAGCTTGCTAAGAATGTTAGAGTCGAAAATAAAAATAGGAATTACATTTTTATTCTCTTTTAATGCTTTAAAAAAACCATGATTATCATCTAAACGAAGGTCTCTACGAAACCAAAAAATGGTTACTTTATTTTTAAAATTCTCCAAAGAGTTCTATTAGTTTTTTATTACGGTAATTAAAAATTTCTTCTAACTTAGGTTTTACTAAAAAGGGATGAGCTAATTGTCCTAAAATACCCATCGGAACTTTGTAGTCAATAATATCTTCCATTTCTACGCCACCTTCTATTGGTTTAATAAAATGCTTGTGATGCCATAAAGCATATGGACCAAAGCGTTGTTCGTCTACGAAATATTTTTTATCAACCACATGCGTTATTTCTGTTACCCATTTTGTTTTAATTCCTAGAAGAGGAGTAACTATATACTGTATAATTTGTCCTGCATACATTTCCTTTTCTGCTCCAGAAAGTATATGAAATCCCATATATTCAGGAGTAATGGTTTTTAAGTTTTTTGGGTCAGATAGAAAATTCCAAGCCTCGTTTACAGAAATAGGTAAATTTTGTTTTTTTTGAAGACGATAAATTTTCATAAGTTATTAAGAAATAAAAAAAGCTGTTAAATGTATAATTCAACAGCTTTATAAATTAAACTATGCGGTTAGCGGCTTTCCTTTTAATCTCTTTTCTATTCGTTGTTTAACTACAGTGAGTCTTTTCATTAAGTCCATAAGTTCTGAGTCTTTGGTCTTTTTGTATTCTTCATTAATTTCTAAGATTAATGCTTTTACTTCTCTTGAAGCTAGAATTCTGTCACTTGTAGTTACGAATTTGAATTTGCGATTTTCGAATTCTAACGCTTTCTCTACTAATGTCATAACTATTCAATAATTATCGGGTTACTTCCAAACGCCTATGAGTTTGGTATTCTTGTGTTTTTGTATTTTAAACATTTAGTCGAATTGATTAAGATATGCTTTCAGCTTTCTTGTTTAAGATATCAAATTTGTGCCAAATGTAAATATATAATCTAATATATGAATAAAAATTTTATTGTTATATACAATTAAACAATTAATTTTCTTTATAAAAGAGTGTTTGTCTATCAAACTTAATAAAAAAGTAAACAAAAAACAAGAGATAACTTCAAATTAATATAAATTTTAAGATTTAATCAAAGTTTTGTTATTAATAATAAGTATAGAATGTTTCTCTTTCGAATCTTAGTCGAAATAAAAATGAAAAAACTCCAAAAGAAAGTTGATTTTCTTTCTTTTAGAATTTTTTTAATAGATAACCTTTTTTAAATCATAGAAAAAGAAGTTACGGTTTTCGTTCATAGCAACAAATAAACCATTTGGGAACTTTTTGCCTAATGGAATGGTAGTTACATCACAACCATCTGTTTTTATAGTAGATAAGTTTACAGATTTTATAAAGGAATTATTCTGTCTGCCAAAAATATTAAAAGTACCTCTTTGTTGGTCGGAAACAATTAAATACCCGTTTTTTGAATCTGTTTTGGCAATGGCAATGCCTTCTATATCAGATTTAAATTTATTAGAACCAAAACAAGAAAGTTCTTGATTTCCTTTATTAGGTTCTGCATAATATTTTCGAATACCATGTTGTTCATCTGAATAATAGATAAAACCAAGTTCTTTATCTACAGCAATAGCTTCAATTTCTTTTTTTCCGCTAAACTTGCCAAATTTTCTAACTAATTTTATATCAAATTTTTTATTAAATGTAATTTCATATTGATATAAATAATTTTCTTTAGGTCCTTTTTTTCTACTTACAATTATATATGTTTTGTTTGTTTTTGAAGATGTATAAAAAGCGATACCCATAGGAAGTTGTAATTGAATATCTGTAGCATCTTTAAAAACTTTAAAACCACCATTGTCAAGAGAAGTCATATTAGGAACAGAAAACAATCTTATTTGTTGTTTTTCTCGTTCAGTAAAAGCTAATAAATCGACAGAAACACTATCGTTAAGTTGAAAATTATATGAAACATCTACATTGTTGGGTCTTTTTATATTAAAAATGGATTTTTCTTTGATGATTTTACCTTCTAAATTAAAAGCGTAGATGGCACCATTTGTTTTTTTATCTGTACCGAAGATGATACTTTTTGATGGGTCTTTTGAGTTCACCCAAATGGCAGGGTCGTCTGTATCATTTACTGTTTGCTCAGTAATAATAGTTGGAGTTATTTTAGGAATATTATTTTCTTTACATGAAGTTACCCAAAAGGTAACTCCTGCAAAGAAAATAAATAAGGGGGATAATTTATTTTTTAAATAAGTCATATTTTAAACCAAAAGTTAAACGTCTACCATAAAATTCTAATTGCATAGTTCTTTCTTTACTACCTTGATAAAAACGTAAAGGTTGGTTTGTTAAATTAGTAATATCTGCATAAAAACGAAGATTCTTAGTAATGGCATAACCTATATTAAAATCTAAGAAAAATTGTTTGTCATAATAACGATCTTCAAATTCATTTTTACCAAACTCATCTACGTAAGCGTCTGAAAAGTTAGCAGAAATACGAGCCGTTAATTTACCGTCATCATAGCCTAAAGAGCTGTTAAACATATTTGGTGCAGTATTAGGTAATTCTAAATCATCGCTGCGGTCGTTTATACCATTGGCCTCAGATGTTAAAAAGGTATAGTTAGCATAAATACTTAAATTTTTAGCAAAGCTAGGTAAGAAACTTAGTTTCTTTTGAATTGCTATTTCTGCACCTAAAATAGTAGCTTCATCTCCATTTTCTGGTTTAAAAATAGTAAAACCGTTTGTGTTGTTTCCTAAGTTATTATTGGTAGCTTGTGAAAAAGAGACAAACGAAAAATCTTTGATGTCTTTATAAAATATTCCAGCAGAAATTAAACCAATGTCTTTAAAATAATGCTCAGCTGTTAGATCAAAGTTCATTGATTTAGCTGGGTCTAAATCTGGGTTACCTAATTGAATTTCATCATCTTCTCTAATAATGTTTTTGAAAGGAACTAATTCTACATAATTTGGTCGAGCAATTGTATTGGTATATGCGAATCTAACAACACTGTTTGGTGTAAAATTATATTTTAAATGTATACTAGGTAAAATATTAGTGTACGATCCTTTATCGGTAATAGGAGAGAAGCTTTCAAAATCACCATCTTTATCAAAATTAATGCTATTTCCAGTTGCAGAGGTTTTGGTATGTTCTATTCTTACACCCGCTAATACAGTAAAATTATCTGATAATTTTTGTTCTGTCATTATATAACCAGCATATACGTCTTCTTTGGTTAAAAAGTTTTCGCCTAAAAATTCATCATAAATAGGTTCTCCATTGCTTTTATTTAGTAATAAGTTACCTAGCCATCTTTCATCTGCATATCTACCAGCTTCATATTCATTACCGGTTAAGAAATCGGGGTTGGTATAATCTTTAGTAATGGCTAAATTTAAAGTAGGGTAAATGCCTTCTAAATCATATTCAAAGAAATCATTATCTCTGGTTTTTGTTTTTAAACGTGTTCTTATACCAAATTTAAAACGACCATCTTTACTGTTTAATATATTTAAAGGAAGTTGAAAGTTAGCAAATAAGTTAAAATCTTGTTCGTTAGTGTATTTATTTTCTTCAGTAATTTCATCATATTCAAAATTACTAAGATCGTTTGCTTTGTTAGCATCTACAGGAGTAAAAATAGGAAACCTAGGGTTTAAATTATTATTGTTAATACTGTATTCACTTTCAAAATTAGCATACCTTTCATTTAAGCGTTCTTCAGAGGCTTCTGCGTAAGAGAAAGTCCAATCTGATTTTAAATTACCAAATAAGTGATCACCTCCTATGGTATAATTTTGCATTCGTTGATCTTCTAAACGACGATTTTTATTCCTGTTATTATTAATTCCTCCTTTAGATTGGCGAGAAACTTCCACAGGAAATCTTACTAAATTATTTTCTGAATTAATAGAAAAATCGCCTATTTCAATATCATCTCCATCTAAGATCTCCTGTTTTAATCTAAAACGATTTTCTCTATCGTCTCTCCAATTATACATAGATTTAATGTAGATTTTGTTATTATCATCTAGTTGAAAATCAAAATTAGCAGCAATACTTCTTCTTATACGTTGAACAAAATATGTTCTTTGTTGAAATTCTTTTGTATATGAATTAACATCTACTTCATTCAAAATAGCATCTCCATCTGCATCTTTCATACCAGTATTGTATTCGAAATTTTTATCCCATTCTGCTTCAATGTTGTGAGAGGCAAAATCTGTGTCATTAATAGAAGCAGATAACATCCAACCAACTTTTTTATCTTTGCTTCTGTCTCCAATTAAAAAAGAACCGTTTAAAATTCTTTTATTAGTAATAAAATTAATACCAGAACCTGCTGTAGCCGATAATCTAAAGTTTCGAGGAGCTGTTCTAGTTATTAAATTTACAGAACCTCCCAAAGCATCTCCATCCATATCTGGAGTTACGGCTTTGTTGACTTCAATGGTTTGAATCATATCAGACGGAATTAAATCCATTTGAATGTTTCTGTTGTCACCTTCAGCAGAAGGGATTCTGCTACCATTTAAGGTGACAGAATTTAATTGAGGAGATAATCCTCTTACAATTATATTTCGAGCTTCACCCTGATCTACTTGCATAGTAATTCCAGGAACTCTTTTTATTGCGTCTCCAATATTAGCATCTGGAAATTTACCTATTTGATCTGTAGAGATCACATTGGTAATATTAATATTAGATTTTTGTTTATTAATGGCTTTTGCTTGTCCGCCAATAGAGGTAGAAATAGTAACTTCATTTAAAATAGTTGAGTTAGGTTTCATAACTACTTTTAAAAAAAAGGTTTGGTTATTAGAAACCGACACCATTTTTTGAATGTTTTCATAACCTAAAAATGAAATTTGTAATTTTTGTTCGCCTACAGGAATATTTACAATAGTAAAATTTCCATCAAAATCTGAAATAGCTCCTTTTTTAAGATTTTCGATATAAATACTAGCTCCTGGAACATAAATACCATTTTCGTCTGTAATGATACCTTTTATGTTTCCTGTTTGTGCTATTATCTTGCTAAAATTAAATAGCAAAATAATTGAAAATAATAATAGTTTTAAATAATTAAACCGCCCCATTTTATGTTTTTAAAGTTTGGTTAAAACTATTTAATTGTGTTTTTTTTAATGTTTATTTAAAAATAAATAAAAGTTTTTAAAATGAAAATTCACATGTGTTTTTAGCCTATTATTTACTGTTTCTTAAATTTAAAAAAACAAATAATTAATCATAGCCTTTAGTTATTTCTTTGTAAGGTGTTTAAAATAGAGAAGCAAAAAAAGAGGGAGATTTAAAAAAAAATAAAAAACCCTATTAATTTTTTAAATTAATAGGGTTGAAGAAAAAAACAGTCGGGGTGGCAGGATTCGAACCTGCGACCTCCTCGTCCCAAACGAGGCGCGATGACCGGGCTACGCTACACCCCGTAATTTTCGAGGTGCAAATATACGAATTTTTTTAAGATATACTAATCAAATTTAATAATTATTGTGTAAGATAATTATTAGTTATCGTCTAATTGTCAAAATGTATAGGGATCTTTTTTACTCACCTAAAAAAAATATACATTTGTAATTCGAAAAAAAATTACCCAATGTCAAATACAATAGAAAAAATAAAATGTTTAATCATAGGTTCTGGACCAGCTGGTTACACAGCCGCTATATATGCTTCTAGAGCCGATATGAAACCTGTAATGTATACAGGAATGCAAATGGGAGGACAGTTAACTACTACTACAGAAGTAGATAATTTTCCTGGATATCCGAATGGTACAGACGGAACAGCAATGATGGAGGATTTAAAAAATCAAGCAGAACGTTTTGGTACGGAAGTTCGTTTTGGATTAGTAACGAAAGTAGAGTTTTCTACAGAAGTAGGAGGAGTTCATAAAGTTATTGTAGACGAAGAGAAAGAGATAGAAGCAGAGACAGTAATTATTTCTACAGGTGCGACTGCTAAATATTTAGGGCTAGAAAGTGAAGAACGATTAAAAGGTGGTGGTGTATCTGCTTGTGCAACTTGCGATGGTTTCTTTTATAAAGGGCAAGATGTAGTAGTTGTAGGTGCAGGAGATACAGCTGCTGAAGAAGCGACTTATTTAGCAAATATTTGTAATAAGGTAACAATGTTGGTTCGTAAAGACTATATGAAAGCATCGAAAGCTATGCAGCATAGAGTGAATAAAACAGAAAACATAGAAGTGTTATTCAATACAGAAATAGACGAGGTATTAGGTACGAATGTAGTAGAAGGAGTTAGGGCTGTAAATAACCAATCTAAAGATAAAATAGATATTCCTGTAACTGGAGTATTTATAGCAATTGGTCATACACCAAACACAAACATATTTAAAGGTATTTTAGATATGGATGACGCTGGTTATTTAATAACAGAAGGAAAATCTACCAAAACAAATATTCCTGGGGTATTTGCAGCAGGTGATGTACAAGATAAAGAGTATCGCCAAGCAGTTACAGCAGCAGGAACAGGTTGTATGGCTGCTTTAGATGCAGAACGCTATTTAGGAGCGCTACATTAAAATACTAATTTAAAATAAAAAGAGTTCTTTATAAAGAACTCTTTTTTTATACATGAAGAAGTTATTATTTATTGTTTTTATATTTTGTATTCAACAAATACAAGGAGTTAGTTGTTTAAATGAAGACGAAAAAGAATTTTTAGAAGAATTAATGGCTAAAAATTCAAAAAGACTCAAAGCTTTAGGGTGGTCTTTTGAAAATGATTTTTCTGAATGGAAGGGACTAGTGATAAAAGATTGCACTATACAATCTATCGATTTATCTAACATTAATATTCACGAAATTCCTAATACGATCATTTATTTACAAAATTTAGAAACTTTAAAAATGGATGTATATAGAAAAGTTTCTAGAAATCTATTTAGTTTGCCCAAGTTAAAAACGCTTCATATTAAGGGAAGTGCAATAAAAAAAGCACTCTCATTTATTCATCGACTTAAAAGTTTGCAAGCTTTAAAATTAGAAGTAGGATTAAAAGATATTACTGGAGAAATATTAGAACTAACTAACTTAGAATATATAGACTTTTCAAATAATTATATAGAAAATTTACCACAAGAAATACTAACTTTAACAAACTTAAAGCATATAAATTTATCTAATAATAGTTATTTAGAAGGAAATATAGAAGTGTTTAATGGTTTTAATAATTTGATGTATTTAAATCTTAATAAAACCAGAATGTTTGGAAACTTTAAAAGTAAATCTGAAAATTTAAAGCATCTAAACTTATCTAATATAGATATGAATAAAGGGGTTTTAGATATTTCTAAATCAAGTGGTATTGAATTTTTAAAAGTTAAAAATGCAGAATTAAAAAAGATTTTAGGACTTCAAAAACAAAAGAAATTAAAAATAGTAGATATAAGTAATAATTTTATATCAACAGATGATAATTTTACGTTTAAATTATGCGAACAACTAGATTCTTTAAATTTTAGTAAAAATGAATTAACTAAGGTGCCCTCATTAGGTAGCTCACCGGCATATATTAATTTTTCCTCTAACCCTATTTTTTCACTTACAACCAACGATTATAAAAATTTAAAAGGATCTAAATCTATCGACTTATCGTATATGAGTATTGATAAGCTATCATCTGATATTAAATTTTTAAATACTTGCGAAACATTAAATATTTCCAACAACAATATAAAAGAATTGCCAAAAGAATTAGCAGATTTTAAGCGTCTTAAAAGTTTAAACGTAAGAAAAAACCAACTTTCAGAATTTTCTTTTGTTTTACCTAATTTACAAGAATTGATATTAGTGCAAAATCAATTTTTAAAAATACCTGATGCTATTTTTAAAAACAAACAGTTAGAAGTTTTCTACATAAGTGATTTTGAATTAAAAAAAGTACCATACCAATTTTTAGAATTAAAATATTTGAAGGATTTATATGTGCCTTTTACAGGAGAAAATGATGAGGTTTTATGTAAGTTGAAGAAAAAAGGGATGTTGTTTAATAACATGTATGTGGAATGTAAATAAATAACAAATGAAAATCATTACTATTTTTTCTTTATTAGTCGCATTTCTGGGAAATTCACAGACAAAAATTAAATTAGCAAAAAATCCATATTCAGAAGATACGCATAAAATTGTATTATTAAAAAATAATTATGATAAAGGAGATGCAAAGTTTTATGATATAAAAACTAGAAAAATAAAATATGCTTGGAGAGGTTTAAATATTGATGTTTTAGAATTTAAGTCCCTATTAATAGATGAGAAAAGAAATAGTTATGATATTACACTTCAGTTAGATGCTGATGGAATTCTTCAGCTAGACAAGCATACAACAGAATATAGAGATGAAATTCTAGCTTTTGTTTTTAATGATACCATATACCAAACTCAAAAAATAGGAGACCCTATATTGGATGGACGATTTAAGATAAAGAATTTAACAAAGAAGCAGAAAAATAGAATAGTTACTACCTATAAAGCTTTACCATCTTATGATTTACAAAAACAATTATATAGTGCAATTCAATCTGGAAAAATAAAAAAAATAGATTCTCTATTAGAAAAAGGTGCGCAGTTAATTGATGGTGGTTATAAAATTGGCTATAATAATTTTAGAAATGTAATTTATGAACTGTTTAGATATAAAAATTCTAAATATGAAAAATATCCTAAAACAGTTAATCATTTGCTAAAACGAGGATTTATACCCAAACCGAAAACTATAATTGAAGCAATTGTTTTTGAAGATATACCGTATGTACGAAGCTTTTTTATGGCTGAAAAAAATGTAGGAAAAAGAGAAAAATTATTGAGGAAATATGTAGATGATATTATAGACAATGGTTCTTTAGGATTGCTAAAACTGGTAGAAGAATTAGGATTAAAATTAGAAAAAGTAACCATAAAAAAAGAAAGTATTTTAACATGGGCTGTTTTAAAAGGAGACGGAGAAATAATTAGTTATTTATTAAAGAAGAAAATTCCTAGAGATAATTCAACATTATTAGTTTATGCCTGTTCCTATAGAATTATTAAAACGGTAGATGTTCTTTTAGATTATGGTATTGATATTAATATGCTAAATGAAAACAAAGACAATTTAGCTCAAGTTTTATTAGATTATGAATTTCAACAAGATTATTACTACAATAATTTTTCATTAATAAAGACACCTTTATTAATAGAAAGAGGTTTAAAAGTAACTACTAAAAATAATAAAGGACAAACTGTTTTACATACTTTAGGAATTCATGTAAAAGACTTCTTTAATTATCGAGAAGGTCAGAGTTCTGGTTATAGTTCTGTTAAAGCAGCGGAAAAAATTATAGCGTTAGTAAAACTTATAAAACTAAAAGGAGTAGATACTAAAACTAAAGATAATAAAGGATTTACTGCTTATGATTATGTTTCTAGAGACGAAGAGATGTTTAAGGAAGAATTATGGAAAAAATCAGTAGTTAAAGAATTATTAGAAGTGTTTAAATAAAACTATTTTTTTTGAACAGGTAACTTAAAAGTTCTAGAAATTTTCACGATCTCTTTATAAGTAATTTTGTCAATATATTTAATTTCTTTATTAAAATAAAACTGGAAACTTTCAAGTGTTCTTTCTTTTAGTAAATTAGTAAATAAAAAGTGATTTTTAACGATAAATTTCTCTTTTAAAGTAGGAATTTCCTCTTTTAAAAGAGAAGAGTAATTATTTAATTTCGTTTTTAAAACTGGTAATTCTCTTTTGTTAGAATCATAAAAAGAATAAAAATTCCCTGCATTTTTAATTTCAAGTTCGTTAGAATTCCATTTTATGATTCCGTTTTTTAATGCATTTTCTTTTGTTATAGAAATGATTTTTGGGTTGCCATAAGCTCCAGAAAACTCAGCATCAATTTTAAAATAAGCAATTGGTAATTTACAAAATTCATAACCTAAAGAATATGTTATAGGATGTTCATAATTAATTAGCATGAAATCAGTATTTAAATTCTGTTCAATAAGTAATTTATCAGAAGCACTATATGCTTTAATTTTTTTAACTTTTACAGGAATAGGAATTTTAGAAGAAGCAATATCAATAGTAAGATTTACACATTTTCTACCAATATCTATTTTAAAAGGATTCACATTATTTATAGTACTTTTCATTGTTTTTTTAGAGTTAAAAAGCAATTTACTATAAGCTAATTTTAATGAATCTTTATTTGGAGTTTTATAATATTGTGGTACAAAAAAGTCTTTATTAATTTTGTGATCCATGATATTCGAATAATTATTAATCTGTAAGTGAGGCTGTCCTTTTAAATCTTGTGTGATTAATTGGGTTGAGTTCTCATAAAGAAAAAGCACTCTCATTTGTAAAGGCATACCATCTAATTCGTTAATTACTAAAACAATATCGACTTGATTTAAGTTTTTGTCAATTATTTCTCTATTTCTATTTCTAATAGGAGTGTAAAATTCTGTTTGTAATTTAAAAACAGCTTTATTATCTATTATGGCTATTAATTGACCTGTAAGTTTATTTATATTATTAAGAAAACTATTTTTTGGAAGATCTATGGTAAAAAGTTCATTTATTTTAAATGTTTTACCAGTGAAAAAATTTAAAGTATTAAAGTTTAAGTTATCGACATATTCTTTTAATAATTTTTTGTCTCTTGGTCTCAGAGAATGGTTGTTTTCTAAAAAAGTATACTTTGCGTTTTCTACTGAGTTTCCCTCATTATCTATATGAAGAAAATTATTTTTCCTTGTCAGGAACTTTTGAAGAGCATATATTCTATAATTTTTCAAAGAATCTACAGGTTGTTTTAAATGGAAAAACAATTTGTTTTTTTTACTGATTTCTACATTGGTAAACTCTTGTAATACTTTATAGCCACTCTTTTTTTTGTGAAAAGTAAGGGTAGCAGAGGCATTAGAATTTAATTTGTTATAATTATCATTGACAAGAAATTGAGTAATATACTCATAATTAGTATTTACTTTAGGCTTAAAATCTAAACGGATTTTTTCTTGACTAAAAAGAGATATAGAGAAAATTAGAATACTACTTGAAATGAAGTTTTTCATCATAATTTAAGATGGAAATATTTTTTATTTAAATAGAAATATAAGAATTTGTTTAAATGCAGTTTATGTATAATTCATATTTGTAGGTATTATACAAATATATGTTAGAATTAGGTTTGTAGACAAGATTATTTTAAGACACTTTTTGATACTGAGTACGTAATCTTAAGAGAAGTAATTTTTGTGTAGAGAAAGGCTGTATATTAAAAAAAGAAAGCAATTACAAAATTTTGTAATCGCTTTCTTTTCATCTCTCTTTTCCCAAACGGCGGTTATTTTCTATTTCTTCACTACTTTGTTTTTTTTCAATATTAATATTGAAAATTTTATGTAAATCAGTGCTTTTTAAAATAGTATTGGCACAGATGAAATAACAAGAGATATTAAAATATAAATTGATTTGCAAAAGCTTGTAAGCCAATATTTTTAAAGCTCATTGTTAAAGTTTAGAGCAAAATTAATTTAACTTTTTTAATGTTTTTCTAGTTATTAGATCAAAGTAACCATATCTATAGATGAATGGAGATATTAAGTGTTTTTTTTACATTTAATTTTGCTAGAACCTAATAGAATTAAAAAAGACTCTAATTTTCCGATTAATAAATTCTGGTTCTTTAACTCCAATCTGCATACACTAGAATCTCATTTTTTAATTCATCTAAAAATAAATGAATTCTATCTTCTCCAAAACTGATGTAATTGTAGCCTACCACTGAACCAATAAATTTTTTGTTCTCTTTTTCTTCATTATTCATTTCTAAGATTTCTAAAAAACATTCAAATTCGTCATAGTCAATATCACCTCCAATTTTTTCGAAAATATCTCTTTCGTGCCCGCTATTTGCGTCTGAATAAAATCCACCTTGAATAAATTTTGAAGTTTCTAAATACTTATCACGTGTTATCCAATAATTAAAAAGACCTTTTGAGTAATGATAATAATCAAAGTCGTCGGTTTTTCTTCTTTCAAGACTTTTATATAAATTACTTTCTCTTACCTTCTTATAATCACGTTGAATTAAATAATCTGTTTTATTATTTTGATATTCTTTCTCTGCTTCTTCGTACCATCCTTTTACATTTTTAAAAGTTTCGATATTGTCTAATTTTCCGTTAAACAGATATTTATTACCATCTCTTTTAAATTTTATATAATTATATTCAAAAGTTCCTGGATCTAACTCATCATCAGGGTCACCATTTCCCCAAACCGAAATAAAATGTACGATACCCTTACCAAGGTTGTGCTTTGCTAAATCAATCGATAATAGAGGGAAAAAGATATATTTATAATATTCTTTAGGCTCTTTAAATACTTCTTCAATAGATGGGAATAGTTTCATTTTTAGGTTTGTTTTATTTTGAATAACTACATTAAAGTTTGATTATCAGGTATTAAATATACTAATAAAAAAGATCGCCTAAAAAGGCGATCTTTAAACAAACAACTAATTCTAAAACCTATAAAAGTTGAAGAAAAATTTTAAATATTGTTAGAAGCAGTATTTATTTTCTGCTTTTAATTTTTCAGCGATTGTATTACGTAATTCCACTACATTAGGATAGTTTGCATATTTAGTAAAACGCTTTAACCCCATTAACATCATACGTTGCTCATCACCCTCAGCAAAAGAGACAATAGCTTCTCTAGCGCTCTTAGTAATAATTTCTACAGCATTGTATAAATATAATTTAGCCATAGCAATCTGTTCTTTTAGAGAATCTTCACCAGAACGTTTTGCATTTTTTTCAGTTCTTAAAATACCAGATTCAGCCATGTAAATCTCGATTAAGATATTAGAAGCAGCAGTTAATAACTGTTGGTGTTTCTCTAAGTCTGGACCAAATTTTTGAAGCGCAGCTCCAGAAACCATTAAAAATACTTTCTTTAAACGAGCGATAATATCTTTTTCTTCAGAAAATAATTCTGAAAAATCAGGAGCATCAAAAGAAGGAATACCCATTAATTCATTTCCAACAGCAGTAGCTGGACCTAATAAATCTACATGACCTTTCATTGCTTTCTTTACTAACATACCAACAGAAAGTAATCTGTTAATTTCGTTAGTACCTTCATATATACGAGCAATACGAGCATCTCTCCAAGCAGACTCCATTGGAGTTTCTTCAGAGAATCCCATACCTCCAAAAACTTGAATACCTTCATCTGCACAATTCTGTACGTCTTCAGATACAGCAACTTTTAAGATAGAACACTCAATAGCATATTCTTCTACACCTTTTAATTCTGCTTCTTGATGTGTATTTCCTTCAGATTCACGAATCGCAATTCTGTCTTCAATATTTTTTGCGGCTCTGTAAGAAGCAGACTCTCCAACATAAGCATTCGTAGCCATTTCTGCTAATTTCATTTTAATAGCTCCAAATTCAGCAATAGGAGTTTTAAATTGCTTACGCTCGTTCGCATATTTTACAGCTTCGGTAACCACTCTTCTTTGAGAATCTAAACAAGCAGCAGCTAATTTAATACGACCAACATTTAATGCATTCATGGCAATTTTAAATCCACCACCACGAACAGATAACATATTTTCTACAGGAACTAATGTATCATTAAAAAATACTTGACGCGTAGATGACGCGCGAATACCTAATTTGTGCTCTTCTTCTCCTAAAGTAACACCATTAGGATTAGCAGCATCGTATTCTAATATAAATCCTGTGATATTTTTATCGTCTTCAATACGAGCAAAAACGATAAAAATCTCAGCAAAACCTGCATTAGAAATCCACATTTTTTGTCCGTTAATCTTATAATGTTTACCATCTTCAGTTAACTCAGCTGTAGTTTTACCAGAGTTCGCATCCGATCCAGCACCAGGCTCTGTTAAACAGTAAGCACCAAAACGCTCTCCCATAGCTAAAGCAGGAACAAATTTTTTCTTTTGCTCTTCCGTTCCGTATAAAGTAATAGGCATAGTACCAATACCAGTATGTGCTCCAAAAGCAGTACTAAATGAACCTGTACCACTAGAAATATAGTCACAAGTTAACATGGTAGAAACAAACCCCATTCCTAAACCTCCGTAAGCTTCAGGTACAGAAACACCTAAAAAACCTAACTCACCAGCTTTACGCATTGTTTCTTCCGTTAAAGCATAATCTTTTGCTTCAAAACGAGCTTTGTGCGGTATAATTTCACGGTCATTAAATTCAGCAACCGCATCTTTCATCATTGTTTGCTCCTCAGAAAAATCTTCAGGAGTAAATATATCTTCACATTTTGTTTCTTTTACAAGGAATTGTCCTCCTCTTAAAATATCTTTATTTAATTCTGACATAATATTGTTAGTTGTTAGTATTAAGTAGTGAGTATTCAGATACTAGCTACTTTAATTACATATTGTTTTTTATGAGTAAAGAGAAACTCAGTACTCCATACTTAATTCTAATTTCTAGTTTAAAAATTCAAAAATACCAGCAGCTCCCTGACCAGTACCTACACACATAGTTACCATACCGTATTGTCCTTGCATGTTACGCTTACGCATTTCATCAAACAATTGAACAGATAATTTAGCTCCTGTACATCCTAATGGATGCCCTAATGCAATAGCACCACCATTTACATTGATGATATCCGCATTCAATCCTAGCTCACGAATTACAGCCAATGATTGAGAAGCAAAAGCTTCATTCAATTCAATTAAACTAATATCGTCTTGTTTTAACCCTGCTTGTTTTAATGCTTTAGGAATAGCAGCTACAGGACCAATTCCCATAATACGAGGAGGTACACCAGCAGCGGCATAACTAACCATACGAGCAATAGGTTCTATGTTTAATTCCTTTACCATGTCTTCACTCATAACCATAACAAAGGCAGCACCATCACTTGTTTGAGAGGAGTTACCAGCTGTTACACTACCACCTTGTGCAAATACAGGGCGTAATCTTTGTAAACCAGCAATATTAGATCCTTTACGAGGTCCTTCATCTTTCGTTACTGTATATTTACGAGTCGCTTTCTTTCCTTTAGCATCTATATAAGTTTCTTCTACTTCGATAGGTGCGATTTGATCTTGAAAACGATCTTCTGCTTGTGCTTTTAAAGCTTTTAAGTGAGAATTTAAAGCAAATTCATCTTGATCTTCACGAGAAATGTTATATTTATTAGCAACCTCTTCAGCTGTATTTCCCATTCCCCAGTAATAATCTGCATGACCAGCAGCTACTGTATCATAATTTAATTCTGGTTTAAACCCAGTCATTGGTACAGAACTCATACTTTCTGCTCCACCAGCGATAATACAATCAGCCATTCCAGATTGTATTTTTGCAACTGCCATACCAATAGTTTCTAATCCTGAAGAACAAAAACGGTTTACAGTTACTCCTGGTACATCTTCTATTTTTAATCCCATTAAAGAGATTAAACGAGCCATGTTTAAACCTTGCGACCCTTCAGGCATTGCATTACCAACAATTACATCATCAATCCGCTTTTTGTCAAATTCTGGTAATTGATTCATTAGGTGCTCAATAGTTTCAGCAGCTAACTCATCAGCTCTTTTAAACCTGAAGACACCTTTTTTAGATTTACCTACGGCGGTTCTATATCCTTTTACTATATATGCTGTTTTCATTCTTTTAGTTTCTTAATGGTTTACCAGTTTTTAACATGTGCTGAATACGCTCTAATGTTTTGCGTTCTGTACATAAACTTAAGAACGCTTCACGTTCAATGTCTAATAAATACTGTTCAGATACTTTTGTAGGTTCTGATAAGTCTCCACCTGCCATAACATACGCTAACTTGTTGGCAATTTTTTGATCATGTTCTGATATAAATTTACTTGCTTGCATAGAATCTGTAGCAACCATAAAAGCTCCTAAAGCTTGCTTACCAAGTACTAATACATCTTCACGTTTAACAGGTTGCGTATAACCTGCCTCTGCTAATAAAATAGCATGTTTCTTAGCTTCTGCAATTTGACGATCTCTGTTTACAACCACAACATCTTTTCCTTTCTGTAATAAACCTAAATCAAAAGCTTCATAAGCAGAAGTAGATACTTTGGCCATACCAATGGTTAAGAAATATTCTTGTAAAACGTTTAATTGAACGTCTCCTGTGCGGAAAGTATCTGATGCTCTTAAAGCCATTTCTTTAGAACCACCACCACCAGGGATAACTCCAACACCAAATTCTACTAATCCCATATAAGTTTCAGCAGCAGCTACCACTTTGTCAGCGTGTAATGATAATTCACAACCACCACCTAAAGCCATACCATGTGGAGCAGAAATTGTAGGAATAGAAGAGTAACGCATACGCATCATAGTATCTTGGAAATACTTGATAGCCATATTTAACTCGTCATACTCTTGCTCAACAGCCATCATAAAAATCATACCGATGTTTGCTCCTACAGAGAAATTAGCACCTTGATTACCTACAACTAAACCATCAAAATCTTTTTCAGCTAAATCAATAGCTTTGTTTAATCCGGCTAAAACGTCACCACCAATAGTGTTCATTTTAGATTGGAATTCGCAGTTTAAGATTCCGTTACCTAAATCTTCAATAACAACACCAGAATTTTTAAATACTTCATTCGATTTTCTGATATTATCTAATATGATAAATGCATCTTGACCTGGTTTTTTAACCTGAGCCTTTGCAGGAATATCATAATAATAAGTAGCTCCTTCTTTTACTGAGTAAAAAGAAGTTTCTCCTTTAGCAACCATTTCAGTTACCCAAGCAGCAGGTTCTTTACCTTCCGCTTTCATTAATTCGATACCTTTTTCAAGACCTACAGCATCCCATATTTCGAAAGGACCATTCTCCCAACCGAAACCAGCTTTCATCGCATCATCAATTCTATATACTTCGTCAGAAATTTCTGGAATTCTATTTTGAACATAAGCAAACATTGCTGCAAAATTCTTACGGTAAAATTCACCCGCTTTATCTTTACCACCAACTAATACCTTAAAACGGTCAATTGGCTTATCTATCGTTTTCGTTAATTCTAAAGTAGCAAACTTAGCACGTTTTTTAGAACGATATTCCATCGTATCTAAATCTAATGTCAAGATTTCTTTTTTACCTTCAGCGTTAACAGTTTTCTTATAAAAACCTTGTTTAGTTTTACTACCTAACCATTTGTTTTCCATCATGGTATTGATGAAGTCTGGAAGCTTGAATAAATCGTGAGCTTCATCCTCAGGACAGTTTTTATAAATACCGTTAGCAACATGTACTAAAGTATCTAAACCTACAACATCTACAGTACGGAAAGTAGCTGATTTTGGACGACCAATTACTGGCCCGGTTAATTTATCAAGCTCTTCAACAGTTAAACCTAATTCCTTTACTTGGTGAAACAAAGATTGAATTCCGAAGATACCAATACGGTTACCTATAAAAGCAGGAGTATCTTTAGCTAAAACAGAAGTTTTACCTAAAAACTTATCACCATACTCCATTAAGAAATCAGTAACCTCTTGTTTACAATCTGGTCCAGGTACAACTTCAAATAATTTTAAATAACGTGGAGGATTAAAAAAGTGAGTTACTGCAAAATGCTTTCTAAAATCTTCACTACGTCCTTCGTTCATGAACTTAATAGGAATACCAGAAGTGTTAGAAGAAATAATAGTACCAGGAGTACGGTATTTTTCAACCTTTTCAAAAACACTTTGTTTTATATCTAAACGTTCAACAACAACTTCCATTACCCAATCTACATCTTTAATTAAATGTAAATCATCATCTATATTACCAGTAGTAATTCTATCTGCAAATTTTTTGTTGTAGATAGGGGACGGTTTAGATTTTAACGATGCTGTTAATGCATCATTCACTAAACGATTTCGGACAATTTTGTCTTCTAACGTTAGCCCTTTTGCCTTTTCTTTGTCGTTAAGTTCTCTTGGAACAATGTCCAATAACAACACATCAACACCGATATTAGCAAAGTGACAAGCGATACCAGAACCCATGATACCAGATCCGATAATCGCTACTTTCTTAATTCTTCTTTTGCTCATTACTTGAATAGGTTTGATTTTTAAACAGCTTTCGATGATATATTATCATATATCTTTCTTTCTGCTATAAGTTTGTTTATTATTTCTGTTACTTTAAAAAAAGTTTGAATTTCTGTTTCCGATAATTTTTCACGTATCTTATTATTAAATTGATATACGTGTCCTTTAGAGATAGCTCTCTTTTCTTCACCAAATTGTGTTAGTTTAATAATAACACCTCTACCATCTTCAGGGTTTTTTTCTCTTAAAATAAGACCTTTGTCTTCCATCGATTTTAAAATTCTAGAAAGACTAGTAGGTTCCATGCCCATTAATGGACCTAATGCAGTAGAAGGAGTTCCTTGCTCTGTGTCAATATTTAACAATACAAAAGCCATAGCCATTGTACTATCATGTTTTGATGCCTGCTCATTATACATCTTAGCTACAGCTTGCCAGGTAGCTCTAAGTTGATGATCTATCGATTTACTTTTCTCCATATTCTGAATTCAAATATATGAAAATTTATTATGCATGCATAATAAATAGAAAAAAATTATGCATGCATAATAAATTTTAACATTAAATTAATCTGTAACATTTTATACAATAGTGATACTAACTATTTGTAAAATATGTAAGTTTGTGTATGTAGACTTACAATCTTTAACTTAAAACTAATCAAGAATCAATGGGTAATTTATTAGAAATTAATAATGTAATTAAGCGTTATGGAGATTACACAGCTTTAAATGATGTGTCAATGCATATTCCTAAAGGAAGTGTGTTTGGGCTATTAGGACCTAATGGAGCAGGTAAAACTTCTCTTATTAGAATTATTAACCAAATAACAATGCCAGATAGCGGAGAGGTTATTTTAGACGGAGAAAAATTAGCTCCAAATCACATAGAGCAAATAGGGTATTTACCAGAAGAAAGAGGTTTGTATAAATCAATGAAAGTTGGTGAACAAGCATTGTATTTAGCTCAGTTAAAAGGAATGAGTAAGTCTGAAGCAAGAAAAAAATTAAAGTATTGGTTCGAGAAATTTGAAATTGGAGATTGGTGGAATAAAAAAATTGAAGAGTTGTCGAAAGGAATGGCTCAAAAAGTTCAATTTATAGTAACGGTACTTCATCAACCTAAATTATTAATTTTTGATGAACCATTTTCAGGGTTCGATCCTATTAATGCACAATTGATAGCGAAAGAAATTTTACAATTACGAGATGAAGGAGCTACTATTATTTTCTCTACGCATAGAATGGAAAGTGTAGAAGAAATGTGTGATTATATAGCATTGATTAATAAATCGAATAAAATATTAGATGGAAAACTAGAGGATATTAAAAGGCAATATAGAACCAATGTTTTTGAAATAGGATTAGAAACGAATAATCCGAAGGAAATAAAAGAAAGATTAAGTCAGAATTTTGAAGTATCA
This sequence comes from uncultured Tenacibaculum sp., assembly GCA_947498055.1. Lineage (GTDB taxonomy): Bacteria > Bacteroidota > Bacteroidia > Flavobacteriales > Flavobacteriaceae > Polaribacter. Next base: position 56,433 of record CANMJA010000022.1, read on the forward strand.
CCTGCAAACTTTAGATCTTTAAATGATGGATTAAAGTTAAATGTGAAATTAACTAATAATAATTCTGCGAATGATTTATTATCCTTTTTAACTTCTAATGGAAATGTGAATCATTTTGTAGAATTGGTTCCTAGTGCAAATGATATTTTTATACAAACCGTAAATAAAACGAATTAAGAAATGGACAAGTTAAAATTAATTATACAGCGAGAGTTTATTGCTAAGGTTAAAAATAGATCGTTCATTATAATGACATTTTTAAGCCCACTTATAATGATAGGTATGGGGTTCTTAATTATGTTTTTAACGAAACAAAACGATAATAAAATAAAAGAAATTGCTTACGTAGATAATTCAGGAATATTTTCTAAAAGCGATTTTAAAGATACGAAAACCATTAAATATGTAGAATACACAAAACTTGGTTTAGAAGAAACAAAAAAGAAAGTAGAAGAAGGAAAGTATTATGGAGTTTTACATTTACCTAAAATAGATAGTCTAGAATCTTTAGCTAAATCTGTAGAATTCTTTTCTAAAGATACTCCAGGTTTAAGTACGATGAATAATGTTGAGAAAAACATTAATAGTAAGCTAAGTAGCCTTAAAATGAAACAGCTGGGCATTAATGAAGATAAAATTAAATCTTCAAAAATTAGAACAGATATTAAGCTACTAAATTTTTCGGGAGAAAAAAGTTCTAAGTTAGCAAGTGGAGCAAAAGTAATAGTTGGTAGTATTGCAGGGTATTTGTTAATGATTTTTGTTATGGTGTATGGGCAATCTGTAATGCAAAGTGTTATTGAAGAGAAAACGAGTAGAATTATAGAAGTAATTGTATCGTCTGTAAAACCTTTTCAATTAATGTTAGGGAAAATTGTAGGGAATGCATCCGCAGGATTGTTACAATTTTTCATTTGGGGTATATTATTGTTTGTAGGGGTTATTGTAGGGGCTATGTTTTTAGGAATAGATTCTTCTGAATTGTTTTCTCAAGATATGAATCCAGAGCAAATGGCACAGATGGAAGCAGCATTAGGAGACAAAGCTAAAATGTTTGTAGAGTTAGGAAAGTTACCATGGTTAACTATGTTTTTCTTGTTTATTTTCTATTTTTTAGCAGGTTATATGTTATACAGTTCTTTATATGCAGCAGTAGGTGCAGCAGTAGACAATCAAACAGATAGTCAGCAGTTTATGATGCCTATAATGATGCCGTTAATGCTAGCAATTTATGTAGGGGCTTTTACAGTAGTTAATGATGCACATGGGCCTGTATCTGTTTTCTTTTCTCATTTTCCATTAACATCACCTATTGTAATGTTAATGAGAGTTCCGTTTGGTGTAGCATGGTGGGAAATTTTAGTGTCTATGTTATTATTAGTAGCTACTTTTGCAGGAGTTGTTTGGATTGCTGCTAAAATTTATAGAGTTGGTATTTTAATGTATGGTAAAAAACCAACTTATAAAGATTTATGGAAGTGGATTCGTTACAGTTCATAAATAAAGAAGTATGAAAGAATTAAATGATGTTTTAAATTTTACATTTAGATATAACGACCACATAAGTATAAGTGTGAAGTCTTTATTAATACTAATTGTAATCATTTTATTAGTATCATTTTTATTAAAAATTTTTAGAAAATATATAAATAAAAAACTAGAAGATCAAGATAAAAATAAATTTGACACTGTATTTTCTTTTGGAAAATGGTTGTTATACATTATAATTTTTCTAGTTACTTTACAAAGTTCAGGGGTTCAAATAACCGCTATATTTGCAGCGTCAACGGCACTATTAATTGGTGTTGGTTTGGCGCTGCAAACTTTTTTTCAAGATATAATTTCTGGGATTTTTATCATCTTAGATCAAAGTGTTCATGTTGGTGATGTTATAGAAATAGATAATAAAGTAGGGAAGGTTGAAGAGATGAAACTGAGAACAACAAGAGCTGTTACTATTGATAATAAAGTGATGATTATTCCAAATCATAAATACTTAACCAATAGTCTTTATAATTGGACACAAAACGGAGTTGTAACCAGAGAAAACATAAAAGTAGGCGTTGCTTATGGTAGCGATGTACAACTAGTGAAAAAACTATTATTGCAAGCTGCTAAATCGCATCACAAGGTATTAAAACAACCAGAACCATTAGTATTATTCTCAGATTTTGGAGATAGCTCTTTAGATTTTACACTACTTTTTTCATTAAGAGATAGTTTTCAATCCATTATTTATCAAAGTGACATTCGTTTTAAAATAGATGAGTTATTCAGAGAAAATAATGTTTCTATTCCTTTTCCTCAAAGAGATATTCATATATTTAAAGAGAATTAATTTATTTTACCATAAATGATATACAATGAAAAATAATGGTTTATTTTTTTTGATACTCTTTTTATCATTACAAGTTTTCAGTCAAAATAAGAAAGAGAGAATAGTAAAAATAAAGAACAAATTTGAAGAAGAAGAAGTAAAATGGTTTAAAGAAAGTGGAGATGGAGTAATTAAAGGAATAGCAAAATTTAAATCAAAAAAAGGAAAAGTACGTTTTGGATCTGAATTTCGAATAGAATTACAACCCTACAGTGTGTATACCTATGAGAGGTTGTTTACAATTTACAAGAATGAATATAAAGGGCATGTTTTTATAGAAGATGGTGTTCCTAAATTTATACCTGACCCTAAAGGTTATCATGAAACAAGAAAAACGATGTGTAATGATGAAGGTGAGTTTGAATTTAAAAACCTTCCTGATGGAGAATATTATATCATAGCTTTTATGCTTTGGGATAAAACAGGAGGTGGCTTAATGCAGCGAATTAAACTTTCTAAAGGGGAAACAAAAATAATTGAAATGACTAATTTTTAGTTAAATACTAAACTTAGTTATTATTTTAATTGTATGAAAAAGAGAAAAGTATTAAAAATAATGGTGTCAATATTAATAATGTTATTTTTCATTTTTAGTATTGTGAATGTAGATTATTCACTAATAATATGGTTAACATTATTTTGGAGTTTAATTTTAATAAGTTTTTTTGAGTTCATCGCATTTCAAATAACAAAAAAAAATTATTTAACATTAGGAAAGTTAGAAGAATCTAAGAATAAAATAAAAGATATTATTATTGCTTTAGCTTTCATAGGGTTTTGTTATTTTTTCATAGAATATTCCTATTTAATAGGTATAGAAACAAATCAATTTAAATCTTATTTTTTTGGTAAATCAAAGTCTAATATTTCTGATGTTTTAATATTGCTAACTCTCTTAAAATCATTAGTAATTGATAACACTTTTTTCTATATTACCAAGGAAGGATTAGTAACTCATGGTGATTATTTTCAAAATTACCTTTGGAAAGATTTTAAAGAGTATTCTTTAATAGAGGAACAGTCTTTGATTAGGTTTAAGAATAAAAACGATAAATTTCTTTTTATTAAGTATGAAGAATCGTATTTTCAAGAAGATAAAATAGAAATCACAACAGTGTTGAATAAAAATATACCATATGTCTAAAATATTAATCATAGAAGACGAAGCAGCAATTCGTAGAGTATTAAAAAAAATAATTTCAGAAGAAAACGATAGTTACCAAGTAGAGGAAGCAGAAGATGGTTTGGCAGGAATAGAGTCTATTAAAAACAATGACTATGATTTGGTACTTTGTGATATTAAAATGCCTAAAATGGATGGAGTAGAGGTATTAGAAAAAGCAAAAAAAATAAAGCCAGAAATTCCTATGGTCATGATTTCTGGTCATGGTGATTTAGATACCGCAGTTAATACCATGCGATTAGGTGCTTTTGATTATATTTCGAAACCACCAGATTTAAATAGATTATTAAATACAGTTCGTAATGCACTAGATAGAAAAGAGTTAGTTGTAGAAAACAAACGACTGAAAAAGAAAGTGAGTAAGAATTATGAAATGATAGGAGAGAGTAAAGCGATTACTCACATTCAAGAAATAATAGAAAAAGTAGCAGCAACAGATGCTCGTGTTTTAATTACAGGCCCTAATGGTACAGGTAAAGAATTAGTAGCACATTGGTTACACGAAAAATCAGATAGGGCTAAAGCACCAATGATTGAGGTTAATTGTGCTGCAATTCCTTCAGAATTAATAGAAAGTGAATTATTTGGGCATGTAAAAGGTAGTTTTACTGGCGCAAATAAAGATAGAGCAGGCAAGTTTGAAGCAGCTAATAGAGGAACTATTTTTTTAGATGAAATAGGAGATATGAGTCTGTCTGCACAAGCAAAAGTATTAAGAGCTTTACAAGAAAATAGAATATCGAGAGTTGGTTCTGATAAGGATATAAAAGTAGATGTTCGTGTTTTAGCAGCTACCAATAAAGATTTAAAAAAAGAAATAGCCGAAGGTCGTTTTAGAGAAGATTTATATCATCGTTTAGCAGTAATTTTAATAAAAGTGCCAGCTTTAAATGATAGGAGAGAAGATATTCCATTATTAGTTGATTTCTTTGCAAGTAAAATAGCAAAAGAACAAGGAACTCCTAAAAAAGAATTTTCTAAAGATGCTATTAAATTATTACAAGAATATGATTGGACAGGTAATATACGTGAGTTACGTAATGTTGTAGAACGTTTAATAATTCTTGGTGAAAAAGTAGTTTCTAAAAATGATATTAAATTATTTGCAAGTAAATGATTTTAAAAAATAAAATTATTTGTTCTACTGATGGAGTAACGGTTATAAACGATAAGAATAAAGTAACATAAATAATCGTTTTTACCCGCTCTCTTTTGTTTTTGTATTTGCATCGAAAATATATATCTTATAAATACCTCGTGGTTTAGCCTCGAGGTTATTTATTTTATAGAATAAAAATTAGAATAAATTAAATACACGGTTTTTTATTAATTTATAAGTGTCAAGTTATAAATTGAAGCTTTTTTTAAGTCAGTATAACATATTTTTGAAAAGTAAGGTAAATTAAAAGACTAAGAACTATTAATAAATAAAGAAGGCCTCTCTTAAATTTTAGTCTACTAAAACTTTATTTTAATAATCGAAAAAACTTAAAAGATGAAAAAAATAATTAACCTCATATTGTTCTTTATAACAATTATGACTTTTACAGGATGTAATGATAATACTGAAACAATTGTTACACCAAATATAGACCCAATTACTTCAGAAATAGAAGAAAACACCTACTTTAAAGAAGATGTGTTTGTTAACGGAGTTAACCAAACGTATTTAAAAGAAATGGGAATAACACAAGAGGAGTTATTAGCTAGCGCAGAAGAAGAGTCTAAAAAAGAGAACGAAGAATTAATAAAAGAAATAGAAAAGCAATATAAAAGTATAGCTTCGCAAAGCGCTGAAAAGGGAGGATTTAAGTTTAATAAAAAGAAACTAGCAGATGCAATTGCTTTATTGTTATTAGACATTAAGAATAATCCAGGGAAGTATTTTCAAGCAAAAGTTGGTATTGCTTCTGGAAGAGGTGCTTTTTTTGATATAGGACTAGGAGATAGGTTAATTAGACAAACAGTTGCTTCATTTCCTGCAGTTAAATATTATAGGAGTAAAAAAAAGTTTAATTTATATAGTTCTCGTTTAAAAAGAATAGAAGTTTCAGGTAATTCAACTATAAAAATTGTTGTTAGAACTAAAAATAGATTTAGAAAATACGTTAAATTTTTTGGAAGAAAACGTAGGGTTCTTAATCTAAGATTTCATACAGATATCCATATTCCTATGAATTTTGATGTTCGTACAAATACATTGAAAATAAAGAAAATAAAATCAGGAAAACCTAGTGTTAAAGGTAATATTATTAAAAGATTTGTTTTTGGTTCTATAGGTAAAATACTTTATAAATTAGGAAAACTTAAGGCCGATTTGAATTTAGATATTCCTTTTGATTTTATTTCTAAAGCATTTATAGATTATAAAGGTTTATATCAAGAACGAATAGATGGGCAGAACTTTACATTCTTTAAATTTGATGTTAAAAAGAAAGATTTAATAGATACGATAAAAGATAAATTAAAAAAGGAGAAGATTAAATTTTAGTATTTAATAATTTGGTTTCTGTTTGTATTTAATTGCTGTAGAGTTGTTTAAAGTAAATGTGTTTTTTGTTTTTCAACCTAAAAAAGAATAAAAATTGCATCGAGATGTTACAGAACTGTTCTATACATATCTTTATAGTTGATATTCTAATTGAAAAGCAATGAATTAAAAGTAGATGTTACTCATAATATTATAGAAATTAGGTTAATAAATAAAAAAAAATGTCGTTTAAATTAATTTTAGACGACATTTTTATATGATTTTAGTAGGTGTGTTTATAATAAATCAAATCGATCTAAATCCATCACTTTAGCCCAGGCAGTAACAAAATCTGTGATAAATCGATCTTGACCATCATTGGCACCATATACTTCACAAATAGCTCTTAATTCTGTATTAGAACCAAAAATTAAATCGGCTCTTGTACCGGTAAATTTTTGAATCCCAGTTGTACGATCCGTTCCTGTAAATTCTTTATCGTCAGAAGAAGTTGCTTTCCAAGTAATTGAAAGATCTAAGATATTGGCAAAGAAATCATTTGTTAAACTTCCAACAGTATTAGTAAATACACCATGTTTAGAATTATCATAATTAACTCCTAAAACACGCAATCCTCCAACAAGAACTGTCATTTCAGGAATAGAAAGAGTTAGTAAATTAGCTTTATCAACTAATAAATCTTCTCCAGCAACATTCAGTTTAGAATTTTGGTAATTTCTAAATCCATCCGCTAAAGGTTCTAAATGACTAAACGATTCAATATCTGTTTGCTCTTGAGTAGCATCTCCTCTTCCTGAAGTAAAAGGAACGGAGATATTATGTCCAGCATTTTTAGCAGCTTTTTCTATACCTACATTACCAGCTAAAACAATTAAATCTGCGATAGAAATAGTTCCATCAAATTTATTTTGAATACTTTCTAAAGTAGCTAAAACTTTATGTAATTCTTTTGGGTTATTAGCTTCCCAACTTCTTTGTGGTTCTAAACGAATTCTTGCTCCATTAGCTCCACCACGTTTGTCAGAACCTCTAAAAGTAGAAGCAGAAGCCCAAGCAGTCTTAACAATTTCTGAGATAGATAATTCAGAATCTAGAATCATTTTCTTTAAAGAATCTATGTCAGTATTGCTTAATTTATAAGCAACTTTAGGAATAGGATCTTGCCAAATTAGCTCCTCTTTTGGTACTTCGCTACCCAAATAACGAGCAATTGGCCCCATATCACGATGTGTTAATTTAAACCAAGCACGAGCAAATGCATCTTCAAAAGCTGCATGATCTTTATGAAAGTGCTCTGATATTTTTCTATATGTAGGGTCTATTTTTAAGGCCATATCTGCAGTGGTCATCATCAAAGCTTGTTTTCCATTAGCATCGCCAGCTTTAGGAGCCATTTTTGCATTAGAAGCAGCAGTGGGTGTCCATTGATGTGCACCAGCCGGACTTTTAGTTAATTCCCAATCGTAATTTAATAATACCTCAAAATAATCATGATCCCATTGGGTTGGGTTGGGAGTCCAAGCTCCTTCAATACCACTGGTAATTGTATCGTCTAAAACACCAGAACCAAAAGAGTTTTTCCAACCAGTACTCATTTGTTCAATAGGAGCACCATGAGGTTCTGCTCCAACATATTTATCAGGGTCAGCGGCACCATGCGCCTTTCCAAAGGTATGACCACCAGCAACTAAAGCTACTGTTTCTTCATCATTCATTGCCATACGACCAAAAGTTATTTTTATATCGTGAGCTGATTTTAGAGGATCTGGATTACCATTAGGACCTTCTGGATTTACATAAATTAATCCCATATGAACTGCGCCTAAATGTCCTTCTAGTTCACCGTCACTAGTTTCATAACGTTCATCATTTCCTAACCATTGATTTTCACTTCCCCAATATGTGTCTTGCTCAGGTTCCCATACATCTTCTCTTCCACCAGCAAAGCCAAAAGTTTTAAATCCCATAGATTCTAAAGCACAATTACCAGCTAAAATCATTAAATCTGCCCAAGAAATTTTATTTCCATATTTCTTCTTAATAGGCCACAATAGCAAACGAGCTTTGTCTAAATTACCATTATCTGGCCAACTATTTAAAGGAGCAAAACGATGCGAACCAGAACCAGCACCACCTCTACCATCACCTACACGATATGTACCTGCACTATGCCATGCCATACGAATCATTAATCCGCCATAATGCCCATAATCAGCTGGCCACCAATCTTGAGAGTCTGTCATTAAATTAATAAGATCTTGTTTTAAAGCAGGAAAGTCTAAACTATTAAAGGCATTTGCATATTTAAAATCAGCACCCATCGGATTTGATTTAGAAGCATTTTGTCGAAGAATGTTTAGTTTTAATTCATTGGGCCACCAATCTCTATTTGTAGTTCCTCCACCTGCAGGTTTTTCTTGAGGAGTATGAAAAGGACATTTAGCACCGCTGTGTGAGTTTTCTGGTTTCATCTGTTGTAATTTTAAGGTTTGACTCATTTCAAATTTACAAAAAATGATCCGATAATTTTTATCTATATTTTTTATATTAAAATAGTATTTAATTATAATTTTTGATTAATTTGTTTGTTGTCAGGTTTTTATGGTGTGTTGTTTTTTCTTTTTTAAAGGCTATTGAAAAATCTTATAATGAGATAAGAATTATTTGTTGATTTTATCTTGTTATCAATTGAAAAGAGGATATTTTTGTATCTGTTTTGAAAAACAGAATTAAATATTAAATAATAAAAATTAAAAAATGGCGACATTAGTAGGTAAGAAATTTCCAGATTTAAATGTAGATGCAATGAACGAAATGGGAGATACGTTCAAGTTAAATGTTTTAGAGGAAGCAGTTAACAACAAGAAGAAAGTAGTTTTATTTTGGTATCCAAAAGATTTTACTTTTGTATGTCCTACAGAGTTACATGCTTTTCAACAAGCTCTACCAGAATTCGATAAAAGAAATACGATCGTAATTGGTGCTTCTTGTGATACTCCAGAAGTACACTTTGCTTGGTTAAATCAATCGAAAGATAATGGAGGTATAGAAGGTGTAACTTATCCTTTATTAGCAGATAGCAATCGTAATTTATCATCTATTCTTGGTATTTTAGATATTACAAATGAGAAGTATGATGAAGCTACAGGAACAGTGCAAGTAGAAGGAGATAACGTAACTTACAGAGCTACTTATATTATTGATGAAGAAGGTACAGTGGTACACGAAGGTGTTAACCATATGCCAATTGGACGTAATGTGAATGAGTATTTACGTTTAATTGATGCGTATACACACGTTCAAGAAAAAGGAGAGGTTTGTCCTGCAAACTGGGAAGAAGGTAAGCAAGCGATGCAACCAAATGCAAAAGCTACTGCAGAATATTTAGCAGTAAACTAAAATAATTTAGATATTACGAATTATGGATATAAAAATTCATAATTCGTAATTCTCAACTAGTAATTCAAAAATATGGTACAAGAACTAAATCAAGATAATTTAGCGGAAATAGTTTCTGAAAATAAAACAGTAGTTGTACAATATTCTGCAACATGGTGTGGAAATTGTAGAATAATGAAACCAAAATTTAAGAAGTTAGCGACTGAAAATGAAACGGTTTCTTTTATTATTGCAGATGCAGAAAAATTTCCTGAAAGTAGACAATTAGCAACGGTAGACAATTTACCAACTTTCGCAACATTTGTAGATGGTAAGTTTGTAAGTCAAACACAAACAAATAAGTTTGATGTATTAAAAGAATTGGTAAACGAAGTTGTATAAATTATGAAATTACCAGTTATTAAACATTTAACATCTTTTATAGAAGAAAATGATCAGGATTATATTCTAGAGACTATTGAAACTTTAGAAGCCCTTACAGAGGTTCCGTCATTAAAGGATGAAGAATTAGATGTAATAGGAGAGTTAATCTCTAATATGTATGGTGCCGTAGAGGTAGATAAAATGATAAAAGGAGGTACCCCCAAAAAAGAAGCATTAAACACATTTATGAAACGTGTTTTAGGATCTATAGATAAATAAAAAACCTAAGTTTTAAACTTAGGTTTTTTATTTAAATTTAGTTCCGTCCTAAAAATAGAGCTAGAGTTAAATGTTATTTTATTATGTTTTTATATTCTAGATGCAGGTAATTAAATCCTATTAATTATCTTCCCGCTATAACGTAAAACGATTCGTGATCTTTTACTTCAAAAAAATGATAAACAAAGCGATATAATTCTACTAGACTCCGTTTTTTGAGAAATAAATTGAATATTTTTTCTCTATTAACTAAAACTTTTACTTTATCCAGGTAGAAAAATTCTTTTTAGTTTTTTATGGTGTAAATCAATAAGTTTATCTTCTATATATTGTATAATTTCAGGACAATCACGTTTAAAATCTTGACATTGAATTGTTTTTTCTTTGTCTTCTATTTTTAGTATAACTTTTAAAGCGCTAGTACAGGTACTATTGCATGTGTAATTATTGTTTAATTCCCAAATATTGCTTTTTTGTAGTTTTTCAATGAATTTTTTTAATTGTTTTCTAGATATTTTTTGCTCAGATTTTTCATAGTATTTTTTTAACTCGATATTAGTTGTATTGGAAATATTTTCTTTTTCAGGAAAAAATGTAAGTATGGTATCTTTTAAAACAAAAGAATCGTAATGAAAAGCACCTCTTTCCACAATGAGTTCAAATGTTGAAAAATTCATATTATTCTCTTTTTCTTTGTTGGAATTAGTAGTTTTTTTTGAAGAGCATGAAATGTGAATAAATGAAATGATAAGAAGGTAAAAAACCTTTTTCATACTATGGGAAATTTTGATTAAGCATGTGTCAATTTAGTTATTATTTCTTCAAGATTAGGAAACAATTCTATTAACTCTTTTCTTTTTGGTAAAACAAAATCTTTAAAATCAAACCCAGGAGCTACAGTACAACCTGTAAAAGCAAAAGAATTTTTTTCTAAAACTTCTGCTGCAAACCAATATTGCGCAGGAACTACAAATTGAGGACGTTCCTCTTCTGCTAAATTATTACCTATTAAAACAAAAGAATATTTACCGTTAGGAGAAATCATGTGTAGTTTTAAAGTGGTACCCAAGTAAAAATGCCAAATTTCATCTTGATTTATTTTATGAAAGGCTGAAAATGTATCAGAAGTCAATAAAAAATAGATAGAGGTACTGTAATTTCTGTCTTCAATAAAATGATCAGAAAGGTTTTCATTTTTAATAATTCCATTACTTCTATAAGTTTCTTTATAATATCCTCCTTCAGGATGCTTATTTAAATGAAATTTTTGTATTATTTCTTGTGCTGTCATATTAATTGTTTAAAAATATTATGGGTGTTTATTATTTATATAAAGATGTTTTTTTGATAATAAATAAACCTAAAAAAGTATAAAAACCATTCAATATTAACACAAAGAAACCAAAATCGAAATCGAAAGAATATTTACAAATAATACTTGTTAAATAAGTACTTATTGGAGAGATAATACAGATATAAGGAACCAATGTATCTTTTACTTTAAATTTAGTAAACAAACCAAATGCATACAAACCAAGTAAAGGACCGTAAGTATACCCTGCAAATTGGAAAATTTTAGAGATGACACTTTCGTTAGCAATTACATATTTAAAAATTAGAATAGTAATAATTAAAAGGAAAGAAAAAGCAATATGTGTAATTTTTCGTATTCTTATTTTTTCTTTTTCATTCTCTTTTTTATCAATTTCAAGAATATCTATACTAAATGAAGTAGTTAAAGAAGTTAAAGCACTATCGGCGCTTGAGTATGCTGCTGCTATTAACCCTAATAAAAAGAATAAAGAAGTAGCTAAACCTAATTCACCACTCATTGCTATGGTAGGAAATAATTGGTCTTTATGAGCAGCAATATCATTCATAGCTGCATAATCTGTTAATAAAACACCTAAAGCTAAAAAGAAGAAATTAACAATCACTAGTACCAAAGTAAACCAAAACATGTTTTTTTGAGCATCTTTTAACGTTCTGCAAGTTAGGTTTTTTTGCATCATATCTTGATCTAAACCTGTCATAACAATCGCTATAAAAGCACCAGAAAAAAACTGTTTCCAAAAATAATTACCAGCTTTTACGTCTTCAAAGAAAAACATTTTAGAAAGTTTGTTTTCAGAAATATAAGTAAATAAACTCTCTATTTGCATGGCGTCTTTTATCATTACTATACAAACTCCTACTGCTATTAACATAAAAAGAGTTTGTAAAGTATCTGTCCAAACTATTGTTTTAATCCCTCCTTTAAATGTGTATAGCCATATTAATAAAATTGTAATTGTAACGGTTAACCAAAAGGGAATTTGATAGGCATCAAAAAGAATTAATTGTAATACGTTAGCAACTAAAAATAATCGAAAAGCAGCACCTATAGTTCTTGATAGTAAAAAAAATGTAGCTCCAGTTTTATATGAATGTATTCCAAAACGACCTTTTAAATAACTGTAAATAGAAGTTAAGTTAAGTTTGTAATAAAGAGGTAATAAAATAAGACCTATTACTGCATATCCTGCAATATAGCCTAAAACGATTTGCATATATCCCATTTGCTGTTTTTCAATCCAACCAGGAACAGAAATAAAAGTTACGCCAGAAAGAGAAGCTCCAATCATTCCAAAGGCAACTAAATACCAAGGAGAAGCGTTGTTTGCTTTAAAGAAGGTTTCGTTATTTGCAGATTTTCCTGTTAGATAAGAAATTAAGATAAGAATGCCAAAATAGGCAATAATAAGTAATGCTATATGTATTGGTTGCATTTAGTAGAATTTTTAATGCTACTAATATAATACCATTTCATATAAGAAAAACAGATAAAATAAAAAGTGCTGATAATTATAAAAATTACCAACACTTTTAAACAAATAGTCCCCAATTGACTTTTTTAATTTATATGCAGCACCGTTTCACTGGTTTGCTTACGAACTTTTTTTAAATCTTTCATATAGTCGTCATCAGACCTAAAACCTAACGGCAAAACTAAAACAGATTGTAAATTTTTTGATTCTAAGTCTAAAATTTCATCATATTTCTCAGGAGTAAAGCCTTCCATAGGGCAAGAGTCTATTTTTTCAACTGCACATGTAGTTAATAAATTACCAAGAGCAATATAAGCTTGGTTTTTATTCCATATATATAATTCTTCTTGTGTTTTTTGCTTTAAATTAGATAAAAGAAAATCTTTGAAAGGGTTTAATATTTCGTCTGGAGTATTTCTAACTTTTTTAACTAGATTAAAATAATCGTCTACATTTTTTGTATCGTATTTTTTAGGAACACATAAAACAAACACATGTGATGCTTGTGCAATTTGTTGTTGATTCCAAGAATGCTCTACTAATTTAGCTTGTAATTCTTTATTTTTAATAACAACTAACTTAATAGTTTGTAAACCATAAGAAGTAGCAGTTAAATTAAAAGCATTTTTTAAAATATCAATTTGTTTTTCAGTAAGGTATTTATTTTCGTCAAATTTTTTAACAGCATAACGCCATTCTAAACTTTCTATGATGTTCATAATATTTATTTTATGCAAAAGTACTTTTATTACCCATGGGAATTAATGCTTTTGAATAGAAAAAACTTATATTAAATCTTAAAAAATCTATCGTTTATTTTTGTCTATGATCTTTAAAAAAGTACTAGGTTCAGGACGTACTCGGTAATTATCGGTTACATCAGCAAAAATAATTTTATTGGTACTATCGGTAATAATTAAAGTAGGCATAATAACATCTGTTTCATACCCAAATAATTGAAAACCGAACGGCAAACCATTTTCGTGAATAATATGTAATTTTTTGGCAACTTTATTTTTAACATCTATTAAAAAATGAAATGGTACTTGATGTTTTTTTGCTAAGTTTTCTGTAAAAGAATGTGGTTGAGAACTAATTAATAAAACATCTGCATTTCTTTTTTCTAGTTCTTTATATTGGTTAACAATTTCTTTAATCTGTGCCATACATAATGGACACCAATTACCTCTATAAAAGAGTAAAATCTTATAATTTCCTTTAAAATCAGATAAGAAAACTTTTTTATTTGATGTATTTTCAAAGCTTACGTTAGTAATTTCATTTCCTAATTTCAGGGTATTTTTATCTCTGTTTTTAAAAACGGAATACCAAAAAAGATAGAGTAACCAGCCGGCTAATAATAGAATACTAATGTAAATGTCTGGGGTATTTATGTTAACTATATTTAAAATGAATCCGATTAAAATAGGAAAAGAATAGAAATACAAGATTCTAGAGGTTCTAGCAACTGGTTTTATAAAAAGTAAACTAAAAAATAAAACAATGCTAATAGATGCAATTAGAAGCCCTAGTGTGTTAGTAACTATAATGTTACTAAAAAAGCTTCTGAATACTATTATTAGAGCAAAAATAGGAAACGTACTGATGAATATAGATTTTAATAGATTTTTCATACATTTAGTGTCGAGAAAAAGAATTTAAATTTACAAGCTATGAAAGAAAAGTTTCTGCATTATGTATGGCAATACAAATTATTTAACCAATCAAATTTAATTACCACCAACAAAGAAAACGTTTTTATTGTTCATTCAGGAATTCAGAATAATAATTCTGGTCCAGATTTTTTGAATGCAAAAATTGAAATAGGAGGACAGCTTTGGTTTGGAAACATTGAAATTCATTTAAAATCATCAGATTGGTATGCACATAATCACGAAAAAGATAGTAATTATGACGCTGTAATCTTACACATTGTTTATGAAGATGATGTAGAAATATTTATGAAGAACAATACACCAATACCTACTTTAGAATTAAAAGGGAAAATAAATAAAGAAGTATTAGTAAATTATAACAAGTTATTTTCAAAGAATATTAGATGGATACCCTGTGAAAAGCAAATAGGATTCATAGATGATTTTTTAATGAATAATTGGTTAGAGCGATTGTTTTTTGAAAGACTAGAGTTAAAATCTACATTTATTAGTGAACTACTTCTAAAATCAAATAATGATTTTGAAGCTGTTTTGTTTCAATTATTAGCTAAAAATTTTGGATTGAAAGTGAATGGAGAAGCTTTTTTTAAATTAGCAACTTCTTTTGAATATTCTGTTTTAAGAAAAAATCAGCATAAAGAAAAAGAATTAAGTTCTTTATTATTTGGTCAGGCTGGTTTTTTAGAAGAAGAAAGAACAGAGAAATACTATAAAGAACTTCAAGAAACCTATAGTTATTTAAAACATAAACATTCTTTAAAAAATATAGAAAAAAACAACTTTCAGTTTTTTAGAATGCGACCTTCTAATTTTCCTACGATAAGATTAGCGCAACTTTCTGCATTATATTTTAAACACCAGCATCTATTTTCTAAGCTAATTACTTTAAATAAGCTTTCAGATTTTTACGTTTTATTTTCTGTAGAAATTAATGATTTTTGGAACGATCATTTCACATTTGAGAAACCGTCTAAAAAATCAATAAAAAAAATAACAAAAGCCTTTGTTGATTTATTGCTTATTAACACCATACTTCCTTTGAAATTTGTTTATTTAAAAAGAATCGGACAGTTAGATGAAGAAGAGTTGCTAGAGTTTGTAAAACAAATGAATCCAGAAAAAAATGCTATTATTACTAAGTTTAACGAACAAAAAGTGGCTAGCGAAAGTGCTTTTGAAACACAAGCATTACTACAATTAAAAAATAATTACTGTAGCACAAAAGAATGTTTACAATGTAAAATAGGAAACAGAATTTTACGAAAATAGATTACTTTACTACAGAAATAGTTTTAAAAGATAATTTTACAATATATTAAAAAGAACTGTAAAAAATTATATTATATATTTGTCTTAAAATCAAACAAAATGAAAAAAGTATTTATCGCAGTTATTTCAATTTCATTATTTTTTGCAAGTTGCAAAGGAGACGGAAATAAAACAGAAACGAAAACAAATAACGAAGTAACTTCTCAAGAATCTACTAATAATGAAGAAGCTAATAAAACAAATGCTTCAGATGATTCTAGTGGAGATGCTATATGTTTATTAGATAAATTATCTGTGAGAGAACAGCCTAAAGCAAAAGCAAAATGGGTAACTTCTATGAGTTTAGGAGAAAAAGTATACTTTACAGGAGAAAAACATACAGATTCTGTTTCTAATAAAGAGTACTGTAAAGTAAAGTTAATAGATGGTAAAGAAGGATGGGCTAGATCTCCATTTTTAGCAATTAATGGTAAAGTAGGAGCTATGACAAAAGTAGCGAATGTGTATAAGAGACCAGATTTATTGACGAAAACAGAAACGAAGTACAGTCCGATGGATATTATTGCAGTTATAGGAACTCAAGACGATTGGGCACATGTAAAAGGAAAACGAGCGGATGGAAAATATATAGAAGAAGTTTGGGTAAAATCGAATAATATTTCAGATAAACCAGTAGATATTGCGACTGCTAAATTTGCAAGTTTAGCAATGGCTAAAGGAGATATGACAGACAGAATTAAAGCGTTAGAAGAAATTGTAAATAATTCAGATTTTTCTGACTCTAGTTTTATGGATATAATTAAAGATAAAATTAGAGATTACCAAAGCAAAAATGTACCTGTAGATGTAAAAGATGCTAAAGTAGACGATGAGTTCTAAAAAATAAATCAATTTTAAAAGCCCAATTTAGAGAACTAAATTGGGCTTTTTTATGATGTTATTTTTTGGGATTTAAAATTCTTTCAATTCTAACTAAACAGTCTTTGTAATGGTATTTTGTAATTTTATTAGTGGCTCTTTTACTAGCAATATTTATTTGGTATTTTAAAGAAGTTAATTCTCCTCTTACTATAGAATGAATGTCTGTATAAGAAATCTTTTTATCTTTTAGTAAGTTTTCCATTTCTCCAATAAAGCTTTTTTGCAAATTTCTTCGATAAACATCTACATTTTTTACCGTATTTACCTCTAAAAATATTCCTTTGCGTAAATCTTTTATAAATTCCGGAATACTGTAAAAATCAGATTGTGTTACTTCAGCATTAATCATTCTCTCTAACCTACTTGTATTTAATAAGCTATTTAATTGCCTGTTTTGTAAAGCTAACATTCTATTGGTATAATTGGTATGATTAATATTTGCTAAAATATTTTTATCGAGTAACCAATTTTGAGTAGTAAATACATTTTGTAATAACCAATTTAAAGATTCTTTTTGTTTGTTTTTACCTAGAGAAGTATATACATTTCCTTTCTGATTTGGCTTTTTATTATGTTCAAAAATCCCACCAATATTTCCAGTAACATGCCCTGCATATCTATTCCAAACACCTAATAATTCACTGTATAATTCATTTAAATCCTCATAATTATTTGTTTGATCTGAAGTCCATTTTTTTAAGTTTTTAGCTACTATTTTTAAGTTTTTCACTCCATAAGAACTAGCTTTTACTTGATCATTACCAATGCCTTCTGTTTGAGAAGCAGGGTCGAAGCCTCTAAATCTTTGGATTCCAAAATTATAAATAGGATTGTTAGCTTTGTCAGTAATCCATTTATCTAAGGTTTTTACTTCTTCTTCAGGAGTAGAAGCAAAAGGTAAAACACGATATCCCCAATTAATAGAGTAATGATCATAAGGACCTAATTGACGAATAAAACGAATATTTTTATCTCCTGGTTGTGCTACGTAATTATAACGAGCATAATCCATAATAGTAGCAGCAATTCCATATTTTTGTGTAAAACTACCTGAACGTAAGGAGTCTACAGGATATGCATAACTAGCAGCCATGTTATGAGGTAAACCTAACGCATGACCAACTTCATGAGCTATAACCATACGCATCATCTCACCGATTTCTTTTTCAGGAGTATCTAAAGTTCTGGCGGAAGGGTTAGCGGCACCAGTTTCTAATAAATATCTATTTCTATACGATCTTAAGTGATTATGATACCAAATAATATCGCTTTCTATAATTTCACCAGATCTAGGATCAGAAACACTAGGTCCTACAGCGTTTCTAGTAGTGCTAGCTACATATCTAATAGAAGAATAACGAATATCTTCCATACTAAATTCAGGATCTTCTTCTTTTGTAGGAGGATATTTTGCCATTATAGCATTTTTAAAACCAGCAGTTTCAAATACTTTTTGCCAATCATCTACTCCTTGTTTAATATATTTTCTTAGTTTCTTAGGTGTAGCAGGATCTAAATAATAAACAATAGGTTTAATAGGTTCAACTAATTCTCCTCTGTTATAGGCAGCTTTATCTTTAGGTTCTAATTTCCAACGTGAAATATAACGTTTGCTATGTGCTTTTAAAGCTTCCGAATTATAATCTACAGTACCTACAGTAAAATAGCCAACTCGTTTGTCAAAAATTCGAGGCATCATTGGTTTTTTAGGTAATAATATCATAGATTGATTCATGCGAATACTGATGGTATTAGAAGCTCTTTGAGATGGAGGAGCTGCAGCATCGTAAGTGAAATCCTGAACTACTTCAATATTTTTAGGATAACTATTAATGCGATTAATAAAACTTCTCTTAGTATCTAATCGTTTCACTTTATATAGTTTTCTTGCTCTTTCTCCAATTCCACTAATAGCTTTAATATCTGAAGAGAAAAACTTTGTAACTTCAATTAATACAGCAGTAGAATCTGCATTTTGAGTTTTAATATCAAAAGCATAAATAATAGGTTCTAGATTATTTGATTTTACAGATTTATAAATAGGAAGAGAGTCATTAGCTATAGCATTGTATGATTTTAGTTTAAGTAATATTTTCTTTTTAAATTTTTGCCAAACAATAACCTGTTCATTAGTTTTAGATCCTGCGTTAACATAACCACCACCAAAACCAGAAGGAAGCTCTTTAATTCTACTCACTAAGAGCATTTCTTTGTCTAATAGATTCTTAGGTATTTCGTAGTAATACTTTTCTTTTGTTTCATGCACTTTAAATAAACCTTTATCTGTTTTAGTATCTTTATTTACAAAATCTGTATACTTAGGTTCTTTTTTAGAAGATTTTTTATTCGTTTTTTCTTGTTTTTTTTTAGATTTTCTTTTTTGACTATAAGCTTGATGAAAGCTTATTAAAAAGAAAGTAAACAAAACGAGTAGTAATTTTTGCATTGTTGATGTAATTAGTTGATAAGTGTACTAAATTATAAAAAAGCACTATTTAATTGTGCTATGTTTTTGTTAAAAGAGCAATTTAAGACCGTTGCAAAAGCCTTAATGAACAGAGTTATTTTTGCTTTTTGATTTTTTGATTCGTATTTTTCACTTTTT